>NZ_KK088552.1 GCF_000600335.2 Rubellimicrobium mesophilum DSM 19309 | reverse complement strand
CCTCGTCGACGTCTGGGCGCTCTGGATCATCGGGCTCGCGGGCTTCGGCATGCGCGCCCTCGACGTCCCCGTCGCCCCCGCCATCGTCGGCCTCATCCTCGGCCCCCTCGCCGAGCAGCAGTTCCGCCGCGCCCTCGCCATCAGCCAGGGCGACGCCACCGTCTTCCTCACCCACCCGATCTCGCTCGCCCTCCTCCTCCTCGCCACCCTCCTCGTCGCCCTCCCCCCGATCATGCGACAACGGGCGCGCGCAAGGCGACGGCCGGGATGACAGCCCAGTCCTCGGATCCGCGCGCCCGGGCTTGACCACCCAGGCAACGTCTGCGACCCGCTCGGCGAGCGTACCGATGCAACGCCTGAAAGGCCCGCCATGATCCTCGAGACCGCCGAGCTGACCATCGCCCCTGGGCGGGAGGCCGCCTTCGAGGCGGCCGTGCGCGAGGCGGTGCCCTTGTTCCTGGCCTCGCCGGGCTGCCGAGGCGTGCGGCTGCACCGGGTGGTGGAGGTGCCCGGCCTCTACCGGCTCCTCGTGGACTGGGCGAGCCTCGAGGACCACACCGTCGGCTTCCGCGGCTCGGAGGCCTTCACCCAGTGGCGGG
>NZ_KK088551.1 GCF_000600335.2 Rubellimicrobium mesophilum DSM 19309 | reverse complement strand
GCCGGCGCCCGCCGCCCCCGCCGCGGGCGGGACCGCCGTCGCGCCTGCCGGCGCCGCCACGAATGCCACGGGGAACTGACATGCGCCGCTCCGTCACCGCCGCCATCGTCGCGCTGGGCGTCGCCCTGGTCCTGCTCCTCAGCTCCATCTACGTGGTGGACGAGCGGGAGAAGGCCCTGGTGCTCCAGTTCGGGCAGATCAAGCAGGTCCGCGAGGAGCCGGGCCTGGGCTTGAAGATCCCCTTCATCCAGGAGGTCGTGAAGTACGACGACCGCATCCTGAGCCTCGACACCGAGACCATCGAGGTCACGCCCTCGGACGACCGCCGCCTCGTGGTGGACGCGTTCGCGCGCTACCGCATCAACGACGTGGTGCAGTTCCGGCAGGCCGTCGGCGCGGGCGGCATCGCCACGGCGCAGGACCGTCTGGGCTCGATCCTCAACGCCACCATCCGCGAGGTGCTGGGCGCCGACCAGGTCACCTCGGACGTGATCCTGTCGGCCGAGCGCGGCAGCCTGATGACCCGCATCCGCGACCTCGCGCAGGCGCAGGCCGAGGACCTGGGCATCACCGTCGTGGACGTGCGGCTCAAGCAGACCAACCTGCCCGAGCAGAACCTCGCCGCGACCTTCGACCGGATGCGCGCCGAGCGGGAGCGCGAGGCCGCCGACGAGATCGCGCGCGGCAACGAGGCGGCGCAGCGCGTGCGCGCCACCGCCGACCGCACGGTGACCGAGACCATCTCGGAGGCCGAGCGCGACGCCGACGTCACGCGCGGCGAGGCCGACGCCGAGGCCAACCGCGTCTTCGCCCAGGCCTATGGCGCGGACCCGGAGTTCTTCCAGTTCTACCGCTCGATGCAGGCCTACGAACGGGCGCTCAAGGGCTCCAACTCGACGCTGGTGCTGACGCCCGACAACGCCTTCTTCGACTACCTCTACGGCAGCGGGGCGGTTCCCCCCTCCGAGGCCACGGCGCCGGCCTCCGCCACGCAGGAGGCCCCCGTGGCCCCGGCCCAGGAGGATGCCTCGCTTGACGGCGAGGCCCAGCCCGGGGCGACCGCGCCCGCCGC
>NZ_KK088550.1 GCF_000600335.2 Rubellimicrobium mesophilum DSM 19309 | reverse complement strand
GGACAGCGGCCCGGGCCGGGCGGCGCGCGACGTGATCGCCGACTTCGAGCCCGGGCAGGACCGCATCGTGCTGCGCGCCATCGACGCGGTGGCGGACGAGCCGGGCCACCAGGGCTTCACGCTCGACCAGGACGGCTCGTTCTCGGCGGGCGAGATCCGCCTGCGCGAGGTCAAGGCCGGCCTGCTCGTGGAGCTCAACGTCGACGACGACGCGCGGCCCGAGATGACCATCCTGGTCCGGGGCGGTGGCACGCTCACCGTGGACGACTTCGTGCTCTAACGGCGGTGGCGGTGCTTGTCTTAGCGCCTTACCGGAGCGCGAACCTCCCGCAGTAGGCGGGCCGAGACGGACCCGAACGCCTCGCCCGTTCTGTCCGCGCTGTGCAGCTTGCCGCTCTGAAGGGACACCGCCCCCTGTGCTCGCTCAGGGGAGGAGCGGCACAGGGGGGGTTGAGGTCGCAGCCGGCAGGGGAACGTTGGGACAGTCCCTGGACGGCGTTTCGTCGCTCGACGCGGGTCACGACAAACCCTGCTCCAAGAACTCTCGTACGCTCCGGGCGGTTCCGGGCAAAGGCTGATGAGGTCCGAGCAGATCAGCCCCCGACTGCACCGTGAGCTCAGTCGGTGTTGAGGCCGCGGCTGGCGAGTTCCCGCGCAAGTGCTTGCAAGTCTTGAGCGACGCTCCGCTGTGGCCGGCCAGCAACATGGACTTAGGTTCGATCACCCGTTAGTCCCGATCACGCCGACGCGGTGGGACAGCTGTGCCGGCTTCATCGACACCACGAACCGCTTGGGACGCGCGTCCCTCGGATAAATTTCTTTCGCCTTGAACCCAGCGCATCGGCTGGGCTCGCCCGGGCCGCTCGGCCCGGCGGACGGCTGCTGCCAATGGGGAACTTATGTTCGACACCAACAACGATCTGGTCTTCGGTCGCCAGAGCTACGCGAACGGCGACTGGCAAGTCTCGGACTGGGACGCGGGGGCGCTCACCCGTATCACGAACTGGTCGCGCGACCGGGTGCGCATCGCTGCGGACGGCGCCGCCGAGGTGAGCCTGGGCTCGGCCGCGCCCGGCTCCTACAA
>NZ_KK088549.1 GCF_000600335.2 Rubellimicrobium mesophilum DSM 19309 | reverse complement strand
CCCCCCCGCCGCGCCCGCCGCGACGCGTGCGGAGGGCAGCTTCGCCGCCGACGAGTTCTTCTCGCGCCACCCCTCGGCCGAGCCGCCCCCTCCGCCTCGCCCCGCCTCGCTCCCCGATCCCTTCGACGCGCCGCGCGATCGTGTCCGGGCCCCGTCCGGCGGCCTGGAGGCCAGGACCCCCGCGCCGCCCCTCTTCGATGACCCGTTCACCCTCGATCCGCTTCCCTCGGCCAAGGCGGAGCCCGATCGCCCGGCGACCACGCCAGCCCGGGATGCCGAGCTCGATCCCTTCGGCGATTTCGGAGCCTCGTTCCTGGGGCCCGAGACGCCCAGCCGCCCCCCGGAGGTCCACGCCATCAGGCGCGAGCCGGAGCCGCCGCCCATCGTCCCCCAGCCCTCTCGGCCTCTGGCTGCCGAGCCGCCTCCAGTGGCCGTCCCGTCGGGTGCGCCGGGTCTGGGCGAGGCGTTCCTGAAGGGCATGGGCCTCGATCCGGCCCGCGCGGCGGGGATCGGGCCAGCCGAGATGGAGGCCCTCGGTCGCCGCTTCCGGGCGCTCGTCGAGGCTCTGGAGCAGTCCCTCCGGAGCCGGGCTCGGGAGAAGCGGAACCTGCGCGTGGCGCAGACTGTGATCGGCTCGTCGGAGGTCAATCCGCTCAAGTTCCTGCCCATGACCGAGGACGTGCTCGAGGCGATGATCGGGCCACCCCGTCCGGGCTACATGGATGCGGACGCGGCGATCGCGGCAGCGCAACGCGATCTTGCCGATCATCAGCTCCGGTCCTGGTCAGGGCTGCAGTCGGCCCTGCGGCGGATGATCGACCGCTTCGACCCCGAGGAGATCGAGCGAGACCTGGAGGCGGCCGGCCGGCTTCGTGCCATACTGGCCGGAGGTCGGTCGGCGCTGCTTTGGCAGCTCTACCGCGAACGGTACAAGACCATCGCGAAGGCGGCCGAGGACCGGTTCCTCGGCGAGGTGGGCAGCGATTTTCGTGAGGCCTACGAAGGACCAGGGAGGACGGACCATGACGGATAGACGCAAGGTGCTGGCGGGCGGAGGAGCTCTGGCGCTCCTCGCGATGGCGGGCTGCGCCCCCCC
>NZ_KK088548.1 GCF_000600335.2 Rubellimicrobium mesophilum DSM 19309 | reverse complement strand
AGGCCGGGGTTCACCGCGAACCAGAGCGCCTCGTCGCGGTAGTCGTCCTCGGCCTCAGCCATGAAGATGACGGGCAGCGTGGCGGGGTCGTCGATCTCGCCCTTCTGCACCTTGATGGCGTAAGAGACCGTCTCCCACGCCAGGTTCTCCTGCCCCCGGCCCGACGTGCTGGCCACGATGAGGAGCGTGCCCGGCACCTTCACCAGGGCGGAGTCGAGCGCCTCCCACTGGCGCAGGCCGGCGCGGCCCTCCCAGGCGTGCAGCTCGTCGGCGATGACGACGTTCGGGGTCTTGCCGTGCTGGACCTTGCCGTCCGAGGCCACGGCCACGTAGCGGGAGCGGTCGCGCGGGAAGCTGATCTTCGAGACGTATTCCCGGACGCTCAGGTGCTTGTCGAGGCGCGGGTCCCCTTGAACCACCATCGCGGCCTCGTTGAAGAGCTCCAGCGCCTGCTCATGCGCGGAGGCGGCCGAGACGATCAGGTTGCCTGGGGCCTTCTCGGGTCCGACCAGGTGCAGGAGCGTGAGCCCGGCGGCGAGGCTGGTCTTGCGGTTACCCCGGGGCAGCAGGAGCACGACGCGACGGACCACGCGGGAGCCGTCCGGGTTCCGGGGTCCGTAGACGCGCCGCACGATCCGCTCCTGCCAGGGGTCGAGCTGGAAGGGGTGGCCGGGGGCAGGGTTCTTGGGATGCTTCAGCCGCTTGAGCCACGCCACGGCCCGCTCCCCATAGCCCAGCGGGTCGGGGATTTCGGAGCCGTCCTCAATCCACGAGGGCGTCAGCATCGTCGTCCTCCTCGCGGATGGCGGGGCGGGAGCGGGAAACGGGCGTGAGGCCGAGTTCGGCTGCGAGGAGGCGGGCGCGGGTCATGGCGTCGGACTGGACGCCCACGGCCGGGTTGCGCTTCCAGACGCCCTCCACGTCGAGGATGTGGCCATAGTCCTGCAGGTGGCGCTCCATCTGCCGCACCTGCCCGATGGCCGTGCAGTAGTTCTCCAGGGAGCCCAGGTCCGCCTCGGTCAGGATGCGCCGCTCGGTCAGGATCGGCATGACGCGCGTCCACTCGGCCGCCGCGTCCTCGCTGAGCCAGTCGGGCG
>NZ_KK088547.1 GCF_000600335.2 Rubellimicrobium mesophilum DSM 19309 | reverse complement strand
CATCCCGCCCCGCCCCGCCGACGAGCCGGTCCTCGCCCGCCCCCCCGCTCAGGTGGTCCTCGCCCCCATGCCCCCGCAGAAGGTCCGACCCCCCAGACCCGATAAGGAAGTCATCCCCCGACTTGCCAACGTCCTGAACGTCGCCGGAGCTCCGGGATAAGCTGGCACGGGTCGTCGTTCCGCCATTGAAGACCGGCGTGATGCCCTGGATCACGTAGACGTTGTCCTGATAGTCGTAGTTGACGCCGGTGTAGTCCTGGGCGACCAGGTAGGTGTTCTTGAACGGGTGGCCTTCGGAATTGAAGGCTTGGAACACGCGGACGGTGTAGCCGTCGGGCACCGCCTTGCCGCTCGGGTCGAACACGTTGCCGTTCTTGACCGTGTAGCCCGGATAGCGGGCGTCGAGTTGTGCCTGGGTCGGCGCGCCGGTCCCGGTCGGGTTCAGGTCGGGATTGGTCGACTGCCCCGCCACAAGGAGGCCGAAGATGTCGCTGCCTGTCCAGGCGTCCGGCACGGTGGCATTGTTGAAGGTCGCAGTGCCGAAGGCCCCGTTCGGCCGTAGTGGCAAGACGGTCTGGTTCTGAAGCGGGTCATGGTAAATGAGCTGGACATTCGCGCTCTTGTTGCCAGGCGCATGGATGTTGAAGTTCGCTCCGGCCGGCTTGTGGAAGCCCGCAATCTGCGTGACCTTGGCCGAGGTGACCCCGTCGGCCAGCCGCCAGTAGCGTGAGAGCACCTCCGTATCGTCCGCCGGCAGGTAGACGTCGTAGAAATTCAACGTCGAGAACTCGCCCCCGTTATTGAGCGAGAGACCCTCGATGACGTTGCCGAAGCCGAAGATCTTCCAGACCTCGTTGAGGTTGGGCTCCCAGCCGCCCTCGTCGCGCTGCTGCCAGAAGCCCGACAGGTTCACCTTGGCGGTCGAATTGGTTGCCTCATTGGTTTGCAGCGTCAGCCGGCCCTCGAAGACCCCGGTGACGCCGTTCGCCTTAGGTATGTAGCCCGCACGATTGAAGAGCACCGTGACATCGACCGACTGGCCGGCGCCAAACGATAGGTTGTCGAAGGCGTTCGGATTGGCGAGCTTGAACGGCCCGGTCAACGTCGAGTCCAGCACCTTGAGCGGAGCGGTGCCTGTGTTGGTAATGTGGACGACGGCGCTTTCCTTGTAGTCGCGTGGCGTGCCGGGAGTGACGGATCCCGGATTGTCAATCCAGTTGAAGTGCAACCGGTTCGTGTGGAAGGCCGCGTCGCGGCTCAGCATTTGGACCAGGTCACGTCCGTCAATGAGGTGGAGATTTCGGGTGTAGCTGGGGTGGCCATGGTCACGCGGCTTCAGTGGAGATGAGGGTAGGGTTCTCGGTCGGCGGGACATCGAGCTCGGCCATGGCCTCGACCTGCATGTAGCGGTGCTGGAGCTGCCACTCGTCGTTCTGCTCGAGGAGCACAGCGCCGATGAGCCGGATGATGCTTTCTTCGTTCGGGAAGATGCCGACGACGTCAGCCCTTCGTTTTACCTCCTTGTTCAGGCGC
>NZ_KK088546.1 GCF_000600335.2 Rubellimicrobium mesophilum DSM 19309 | reverse complement strand
CCTGCCACTCGCCGTCGCCGCGCATCTTCACGCCGGTGCTGTCGACCAGCAGGTTCAGATTGCCGCCCGAGCGGCGAAAGGAGATCTGAATGCTCACCGTCTTCTGCCGCCGGCACAGGGTGGAGTAGTCCGGCACCGGCCAGTCCTCCAGACCGGCCATCCTGAGCAGGCTCTCGACCATCCCGATCGTCTGCCGCAGAGCGAGCCCGAACAGGACCTTGATGCTGAGGCAGAACTGGATCGCCGCGTCAGAGAAGGTCTCAGGCCGACCCGGCCGGCCGCTCGCCGGTGCCAGCCACCCCATCTCTCGGTCCAGCCAGACCAGCAACGAGCCACGCCGGCGCAGGGCCACGTTGTAGTCAGGCCAGTTCGTCGTGCGATAGCGGGCGGGAGACGGCTTGCTCATGAGTGCCCAGATAGGCGCCACGGGTCCCTACGCGAGCACCCGCCACAGGGTTGTGCAACAACGCCTAAACACCTCACCATGTTCGTCAACTCGCTCTTTAGATTTGATTAGGGTCATACGTTAGCTAACAAACTAAGGGGTTTCCGTCGTCAGATGAGTTGAGACTGCGGGGGTCGCTTAGGATCGGAGGGTCTGGTCCATCTGGGTGTAAGGTTAGGCGGTTGTGGCGTGATGCTGCAAGCGCTGGTGGGTGAAGGTGTGCTTCTTGATCCGCTCACGTTCGGCCAAGATGGCCTCCCCCTCGCCGTGATAGACGTCGGCTGGCGTGAGGTTCTTCAGGCGCGCGTGACTGTCGTGCTCGACAAGCGCCACGACCTGCTTCACCCAGCGCTCGAACGTGGCCCTCGGGATCCCGAGCTTCTCCAGGTTGCGGCCGACCGGAAGGTGGGACTGTTCCACGAGCCAGATGATCTCGGCCTTGGTGCATGCGGTGTACCTCATGCGTCGTCCTCCCCAGCCCCTCATGTTTCTTTAGGCTGGCGGTACTCAAGGATGAGGTCGGCAGCCAACTCCCTCACGGCCCCGGCTTCACCGCGCTGCTCCTTCACCTCGTCCGAGGTCGCCGCCCGGCCGGTGTCGCCGGCCAGTCTCTTCTTGCCGGCTTTCATGAACTTCTTGGACCAGCCGTAGTACATCGACGAACTGATCCCCTCGCGCCGGCACAGCTCGGCGATGCTCTCCTCCCCGCGCAGGCCATCCAGCAAGATGCGAATCTTCTCTTCGGCCCCAATCTGGCGGCGCGTCACGCGCCGGATGTCCTTGAGGACGGCCTCGCCAGGCGCCTTCTTCGTCGGCCCGGATGTCTGCTTCATCTTCGCTCCATGATGGCTGCAGTGAACCAGACATCCTCCTCTCACAAAACGCCCCCCTCTTTCTCAAGAGCGCTGATCTGGGACAGTGGCGCTCTACCAAGAGCGAACCCAAGACTCATCGTCAGTGACCTTTATTCGGACGAAGACTCCAGAGACGATCACAATAATGACGCGTCGACGGTACCAGAACCGCGCAACGTATGTTCGAAATCACTAGTCCAAGAACATTTCGTCAAAATCCAAAGCCTTGAAAAGGTCGGCATCCACTAAGCCTAGATTCCTGCGAACCTCGTTCGCGATCTCAGCGAAATTGGGCCATTTTGTCACGTCATGCCACAGCGCCGGATAATACTGCCTGACTACAAATATACAGAATGATAGTGGCGTCAAAACACGACGAACCCCCACCCTTATTTCACTCTCGAAGGGCTCTGTTGCGCAAATCCTGCGGGATTCCTCTTGGAGGCTGAGTGGGTTAGTGGATGAGGATGCCCAAGCCTGACCCTCCGACCTACCGCACGACCAACTGGCGCGCCTACAGTGAAGCCCTGAAGCAGCGCGGCTCGCTTTTGGTCTGGTTTGATCCCGAGATGGAGTGGATCGCCGCCCCGAGTGGCCGGCGCGGGCGTCCGACCACCTTCTCGGATGCTGCCATCCAGGCGTGCCTGATGTTGAAG
>NZ_KK088545.1 GCF_000600335.2 Rubellimicrobium mesophilum DSM 19309 | reverse complement strand
ATCCGGCGCCAGAAAGAGATCAACCAGACCCGTATCGCTGCTTGACAAACAGAAGGGCGTCCAGGGCAGCCAATATACGAGCGAGCAGTTCCAGCGCCTCATGGCTGACCACGGCATCACCTGCTCGATGAGCCGGGCCGGCAATGTTTGGGACAACTCGGCGATGGAGAGCTTCTTCTCCTCGCTGAAGACCGAACGGACCGCCCGGAAGGTCTACCGCACCCGGAATGCAGCTCGCGCCGATGTCTTCGACTACATCGAGCGGTTCTACAACCCGACCCGACGGCACTCGACCTTGGGCTATCTCAGCCCCGTGGAGTTCGAGCGTCAGGCGGCGCTACCTCAACCCGCTGTCCACGAAACCGGCAGCAGGCCACGCCAACCCATCTGCTCTCAGCTCGTCGCAACGAAGCGTCGTGTGTTCACCGAAGAATTCGAAGCGGTCGGGAGAACTCAGCTGTCAAGATCAACTGGGAAGGTTATCTTTGGTTGAGTGGCCGCTTTTCGCACTAGGCAGCTTACCAGGCGCCGCGCAGGCTTGCCTCGGCTTCCGGCATGATCTCGATGGCAAAGGTGTCGAAGGTCGCGCTGTGGGGCGCGTCGGCCATGGCCTCGCAGGCGCGATGCAGGTGATCGATCACGGACGGCTCCAGCGGGAGCGGGTGCTCGTCAGGCTGCCACGTCGCACCCAGCGGGTAGAGGCGCCCCGGCGTGCGACTCATCTCTATGTGGTGGCCCAACGCCATATGGACCGGATGCGTGGCGGCGAAGCGCGAGAGACGGCGAGCGCTCGCGCGGAAGGCGGGCCAGTCCCGCACCGTGAGGAGGCCCGGATAGAGGACGTCGCCCGTCAGCAAGATGCCTGTGCGCGGATCAAAGACGGCGATATGGGTGGGTTCGTGCCCTGGGATGGGGAACACCGTCAGGGGCCGTCCGCCCAGGAGGTCGAGGGTCGCCACGCCTTCGGGCCAGTCGGGAAGACGCCAGAATGCCTTCACGTCTTCGAGCGTCAAGCCCACGAGGCTGGTGTCGGGACGGTCCCGGAATTGGAAGTCCCAGTGTATATGGTCCCGGTGCCCATGGGTGTGCGCTACGATCAGCTCCAAGCTGTCCCCGCGCGGATGCGCGTTCAGTACGGCGTCCACTGTATCGCGAAGAGGCAGCGCCCGGTTGCCCGAATCGGCTGGTCCTCCGGTATCGAACAGGATCGCACGCTCTGCGCCAAGCAGGAAGTAGATGAAGTTGGCCTCGAAGCTGAAGCACTTGCTGATCCGAAGGACATAGGTGTCCGGGTCGGCCTCAATCACCTGGATCAGGGGATCGTCGCTCTGCGCGCAGTCGGGCGCGCCATGGATCCAGCGGACGGAGGCGAGGTCGGCGATCATCGTGCGCGGCTCGGACGCAAGGAAATGTTGGATTCCGTGTTAATCCCCGGGTGGCCGCCCGGCCAGACATGACCGTGGGGCATCGACCCACTCGGCTGGCCAGCACGCTGCCCCCGCGGCTATGACCGTAGGGCTCGCTATGCCGGAGGCCTGCCATGACCCGCTTCAACCAGCCCTTAGGGGGCAACGACATGCCCCGCTTCGGGGGCCCCGCGACCATGATGCGCCTGCCGCAGCACGCCACGGCCGAGGGGCTGGACGCCTGCTTTGTGGGCGTTCCCATGGACATCGGCACCTCGAACCGGCCCGGCGCCCGACTTGGGCCCCGTGCGATCCGCGACGAGAGCCGGATGCTGCGGCCCTTCAACATGGCCACCGGCGCCGCGCCCTTCGAGCACCTGCAGGTGGCCGACCTGGGCGACGTGGCGATCGACACCTTCGACCTCAAGAGGAGCTGCGCGATCATCACCGAGGCCTATCGCGAGGTCCTCTCGCACGGCGTCGTCCCCCTGACGCTCGGCGGCGACCACACGCTGACCTGGCCCATCCTGCGCGCCATCCGCGACCGGCACGGCCCCGTGGCGCTGATCCACGTGGACGCCCACGCCGACGTCAACGACAC
>NZ_KK088544.1 GCF_000600335.2 Rubellimicrobium mesophilum DSM 19309 | reverse complement strand
ACCAACGCCATCGAGGCGCTAAACTCCAAGCTGCGCCGCGCGGTCCGGGCACGCGGGCACTTCCCCAATGACGAGGCGGCCACCAAGCTGCTATACCTCGTGCTGAACCGGGCGGCCGAGGATTGGAAGCGACCGCCGCGCGAGTGGTTCGAAGCCAAGACCCAGTTCGCCATCGTCTTCGGCGAACGCTTCAAGGCCAGCTGAATGTACCCGGCCTCGCGCACAAGATTCCCGACAGTCCCGCTTCCGGTATTGCAGTGCAGCGGCCAAGTTAGGACGCCAGGTCCCGTCGTGCCGACGACGTTCGACAGGACTTGCAGCATGTGTCTCAAACCAGATCTCGTCCGCCGATGTCACTGTTCGGCCGTGTTGCATCAAGCGGCAATGAATGCGCTGAGGACCTGCGGCGTGGACGCGATCGGAGCCTCTTTGGGGCATCTGCCTTACTCGACGGCCATCAAGCGACCAAAGGTGGGCATGACCATCAAGTCGCTCGCCATCGTCGGTCGAGGCCTAGAGCAGAAGTAGCCTGGGGCTCAAGGAAGGCATGACGGGTTATCCCAGTTCGACAGCCGAACCATGTCGAAAGTGACGGTGTCAGGGCGACGGTCCGAATCCGTGACCCGGTGGCTCAGACGGACCTTGGGCAACTATGGCCGCCGCCACCGATACCGGACATCAGGCTCCTTCTCCTCGTTCAGACTGCCATCTGTCTCTTCGACTGCAATGAACCCATGTCGTTCGTAGAAGTTGCGCGCACCGACATTGCGCTGGAACGTCCAAAGCGACAGATCGGGCCAAGCCGAAGTCGCAACAGCGAGCAGCGCCGCGCCAATGCCCCGCCTTTGAGCATTAGGAAGGACGTACAGATGATCGATCCAGCCTTCCCGGAAGGCGATGATGCCGATCAGCCTGACGTCATCGAAGGCGCCATAGGCCTGGGATCCAGGCAAGACCTGATGGCGGAAGAAGCGGACGTCCTCGTCTGGCGTGTGCAGGCCTGCCAGCCAGGGCAGGCGCTCATCGAACGATGCACGTAGCACCCTTGCGGCCTCTTTCGCGTCATCGAGTTCCAGAGCGCGAAGCTTCATGCCGGCTTGAATAGACCAAGCGTACCTTGCCAGCCAGTATTGCCAGCCGAAACGCTCTTGGCCCCTGACTGAACGAGGGGGGTGGCGTTGGTGCGCAGGCCTTGCAGGCATCTATCATGGCGCCCGATGGTGTTGCGATTGCCGCAGCGATCAGGATCGAAGGCGCGCAGGGAACCCTGGCCCTTGTTGCCGCCTCGGCAGGTCAGAGGGGGCGCAGCAGGCCAGCGGAGACCCAGTCGAGTGTGCAGGCCCTGCTGCCCGCGAGGCACTTGGGGCAGGTGCGCGGTAGCCACTCCAGACCGGCCATCACATGGCATTCGCGGCTCCTTCGAAGGCGGCTCTCCCTTGGTCCAGCCGCTAGCGTGAAGGCCAAGAGCAGGCCGGTGCCATCTGGCATCGCTTGGACGATGTCTCCAAGGTCGCCCGGACATGGACCGGGGGCGTGATGCTCCGGCTCTTCTGGGTTCCCCTTGTGCCGGCCCCCTGGCATTGAACGGCTGGCCGGCGTCGAGGAGCCCACAGGACCCACGAGATCCAAGTCGATCAGGTTATTTGCCCCAACTCGAGGCACGGCCGGTGCGGCATCCGGTCGAACCGTCGCCCGTGTCGCCAGTGACCTGGCTCTGCCGACCCGACCGGGACAGGAGGTGGCCGGCTGGCGCGGCGCGGCGGGCTTGGGGTTGCGGCGCTGTGTTGGGGCTGCGTTGGGGCGGGGGTGGCGAGTTCCCGCGCAAGGGCTTGGGGGGTTGGGCGGGGTTTCGCTGCGTCAGGCGAGCCCTCTGGACGTGAGGGCGGCCGACCTCTAGGCCCGATCACGCCGGGGCGGAGGGACAGCCGCGCCGGCCATCGCCACCACCGACCCGCCCGGAGCGCCGCCCGCCCGGGCGCCACCTCGCGCCTTGAGCCCAGCGCATCGGCTGGGCTCGCCCGGGCCCTCCGGCCCGGTGGACGACCGCTGCCAAAGGGGAACCCATGTTCGACACCAACAACGACCTGGTCTTCGGGGGCCAGAGCTACGCGAACGGCGACTGGCAAGTCTCGGACTGGGACGCCGGAGCGCTCAGCTACATCACCAACTGGTCGCGCGACCGGGTGCGCATCGCTGCGGACGGCGCCGCCGAGGTGAGCCTGGGCTCGGCCGCGCCCGGCTCCTACAA
>NZ_KK088543.1 GCF_000600335.2 Rubellimicrobium mesophilum DSM 19309 | reverse complement strand
GGCCAGTTCGTCGTGCGATAGCGGGCGGGAGACGGCTTGCTCATGAGTGCCCAGATAGGCGCCACGGGTCCCTACGCGAGCACCCGCCACAGGGTTGTGCAACAACGCCCTTAGGCTGCCTCAGCCTTTGGCACCTTTGTGTCCGACATCCTGTAGCGGAACGTTGTATCTGTCAGCCCAGCAGCATCGGAAAGTACAGCTGCGATGAGTTGGGCGGCAAAGATATCGAGAATGCCCTGCGCGATCAGGTTATCGGCCTTCGGCACCTTGATGACCGTCAGGCGGTTCCCATCCGGCACATCTTCGGTCGTGACAAGCAGCGCCGGGCAACCGATGGCGTCGACCTGCTGCGCCAGCTCGATTTCGCGCCCCGCGCCAAAGATCACGACGCCGGTGGTGGCATCCATCGCTTCCATCGGCCCGTGCAGGTAATGCCGGGTATCATAGGCCGAAGCTGGAATGCGAGCCGCTTCGCGGATCAGAAGCGAGGCGCCGTCCGCAGTGCCCAACGAGGCGACTGCGCCCACGCAGTCAATGGCTCGACGCGCCGAGAACAGCTCGCCCAGCCTCTCCATGCGGTTGCCCGCAGCCGCTAGCACCTCTTTCGCCAATTTTGGAATTGCAGCGAAGTCATCGCCGCCGCCGATCAGCTTCTCGAAGGCCATCCCCATCGCGAGCAAAGTGGCCGTATATCCGGTGCTGGAGGGGGTGGCGTCGGAGCCGTTGTTCAGCCGGATGTGCAGGTTAGCGGCTTGCGCCAGCGGGCTTTCCGGGTCGTTGGTGATCGCAAGGCGGCTGGCCTGGGGCAGCTTCTCCAACGCCGCAACGGTCTCGACACTGCGGCCCCGGTGCGAGAGGCCTACAAGGGCGTCGCAGAGATCCCAACCGTCGGCCATGTCGACCGACCGGATAGCGAAGCCACGGCGGCCCTTGGCCTGAAGCTCGGCGGCGCCCACGACGGCGGCAGCGAAGCTTGCTCCGATGCCAGTGACGCCAATCACCGGCTTGTCGAGGATCGACAGATCCAGATTGGCCAATTCGACGCGCGCTGCGGCATAGGTGTCCGCCAGCGCCTCGGGCTGACGGGCAATTGTGGAGCGATAGCTCATAGGTTCGTCCTTCCTGGAGTTACGGTCTGGCCTGCACCGGATGCGACCCCACCCCGGACACAGCTTTGGGGGGAGGTCAGCACGCGAGCGAGGCGGCAGGCGCCCTCGACCGGGCTGCCGGTGAAGAGATGCGGCGTCAGGCGATCGGCTGTGAGCTCAGCCAAGCCCTCAGTGAAGGCTTGCCAGAGACGCGGCTGCGAGACGATGACGCTGCCCCCCGCGACGGCATGGGCTGCCCCTGCCCCGCGCTTCTCGAGCAGCAGCACCATCTGCGCCAACGCCCGTCCACCTTCACGGACAACCTGCCTGGCGAGGTCCGATCCGCGGTCGGCGGCATCGAACACCGCAATAGCATGGCGGCCGACAGCCGTGGCCGAACCGAGTTGCCCAAGCGTGCTGCCCAGCCGCGGGACCGCCGGAACCTCCAGCGTCTCGATCATCGCCTCGACTAGGGGTCTCGCGCAGCCAGCCCGGCGTCGAAATGATGAGCCACGGCGCGGACGGCTTCGCGTACCAGGCTTGCCGCGCTGCCCTCATCGCCGATGATCCAGCCCCAGCCCCAGAAACCAGCATCTCGCCGGAAGCCGGTCGACAGACCGCGATGGCACCGGTGCCGGCGACGACGCCGATCTGCCCGTGTAGGCCGAGCGCAAGCGGCATTAACTCGGCATCATTGACGACGGCGAGCGGAACAAGAGTCCGTTTGGAAAAGGCGGCTTGGAAGGCGTCGCATTCATCGGCGTCGTCGCAGCCGTGAGCGCCGATCCCGAGCGCGACCACAGGATGGCCCCTGGTCAGCTCGGCTACCATGCCCAGCAGAGCCTGGGCATCGCTATCCCAATCGCGGCGGCGCCATTCGGCGCTGGGCCGGATCAGGTCGCGCGTGCCGCCTCCGTCTGCAAGTTCTGCGCGAAGATGCGTCTTGGTTCCACCGATGTCGATGCCGACGATCAGCGCTTCCGGATCGGCCCCTGGAACAGCCGTCATGCGAGCCGTCCACCCTTGGGACGGATGCGTTGCCCATCGGGTCCGAACAGGAGCGCGTACTGCAGGTCAGCTCTGGCTCGGACCTGGCCCTTGGGCCTTGCTGCGTCGCGGCCTGCGCGCACCGTTATGCGCGTGCCATCTTCGACAGTCATATGGACGAAGCTCTCGGCACCCAGTTCCTCCACAAGAGTCACCGTGCCGTCCAGCACCAAGCCCCCACCCTCGGCGTTGTCTGGGACCAGCCGAAGATGCTCGGGGCGAATCCCGATCTCGACCTGTCCTGACTCCGCCCTGACCCCGGCCATCGGCATCGCGGCGGACGCCCGCCCGCCTATGCCCTCTAGCCGGACCACTGCAGGTTCGACGGCAGCGATCCGGGCCGGGAGGAAGTTCATCTTGGGTGAGCCGACAAACCCGGCCACAAAACGGTTGTCTGGGTCATCGTAGAGCGCCAATGGCCCGCCGGCCTGCTGGATGCGCCCGCCATTCATGACGACCATCTTGTCGGCCAGCGTCATGGCCTCGACCTGATCGTGGGTCACATAGATCATGGTGGTACCCAGCCGCTGGTGCAGGTCCATCAGCTCGGCCCGCATCTGCACTCGGAGCTCGGCATCAAGGTTCGAGAGCGGCTCGTCGAACAGGAACACGCGCGGCTCGCGGACGATGGCGCGACCGATCGCGACGCGTTGCTTCTGTCCTCCGGACAGTTGTCCCGGTCGCCGGTCCATCAGCCGGTCGAGCTGCAGGATCGTGGCCGCGTGCGTCACCCGGCTCGTAATGAAGTCGCGAGCCTTATGGGCCATGCGCAAGCCGAACGAGACGTTCTGGAAGGTCGTCATGTGCGGGTAGAGCGCATAGGACTGGAAAACCATGGCCGTGCCACGCTCAGCCGGCTCGACCTTGTTCACGACCTGACCCTCGATGGAGATGGTCCCAGAGGAGATCTCCTCGAGGCCTGAGATCATCCGCAGCAGCGTGGACTTTCCGCAGCCGGAGGGGCCGACGAAGACGACGAACTCGCCCCGCTCAATGGAAAGGTTGATCTCGTTCAGGATGGGGACGGCGCCGTAGGATTTCGACACCGAAGAGATATCGAGAAAAGCCATTTGATGCTCCAATCAGCCCTTCGTCCCCGACATCGCGACACCTTCGACGATCTGACGTTGGAAGATCAGAAAGAAGATCAGCGGGGGAATGGCGGCCAGAAGGTTGGCGGTCATCACCGTATCGACGGTGTGGTGGGACAGAGGAGAGTTGAAGAGGCCGACAACCTGCCCGACCGTGTACATCTCGGGTCGCGAGGCGACGATGAGGGGCCACATGTAGTTGCCCCAAGTCTGGATGAAGGTGAGAATGGCCAGCGTGACCAATGCATTCCGGCACAGCGGTAGCGCGACGTGCCAGTAGATCTGGAAATGGCCCGCGCCGTCGAGCCGCGCGGCCTCGATCATGTCCTTCGGGATAGCCCGCATGAACTGGACCAGCATGAATAAGGCGAATGCCGAGGCGAGACCGGGCACGACCAGTCCTTGCATCGTGTTCAGCCATCCAAGGCGCGAGGTGAGCAGGTAGGTCGGAATGATCGTGACGGCGGTCGGCACCATCAGCGCGAGCATCACGATGCCGAACAGGATACGGCGGCCCGGGAACTCGAAGAGCGAGAATTCGAAAGCGGCCAGTGAGCCGATCAGCAGAACGCCAATAATCGTCAGCAGCGCATAGGCGATCGAGATGCCGTAGGCGCGAAGATACTCTGTCTCGGTGAAGATCATGTGGATCTTCTGAAGTCCCGCCGACAGCGAGGTCGGCCAGAGCCGTGGGTTGAGCGACACTGGTTCACCCGGCAGGGCGAATACGACGTTGATCGTCCACCAGATAGGGAAGATGGCAATGAGCGCGATGGTCAGGGCCACGACCCATTTGAGGACCACCCAGACCGTGATGCGGCTCATCTGCGCTCCCTCCACGTGCGCAGCCCGAACATGACGGCGGTCACCGCGACGATGGCGACGGTCAGCAGGAACCCATAGGCGGCGGCCTCGCCGAACTTCACTCCGCCGAACGCCCGCCCCATCATGTCCATGACCGGGAAGAGCAGAGCGTTACGGCGCCCGCCATAGCTAGCGAAGGACGAGCCCGTCAGCAGCCACGGCTTGTCGAAGACCTGCATGGCCGAGATCAGGCCGTAGGTGAACACGAAGAACAGCACCGGCCCCAGCATCGGCAAGGTGATGTGGACGATCTGCTGCCATTTATTCGCGCCATCGAGGCGCGCGGCCTCGTAGAGCTCGGACGGGATGTTTTTGAGACCGGCAAGAATGATGACCATGTTGAATCCGGCTGAGACCCAGATGTCCACGGCGATCAGCGCATAGAGCATCGTCCCGGTATCGTTGAGAAAGTTGACCGAGGGCATCCCCAGCCAGCCGAGGACCACGTTGAGCAGGCCGAAGTTCGGCGCGTAGATCCAGCGCCAGATGGTCGCGGCCAGGAAGGCCGGCAGAACTACAGGCAAGAAAAAGGCGTTGCGGAAGAAATTGGCCCAGCGCCCGGTGAAGCTGTCCACCAGAAGAGCGAGGCCCAACGCCGCGAGAATGCCGAGCGGGACCGTGAGAGCGATGTACCAAAGAAGGTTGGTCATGGCTCTCGAGAAATCACGGGAGCCGAGGACCTTTTCGTAGTTGCCCAGCCCGATGTATTCTGGCGTCTGCACGCCGTTCCAGTCGTGGAAGCTGTAATAGAAGCCACTGAGGATAGGATAAAGGAAGAATGCCGCGAACAGGATCATGAAAGGGGCGATCATGAGATAATGCGGCAAGTATCTCCGGAACGACATGCAGTGTCCTGTCTGAATGGCGGCCGGCGAGCTTCGCCGGCCGCAGGATGTGTCTGTCAGTTCAAGCGACCTATTCCGCCAGGCAGTCGTTCAGTTCGGCAATCATCTCCTTGGCGCCCTCTTCGGGGGTGTATTCCCCATCGGCTGTGGCCGAGGCGTAGTCGATCACGACCGAGTTGTAGCAGCTCGGCACCGAGTCGACGAAGTACGGCGCCGCGACATCCATGGCGCCGCGTGCTGCGTCGACCGAGACCTTGATGAGAGGCAGCGCCGCGACTTCGGGATCCGCCATGGCCGCCGCATTGGCGTTGTAGCGGGCCAGCAACGTCGCCCATCGCGCCATCTGAGCCTTCTCGGTGATGAAGGCGGCGAATTCGAACGCGATTTGCTGGTTCTCGCCGGGCGCGACCCCGATCATCTCGTAGCTACGGATACCGCCGGTCTTGCCGGCCTCATCACCGGGGATCAGAACGAAATCGTATTTGAGTCCGCTGTTTTGCGCTGCTTCCTCGTAGGTCGGATTCACCCAAGGACCCACCGTATGGAAGGCCAGCTGGTCCGAGATGAAGAGGTCCTTCGTCGCCTGATCGTTTCGGCTGGTGCCGCTGTTCAGCGGAGCCATATCCACAAACTTCTGAAGCACCCTGGTCATGATCTCCGGGTCAATCCGCGTGGTGCGGTCCTCCCAGTTGAAGCCCCAGGTGCTGCTGTCACCCGAGGTGGCGTAGATCTCGGCGATGGAGTTGAAGACCAGCGTCTCGTCCGGAATGGCATACATCCCGGCGTCTTTGACCTGCTGCATCTGAGCGAACCAGTCGTCCCACGTGGCGGGAGGCGTGCTGGTGTCGATGCCTGCCTTCTCCAGGACCGTCAGGTTGCGGAACAACAGCGACCCGAAGCCGGTATACGGAAGGCAATAAAGCTCGTCCGGCTTGGGCATGCAGCCGGCCAGCGCGCTCTCGTCAAACTGGTCGCGGAACTCCTGCGGCATGGCCATCCACTGGTCGTAGAGGTTGGACAGAGCTCCCACCTCGACTAGTTGCGCGCCCACCGACTGGGCGTTCATGAACACATCTGGCAGATCACCGCTGGCCGCCCCGGCCACCTGCCCTGCGGTCAGGTCGTCGTCGCCCTTGCCGGTGATGTTGATCGTCACCCCCGGATGCTGCTCGGTGAACTCCTTGATGAACTCCTGTTGCAGCGCGAGCGCGTCACCCTGCGCGAAGTCCGAATAGACCCAGTATTCGAGCGTCACATCCTGGGCGACGGCGGCTCCAGCTGCTCCAAGCGCAACCAGGGCAGAAGCGCCGGCGATACTAGCGCGCAGTTTATTCATGGTGTGCATGTGTCCTCCTGTTGGGCTCCGCCCTGCGTGCTGCGGGTCGGTCTGTTCTTGTTAGGCATCTTAACTAACTAAATTGAGCAGACAAGAGGGATGCTGTAGCTGGAGCTTGTAGACCTGCGGCGGAGACGGAATTAGGCTTCTTCGCCCAGAGTTGCAGCCACCGTGTGATCAATCGCAAGCCGCTCAATGCCCAGCACCGTGGCGTCGGCCCCCAGCGAACTGCTGCGGATTTCAGCCGCGTAGGAGAGGCGGTCGACCATCTGGCGCACTTTTGGCAGTAGCAGTGGCGAGGCGCCCAGCCCTCCGCCAAGCACCACAAGTCCCGGATCGACAACACTCACGCAGGAGGCGACGATCGCGCCAATATCGGCGGAGTGACGCTCCACGTGGCGGCGCGCCACTGAACTGCCTTGGTTAACTAAATGGAGGAGTTCGGCGGTGTCAGTTGGAGGCTCCCCTTCGTCTGCGGGCCAGTCAGCGTGGACACGGGCCATGAGCGCCTCGGCACCCAGATACTGTTCAGCTGCACCGGGTTGCGGTTCAAGTCCTGGGGCAAGCGGGAAGCTCAGGTGCCCAATCTCGCCCGCTCCACCGTTTCGGCCGCGGAGCAGTTGCCCGCCTAGCATCAGCCCCATGCCGATCTTCAGTCCGATTTGGATGTAGGCAAAGGTCGTCTCGCCCTGCGCTGCGCCATATTGTTGCTCGGCCACCGCTGCGCAGTTGACGTTGTTCTCCAGCACGACAGCAGAGCCCTTGGGTGGCCGGAAGGCGGTGAAGACCATATTCTGTCGGCTGGCTTCAGCATCGCCATCGGGTCCAACGACACGCGTAGGTACAGCGATACCCACCGTTCGAAGCGGGCCCCAGTCCGGGCCGGTCGAAGCTATTGCAGCGGCGACCTGACCGGCAACGGCGCGGCTGATCTCCTCATTGAGCACGAACTGCCGAATCGGCAGCCGATAGGCGCAGCTGTAAAGAAGCCTTCGATCGAGAGTGGAGACTCGCAGCCGGATGTGTGTCGCGCCAGCGTCCACCGCGAGCACGTGCCCAGCTTCAGGTCCAACTCTATACTGCGCCGCGCTCCGGCCCAGCGGACCCCGTATCAAGCCGATCATCTCGACATAGCCCAGCCGCTGCAGCTCACCGATAGCGGCTGACATCGTCGGCCGAGACAAGCCCAGCGCCGTGCCGATCTGCGGACGAGTAGATGGACCGTCGTATGCCAGCCGCCGGAACACCGCTCGCGCACTGCCAGTCAATGCCGGCCGCGCGGCGATTGCTTCACTCCGATTCAAAGAATCCCTCGGGCTACTAGGTCGCTCAAATGTGTCACTACGGACTCACTTGGTAAAGGTGCCCTACCCAAAGGGTCCGCGTGGAACTAGGGGCGGAGCGTAGGCGAGCTGCCAACTTTGATAATAGGCGTGGCCACGGACTTTGCTCGTTGCGTCGTGCCTTGGAGTGCGCCCGTGTCGTTGGACGGGATCGGGCTGCGTCTTTGAGACGGGCACGGGCCTTGCGGCTCTCGAACTAGATGGGGCTGAGGTAGCCCAAGGCGGAGTGTAGGCGCCGGGTGTTGTAGACCTTGTCGATGAAGCGGGGCAGATCGGCGGCGACATCCTCGTAGGTCTCATACTCAGCGAGATAGACGGCCTCGACCTTCAGCGTCTCCATGTGGCCTGCTGCCGCTTTCGTGGACAGCGGGTTGAGGTAGCGCCGCCTGCTGCCGCTCAAATTCCATCGGGCTGAGCCGGCCCGGCGCACGGCACGGGTTCGCAGGGGTAAGGACAGCTGGGACCGGCATGGAAGGCTGCGAGCCGCCCCTCCGGAGCGGCCCGCAGACGATTAGAAGGCTGGTTCGTGCTCCCCGACGTTCTCCGGCGTGACGATCGTCAGATCCATGGGGATGCGCTTCTCGACGGTCTCACCGTTCAGGATCTTAGCCATTGTATCGATGGCGAGACGGCCATCCACGGCCGGAGACTGGATGATCGTGGCGGCCATCTCGCCGGCCTGGAGGGCAGCGAAGGCGTCCTTCTGGCCCCCGATGCCCACGACCGGGGGCGGCGGCTGGTCCGGCCGCGCCTCCTTCCAGGCATCGAGGAAGCCACGCGCCATCATGTCGTCGTTG
Source organism: Rubellimicrobium mesophilum DSM 19309 (assembly GCF_000600335.2). Lineage (GTDB taxonomy): Bacteria > Pseudomonadota > Alphaproteobacteria > Rhodobacterales > Rhodobacteraceae > Rubellimicrobium > Rubellimicrobium mesophilum. The sequence goes on along the minus strand of NZ_KK088543.1, from coordinate 96,522 downwards.
GCGTAGACCCCGGTGATCTCGTCGCCAAAGCGCGTGATGAGATCGCGGCTAGCCACCAGCGATTTCTGCTGGTCGAAGTCTGCGTTGACGGTATCGAGCACCTGTATCTGGCTGCCGATCTTGGCGAGCTCCTCGTTGAACCCGTCCACGCGTCCGATGGTGGTGCCATTCCCGGCCTGACCAGCGATGATGACGACCTTGCCCTGCCCGTTGAGGGCCGTGTTCAGAGCATCGGCTGCCATCTGTCCTTCCATGTAGACGTCGGGGCCGGTGAAGGACGAGTAGAGTGGCTCGGCCTGGGGGTCCATGGGCGAGTTGATCAGGACCACGGGGATGCCGGCCTGCTGGGCACGAGCAAGGCCGGGGATGTAGGCCTGGGGATCGAGAGGCCACAGGATGATGCCGTCGACGCCGCGGGCGATGCAGGTGTTCAGCTGGTCCGTGCCGGTCTGGGCGCTGAACTCCTGGCTGAGGCTCAGGATCTCGATGCCGAGCTCCTTGGCCCGGGCATTCAGCGCCTCATTGGCGGGCGTCACATAGGCGTGGCTGTCGGCCGCCGTCACGTAGCACACCGTCTTGGTGTCCTGGGCCATGGCTCCCGTGGCAAGGCCCAGGGCCGCACCTGCGGCCAGGATGAACGTGGTTCTCCGGTTCATTGAGGCTCCTCCCTTTGGTGATTGTTGTCGGCTGAACGTCATGGTGTTGCTGGGCGCGGGGTCGCCGCGCGGTCCAGGGCGACCAGGGCCAGAAGGATGGTCCCGGTGACGATTTCCTGCACGTAGGCGGGCACCGACTGGAACTCCATCGCGGTGGTGAGAGCCGCCAGGGTCAGGACGCCGCCCAGGGTCCCCAGAGCCGTGGCCCTACCCCCCTCCAGCCGCGTGCCCCCCACTACCACAGCCGTCAGCGCCAGGATGGTGAGGTCGGAGCCGAAGACCGGAGACCCGGTGTTGACCGAGAGGCTCTGGAGCACCCCGCCACCCCGGCGAGCAGCCCCGCGAAAGCGAAGGCCGCGATCATCATCCGTCCGGCATGCAGGCCACTGGCGGTCGCCGCGGCGGGCGACGACCCGAGCGCCAGGAGGCTGCGGCCGCCCACGGCGCGTGTGAGCCAGACATGAAGGAGGACCAGCAGGGCCAGGAACATGCCGGCCCGGAGCGTCAGCACGCCCAGGAACATCTGGCTGATGGTGAGCGAGAACATGATGTCCGTGCCGCTCATGGGCTGGCTGTCAGTGATCCAGTGACCGAGGGCGCGGAACGCGAGGAGAGTGGCCAGGGTCGCGACGAGGGAGTTGATCCCGAAGCCCACCACGACGATGCCGTTCACGAACCCGGCGAGGAGGCCCGCCGCAGTGCCGACGAGCGCGGATGGCCCGATTCCGAAGGAGGGCTGCAGCGCCATGGCCACGATGCCGCTCACAGCGAAGACCGCCCCGCCCGACAGGTCAATCTGGCCGGCCGCGAGAAGGACCGTGAGGCCAATGGCGAGGAGGCCGATCGAGGCCGCCCGGTCGAGGGCCAGCCCGGCCGTGGTCAGGCTCGTGAAGCCAGGCACAAGGATGGCGCCCGCGAGCAGCGTAACTATCAAGATGGCAATGACGCGGTGCCGAGCCGCTACATTCAGGACGCGTCTCATGATCCACCTCTCCGCCGGACCGCCACGTCGAGGGCGACGGCCGCGATGATGAGAAGGCCCAGGGCGAGCCCCTGCACGGGCGTACGGACTCCCGCCAGCGTCATGACATTGGTCAGGAGTTGCACGAAGACGAGGCCGCCCACGGCGCGCCCGACGCTGCCCTGTCCGCCGAGGATGGAGACACCCCCGACCACGACGGCGGTGATCGCGTCGAACTCGTAGCCTTGGCCGATGCCGGGGCGCGCGTTCTGAAGGGTGAGGCCGAGAAGCCCGCCGCTGACCCCTCCGGCCAGGCCTGTCAGCACAAAGGCGCCCGCACGGACCAGACGCACGGGCACAGTGGCGGCCGTGGCGGCGGCATAGTTGTCGCCAGTAGCGCGCGTCCAGCGACCCCAGACCGTCCGCGACAGGAGCAGGTGCCCCATCAGCGCTGCGAGGCCGAAGACGAGCACGATACCCGGGACACCGGCGATGCGGCCCTTCAGGAGGTCGCCGGACGTCGGATAGGCGCCGTAGACGATCACTCCGCCCACGCTCCACTGCGCGGCCCCCAGGATGATCGTCCCGGTCGCGAGGGTCACGATGATGGCATTGATCCGACCATAGCCGACCAAGACGCCATTGAGCACTCCAGCTGCGGTGGCGGCCATCACGCCGGCCCCAAACGCACCAACGGTGCCCAGGACAGGCTGAAAGGCGAGCGACAGAATGGCGCCAGTGGCCACCGTTGCGGGCACCGAGAGATCGGCCAGGCCGCCGGCCACCAGAACGAAGGTCATCGCCACCACCACGACGCCAATGATGGACATGGAGGTCAGGACGTTGAGCAAGTTACCGACGGTCAGAAAGCTGGGGGAAACGGCGGCTCCGATCCCGAGGACTAGGGAGAATGGCCAGGGGCAGCGCCAGCGACGACAAGAGGACAACGGCAGGAACCCGGCGGTGGCGGGTGGAGGCCGGCACGGCACTCATGCGGTGGCCTCGCCCGTGGCGAGCTCCATGATGCGAGCCTCGCTCAGCTCGCCCCGGGCGAGCGGCGGAGCGATCCGCCCCTCGTGCATGACGTAGACCCGGTCCGACACGGCCATGACCTCGGGCAGCTCCGACGAGATCATAAGCACCCCGAGGCCCTGCGCCACGAGATCCCCGATGATCGCGTGGATCTCGGCCTTGGCGCCCACGTCCACGCCCCGCGTTGGCTCGTCCAGGATGAGCACAGCGGGCTGAGTGGCCAGCCATCGGGCGATCACCGCCTTCTGCTGGTTGCCGCCCGACAGGGTAGCGATCCGCCGTTCGGGATCGGCGGGCGAGATGCCGAAGGTCCTGGCCTGCTGACGGGCGAGGCCCTGCTCCTTGCGGAGCCGCACCGTCCCGAGCCAGGCCAACCTGCTCAGGATGGGCAGGGTGATGTTCTCGCGCACCGACAGGTTGGGAGCGATGCCGTCCCGCTTCCGGTCCTCGGGCACATAGGCAAGGCCGGCGCGGCGGGCCTGAGCGGGCGAGCGCGGGCAGACCGGCACCCCACGCACCCGAATGGACCCGGCCGAGCGTGGTGCGAGGCCGAAGAGGGCCTGCGCCACCTCTGTCCGGCCGGCGCCCACCAGCCCAGTGAGCCCCACGATCTCGCCCGCGCGGACGGTGAGCGACACATGGCGGACGCGCCCGCCGTCCGACAGCCCCTCAACCTCGAGCACAGAGGCACCAATCGTGGCGGGCCGCTTGGGGAAGAGGTCGGTGACGTCCCGCCCGACCATGAGGCGGATCATCTCGGCCGCCGTCAGACCGGCGCAGAGCCGTGGCCCACCATGGCCCATCGCGGAGCACCGTCACCTCGTCCGCGATCTCCAGCACCTCGCGCAGGCGGTGGCTGATGTAGATGATGGAAGTTCCAGCCTCGCGCATCCGGCGCAGGACCGCAAAGAGAAGGTGCGCCTCGTGCTCGCTGAGCGAGGAGGTGGGCTCGTCCAGCACGATGATCCGGGGACGCGAGACATAGGCCTTGGCGATCTCCACGAGTTGCTGCTGGCTCACGGCGAGGTCGCCGACGCGGGCCCCTGGGTGCAGCTTCGCGCCAAGGACCGCCAGTACCTCCTGCGCGCCCCGCGTCAGAGCCTGCTTGTCCACGAAGAACCCCCGGCGCGGCATGCGCCCGAGATGGATGTTCTCCGCCACCGTCAGGTCCGGCGCGAGGTTAAGTTCCTGGTGGACCATAGCGATGCCGCGCGCCGCCGCGTCAGCCGGTCCCGAGAAGGTCACGGGAGCGCCGTCCAGGCGGATCTCGCCGGAGCTCGGCTGGTACTGGCCCGAGAGGATCTTCATCAGCGTGGACTTGCCCGCACCGTTCTCGCCTACGATGGCATGGACAGAGCCGGCACGGACCGTCAGGTCCACGCTGGAAAGCGCGCGCACGCCCGGAAAGGTCTTGGCGATGCCCCTCATCTCAAGGACGGGCGGGCTCATGCCAGCTCGTCCACCGACAGCGTCAGCCGGTAGGCGCGGGTCTCGCCGGGTGCGAGGATGGGCAGTTCGCCGTCCGCCCGGGCACGGGCGCGCCCGAAGATGGCGCGGGTGTTCACCGGCTCGAGGCCCATCACGTACTGGCGCCGGCGCAGGAGCTTCCACTGGAACATCGCGGGGAGCGTGGAGGCGTCCCACGATAGCGCAGCGACCAGGCCGAGGCGCGGGTTCTCAAGACGAGCCCGGCCCTCGGGGCCCTGCACGTCATGTACGAAGACCTGCTCGGGATAATCATCGACGGGCCCGTGGACCTCAGCCCAGGTGTCGAGGCCGGCGGCGGCGGGCGGGTCGCGGGGCGTGGGCGCAGGTCCGGGGCCAACGACCCGCGCGCCTTCGTCCAGGAACGGCCAGCCGAAGTTGCAGTGATAGAGGATCATGTGCCCTTCCGGGTCCATGCCCTCGTTGGTCACGCGATCCTCGATCCGGATGGAGGCGCCCCCGACCTCGGCCGAAATCGTCCGGTCGAGGCGAAGCGTCTCGCCGAAGAGGGCCGCCTGCCGCACGGTGCCGCCGATGATCACCTGCTGGTCGGTGACCTCGCAGCGCGTGACCGAGGCCGGCATCCGGCCGATCCGGCCATGCAAGCCGTGCTCCCGGCCACCGTCCAGCGAGGCCGGACCCATGCTGTCGAGGCCGCAGGTCGCAAGAAGTCCTCCGCCGAAGCCGCGCAGCCAATCCACGCCTCCTTCGCCGACACTCGCTCCAAGAGGGAAGTCGACGGGGGACCGCCAGGCGAGCGGGAGGCCGCGGAACGTCGCTCGGCCGATGTCGAGCGCACGGTCGGGCAGCACCTCGAAGGCGAGCCCCCCGCCCGCTCTCGACCAGGATGCGGCGGGTGCCGGTCCCCGGACCATCGATCGCCATCACGGCCTCTGCGCGGGCGATCTGGCCCAGACTTCCAATACGCTCGCGCCAATCGGCCGGAAGCTGGAGCCCGTTCATGTCACTGCTCATTGTTAGGTCGCCAGGGGCGCCGTGCTGCGGGCGATCGCACGTGAGTGCCAAGTGAGTCGTCCACTCGGCCAGCCCAGCTTGGCTTGGGTCGAAATGACGCCAACATCGATTTGGTCGAGCCTCCCCCGACGTTGAGGGAAGGGTTCCATGATTGACGCAACACTGCAAGATCTAATATGTTAGTTGAATCAGAAGGAGGTCTGATGGGGCGTGCTGCGGTCGTCCACGGAAGGCGGAGCCGGACGCAATCGCTGGCCGGGATGGTCTACGAGGACCTCAAGGCGGACATCTTGGCATTGCGGATCGAGCCGGGCACATCTTTGGATAAGGCAGAACTGTGCCTCCGCTTTGGCACGTCGCGATCTCCCATCAATGAGGCGATCCTTCAGCTTTCCTTGGAAGGGCTCGTGGACCTCGTGCCCCAGTCCGGGTCCTACGTGAGCCGACTCTCCGTCCCAGCGATCGCTGAAGGCGTGTTCCTGCGGGAGGCGATCGAGGTAGCGGCAGCCATCCACGTCGCCGACGAGGCCGATCCGCACGTGCTACGAGGCTTGCGACGCAACATCGCCATGCAGGAGTTGCTAGCAGCGGACGGCGATCAGGATGGACTTCATGACATGGACAAGGCTCTTCACGCCCTTATCTTGGAAGCCACCGGCCATCCGAGCATCCTAGACGTGGCGGCGGACGTCGGTCTTCGGCTGGAGCGGGCGCGTCGACTCGCGCTTCCAGCCCGCGAGCGCGCGGCGGACCTCGTCCAGGAGCACCGGGAGATCGTGGAGGCCGTGGCACGGGGCGATCACAAAGAGATCCGCCACGCGATGACCACCCACCTGCGCAGGCTGAACGAGCGAATTGGGCCGGTCGTGGAACGATTGCCGCATTACTTCAAGATAGAGTCGCAGAGACGTCCGTCTTGAACAGCATTAGGGAAACCGCCTACGGCCCAACTGGCATGAGTAGCATCACGTCCGTCCTGGCCGGACCAGGCTTGGCTTCCCGCGCCGTTGCTGGATCTCCGGGCCCCTCGCAGAGCGAAGTCGCCTAGGCTGGTCTCTTTGGGCAAATCTAACGGCGGTCCTTCACGATGAGGTTGATGATGTAGGACATGGTCGCTTCTCGGCTCTCGCTTTCCTTATCCCATCTGCGACGGCTCTCACTGCACCCGCCGTGCCTTGCTCATCGGTAACGTCCAGCTGCCGGTCCAGTTCGGTCGAGAAAGCCAGCGAGATCAGACCTCGGAAGAGTCAGGGCCTGGGTTCTTTCACAGCAGGTGTCGATGCTGCACTCTCGAGCCAACGTAGTCGGAACGGGCGCCGACGCGGCTGTGCTCATCGGCGTTGGGTAGGGATTGGGGGTGCTCCATGAGGCTGACGCGACGGCGGGTTCTGGCCTGGACCGCCGGCCTTCTGGCCGCGCCTGCCACGCTGGGCGCCTGTGCCGTGGGTGTAGAGCCTCTCCTCTTGGAGCGGGTGGTCAGCTACCGCGTCACGCCGAGCACGTGGGGCGCAACACCCACCCTGCGCATCGCCGTGCTCGCCGACCTCCATGCCTGCGAGCCCTGGATGACGGAACGGCGCATCGAGAGCATCGTCGCGCAATGCAACGCCCTAGGGGCTGACTTGGTCGTCCTCCTGGGCGACTACGTGGCCGGGCATCGCTTTACGACGGGCCAGGTCCCCTCGCCCAATTGGTCGCGGCCGCTCGCCCGACTCGTCGCTCCGCTCGGCGTCTATGCCATTCTGGGCAACCACGATTGGTGGGCGGATGAGACCGCGCAGCGGCAAGGCCGTGGCCCGGTGCTGGGGCGCCTTGCACTGGAGGCGGCCGGCATCCGGGTGCTGGAGAACGAGGCGGTGCGCCTCAGCCTGAACGGGTCAGCATTCTGGCTGGCCGGACTGGCCGACCAGCTGGCCCTGTTGCCAGGACGGCAGTGGGGACGGACCCGCATGACCCGTCTCGACGACCTGCCCGGCACGCTGGCCCAGATCCCCGACGGGGCGCCGGTCGTGCTGCTCGCGCACGAGCCCGACATCTTTCCCCAGGTGCCGCCCTCCGTGGCGCTGACCCTGTCGGGGCACACGCATGGCGGACAGGTGCGGCTCTTGGGCTACTCGCCGGTCGTGCCCTCGCGCTTCGGCAACCGTTACGCCTACGGGCACGTGGTCGAAGAGGATCGCCACCTGATCGTGTCCGGCGGGCTCGGCTGCTCCATCGCACCGGTCCGGCTGGGCGTGCCGCCGGAAATCAACCTCGTCGAGGTCGCCGGGCCGGCGCTGGCGTAGGGAACGCCGGCCGCTGCTCTGAGGACCAGCCGAGCGGGCCGAGGGACATCCGGGGGCGGCACGCTGGGCTCAGATGGCCGACAGGTAGTCAGCGGAGACGTAGCCCGTGATCTGCGGCGCGGCGGAAAGCGAGACCCGGCACCAGAGCTGACCCCCCTCGGTCACACAATCGCGGCGGATGAGCTGGGTGCCGTCCGGCAGACCCAGGACGATGCGGTAGCCCAGCCCTGGGCCGGTCCGCAGCTTCAGGAACTCGTCGGGCCCGGCCCCTTGAACTACAACGCGGCTAGCCTCTCCAGCGCCGCCGGCGCTGCAGCCGGCAAGAAGTGCGAGGGCCAGAAGAGTTGAAGCGACGCCGCGGCGCATGATCGGACCTCGTGTGCTAGCTCTGGGTGCTCAGGGTACAGCGGCTTTAGACCCAGATGCCCCACTTGGCCCGGTACTCGGCTACGAAGGCGGCTGGAAGGGCCGAGCGCCAGCCGCAGTCGCAGCGGAACTGGGCGCCGTCCCAGCGGGCGCGCGGCCAGTCGCGCGAACAGTCCTGAGCTCCGCAGTAGGGGGCATAGCCGGCTTGTGTCAGTAGGTTCTGTCGGACCACGTTCACGCCTACTCTCCTCCTCGAGCCCAACAGGAGTCTGCGCCGATTGCTGATGCCGTGACATCGGCCAGGGTCTAAGGGCCACCCAGAATAGACCACAGTGTTAGCGTTATAGCCGCACAACCTGCACGAGCTAACTTCCTCCTTGACCAGCCGGTGGGAGCGGGTCGGCGCGAGACTGTACTCCCACCTCTCCTCGAAAGGATCCGGACATGGCCAGCGACGACTCCGCCCAGAAGATGAAGGATGCCCTAAGAGCTGGTTTCAAAACGGCGCTCGTGGGTGCATAGGAGGCTGATGAAGCATTGCGCCCTCAACGTTGCGTATAGCCGCCGCTCGCTTCCACCGGGTTGTCCGGCGAGATCCCCTATTCTTGGAGCGTACGCGGCGACTCGCGCACCACTCAACATCTCCGGTCACGATAGAACAATAGAAGAACGGAATGCGAGCGTTCCGTGTCCCAGCGTCCGTTCGGAGTTCGTAGCAGGGGGTATTCGAAAAATGTAGCGGACACTGAGCGAGCCGCTCAGCAGCGAAGCTGAAGCCCCTGATCCGTGCTGGGCGCCTGCCGCTCGCTTCAGCTGATCGCTCCGGAGCCGGGGCGTGCGGCGGAAATACTGCGCCGGCCCAACCCGTCCCTTGAGGGTGCCTCCCTGCTGGAGATCATGCTGTGCGATGGCCTGCCGGGCATCTCCCGAGTCAGAACTCACCTCGTCGCCAGGATCGCGCGTTAGTTCGACCGTTCGACAAAGGCGCCGCCGTGCCCTGTCCTACCGGATAACCTCGGCGGCCGCACCCGCCTCTACCTTGCCCCAAGCTTGGTCGGCCGTGAGAACCGTGGGCGCCAAGCTCCACCGCCAGCGCTAGGCAGGCCCGGTCGCCGAGCGAGAGCCCCTGCGACCGCGTCGCGTGCCGCAGGTGACCTGAGGCTTAGGCCTGGACGGCCGTGAAGGGCCGGACCTCGAGGTTAAAATCACCCAGGGCCTCCTCGACCTCCTCCGCACTCAGACCACGCTCGCGTTCGGGGACTTAGTCAGTTCCCAGCTCAGGTGGATAGCGAACCAATACAAGACAGATGTTACCCCAACTGTTACCCCAGAACTCCGGAGCAACCGGCACCTTGGCCCTAATCTACTCTAACCTATTACTTTCAATGAGTAAAAATGGTGCCCGGGGGCGGATTTGAACCACCGACACGTCGATTTTCAGTCGACTGCTCTACCCCTGAGCTACCCAGGCACGGGGATGCGGGACGGTCGGTCCCGCATCGGGTGGCGGCCTTCTAGGCGACCCTTGCGGGGCTGTCCAGAGGGGTCGCGACGTAAATCGAGGGCCGCCCTCAGGCCGCGACCGGCGGGAAGCCCACGGCCTGCAGCGCCCCCGCGACCTCGCCCTCGGGCCGCTGCGACCGGACCTCGACCAGCCGCCCGTCCACGTCGATGCTGACCTCCGCCGCCGGGTCCAGCTTCTGGATGGCGCGGGTCACGCTGCGCGCGCAGCCGCCGCAGGTCATGTTGTCGATCCGGAACTTCATGGCACGTCTCCAAGTGGCACCTGCCCATCGAGATAGGGCTTCCCATCATGGCAAGGTCAAGGACCCGGCCTGCGACATTTTCCCCGCTCGTCCCATCTTGACCTTCCCATGATGGGAACCCTTATCTCCCTCAGCGGACCGATTCAGGAGACCGCGCCATGACCGCCGCGCCCCAGCCTCACAGCTTCGACACCATCGACCTCCCCGTCGTCGGGATGACCTGCGCCTCCTGCGTCGGCCGCGTGGAGCGCGCGCTCAAGGAGGTCCCCGGCGTCGCCTCCGCCTCCGTGAACCTCGCCACCGAGCGTGCCACCGTCACCGGCACCGCCCCCCGCGCGGCCCTCGTCGCCGCCATCGAGGACGCGGGCTACGACGTCCCCGCCGCGCCAACCTCCCTGGACCTCGCCATCGAGGGCATGACCTGCGCCTCCTGCGTCGCCCGCGTCGAGAAGGCGCTCCTCGCCGTCCCCGGCGTGACCTCCGCGAACGTCAACCTCGCCACCGAGCGCGCGACCGTCCAGGGCGCCGCCGACCCCGCCGCGCTCGTCGCCGCCATCGAGGACGCCGGCTACGACGCCCGTCCGATCCGGGCCCAGGCCGCCCCGGACACCGAGGCCGATGCCCGCCGCGAGGTCGAGCGCCGCGCGCTCCGCCGCGACCTCCTCGTCGCCGCCGCCCTGACGCTGCCCGTGTTCGTGCTGGAGATGGGCTCGCACTTCATCCCGGCGATCCACGCCTTCGTCATGAACACCCTCGGGATGCAGACGAGCCGCATCCTCCAGTTCGTGCTGACGAGCTTCGTCCTCTTCGGCCCCGGCTTGCGCTTCCTCCGCAAGGGCCTGCCCGCGCTCGGGCGTCTGGCACCCGACATGAACAGCCTCGTGGCCGTCGGCACCCTCGCCGCCTGGACCTACTCCACGGTGGCGACCTTCGCGCCCCGCGTCCTTCCCGCCGGCACGGCCAACGTCTACTTCGAGGCCGCCGCCGTCATCGTCACCCTGATCCTCCTCGGCCGCACCCTCGAGGCCCGCGCCAAGGGCCGCACCTCCGAGGCCATCCGACGCCTCCTCCACCTCCAGCCCCCCACCGCCCGCGTCCGCCGCGACGGCGCGGTCACGGAGATTCCCGCCGCCGACCTCCGCCCCGACGACCTCGTCGAGGTCCGCCCCGGCGAGCGCATCCCCACGGACGGCGAGGTCACCGAGGGCGGCAGCTTCGTCGACGAATCCATGATCACCGGCGAGCCCATCCCCGTCGAGAAGGGGCCCGGCGCCCGCGTCACCGGCGGCACCGTCAACCGCACCGGCGCCTTCACCTTCCGCGCCACGGCGGTCGGCGGCGACACGGTCCTCTCCCAGATCATCCGCCTCGTGGAGCAGGCGCAGGGCTCCAAGCTCCCCATCCAGGCCCTCGTGGACCGGGTGACGCTCTGGTTCGTCCCCGCCGTCATGGCCGCCGCCGCACTCACCTTCCTCGTCTGGCTGGTCCTCGGCCCCGACCCCGCCCTCACCTTCGCGCTGGTGAACGGCGTGGCCGTCCTCATCATCGCCTGCCCCTGCGCCATGGGCCTCGCCACGCCGACCTCGATCATGGTCGGCACCGGGCGCGGGGCGGAGCTCGGCGTCCTCTTCCGCAACGGCGAGGCGCTCCAGTCCCTCCGCGACGTCCGCGCCGTGGCGCTCGACAAGACCGGCACCCTGACCGAAGGCAAGCCCGCCCTGACCGACCTCGAGACCGCCCCCGGCTTCGACCGCGACGCGACCCTCGCCGCCGTCGCCGCCGTCGAGGCCCGGTCCGAGCACCCCATCGCCCGCGCCATTGCCGAGGCCGCCGAGGCGCGTGGCCTGACCTTGGCCGCAGCGGAAGGCTTCGCGTCCGTCACCGGCATGGGCGTCCGCGCCGAGGTGAACGGGCAGCGCGTCGAGATCGGCGCCGACCGCTTCATGGCCTCGCTCGGGCTCGACGTCTCCCCCTTCGCGGCCACGGCCCAGCGCCTCGCCGACGAGGGCAAGTCGCCCCTCTACGCCGCCCTCGACGGCCGGCTCGCCGCGATCCTCGCCGTGGCCGACCCGATCAAGCCCACGACCCCCGCCGCCATCGCCGCGCTCCACGCGCTGGGCCTCAAGGTCGCCGTGGTCACCGGCGACAACCGCCGCACCGCCGAGGCCATCGCCCGCCGCCTCCACATCGACGAGGTCGTGGCCGAGGTCCTCCCCGAGGGCAAGGTGGACACGATCAAGCGCCTGAAGGCCCAGCACGGCGCGCTCGCCTACGTGGGCGACGGCATCAACGACGCCCCGCGCTCGCCGAGGCCGACGTGGGCCTCGCCATCGGCACCGGCACCGACATCGCCATCGAATCCGCCGATGTGGTGCTGATGTCCGGGAGCCTCCGCGGCGTCCCCGACGCCATCGCCCTCTCGCGCGCGACCATGGCCAACATCCGGCAGAACCTCTTCTGGGCCTTCGCCTACAACGTGGTGCTGATCCCGGTCGCGGCCGGCATCCTCTACCCCCTGAACGGGACGCTCCTGTCCCCCGTCCTCGCCGCCGGGGCCATGGCGCTGTCCTCCGTCTTCGTCCTCGGCAACGCCCTGCGCCTGCGCCGCTTCGCCCCGAACCGCGCGGGCGAGGCGGCCCCCTCCCTCCAACCCGCCCCCGCGGAGTGACCGCCATGAACATCGGCCAAGCCTCCAAGGCCTCTGGCGTCTCGGCCAAGATGATCCGCTACTACGAGCAGGAGGGCCTGATCCCTCCCGCCGCCCGCAGCCTCTCCGGCTACCGCGCCTACACCGAGCAGGACGTGCAGCGCCTCCGCTTCATCCGCCGGGCCCGGGACCTCGGCTTCCAGATGGACGGCATCCGCGAGCTCCTCGCCCTCTGGTCCGACCGCTCCCGCCACAGCTCCGAGGTCAAGCGCCTCGCCCTCGACCATGTCGAGCGCCTGGAGGCCCGGATGCGCGAGCTCCGGTCCATGGCCGACACGCTCCGCACGCTCGCCGACTGCTGCGCCGGCGACGACCGCCCCGACTGCCCGATCCTCGCCGACCTCGGCCAGGACGGCACGCCTCCGGCACCGCCCTCGCCACCGCGCCTCCGCAGTCCCCGCGCCGCCTGAGGCGTCCCGCGCAAGCCTCCCCGCCGGGCGCCTCGACCCGCCGGCCGCCATGCGACCGGGCACCCCGCGAATCGGGGCGTCCCGTCCCTGCCACAGTCCCACGCGAATCGCGAATCGGCGCAAGATTTTCCGCAATCGGGACGGAACCTCGGAGCATCCTGCACCCACACCCCCAGCAGAGGAGCCCCCATGTCCGTCCGCCTGCCCGCCCTCCCCGCCCTGGTGGCCGGCCACGCGCTCAAGGCCGACGCGACGGCCGCCGCGCAGCGGGCGCTCGCCCAGGTGAGCCAGCTCCTCGCCTCCTACGACACCACCCGCGCGCTGCTCGACGACGTGCCCCACCCCGCGCGCGAGGCTCTGGCCGCCGCCATCCACCGCCGCTTCGCCGCCGCGGGCCGCCTGGCCGAGTCCTGCCGCGAGCGGCTCGACGAGGCCACGGGCTTCTGCGACGCGCTCCGCTGCGCCCCCTCGCCCACCACCATGGTCGAGGTGCCCGCCTCCTTCTTCGAGATGCTCTCGCCCTACATCGACGACGCCATGGCGCCGGTCCTCGCCGCCATCTCGCGCCGCGCGGGCCCGGGCTGCACCCCCGGGGACGTCGGCGCCTGGCTCTCGCGCCCCGGCTCGCCCCTGGCGGCCTGACCTCCGGAAACGACTCGGCCCCGAACGCCGGAGGGGTCCAGCGCCGGGGCCGAGAATCCGGCCCCCGAAGGGGCCGGAGCGACGTCGGATCAGTTCTGGGTCAGGTACTGGTCGATGTTCTCGGGGGTCACGAGCTCGAAGGGCACGTAGACCTTCTGCTCCACCGGCTCCCCACGGGCGAGCGCGAGCGCCGCGTCCAGCGCGCCCTTGCCCTGGCCGGCGGCGTTCTGGAACACGGTCACGTCGAGGTCGCCCGCCTGCATCGCGGCCAGCGCGTCCTGGGTGGCGTCCACGCCGCCGACGATCACGTCCTTCATGTCCATCCCGGCGGCCTTCATCGCCTGGATCGCGCCGATCGCCATCTCGTCGTTGTTCGAGACGACGGCGTCGAACTGCGTCCCGGCCGAGAGCCAGTTGGACATCAGGTCCGCGCCCTGCTGGCGGCTCCAGTTGCCGGTCTGCTCTTCCACGATCGTCATGAACGAGCAGTCGGGCGTGCCGATCACGTCATGCACGTCCTGGGTGCGCTGCACGGCGGCCTGGTTCGACAGCTCGCCCTGGATGACGATGATGTTGGCCTCGGTCTTGCCGGCTTCCTTGAGGAGGCGGCAGACCTCCTGCGTCTCCAGCGTGCCCGATTCCCGCTCGTCCGAGGCGACGAAGGCCTGGTTGTCGGGCAGCGAGTCGACGTTGATCGGCTGGCGGTTGACGTAGACCAGCGGGATGCCGGCGTTGGCGGCGGCCTGCGACATCGCCTCGGTGGCCGAGGTGTCCACCGGGTTCACGATGATCGCGTCCACGCCGGCGGCGATGAAGTTGTTGATCTGGTCGAGCTGCTTGCCCACGTCGTTGCCGGCGTCCTCGACCTGCACTTCCACGCCGTCCAGCGTGCCGGCGTATTCGGTGATCCCGTTGCGCAGCACGGTCAGGAAGTTGTCGTCGAACAGGGCCATCGACACGCCGACGGTCTCGGCCATGGCCGAGCTGGACATCAGGGCGGCAAAGCCGGCCAGGATCAGGGTCTTCTTCATAGGTGTTCCTCCCAGTGCGGCGTCCGGCTCGCCGCGGGTCCGATCATGCCGGAGGGCCTCCCGGTCAGGGACGCCCGATGACAGCGGTCGTCCGGACGGGGACCGCCCCCACGTCCGCGACGCCTGGATTCTCGATGGTGGCTTGCACGCCGGTCCTCTCCCGTCCTCGCGGCGTCGTTGGCCGACGCTCCCCCGCTCGCTGCGGTTCTTGCCCTCGGACTGCTACTCATCGCCTGCGTCAAGTCAACGCACCATTCTGGCCTTTCCGCCAAGTTTGACGGATTTGCCCTCAGCCTCCTGACGAGATTGCGTCACGCTTTGGGGAACCGATCCGGCCACCTGCGGTTCTCCCCCGCGACAGCCCCAGGCCCAGGGAGGCCCGCGATGCGCCTCGGTCCCGACGGCTTCCACGACCGCCGCGAGGCCGGCCGCCTCCTGGCCGAACGCCTCGCGCCCCTCTCGGTCCCGACCCCCGTCGTCCTCGCCCTCCCCCGGGGCGGCGTCCCCGTGGCCTACGAGGTCGCCCGCGCCCTCCGCGCGCCCCTCGACCTGATCCTGGTCCGCAAGATCGGCGCCCCCGGCCACGAGGAATACGCCATCGGCGCCGTCGTGGACGGCGAGCCCCCGCAGGTCGTCCGCAACGAGGCGGTCATCGCCGCCCTCCGCGTCCCCGAGTCCTACATCGCCGAGGAGACCGCCCGTCAGGTGGCCGAGATCGCCCGCCGCCGCGCCGCCTATCTGGGCCCCCGCCCGCCCCTCCCCGTCGAGGGCCGCACCGCGATCGTCGTCGACGACGGCATCGCCACCGGCGCCACCGTCAAGGCCGCGCTCCGGGGCCTTGCCCGGGCGCGCCCCGCCCGCCTGATCCTCGCCGTCCCCGTCGCCCCGCCCGAGGTGCTGGCCGAGCTCCGCCCCCTCGTGGACGAGCTCCACTGCCTCCTCGCCCCGGACCCCTTCCGCGCGGTGGGCCTCTTCTACGACGACTTCTCCCAGACCGCCGACGAGGAGGTCGTGACGCTGCTCGAACAGGCATCCGCGCATCGGTTCGGCGAAAAGGCCCCGAGGTAAGGGACTCCCGACTTTTCCGGCGCGCACGGCCGCACTACCACCGCAGCAGATTCTTGCCTGACGCTAACGGAAATCACTGGACAGGACGGCCCGCCTGCTCCATGTGAATGAACGTTCATTCACTTCGATTCGACTCAGGGGATTCGCCGCGTGCTCCAGCAGCCCATCGCCACCACCGACACGGCCGAGGCCAGACAGCGCGCCGAGGCGATCCTCGCCCATGCCCGGCAGGCCTTCGTGGAGAAGGGCTTCGACGGCGCCTCGATGCAGGACCTCGCCCGCGCGGCGGGCATGAGCGCGGGGAACTTCTACCGCTACTTCCCCTCCAAGGCCGCGCTCGTGGAGGCGATGATCGCCCGCGACCTGCAGGAGATCGACAAGGGCTTCCAGGAGATCATCGCCTCCCCCGACCCCCTCGCCGCCTTCCGCGCCCGCCTGCGCGAGGAGATCGTCAAGAAGTGCGAGGGGGGCGACCGCCTCTGGGCCGAGATCGCCGCCACCGCGACCCGCAAGCCCGAGGTCGCCGCCGCGCTGGGCGGCCTCGAGGAGGGGATCAGCCGTCGCATGGCGCAGGTCCTGGGCCATGTCGCGGGCCTCTCCGACAACGGGGCGCAGGCGCGCCTCGGCACCCACGCCCATCTCATCTTCCTCATCATGCACGGCGTCATGTGCGGCCCCTCGTCCAAGGGCTCGCCCGACGAGGGCCTCACCGACCTCGTCCTGCGGACCATCGACGGGGTGATCGACGACGCCCTCTCCCTCGCCAAGGACCGCTGACATGCCCGCCCTGATCCGTGCCCTGACCATCGCCGCCCTCCTCGCCGCGCCCGGACTCGCCCGCTCGCAGGAGGCGAGCGCCTCCGAGGCCCCGCCCGCGACCGAGACCGCGCTGCCCGCCATCACCGTCTCCGAGGTGCGTCCGCAGACCCTCACCGACCGCGTCGTCGCCTCCGGCCTCGTGGACGCCGTGGAGGAGGTGCAGGTCCAGCCGCTCGTCGAGGGGCAGCCCATCGACGCGCTCCTCGCCGACGTGGGCGACAGCGTGGAGGAGGGGCAGGTCCTCGCCCGCCTCTCGACCTCGACGCTGGAGCTGCAGCTCAGCCAGCTCGCCGCCAACCGCGCCTCCACCGAGGCGCAGATCGCGCAGGCCGAGGCCAACGTCATCCAGGCCACCGCCAACGCCGAGGAGGCCGAGCGCCAGGCCGCCCGCAACGCCGAGCTCGTGCAGGCCGGCTCCGTGCCCCAGGCCCAGGCCGACCAGACCGCCGCCGCCGCCAAGGCCGCGCGCGCCGGGGCCAACGTGGCCGAGCAGGGCGTGGCCTCCGCCCGCGCGCAACTGGAGCTCGTGGACGCCCAGATCGCCAACGCCCGGCTCCAGCTCTCGCGCACCGAGGTCAAGGC
The DNA here is from genome assembly GCF_000600335.2 of Rubellimicrobium mesophilum DSM 19309. Lineage (GTDB taxonomy): Bacteria > Pseudomonadota > Alphaproteobacteria > Rhodobacterales > Rhodobacteraceae > Rubellimicrobium > Rubellimicrobium mesophilum. Next base: position 79,737 of record NZ_KK088543.1, on the reverse strand, counting down.
GCCCGTCGCCGGCCTCGTCGTCGCCCGCAACGCGCAGGTCGGCGCCATCGCCTCGGCCGCCGGCGCGGCGATGTTCACGGTCGTCCGCGACAACGCCATGGAGATGCGCGCCGACGTGTCCGAGCAGGACCTCCTGCGCCTCCGCCCCGGCCAGGTCGCCCGTCTCACGTCCGTCGAGGGCGCCGAGCCCATCGCCGGCACCGTGCGCCTCGTGGAGCCCGCCATCGACCCGACCACCCGCCTCGGCACCGCCCGCATCCAGATCGACGACCCGTCCCGCGTCGTGAAGGGGATGTTCCTCACCGCCGAGGTCATCGTGGCCGAGGAGGACCAGCTCGCCGTCCCCGTCACCGCCGTCGGCGCGAACGCGGAGGGCGCGACCGTCATGCGCGTGCGTGACGGCATGGTGGAGCGCGTGCCCGTGACGCTCGGCATCCGCGACGGCGGCCTCGTGGGCATCGCCGAGGGCCTCTCCGAAGGCGACCTCGTCGTCACCAAGGCCGGCGCCTTCGTCCGCCCCGGCGACCGCATCAATCCCGTGCCGGCCGACGCCCAGGCCAGCGCCCAGGCCCCTACGGAGTGACCCCATGAACTTCTCCGCCTGGTCCATCCGCAACCCGGTTGCGCCCATCCTGGCCTTCGCGCTCCTCCTCCTCCTCGGGTGGCAGAGCTTCAACACGCTCCCGATCACGCAATTCCCGTCCATCGACGTGCCGCTCGTGTCGGTCAGCGTCTCCCAGCCCGGCGCCGCGCCCGCCGAGCTGGAGACCCAGGTCACCCGCAAGATCGAGGACGCCGTCGCCGGCATCTCGGGCGTGAAGAACGTCCGCTCCACCATCACCGACGGCCTCAGCTCGACCATGGTCGAGTTCCGCATGGAGGTCCCGACCGACCAGGCCGTGCAGGACGTCAAGGACGAGATCGACCAGATCACGGGCGACCTGCCCGCCGACGTCGAGACGCCCACCGTGACCCGCGTGGACGTCGAGGGCGGGGCCATCATGACCTTCGCGGTCTCGGCCCCCGCCATGACCTTCGAGGAGCTCTCCTACTTCGTCGACGACACCATCAAGGGCGAGCTCCAGGGCCTGCCCGGCGTGGGCCGCGTCGACCGCTACGGCGGCGCCGACCGCGAGATCCGCGTGGACCTCGACCCCATCCGCCTCGACGCCTACGGCATCACCGCCGCCGCCGTCAGCCAGCAGCTCACGCTCACCAACGCCAACCAGGGGGCGGGGCGCAGCGAGCTCGGCAACGGCGAGCAGGCGATCCGCGTGCTGGGCGACCAGGGCGACGCCGCCCGCCTCGCCGCCACCACCATCGCGCTGCCGACCGGCCAGCAGGTGCGCCTGGACGACCTCGGCGCCGTCACCGACACCTACGAGGAGCTGCGCTCCTTCACCAAGGTCGGCGGCCAGCGCGTCGTGACCTTCGGCGTCTACCGCGCCAAGGGCGCCTCCGAGGTCAGCGTCTCCGAGGTGGTCAACGAGACGCTCGACGAGATCCGCGCCGCCAACCCCGGCGTGGCCATCACGCTCGTCGACGACACCGTCTTCTACACCGAGGGCAACTACGAGGCCGCGCTCCACACCCTGATGGAGGGGTCGATCCTCGCCGTCATCGTGGTGCTCCTGTTCCTCAGGAACTGGCGCGCGACGCTGATCTCGGCCATCGCCCTGCCGCTCTCGGCGATCCCGACCTTCTACGCGATGGACCTCCTCGGGTTCTCGCTCAACCTCATCTCCTTCCTGGCGCTGACGCTGGCCACCGGCATCCTGGTGGACGACGCCATCGTGGAGATCGAGAACATCCAGCGGCACATCCGCATGGGCAAGACGCCCTTCCGCGCCGCCATCGACGCCGCCGACGAGATCGGGCTCGCGGTGATCGCCACCACCTCGACCATCGTGGCGGTCTTCGTCCCCGTCTCCTTCATGCCCGGCATCCCCGGCCAGTACTTCCGGCAGTTCGGCCTCACGGTCGCCATCGCGGTGATCTTCTCGCTGCTGGTGGCGCGCCTCATCACGCCGCTCCTTGCCGCCTACTTCATGCGCGCCAAGGACGCCGCCGGGCACGAGCAGCGGGACGGCCTCGTCATGCGCGGCTACATGCGCTTCGTGAAGGCCACCGCCACCGGGCGGCTCCTCTTCATCCCGGCGCGCTACCTCACGCTCCTCACCGCCTTCGGCGTGCTGTTCGTGTCGGTCTACTTCATGATGCAGGTCCCGGGCTCGCTCTTCCCGCCGGACGACTCCAGCCGCTTCCAGCTCTCGGTCGAGCTGCCCCCGCAGCACCCTCGAGGACACCGAGCGCGCCACCGACGCCATCACCGCCGCGATCCGCGACGTGGACGGGGTCAAGGACGTGTTCGTTCTGGGCGGCTCCTCGCCCACCGGCGGGCTCGACGTGCGCCGCGCCGCCGTGTCGGTGATCCTGGACCGCCTCGACAACTCGCTCGAGCGCAAGCTCCTCGACATCGCCGACCGCATCCCCGTGGTCCGCGACCTCGTGCCCGACCTGCCGCCCCACGGCCGCATCCGCCCGCAATGGGAGATCGAGCAGGAGGTGGCGGGCCTCGTCGCGCCCATCCCCGACATCCGCGCCTACCGGCTCAACGTCGGCCCCGGCGGCGGCAGCCGCGACATCACCTACTCGATCCTCTCCAACGACGAGGCGGCGCTGAACGAGGGCGTGCAGCGGCTGGAGAAGGCCCTGCAGGGCGAGCCGCTCCTCGCCGGCGTCTCGGCCGAGGGCGCCCTGCCCCGGCCCGAGCTCCAGATCACGCCCCGCCTGGAGGAGGCCGCGCGCCTCGGCGTCACCACGGCCTCCATCGCCCAGACCCTGCGCGTGGCCACCATCGGCGACTACGACGCGAGTTGGCCAAGCTCAGCCTCGACAACCGCCAGGTCCCCGTCCGCGTCGAGGTCTCCGAGGCGACGCGCGACGACCTCGCCCGCATCGGCGCGCTGCGGGTGCCCACGGCGGGCGGTGGCTCGGTCCCGCTCGACGCCGTGGCCGACATCCGCATCACCGAGGGCCCCTCGGCCATCGAGCGCCTGAACCGCGAGCGGCTCGTGACCATCGGCGCCAACCTGCCCCCCGGCGTGCCGCTCGGCACCGCCACGGCGCGCTTCAACGAGATCGTGGCCTCCGTGCAGCTCCCGCCCGGCGTCCACACCGCCGAATCCGGCGACGCCGAGGTCCAGCAGGAGCTCGCGACCTCCTTCGTCAACTCGATGATCCTGGGCCTCCTGCTGGTGCTCACCGTGCTGATCCTGCTGTTCCGCTCGGTGATCCAGCCCTTCACCATCCTGTTCTCGCTGCCGCTCGCCATCGGCGGCGTGGCGGCGGCGCTGATCCTGACCCAGAGCCCGGTCTCCATGCCGGTGATGATCGGGATCCTGATGCTGATGGGGATCGTCACCAAGAACGCGATCCTGCTCGTGGACTTCGCGGTCGAGATGCGGGCCCGCGGCATGACCCGCTTCGAGGCGGTGGTCGAGGCCGGGCACAAGCGCGCCCGTCCCATCGTGATGACCTCCATCGCGATGTCGGCGGGGATGCTCCCCTCGGCGCTCGGCGTGGGCGAGGGCGGCTCCTTCCGAGCGCCCATGGCGACGGCGGTGATCGGCGGCATCATCGCCTCCACGATGCTGTCGCTGGTGGTGGTCCCGTCGTTCTTCCTCATCATGGACGACCTCCAGCGGGTCGCCTCCTGGGTCTTCGGCCGCTTCGTCGGCGCCAAGGAGGAGGAGCCCGCCGCCCCCGACCCGCGCGACCTCGCCGCCGCGCTGGACGACCGCCAGGCCGAGATCGCGGCGCTGGAGGCCCGCCTCCTCCGCCTCGAAGGCGACCGCCCGCACCGCCTCCCCGGCGGCCTCCACGTCGCCGAGTAGCGCCGCCGCGCGCGACGCCCCACGGGCCGGCCGGGACACCCCCGCGCCGGCCCGTTCCCCTTTCCGGGAGCCCCCTCCTTCGCCGGCCGGGCGGCGCCGCTCCGCGGGTTCTTCGTCCCGACCTATTGGACCTTCAACCTGTCCTGGCGCGAGGAGCCCGTCCGCCGCATCGACAGCGACGTCGGGCCCAAGGGCTGCCTGACCAAGCCAGGGATGCCCAACCGCGAAGGCAGTCACGAGCCACTCTGGCGCGGCATCCTGCCCTGACCGCCGTAGGGTGCGCTTCAGCACACCACACGAGGGCTCCATTCAAGCGGTCCCCGGGGGTCTCTCGCCGCAGGTGCGTGCTCGCACGCACCGCGCCGGCGGCGCAGGACGGCCCTGATTCGGAGCGGCAAGCGGTGCGTGCAAGCACGCTCCCGACGAGGGCGACGCAACACCCCCGCCGAGCGGATTTCCCCGCCGGATCAGCTTTGTAGCTGCGGGGTGTTGCGTCCCCCCACCCCCACCGAACGCCCCGTTCACCTCTCGTTAACCCCTTTGCGCCACTCTCCCGCCCAAGGCCCCGCTTCGCCTCCGCCCCTCCCCGGACCACCCCCGCCCGTCGAGGGCACCTCGGGTGCAGGAGGGGCGCAGACCCCGGCCCCTCGTGTGACCGCCTTCGGGCGCGGAGGGGACGGGTCGGACACGCGGGAGAGCCCCGGAGCCGCGCCGCTCCGAGATCCGACACGGCAAGGGCCTGAGGACGGACAGCGGCGGCAGGGGGGCGGACAAGGAGAGGACCGATGAACTAGCACCACGCCGGCCCGTCGCCCGCGGCCCCTGGCCCGAGGCGATGAGACCCGAGAGCCGGCACAACATGGACCGCCGCCCCGACCTGCCCACGCGGAGGGCGGCCGATGTCCCCAGGACCCCGCACGCCGGACACCCCGGCGGACCGGCCCTCCCGCTCGCGCGCCCTGAACCCGCAAGCCTGGAGACGCCGGAGGCCACGCGGGGGTCACACTATGGAAAGGGGCCCGCCACGCTGGGGACGCCCGGCCCCTAGTCCATATGGAACTGCTTCGGCAGCAGGTAGGGGAACCCCGTCGCCGGATCGGCCTCGACCTTCATGATCGGTCCCATCCACTCGCCCCAGCGGGTGTTCACCGGGTCCGCCGCGATGGCCCTCTGCAGCGCCGGCAGATCGTCGCACTCGAAGTAGCCGAAGAGCGTGAGCCCGTGCCGGAAGATGTTGTAGTTGCGGAACCCGGCCTTCCGCAGCGCCTCGGTCATCTCCGGCCAGATCTCGTCGTGGCGCTTCCTGTATTCCTCCTCGTAGCCCGGCCGGACCTCCAGCACCCACGCATATCCCGGCATCACGCCCCCCTGTTCCAGTCGTTGAACGCGTCGCGCAGCGCGACCGTCTCGGTCAGGACGTCGTCGAAGAGCGTCCCCATGTAGTCCTGGTGCACCGCCTCCAGGGCCAGCGCCCCCGCATACCCCACATCCCGCAGGGTCCCGAACAGCGCCGGGAAGTTGATCACCCCCTGCCCGAACTTCGCCTGCAGCACCCCCGGCCGCGCCTGCCGCAGATGCACGTGCGCCGCATGGGGCGCGAGCGGGTCCACCTCCTCCTGCCGGAACCCCAGGCAGACGAAATGCGCGTAGTCGAGCGCGAGCCGCACGCCCGTCGCCTCCACCAGCCGCCGCACCGGCTCCGGGCTCTCCGCCCAACTATGCACGTGCGGCTCCACGCAGACCCGCTCCCGCGCCCCCGGCACGTCCAAGAGCACCCTCAGGCTCTCCGCCGAGGCGCGGCCTGCCTCCTCCCGCGACTGCCCCGGGTTCACGATCCCCGGCAGCACGAACACCGTCCCGATCCCGGCGGCCTCCGCGAAGGCCAGCACCTTCTCAAGGTCCCGCGCGTTCGCCTCCACCGCCCCCGGGAGCGCAAGGTTCCGGTCCGCCAAGCCGTCCCCGAACAGATGATAGTAGTTGGCGACCCCGACCCCGAGGCCCCTCAGCCTCTCCGCCGCCCCTGTCGGGTCCGCCAGCACCTCGGCCTTGTCCAGCGCCGAGCGGTAGAACAGCCCCACGTCGATGCTCGGGATGCCCAGGACCTTCGCCAGCCCCGCCACCTCCTCCAGGGTCAGCCCCGGAAAGCTCCACGACGTGACCGACAGCCGCATCACGACACCCCCGTCGCCTCGACCTTGCCCGAGGCCGCCGCCCGATACATCGCATCCAGCGCCGCCGTCACCCGCAGCCCGTTCCGCGCGTTGGAGGCGTTCTCGACCTCCTCCCCCGCGCAGAGCCGCGCGAAGGCCTTCACCGGCAGCGACCCGTCATAGAGCCCCTCGAAGTCCGTCAGCGGCATCGCCTCGTCCGCCCCGTCGTGCCGCCGCAACTCCAGCCGCGCCGGCAGGTTCGAGAAGCTGACCATCCCCTCGGTCCCGTAGAGCCGCACGTCCGTGTGCATCCCCACGTGCTTCGGCACCGTCGAGGCCCCCGACAGCGCCAGCGTGGCCCCGCCCGACAGCCGCCCCATCGCCGCGTCGTAGTAGTCCACCCCCGAGGGCGACTTCACGTCGAGGCACCCGAGCTGCTCGATCCCGGTGTCGGTGACATAGGCCACCCAGGCCAGCGCATGGCTCATCTGCCCCCAGCCATAGCCGCCCGCCCGCTTGGGATCGGCCCAGGTCGAGGGCGGCGGCCGGAACAGGTGATCCGCCGTCTCCGCCATCGGCTTCCCGGCCATCAGGTCGTCGAGCGGCGACCCCATCTGCGCCACCACGTGCCGGAGCTGGCCGATCCGCCCGCCCCGCACCCACTCCGCCGCCTTGGCCGAGAACCTGGTGAAGTTGAGCCCCGTCGGCACCATCACCTCGCGCCCCGCCCGCTCCGCCGCCTGCGCGATGGCCCGCGCGTCCTGCACCGAGGTCGCCATCGGCTTCTCGACGAGCACGTGGCACCCCGCCTCCAGCCCCGCGACCGCCGGCCCGGCATGGGCCACGTGCGGCGTCGCCACCACCAGCCCGTCGAGGCGCTCCTGCGCGAGCATCCGGTCGAGGTCCCGATACCGTGCCGCGATCCCGAAGCGGTCCCCCGCCACCCGCAGCTTCTCCTCGTCGAGGTCGCAGATCGCCACGACCTCGGCATCCCGGCATCCCTGCAGCGTGGGGATGTGCATGACCACCGCCCACCAGCCGATGCCCACCACCCCGATCCGTGCCGTCATTCGTCCTCCTCCCCCACCGTCGACCGGTAGACGTTCCGCATATGCGCCGCCGCCGCCCGCGCCGCCGCCTCCGGGTCCCCTGCCCGCAGCGCGGCCAGCAGCTCCCGATGATCCCGCAGGCTCCGCTCCAGCACCCCCGGCGTCTCCGAGGCGCGCTTCCGCACCTCCAGGCCGAGCACGTTCAGGCTCTCGCCGATGCGCTGGAGGTAGGGGTTCCCGCAGCCCTCCCAGATCGCCTCGTGAAAGGCATAATCCGAGGCGCGGAACGCCGTCGGATCGGTCAGCGTCCCGGCCTGCCCGTCCAGGATCGCCTCCAGCCCGTCAAGCGCCACGTCGCTCATGTTCACCGCAGCCCGCCGCGCCACGTCGCTCTCGATCAGCGACCGCGCGTCATACAGCGCCCGGATGTTCGAAGGCTCTAGCGACACGAAGAACCGGATCGGCCCCAGCAGCGCCTCGGCGTCCAGCGCCGAAACGACGTGCCCACCCCCCTGCCGCGACCGCACCACGCCCAGGATCGCCAGCCCCTTGATCGCCTCCCGCACGGACGGCCGCGACACCCCCAGCGATTCCGCGAGGTCCCGCTCCGGGGGCAACTGGTCCCCCGGCCGCAGGTGCCGCGCGACGACGAGGTCCAGGATGCGCCGGGCCACCTGCTCGGCCACCGACTCCCTCTGGATCGGGTCGAGCACCGGCAGCTTCACGCGACCGTCCTCCCCGAGAGCCGCGCGCCCAGGCGCGGCACCAGCACCGAGGCGAGGAGCAGGAGCCCCACCACCCCCGTCTGGATGTGCCCGGTGACGTTCAGCAGCGCCATCCCGTTCCGCAGGCTCAGCACGATCAGGATGGCGAGGCCCACGCCCGTCAGCGTCCCGGACCCGCCGAAGATGCTGACGCCCCCCAGCAGCACCATGGTGATGATGTCGAGCTCGAACCCCTGTCCCACGTCGCCCCGCACGGCCCCCACCCGGGCGGCGAACAGCAGCCCCGCATAGGCCGCGACGAGCCCCGAGGCCATGAAGATCAGGATCTTGTGCCGCGCCGTGTCGATCCCCGCGTAATCCGCCACGTCCCGGCTCACCCCGATGACGTAGGTCTTCCGCCCGAACCCCGCCCGCTCCAGCACCACGTAAAGGACCATGAAGAGCAGGATGAACGACAGCAGCCCCAGCGTCAGCGGCCCGACCAGCCCCCTCTGCCCCAGCGCGTTGAACCAGTCGGGGAAGTTCCCGATGCTCCGGTCCTCCAGCAGCACCCGCGCCACGCCCCGGTAGCCGATGTAGGTCGACAGCGTCACCACCAGCGACGGCAGCCCGACCCGCGCCACGAAGACCCCGTTCACGAACCCTCCCGCGAGGCCGATCAGCAGGCAGAGCGCGCAGGCCAGCGGCGCCGGCATCCCCGCCTGGCCCACCATGGCGGCGAAGGCGCAGGCCGACAGCCCCATCATCGAGCCCACCGACAGGTCGATCTCGGCGTTGATGATGACGAAGGTCATCACCAGCGCGACGATGATCTTCTCGATGGAGAGCTGGAACAGGTTGACCTGGTTGCGGAGAGTCAGGAACTCCGGGCTGAGCCAGGCATTCGCCGCGTAGACCAGCGCGAGGACGACCAGCAGGAACGTCTCCCAGGGCCCGAGCGTCCAGAACCGCCTCATGGCGTGGCCTCCTTGGCGACGGGCGCCGCCGCCTTCTCGCGCCGGATGCGAAGCCGGTTCAGCCGCCGCATGAGCAGCGCGTCCGCCGAGACCGCCGCCAGGATCAGGAAGCCCAGCACCGCCTCCTGCCAGAACTCGGAGACCAGCTCCCACCGCACGAGCGAGTTCTGGATCAGGTCCACCAGCACCGCCCCGATCAGCGCGCCGATGACGCTGCCCGAGCCGCCGTTGATGCTGACGCCCCCCAGCACCGCCGCCGCGATGGATTTCAGCTCGAAGCCCAGCCCCGCGACCACGGTGATGTTCCCGAACCGCGCGAGGAAGAAGAGTCCCGCGAGCCCCGCCAGCGCCCCGCCGCCACGAAGGCCGCCAGCACCGTCCGTCGCGAGTCGATCCCCGCCATCTCCGCCGCATCCGGGTTCGAGCCCACCGCATAGAGCGCCCGCGCCGGCCGCAACCGCGCCAGCGCCAGGTGCACCATCACCACGACCACCGCCGCCGCCACGAAGGCCGCCCGGAACTGCACGCCCCCGACCGTGAAGAGCTGGAGGTTCGGGAAGTCCACCAGCCACTGCGGCAGATCCTCGGTGGTGATGCTCTGCGCCCCCGAGAACTCCACGAGGCTCGACCGGAAGATCGCCATGCTGGCCAGCGTCACGATGATCGACGGAATCCCCGCATAGGCCACCAGGAGCCCGTTCACGACCCCGAACCCCGCCCCGATCCCCAGCGCGGCGACTGCCAGCACCACCGGGTTCACCTCTGGGAAGGCCGACACGATGGCGCCCGTCGCATAGGCCACGAAGCCCACCACGGACCCGAGCGACAGGTCGATGTTCCGCGTCAGGATCACCAGCGTCTGCCCCGTCGCGATCAGCGCCACGATGGCGACTGAGGACGAGATCCGGTTGAAGAACCGCGCCGACAGGTAGCTGTCGATCTGCGTCGCGAAGAAGCCCGCGACCAGCACCAGCACCGCGAGCAGCGCAAGGATGCGCAAGGTTCCGGGCGAAAGCCGCGTCATGCCGCCAGACTCCCCTGCCCCGTCGCGAGCGCCATCACCGCCTCCTGCGACGCCTCCTCATGGCGGAGGACCCCCATCTGCCGCCCCTCGCGCATCACGAGGATGCGGTCCCCCAGCGCCAGCACCTCCGGCAGGTCCGAGGAGATCACGACCGCTGCGCCCCCCTGCCGCACGAAGTCGCGGATCAGCTCGTGCACCTCGGCCTTGGCGCCCACGTCGATCCCCCGCGTGGGCTCGTCGAAGATGAGGAGCTCCGGGTTCGTCTCCAGCCACTTCGCCAGCATCACCTTCTGCTGGTTCCCGCCCGACAGCTTCCCCACCGCCGTGTCCGCGTCCGCCATGCGGATGTTGAGCCTGCGCCGGTATTCCTCCGTCACCCGCCGCTCGGCCCGTTCCTTGAGCAGCCCCCACGATGTGAGCACCTTCCCCAAGGTCGCCAGCGTCATGTTCGACCGGATCGACATCGGCATGGCGAGCCCCAGCTTCCGCCGGTCCTCGGATACATAGGCGATCCCGAGCCCCATCGCCTCGCGGGGGCTCCCGATCCGCACGTCCCTGCCGCGCCAATGGATCGTCCCGGATGTCGCCGGATGCACCCCGAAGAGCGCAAGCCCCACGTCCGTCCGCCGCGCCCCGATCAGCCCGGCGAGGCAGAGCACCTCCCCCCGGCGGACCTCGAAGGAGACCCCCTCGAACACGTCCTCGACGCCAAGGTCCTCGACCCGCAGCACCACCTCGGGCGTCGCGTGGCTCGCGTCCTTGCGGAAGTAGTTGCCGACCTCGCGCCCCACCATCTCGGCGATCATGCGCTGGGGCGTGACCTCCGCGATGGGCCGCGTGGAGATGTGCTTGCCGTCGCGGATCACCGTCACCCGGTGCGCCACCTCGAAGATCTCCTCGAGGCGATGCGAGATGTAGACGACCGCGACCCCTTCCGCCGCGAGGCCCCGCGCGATGCGCCGCAACTCCCCCGCCTCGTGCGCCGAGAGCGACGCCGTCGGCTCGTCCATGATGAGCACCCGCACGTCCTGGCTCAGCGCCCGCGCGATCTCCACCGCCTGCTGCTCCGCCAGCGTCAGCCCCGAGGCCACCCGGGTCCGGGGGTCGGAGGCCCGCATCCCGATCCGCGCGATCAGCTCCCGCGCGCGGTCGCGCAGGATGCCCTTGCGCTGCACCAGCCCCAAGTCGGTCGCGCTGATGAAGATGTTCTCCGCCACGTCGAGGTCCGGGAACACCATCGGCTCCTGGTAGATCGCGCTGATCCCCTTGGCCCGCGCCTCGCGCGGCCCCGACAGCGCCACCGGCTGCCCGTCGATCTCCACGACCCCCGTCGTGGGCACGTGGACCCCGGTCATGGTCTTGATCATGGTGCTCTTGCCGGCGCCGTTCTCGCCCACCACGGCGTGGACCTCGCCGGGGTAGAGCTCCAGCGTCATGCCGGACAGCGCCTGGGTCGCGCCGAAGCTCTTGGACACGTCGCGCAGGGCAAGGACGGGGGCGGCCATGGGGGGAACTCCAGAAGAGGGGCGGCCCCGGGAGACGGGGGCCGCCCGATCGAGGCGCCTTATTTGGCGGCGGCCTCGACGTTCTCGCTGTTGTAGACGGTGAAGGGTCCCATCAGGACGCGCTTGGCGCCCTCGCGGCCGGGATCGGCCTCGATGGTGTAGTCGCCCATCCGACCCGCCGTGAACTGCTCGCCCACCTCGCCGGTCAGTTGCCCGGTCGCGAGGCCGTAGGCCACGTAGGTGGTCAGGTAGCCCAGGTCCCGGAAGTCCCACAGCGCGAACTGCGGCGCGCAGCCGTTCATCGTGTAGGACACCATCTCCGCCGGAAGCCCGAGGCCCGAGACCTTGATCTGCTCGCAGAGGCCCTCGTCCTGCATCGCCTTGGCCGCCGCCTGGATGCCCACGGTGGTCGGCGCCATGATGAGCTTCAGGTCGGGATGCGAGTCGACCAGCGCCAGCGCCCGGTTGTAGCTCTCCTCCGACTGATCGTTCCCGTAGACGGTGTCGACCAGCTCCAGCTTCGAGTACTTCTCGTCCGAGGACAGCACGTTGTTGAGCGACTCGATCCAGGCGTTCTGGTTCGCGGCGTCCGGCGAGGCGGAAAGGATGGCGAACTGCCCCTCGCCGCCCATGATGTCATAGGCCATGTCGGCCATGACGCGGCCCGTCTCCTCGAAGTCCACCTGGGCCACGAAGACGCTCTCGCCCTCGGCGCCGGGGATCGGGCTGTCCCAGGACACGACCTTGACGCCCGCCTCCTGCGCGGCCTGCGCCGCCGGGGCGATCTGGTCGCCCGCGTTGTTCGAGATCATCACCGCGCCGACGCCCTGCGTGGCCGCCGTCGTCATGATCTCGATCTGCCCGGCCACCGAGTTCTCGGGCGTCGGCCCCAGGAACTGCAGCTCGCCCGCATCCTGAAGCTCGTCGTGGGCTTCCTGCGCGCCCTCGTGGGCCTGGTCGAAGACCAGGATGCCGAGGAACTTCGGCAGCAGGATCATGCCCCCCGAATCCTGGCCGGGCTCCAGCGTCTTGGCCTGCGCGAGCGCCAGCGTCGCGCAGGAGGCGAGAAGGGCCGCAAGGCCCAGGGTCTTCAGCATCATCTTTCCTCCCGGAGGGTTCCATTCCATCCGCCTCGGGGGAGTCCCTCCCCTCCCCTCGAACGGTATCCCTGTCAGTCGGGCACCGGCTTCCGTGGCCCCTCGCCCCGCAGCGCCCGCGTCACGTCCTCGGCCACGAGCCCCTGCAGCCGCCCGATGGCAGCCTCCGAATACCAGGCGGCGTGCGGCGTCAGCAGGCAGTTGGGCGCGTCCCTGAGCGGCGAATCCTTCGGCAGCGGCTCGGTCACGAACACGTCCAGCGCCGCGCCGCCGATCACGCCCTCCTTCAGCGCCTGCGCGAGGTCGGCCTCCTCGATCAGGAACCCCCGTGCCGAGTTGACGAGGATCGCATTGGGCTTCATCCACCGCAGCCGCTGGGCGTTGAAGAACCCCCGCGTCTGAGCCGTCGCCGGCGCGTGGAGCGAGATCACGTCCGCCTCGCGCAGCAGCGTCTCGGCGTCCATCAGCGTCACCCCCAGCGCCTCGGCGTCCTGGGCCGACAGCCCCGGGTCCGACGCCGCGAACCTGAACCCGAACCCCTTGAGGCGCTGCAGCACCGCCCGCCCGATCTGCCCCAGCCCGAAGAACCCGAACACCGTCTCCCCGAATGGCTTGAGCGGCCGCGACACCTTCACCGCCGCCCACTCTCCGGCCCGCACCGAGGCGTCGGCCTGCGGCAGCTTCCGCAGCATGGCCAGCGCCATCGCCGCCGTGTGGTCCGCCACCTCGTCCGCGCAGTAGTCCGGCACGTAGCCGACCTTCAGCCCCGCCGCCCGAGCCGCCGCCATGTCGATGTTGTCGTAGCCCACGCCGTAGCGGATCACCGTCCCGCCCGGCGCCATTCCTTTTGCGGCGGCCTCCGTGAACGGCGAGAACTGCACGAGCGCCACGTCCGCGCCCCGCACGGCCTCGGCCACCTCCTCGGCGGTCTTGGCCTGGAAGGCCTCGAACTCCGCGCCGGCCTCGCGGGCGGCGCGTTCCTCCTGGTCGAGGCTCGGGAAGGTGCGGTCGGTGACGACGACGCGGCTCATGGGGACACCGTAAGATAGTCGTGGATGATCTCGCCGGGGACGAGGGTGAAGTCCGCGCGCCAGAGGAAGCCCTCCAGGGGCTCCACCACCGGCAGGCGGAAGACGGGAAGCTGCGCGTTGGGCCGCAGCTCCACGGTGCAGGGTCCGCCCCAGGCCTCGTGGACCACGACCTCGGACAACCTGCGCGAGGTGAGCTGCCGGATCGCAGGCCGCCCGTCGATGTGGTCCACCGCCTTGAGGTTCAGGTTCGTGGCGAAGTCGAAATGCGGCTTCAGCGCGTCCGGCGACACCGCCCGCTGCTTGTAGGCCATGGTCCCGGTCAGCACGTCGATCCCGTTCCGCTCGATCCGCCCGACCACGAGGTCGCCGCGATAGTCCAGCGAGAGGTTCGCGAGCTTCTTCGGCTGCCCATGCACCTCCCGCCCATGCGCGACTCCCACGTCCGAGGACAGCGCGAGATACGGCGAGTAGGCGCCCATCCGGTCGCCGAGCCGTGCCCCCACCATCACGTTGGCCTCGCCATAGGGCCCGAGCCAGTCGGTATCGTTCATCTTGTAGATGTGGACGCAGGCCACGTCGCCCACCGGCTCCAGCGGCGGGGGCAGCAGGAAGGCCATCGCCTCCGGGTCCGTGCGCCAGTACAGCGTCAGGATCTCCGCGTTGCGGAAGCGGAACGGAAACGGCGGGATCGTCGGCGCGTCCCAGGGCGTCGAGAACCCGCCCGCGCGGATGTCGCCCTCGGTCGGCCTCCTCAGCCCCCAGCGCGCGCTCACGCGCCCATCCTCCGCCAGCAGCGGCACATATCTCCTCCCACGGGGCCTTCGGCTTCGGACGCCGAATTGGTCTGACCAATTTGCAGGTCGGAGGAGGCGTGGGTCAAGTGGAATCTGCGAGCCACCCGGCCCCTGGCAGAGACATGCGCGCCACGGGAGCCCGCCGCGAGGAGGCGCCCGCTAGGGCACGCCCGGAAGGCGAGACGACCTAGCCCGCCACCCCGGCCTGCCACGCGCGCACGGCCTCCACCGGCCAGAGCAGCATGAGCACGTTGAGTGCGAGCCCGTCGCGGATCATCCAGGTCGTGAAGGCCTCGAAGGCCAGGGCCAGCAGGACCGAGGCCCAGACCGGCAGCCTCCGCGCCAGCCAGAAGCCGACCGCCATGCACCCCACGTCCATGACCGAGTTCAGCACGGAATCGCCCAGGTAGTCCTTGGACACCGTCGCGTTGCGGTACCGCTCGATCACCGCGTCCGAGTTCTCGGTCAGCTCCCAGGCGCATTCCACGACCACCGCGATCAGGAACCGCCAGCCGAGCGCCAGTCGCCGCGCCACCAGCCACAGGACGCCGAAGAACAGCAGCCCATGGATGACGTGGCTCGGCGAATACCAGTCGAGGAGGTGCTGCGACCCCTCCGGCCCCCAGGGGTCGTCGTACCAGAGCTGGACGTGCCCCGACGACGGCCACGCCTGCCGCCCGTCGAGCAGCAGCCAGGCGGCGCTCAGCGCCACGACGACGAGCGAGAGGATCCAAGGGCGGGCGTCGCGCGACATGGTCCGGACCCAACCATGCGCGACCCCGGCGGGCAACGGGCGGTCCAGCCCCGACGTCAAGCCGGCAAGGGACTGTGGCGGATCGCCACAGGTGGGGCTCTCCCGCCTTGAACAGCCCGAGAGAAACAGTCAGGCATGGCCCATCGCGCCAAAGGGGGAACCCCGCCATGATGGTCTGCCACTGCAACGGCATCTCGGACCGCGACATCCACGCCGCCATCGACTGGATGCGCGCCGCGGACGGCGAGACGATCATCACCCCGGGCAAGGTCTACCGCGCGCTGGGCAAGCGGCCCGATTGCGGCGGCTGCCTCCCCCACTTCCTTGCCACCATGGAAGGCAATCCTAACCTTCAGGTGCCAGCAGGCGTTCCGATCCTGCGCGCGCAACTGAAGGACAGGGCATGAAGGGCGACCCGCAAGTCATCGACTATCTCAACCGGGCCCTCCGGAGCGAGCTCACCGCCGTCAGCCAGTACTGGCTGCACTACCGGCTGCAGGAGGACTGGGGCCTCGGGCATCTGGCGAAGAAGAGCCGCGAGGAGAGCATCGAGGAGATGCACCACGCCGACCGGCTGATCGCGCGCATCATCTTCCTGGAAGGGCACCCGAACCTCCAGAAGCTCGACCCCCTCCGCATCGGCCAGAACGCCCGCGAGACCCTGGAGGCGGATCTGGCGGCCGAGCGGGACGCCGTGACGCTCTACCGCGAGGCCTACGCCTATTGCGACAAGGTGGGCGACTACGTCTCCAAGAAGCTCTTCGAGGAGCTCCTGGCCGACGAGGAGGGTCACACCGACTTCCTCGAGACCCAGCTCGGCCTCTTCGACCGCATCGGCGGCGCGCATTACGAGCACCTCAACGCCGAGCCCGCCAACGAGGCCGACTCGGGCGGCGCCGGCGAGGACTGACCTCCGACGCGACGGGGAGCCCGGAGGCTCCCCGATCCCTCATCCGTCCGGCGCCGGCGCCGGCCCGGCGCCTCAGGAGCTGCTGCTCACCTGCGGCATCCGCAGGCCGGCGGACCCGCACTTGACGATCACCGGCCGCATGACATCGCCCCAGCAGCCCTGGCCCGAGTGGTAGCGCGCCGAGCGGTGCAGCTCGACCGAGAGGCCCGAGTCCACCGCCGCGCGGATGACGTCGCTCAGGCGCTCGATCTGCTCGGCCACGGATTCGATGGCGTCCATCTGCCGGTCGGTGAGGGCGAGCGAGCCTTCGAGGGTATGGGAGGTCATGTCGAACATGGGTCTTCTCCTCAGGCGTGGGTGAACTGGGCGGTTTCGGTGGATTCGCCCATGGCGGTCGTGGAGGACTTGCCCTGGGTGATGGTGGTGGACACGAGGTCGAAGTAGCCGGTCCCGACCTCGCGCTGGTGCCGCACGGCGGTGAAGCCTTGCTTGGTCGCCGCGAACTCGCGCTGCTGGAGCTCCGAGTAGGCGTCCATGCCCCGGTCGCGGTAGCCGTCGGCGAGCTCGAACATCGACAGGTTCAGCGAGTGGAAGCCCGCCAGCGTCACGAACTGGAACTTGTAGCCCATGGCGCCCAGCTCGCGCTGGAACTTCTTGATGGTCTCGTCGTCGAGCTTGGCCTTCCAGTTGAACGAGGGCGAGCAGTTGTAGGCCAGGAGCTTGCCCGGATACTTCCTGTGCACCGCCTCCGCGAACTTCCGCGCGTCGTCGAGGTCGGGGTGCGAGGTCTCCCACCACAGCAGGTCCGCGATCTCGGCATAGGCGAGGCCCCGCGCGATGCAGTGGTCGAGGCCGGTGCCGGGCTTCAGCCGGAAGAAGCCCTCGGGCGTGCGGTTCTCGCGGTCGATGAACGGATGGTCCCGCTCGTCCACGTCCGAGGTGATGAGCTGGGCGCTCTCCGCGTCCGTCCGCGCCACGGTGATCGTGGGCACCCCCATCACATCCGCCGCGAGGCGCGCGGCCACGAGGTTCCGCTCGTGCGCCGCCGTGGGGATCAGGACCTTGCCGCCCAGGTGGCCGCACTTCTTCTCGCTCGCGAGCTGGTCCTCGAAGTGGACGCCCGCCGCGCCCGCCTCGATGAAGGCCTTCATGATCTCGAAGCTGTTCAGCGGCCCGCCGAACCCGGCCTCGGCGTCGGCGACGATGGGGACGTACCAGTCGCGGGTGACGTTGCCCTCGCTGGCCTCGATCTCGTCGGCGCGGCGCAGCGTCCGGTTGATCCGGCGGCACAGCTCCGGCGCGGCGTTCGCCGGGTAGAGCGACTGGTCGGGATACATCGCGCCCGCCGTGTTGGCGTCGGCCGCCACCTGCCAGCCCGAGAGGTAGATGGCCCTCAGCCCCGCGCGGACCTGCTGCATCGCCTGGTTGCCGGTGACGGCGCCCAGCGCGTTCAGGAAGGGCTGCTCGTGCAGGTCCTTCCACAGGCGGTTCGCGCCCCGCTCGGCCAGCGTGTGCTGGACGGTGAGCGAGCCGCGAAGCTTGGCGACGTCCTGCGGCGCGTAGGGTCGGTTGATCCCGTCGAAGCGCCCTTCGGGGGCGTGCGGGACGAGGTCCTGGAAGGTGAGGTCGGTCATGTGGGCGGTCCCGGATGGCGTTGCTGTTGGGGACCATGATGCGGCAGTGCAGCGTCCGAGCAAGACGGACAGCCTCGCCCAAAGGATGACTTGTCAAAATTCCACAACCTGTCATCTGTAAAGCTGTCTCTGCTTTGACAGGAGCCCGGCATGGACCTCGACGCCCGCCGCAAGATCATGGCCGGACCGCAGCTCCGCCGGCTCCGCTCCACGCTGGGCCTCTCGCAGAGCGCCATGGCCGCCGAGCTCGGCATTTCGGTCAGCTACCTGAACCTCGTGGAGCGCAACCAGCGCCCGCTGACCGCGCAGCTCCTGATCCGCCTGTCGGAGACCTACGCCATCGACGCCCGCGACTTCGCCGGGTCCGAGGATGGCCAGGGCGCCGCCGAGCTGGAGGAGGTGCTGGCCGACCCCCTCCTCGCGCCCCTCCAGGTCCCCCGCTCCGAGATCCGCGCGGCGCTCGACCAGGCGCCGGCGCTGGTCGCGGCCCTCAAGCGCCTCCACGCCGCCTATGCCGGGGCGGCGGAGCTCGGCTCTGGCGTGGCAGGCGCGCAGTCCGAGGCCGAGCGCGGCGGCCCCCTCCCCGGCGGCGCCGACGCGGTGGAGCGGGTGCGGACCTTCCTGCAGGAGCACGACAACCACTTCCCGGCGCTGGAGGACCTGGCGGAGGCGCTGAGCGCCGAACTGGGGCAGGTCGAGGGCGACCTCCTTCACGCCCTGACCCTGCGGCTGCGGGCCCGGCACGGGATCCGGGTGCAGGTCATGGCGCACAAGGACATGGGGGTGACCCTGCGCCACTACGACCGCCACCGGCGCAAGCTGATGATCTCGGAGCTTCTGGAGCCCCCCGGCCGCACCTTCCAGGCCGCCTACCAGCTCGGCCTCCTCGAGGCGGGCGGGGTCATCGGCGGGCTCCTCGACGGCTCGGGGCTCACCGACCCGCAGGCCGGAAAGCTCGGCCGGATCACGCTGGCCAACAGCTTCGCGGCGGCGCTGATGATGCCCTATGGCCGCTTCCTGGGTGCGGCGCAGGAACTGGGCTACGACGTGGAGATGCTGGGCTCCCGCTTCGGCGCGAGCTGGGAGCAGGTCGCCCACCGGCTGACGACCCTGTCCCGCCCCTCGGCGCGGGGCATCCCGTTCTTCATGGTCCGCGTGGACAACGCCGGGAACGTGTCCAAGCGCTTCTCCTCGGGCGCATTTCCCTTCTCGCGCTTCGGGGGGACCTGCCCGCGATGGAACCTCCACGACGCCTTCCGCCATCCGGGGCGGGTGCTGACCCAGCTCATCGAGATGCCGGACGGCAAGCGGTGGTTCTCGATCGCCCGCATGGTGCGCCGGATCGCGACGCCCTGGGGCGAGCCCGAGGCCGCCTTCGCGGTCGGCCTGGGCTGCGAGGAGCGCTGGGCCTCGCACCTCGTCTACGCGCGGGGGCTCAGGGAGATGCGCCCCACCGGCATCGGCGTGAACTGCCGGCTCTGCGAGCGTCCGAACTGCCCCAGCCGCGCGGCGCCCCCGCTTCTGGGCGGCTTGGAGCTCAGCGAGGCGACGCGGGGGCTGTCGCCCTTCGGACGCTAGGCGGCGGGGCGGTCGCCCTCGCGCTCGGCCACGGCCTTGGCGAGGCGGATCACGTAGCCGGCCCAGTCGAAGCGGGGAGCGGGAGCCTCACCGGCGGCCACGCGCAGGCCGCGCAGCAGCGGCAGCTCGGGCAAGGGCGGATCGTAAATCAGCAGGTCCATCCGATTCGTCCCGTTCGCGACTTATCATGGGTTAACAAACCGGGACCGGGGACGCCAAGGGGGGCCGGTAGGCACCCCGGACTTCGGTCCGTGCGCGCCCGGGTCCCAGGACGACGGCGACGGCCCACCCCGGGGCCCCGCACCTCCGGCAGCCCGACCGAGGCCCGGACACCGGGGACCAGCCCTCGTCCCGCGACTCCCATGGCCCTGGACGTCACGACGGCCCGGGTCGAGGCGCGGCAGGCGCCTCCGGGTCGCCCCTTACGGCAGGCGCGTCAACCGGGTCGAACTTGATCCTGGAGTAGATTTGGTGGAGCCAAGGAGGATCGAACTCCTGACCTCTTGCATGCCATGCAAGCGCTCTCCCAGCTGAGCTATGGCCCCTAACCGTGGTGTCGGGCTTGGGTGGCCTCGACGCGACGCTCTCTAGTGGGCGCCGGAGGGGAGCGCAAGGGCTGATTTCGCCCTCCCTCCCCCGACCCGGCGGCAAGGCCGGGCAAGGGTCGGCGGGGCGCCACCAGGGGCGCCCCGCCGGAACTTTTCACTCGTCGTCGCCGGCGACGTCGCCGAGGTCCTCGAAGGAGACCTCCTCGTCCTCGTCGTCCTCCAGGACCTCGTCCCCGAGGTCCGCGTCGTCCTCGACGACCGCGTCGTCGTCGTCGAGCAGCAGGTCGTCCTCGTCCCCGATCTTCAGGCGCTTGGTCTGGGCATCCTCGGCGTCCGCCACCATGGTGCGCGAACGGCCCACGTCGATGTTGACGACCTGGCCGGTGTAGGGGCTCACGATGGGGGTGCGGTTCAGGTCATAGAAGCGCTTGCCCGTCGTCGGGCAGACCCGCTTCTTGCCCCATTCTTCCTTGGGCATGGGTAATTCTCCGGTTGTCACGCAGGGTCGGGCCACGTAGGCTCTGCGCTGCAGCGCATCGGGGTCCCCTGCCACAGTGGGGAACGCCTGTCAAAGCCTTTGGGTCCGCGGAGGGGACGCATGGACCATATCCTACCGGGCGATCCGCCCGTGGCCGTGTCCCTGCGCCGCTCCGCGCGGGCCCGGCGGCTCAGCCTGCGCATCTCCGGCACCGATGGCCGCGTCACCCTCACCCTCCCGCTCCGCGCCCGCCTCGGCGACGGCCTCGCCTTCCTGCGCGAGAGGGAGGGCTGGCTGCGCGGCCATCTGTCGCGGGCGCCGGTGGCCATCGTCCCCGCCTTCGGCCGCGCCATCCCCTTCGAGGGGCGCGAGGTCCTGCTGTGCCGGACCGAGGGCGGCCTCCGGCTGGAGGGCGACCGCCTCCTCATGCCGGGCCGGGCCGACGGCCTTTCGGGTCGCCTCGCGGGCTTCCTCCGGGCCGCCGCGCGGGATCGCCTCGCCGCGGCCTGCGACCGCCATGCGGCCGCGCTGGGCCGGCGCTACCGCAAGCTCACGCTGCGCGACACCCGCTCGCGCTGGGGCTCCTGCACCTCGGACGGCGACCTGATGTTCTCCTGGCGCCTCGTCCTCGCGCCGCCGCCCGTCCTCGACTACGTCGTCGCCCACGAGGTCGGGCACCTCGCCGAGATGAACCATTCCCCGGCCTTCTGGGCCGTGGTGGAACGGCTCTGCCCCGGCCACGAGGGTCCGCGCGACTGGCTCCGGGCCGAGGGGGCGGGCCTCCATCGGCTGCGGCTGAATTGACGCGCCGGGCCCCCGCGCCCACAACGGCCCCATGACCGCCGAGCCCCGCCCGCTCCCCGACAAGTCCCCCGATTCGGGCGCCCGCGCCCATGACCGCGTCTACCGCGCCCTGCGCGCCCGCATCATGCACGGCGAGGTCGCCCCCGGCGCCGCCCTCACCCTGCGCGGCATCGGCAAGGAGTTCGGCGTCTCCATGACCCCCGCGCGCGAGGCCGTGCAGCGCCTCGCCGCCGAGGGGGCGCTGACCCTCTCCCTCTCCGGCCGCATCTCCACGCCGGCGCTGTCGAACGAGCGGATCGAGGAGCTCGCCACCCTCCGCGCCATGCTGGAGCCCGAGCTCGCCTCCCGCGCCCTCCCCCGCGCCCACTTCGCGCTGATCGACCGCCTGGAGGCGATCAACGAGGGGGTGAGCCGCATGGTCGCCCGCCACGACGCCATCGGCTACATCCGAACCAACCTCGAGTTCCACCGCACGCTCTACCTCCGCGCCCAGTCCCCCGCGATCCTCCAGCTCTGCGAGACGGTCTGGCTCCAGCTCGGCCCCACGATGCGGGCGCTCTACGGCCGCCTCCAGCGCACCGAGCCGCCCCGGAACCACCGCCTGATCCTCGCCGCGCTCAAGGCGGGGGACGAGCCCGGGCTGCGCCTCGCGGTCAGGACGGACGTGACGCAGGGGCTGAGGATGCTGAAGGGATGAGACCTTGAAATACTACCACGCGGCCTGGACCCACGACCTCCCCGACGAGCCGGTCTGGATGGCCTACGAGGTCTCCGAGGACGGCAACGTCACCCGCATGGTCGAGCACTTCGCCGTCGGCTGGACCGACTACCGCATGGCCACCCGCGAGGAATGCGAGAACCTCATCGACCAGCCCTTCGACCCCGCCGCGTTCGACGAGGAGGCCATGACCCTCCGCGAGATCACGCCGGACTGGTTCGCGGGGCTCTGGCGCAAGCAGGACGCCAGCTAGGACGACAAGGCCGCCCCACCCCGGCTTGACATCCTGACTATTTTACTCAACTATCCTCTTTAGCCATCCCGGCCACCCGGGAAAGCCATCGCCCGTCCCCGTATCCGAGGCTTCTCGATGGTCCCGATCTCCCTCGTCCCGCCCCTGCCGCCCTCTGTCCTCCCGACCCCGACCCACGACGCCCGCGACCTCACAGGCCCCACGGGGCTGGCGCGGATCGTGCTCGACGGACAGGCCTACACCCTGCGCATCACCCGCGCGGGCAAGCTGATCCTCACCAAATGAGCAGCGCGCATCTCCAGGGCAGCGCCCCGGTCGGGCACCTTGACACCCTGCCGCCGCTCGAAGGCCTCTCCGTCCGCGCGCTGCGGCGCTGGTGCGACGGCGGCGCCGAGGCGCTGGCCGAGGATCTCGGCTGGGCCCTGGGCGAGGACCGGGGCGAGCGCGCCGCGCGGGCCTTCGACGCGCTCTGCCGCCATTGCCTCGCCTCCTGCCGCCGCCCGCTCATGCGCCATGGCGGCGGCTGTCCCTGCCTCGGCGCCGACGAGGCCGCCTTCGCGCAGCTCGTCCAGACCGCCACCGAGGGCGAGCGCGAGGACGCGCTGATGCTGGCCTGCTGCATGGTGCGCCCCGACCTCGCCCCCGCCCTCGTCCACCTCGCGCAGATGGCGGGCCTCGCGCTCCGCTCGGCTCTCGCATCGTCGGAGCGGCCTGCCGCCGTCCACTGACTTACGCCGCGTTAATCACCTAGCCGCCGGCCGCGAAGCACGATATGGCGCCGCGATGCAGCATGGCGGGGGTGAAGCAGATGCGTGAATGGTGGCGAGACGCGGTGATCTATCAGGTCTATCCCCGGTCGTTCCAGGATTCGAACGGCGACGGGGTGGGCGACCTGCCCGGCATCACCCGGCGCCTCCCCCATGTGGCGAGCCTCGGCGTGGACGCCATCTGGCTCTCCCCGTTCTTCGCCTCGCCCGACCGCGACATGGGTTACGACGTGTCGGACTACACGGCCGTGAACCCGCTCTTCGGGACGCTGGAGGACTTCGACGCCCTGGTGGCCGAGGCGCATAGGCTCGGCCTCAAGGTCATCATCGACCAGGTCCTCTCGCACACCTCGGACCAGCACCCCTGGTTCAAGGAATCCCGCCAGGACCGCGTGAACCCCCGGGCCGACTGGTATGTCTGGGCCGATCCCAAGGCCTACGGCACGCCGCCCAACAACTGGCTCTCGGTCTTCGGCGGCTCCGCCTGGCACTTCGAGGCCCGCCGCCGGCAATACTACCTCCACAACTTCCTGACCGAGCAGCCCGACCTCAACTTCCACAACGAGGAGGTCGTGGACGCGCTCCTCGATTCGATGAAGTTCTGGCTCGACCGCGGCGTGGACGGCTTCCGCCTCGACACCGTCAACTTCTTCGTTCACGACCGCCAGCTCCGCGACAACCCGCCCTCCGACTGGATCGAGTTCCCCGCGAACCCCTACGAGGCGCAGGACCACCGCTTCTCCAAGACCCGCCCGCAGAACATCGCGGTGCTCCAGCGGATGCGCCGGCTCACCGACCAGTACAAGGACATCATGATGGTGGGCGAGGTCGGCGAGGCCGCGCGCCAGATCGACATCATGGCCGAATACACATCGGGCGGCGACAAGCTGCACATGGCCTATTCCTTCGAGTTCCTGAGCCACGACCACACGGCCGAGCACTTCCGCTCGCGCATCTCGCGCTTCCTGGAACGCGCCCCGAACGGCTGGCCCTGCTGGAGCTTCTCGAACCACGACGTGACGCGCCACGCGACGCGCTGGACCAAGCCCGGCGGCGACGTGGATGCCGTGGCCAGGCAGAGCATCGCCCTCCTGACGAGCTTCCCCGGCACGCTCGGCCTCTACCAGGGCGAGGAGCTGGGCCAGCTCGAGACCGACATCGAGTTCCACGAGCTCCGCGACCTCGGCTACGTCGCCTTCTGGCCCGAGATCAAGGGCCGCGACGGCGCCCGCACGCCCATGGTCTGGGAGCACGACCAGACCAACGCCGGCTTCTCGACCGGCCTCCCCTGGCTCCCCGTCAAGGAGCCCCAGGCCGCCCGCGCCGTGGACCTGCAGGAGGCGAGGAACGACAGCGTCCTCCATGCCTACCGCTCCTCGCTCGCCTTCCGGAAGTCCCACGAGGCGCTCCGCCTCGGCACCACCGACTTCCTCGACCTCCCCGAGCCGATCCTCGGCCTCCGGCGCAGCCATGGCGACCAGCACCTGACCTGCCTCTTCAACCTGAGCGAACGGCCCCTGCGCCTCACCCTCTCGGCCGAAGCGCTGCCCGTCGGCCCCTCCCAGGCCGAGGTGAAGGGGACCTCCGTGCGCCTCCCCGCCCACGGCTTCGTCTACCTGCAGTCCAAGGCCCCCGTCGCCGTCGCCCCCGAGGCGCTGGGCGAGCCCGGCTCCTCCCGCCAGCCCGGCATGGCCTCGGCGACCTGACGTCCGTGCCGCCCCGGGGGGTTCACTTCCCCCGGGCGCGCGGCTAGCGTCCGCGCCACCATGACGGATAGCGCAAATCTCGGCGTCGATATCGGCGGCACCTTCACGGACGTTGTGCTCGAAACGGGCGGGCGTCTCTTCTCCACCAAGGTCCTCACGACCTACGCCGCGCCCGAGGACGCGATCCTCGACGGGATGCGCCAGGTCTGCCGCAAGGCGGGCCTTTCGCCCTCCGTCCTCACCAGGATCATCCACGGCACCACGCTCGCCACCAACGCCCTCATCGAGCGTCGCGGCGCCCGCACCGCCCTCATCACCACCGAGGGCTTCCGCGACGTGATCGAGATGCGGACCGAAAGCCGCTTCGAGCAGTACGACCTCAACCTCGTCCTGCCCGAGCCGCTGATCCCCCGCGACCACCGCTTCACCCTGAAGGAGCGCGTGGACGCCGGCGGCAACGTCCTCCACCCGCTCGACCGCGCCGACATCGAGGCTCTGGCCGAGAAGCTCCAGGGCTTCGATTCCGTGGCCGTGGGCTTCCTCCACAGCTACCTCCGCCCCGACCATGAGCGCCTCGTGCGCGAGGTGCTGGCCGAGAAGCTCCCGAACCTCAGCGTGTCCCTGTCGAGCGACGTCTCCCCCCAGATGCGGGAATACGAGCGCTTCAACACCACCTGCGCCAACGCCTACGTCAAGCCGATGATGGAGAGCTACCTTGGCCGCCTCGCGTCCCGGCTGGCCGATGAGGGCGCCACCTGCCCCATCTTCCTGATGCACTCCGGCGGCGGCATCGTCTCCATCGAGACGGCGGCGCAATACCCGGTCCGCCTCGTCGAATCCGGCCCCGCCGGGGGCGCGATCTTCGCCGCCGACGTGGCCCGCCGCCATGGCCTCGACAAGGTCCTGAGCTTCGACATGGGCGGCACCACCGCCAAGATCTGCCTGATCCGCGACTTCACCCCCAAGACCGCCCGCGTCTTCGAGGTCGCGCGAAGCTACCGCTTCAAGAAGGGCTCCGGGATGCCCATCAGCATCCCCGTCATCGACATGGTGGAGATCGGCGCGGGCGGCGGCTCCCTCGCGCACGTCGACTCCATGCGCCAGATCCGCGTCGGCCCCGAGAGCGCCGGCTCCGAGCCCGGCCCCGCCGCCTACGGGCGCGGCGGCCTGCGCCCCGCCGTCTCCGACGCCGACCTCGTCCTCGGCCGCCTCGACCCCGACAACTTCGCGGGCGGCACCATCCCCCTCCACCCCGACCGCTCCGAGGCCGCCCTCCGCGCCGAGGTGGGCGACCGCCTCGGCATGGACCCCGTCCAATCCGCCTTCGGCGTCTCCGAGGTGGTGGACGAGAACATGGCCAACGCCGCCCGCGTCCATGCCGTCGAGAACGGCGAGGACCTCGCCGACTACACCATGATCGCCTTCGGCGGCGCCGCGCCCCTCCACGCCGGGCGACTCTGCGAGAAGCTCGGCATCACCCGCCTCCTCGTGCCCCCGGGCGCCGGGGTCGGCTCCGCCATCGGCTTCCTCCGCGCCCCCTACGCCTTCGAGGCCACCCGCTCCGTCTACATGCGCCTCGACGCCTTCGACGGCGCGACGGCCAAGTCGATCCTGTCGGACCTCGCCGAGGAAGCCTCCGCCTTCGTCCGCTCCTGCGACGCACACGCCACGATCCTCACCGACGCCAAGCTCTTCATGCGCTACAAGGGCCAGGGCTGGGAGATCCCGGTGGCGCTCGACGCCGACCTGACCGCGAATCCCACGACGGAGGCCCTGCGCGACCGCTTCACGCAGGACTACGCCGCCCTCTTCGGCCGCGCCGTCGAGGGCCTCCCCATCGAGATCACCGTCTGGGCCGTCAACGCCTCCACGCCCCTCGCCGCCGCCCAGCCGACGCCCGACGCGACCGCGAGCGACAGGGCCGAGGGCACGCCCCGCCGCCTCTTCGACCCCGTCGCCGGTGCCTGGGCCGACGGCCAGTCCATCCCGCGAGAACGCCTCACGGACGGCACGATGGCCGACGGCCCCCTCGCCGTCACCGAGGCCGAGACGACGGTCATCGTCCCGCGCGGCTTCACCGTCACCGGCCGCGCCGATGGCGTGCTCGACATCCGGCGGCCCGGCTGATGCGCGCGCCCTCGCCGCGCCAAAATTCTTCACCGAAGAATTTTGACGTCCCATCGATTCGCCCGCACCCGCCACAACATCTAGGCGCCACCCGCTCCTGGTTAACGCGCCTTAATACTTTCTCCCAATCCGATCAGCTACTTGCGCGCCCACCACTCCGTCCCGCGCAACGCCCGTTGCCGTCAGACTTCGTTAACCCCGCCCTGCGAATCTGTCCTCAGCTCGTCAGGAACAGGAGGTAAGCCATGAGCGTCCAGAACCAGATCATGTGGAACCGCCTGATCTCCATCGTGGAGGAGCAGGCGCAGGCCCTCATCCGCACCGCCTTCTCGACCTCCGTGCGCGAGGCCGGCGACCTTTCCGCCGGCATCTACGACCGGCGCGGCCGGATGCTCGCCCAGGCCGTGACCGGCACGCCGGGCCACGTCAACGCCATGGCCGCCGCCGTCGCCCACTTCATGCGCGAGATCGGCACCGACACGATGGCCGAGGGCGACGTCTACGTCACCAACGACCCCTGGATGGGCACCGGCCACCTCCACGACATCACCGTGGTCACGCCGGTCTTCCACAAGGGCCAACTGGTCGCCTACTTCGCCTGCACCGCCCACGTCGTGGACATCGGCGGCCGGGGCTTCGGCGCCGACGGCGAGTCGATCTACGAGGAAGGCCTCCAGATCCCGATCATCCGCTTCGCCGACAAGGGCGAGGTCAACAAGACCCTGATCCAGATGCTCCGCGTCAACACCCGCGAGCCCGATCAGGTGATCGGCGACATCTACGCGCTGGCCGCCTGCAACGAGGTGGGCCTCCGCCGCCTCGGCTCCATGCTCGACGAATACGGCCTCCCCGATATCGAGGCGCTCGCCGACTTCATCGTCGACGCCTCCCACGACGCGACCGTGCAGGCCATCGCGAGGCTGCCGCGCGCCAAGGCCTCCAACACCATGACCACGGACGGCTACGCGACGCCCATCGTGCTCGCCTGCACCGTCGAGACCCACCCCGACCACGTCCACGTCGACTTCACCGGCTGCTCCGCACCCGACCCCAAGGGGATCAACGTCCCCTTCATCTACACGGTCGCCTACGCCGCCTACGCCCTCAAGATCGCCATCGCGCCCGAGGTGCCGAACAACGCGGGCTCCCTCGCCCCCTTCCGCGTCAGCGCGCCCGAGAACACCATCGTCAACGCCAAGCGCCCGCATCCGGTGTCCTTGCGCCACGTCATCGGCCACCTGATCCCCGACACGGTGTTCGGCGCCTTCGACCAGATCGTCCCCGACATGGTCCCCGCCGAGGGCGCGGGCGCGCTCTGCAACTTCCAGGTCTCGCTCCGTGGCCCCAACGGCGAGCGGTCCGAGGTGCTGACCTTCAACTCCGGTGGCACCGGCGCCCGCCCCACGCTCGACGGCCTCAACGCCACGGCCTTCCCCTCGGGCGTGATGACCATGCCCGTCGAGGCCACCGAGCACGCCGGCCCCGTCGTCATCCACCGCAAGGAGCTCCGCCCCGACTCGGGCGGCGCGGGCCAGAGCCGCGGCGGCCTCGGCCAGTTCATGGAGGTCGGCCCCCGCGACGGCTTCGCCATGGAGTTCCGCGCCCAGCTCGACCGCATGAAGTTCCCCGCGCGCGGCCGCAAGGGCGGCGCGCCCGGCGGCCCGACGGTGGTCCAGCTCTCCGACGGCACCCAATACCCCGCCAAGGCCCGCTTCCAGGTGCCCGAGGGCCAGACCGTCCAGCTCGCCTTCCCCGGCGGCGGCGGCATGGGCGAGCCCTCCCAACGCGACCTCCAGGCCGTCGCCCGCGACGTGCGCCTCGGCTACGTCTCCGAGGAGGCGGCCAAGCGCGACTACGGGTGGGAGGCGTGATGCCCCAGCACTCCTCCTACGACGTGGTGATCGTCGGCGGCGCCATGATCGGCTCCTCGGTCGCCTGGTGGACGATGCGCGACCCCGATTTCAAGGGCCGCATCCTCGTGATCGAGCGCGACCCGACCTACGCCCAGGCCGCCTCCTCGCTCTCCCATTCCTCGATCCGCCAGCAGTTCGGGTCCGAGGTGAACGTCCTCGTCTCCCGCTTCGCCGCCGAGTTCATCCACAACTTCCGCGACTGGATGCAGGACCCCGAGGCCCCGGCCATCAGGCTCCAGAGCTTCGGCTACCTCTACCTCGCCGACAATCCCGCCTTCGCCGAGGTGCTGCGCGACAACGCGGTCATGCAGAACCGCCTCGGCGCCGCGACCCGCATCCTAGGCCCCGACGAGATCAAGGCCGAATGGCCCTGGTTCGAGGTGGGCGACATCCTCTGCGGCTCGCACAACGCGGTGGACGAGGGCTACTTCGACGGCACCAGCGTCTTCGACTGGTTCCGCCGCAAGGCCCGCCAGATGGGCGTGGAGTATATCCAGGACGAGGTCACGGGCTTCGACATGGCGAACGGCCGCGTGACCGGCGTGCGCCTCGCCTCGGGCCCGACGGTCGGCACGGGCACGGTGGTGAACGCCTCCGGCACGCGCGGCTCGCGCATGGCCCGGATGGTCGGCCTCGACCTGCCAGTGGAGCCGCGCAAGCGCTACTCCGTCCTCTTCGCCTGCGCCGAGCCCATCACCAAGGACCTGCCCCTCACCATCGACCCCACGGGCGTCCACTTCCGGCCCGACGGCGCCAACTTCCTGGCCGGCTGCTCGCCCGACCCCGACCCGGCCGCAGACCCCGAGGACTTCCACATGGACCATGCCATCTGGGAGGAGCACATCTGGCCGCACCTCGCCGCCCGCGTCCCCGCCTTCGAGCGCCTCAAGGTCCTGCACACCTGGGTCGGCCAGTACGACTACAACACGCTCGACCAGAACGCGGTGCTGGGGCCCTCGCCCGAGGTGCCGAACTTCCTCTTCGCCAACGGCTTCTCCGGCCATGGCTTCCAGCAGGCCCCCGCCGTGGGCCGGGGCCTCGCGGAGCTGATCGTCCATGGCGCCTACCGCAGCCTCGACCTCTCCCCGCTCGGCTACGACCGCGTCCTCCGCCGCGAACCGCTGCGCGAGCGCGCCATCATCTGAGGGAACGCCCATGCTCAAGAAGATCGTCCTCACCGGCGCCGCGGGCGACCTCGGCTCCCGCCTCCGCGAGCCCCTGTCACGCATGTGCGAACAGCTCGTCTCCGTGGACATCAAGGACGCCACCGGCCCCTTGGCCGCCAACGAGACCTGGGCCAGAGCCGACTGCGCCGAGATGGACCAGGTCACGCCCCTGATGGAGGGCGCCGAGGTCGTCGTCCACTTCGCCGCCATCCCCGACGAGAGGTCCTTCGAGGAGCTCCTCCGCCCCAACTTCCTCTCCTCCTACGTGATCTGGGAGGCCGCCTACAAAGCCGGCGCCCGCCGCGTCGTCTACGCCTCCTCGGTCCACGCAGTCGGGATGCACGAGACCAACGCCGGCATCGACACCGACGCCCCGCATCGCCCCGACACCTTCTATGGGCTGAGCAAATGCTTCACCGAGGACCTCGCCCGCCTCTACTGGGAGAAGCGGGGTCTGGAGGCCGTCTGCTGCCGCATCTTCTCGGGCACCGAGAAACCGCAGAACCCGCGCGCCCTGGGGACGTGGCTCTCGCGCGGCGACCTCGTCCAGATGGTCGAGCGGGCAGTGGACGCGCCAACGACCGGCTTCTGCGTCGTCTTCGGCATCTCGAACAACGACCGCGCGCCGGTCTCGAACGCCAAGGTCTCGTTCCTGGGCTACCGCCCCAAGGACAACGCCGAGGACCATGCGGCGGACATCCTCGCCAAGGCCGCCAAGCCCGACCCGCAGAACCTCGCCCAGATGCGCCTGGGCGGCCCCTTCGCCACCGTCCCGCTGGGCGAGAGCGGCGTGGCCGGCATGGCCAAGCTGGTGAAGAAGGGCTGACCTCACCCTTGCGGTCGGGCGGGCCTCGGGAAAGACTGCCCCAAGGGCAGTCACCCGGGAGCCAGCAGGACATGAGCGGCCACGTCCGCACCCTCCGCCACGCCGACATCCTCGGGGGCGACGCCGTCGCCCTCGCTCGGGCGACCCTCTCTCCCACCCGTCCCTCCTGTCTCCACGATCACGACTTCTTCGAGTTGCTCTGGGTCCAGAACGGCACCCTCCGCCACCACACCCCGGACGACCGCCGCGACCTCCCCGAGGGGACGCTCCTGTTCCTCGGCCCCGAGCACGCCCACGCCCTCCAGGGCCGGGGCGAGGACACGCTGGTCGTCTCCGTCACGCTCCACCCCGGCCTGATCGCCGCGCTGGCCGAGCGTCACCCGAGCCTCCCCGGCCGCCTCTTCTGGGGCACGGCGCCCACGATCCTCCCCCGCGACAGCCGCCAGCTCCTCGACCTGAACCAAGCCGCCCTCCGCCTCGAACGCGGCCCCCGCGACGCGCTCGCCGCCGAGGCCTTCCTCCTCCCGCTCCTGGCCGGACTCCTGGCCGAGGACACGCCGCTGCCGGAGGAGGCCCCCGCCTGGCTCCGCGCCGCCTGCGCCGCCGCCCACAGTCCCCGGGTCTTCAAGGATGGAGCGGCGGGCTTTGTCCGCGTCTCGGGCCGCGCCCATCCTCACGTCAGTCGCACCGCCCAGCGTTTCCTCGGCCAGACCCCGACCGAGTTCGTGAACGCCCTCCGGATGGCCCACGCCGCCCGCCGCCTCGCCGGGACCGAAGACCCCCTGCCCGAGATCGCCACCGAGGTCGGGATCGAGAACCTGAGCCACTTCCACCGCCTCTTCCGCGAGGCGCACGGCTTCACCCCCGCCGCCTGGCGCCGCCTGCACCAGCGCGACGTGACCCAGCCCGGCCCCAAGCTGCGCGAGGACGTGGCGGAAGATTTTTGACCGCCCGGTCAATTCTTGCCCCAGAGGGGCGATCCATGCGACACCACGCGCAGACAAGGGAGGTCGCCCGTGCAGATCGACAGACCCCAGGCCATCGCCAAGGCCCCGCTCCACGAGCCCCGCAACCCGGGGATGCCGCTCGACCTCGACTGGATGCGGCGCGTCCAGGCCAACACCTCGGCCATCGAGAGACGCGCGGCGACCCTGCCCGGCCGCCGCTCCGTCAAGAAGGACTGGCAGGCGGCGTGGCTCCTCAAGGCCATCTCGCTCATCGACCTGACGACGCTCTCGGGCGACGACACCGAGGGCCGCGTCCGCCGCCTCTGCGCCAAGGCCCGACAGCCGGTGTCGCGCGAGATCCTCGACAAGCTCGGGCTGCCCGGCCTCACGGTCGGCGCGGTCTGCGTCTATCACGACATGGTCCCCGCCGCCGTTGCCGCCCTGCGCGGGACGGACATTCCCGTCGCCGCCGTCTCGACCGGCTTCCCGGCGGGCCTCTCGCCCCTCCATCTCCGCATCGCCGAGATCGGGGAAAGCGTCGCGGCGGGCGCCAGGGAGATCGACATCGTCATCTCCCGCCGCCACGTCCTAACCGGCAACTGGCAGGCGCTCTACGACGAGATGCGCGAGATGCGGGCCGCTTGCGGCGAAGCGCACGTCAAGGCGATCCTTGCGACTGGCGAACTCGGAACGCTCCGCAACGTCGCCCGCGCGAGCCTCGTCTGCATGATGGGCGGCGCCGACTTCATCAAGACCTCGACGGGCAAGGAGGGCGTGAACGCCACCCTGCCCGTGACGCTGACGATGCTCCGCGCGATCCGCGACTACAACGACGCGACCGGCATCAAGGTCGGCTACAAGCCCGCCGGCGGGATCAGCAAGGCCAAGGACGCGTTGAACTACCTCGCGCTGGTGAAGGACGAGCTCGGCAGCCGCTGGCTCCAGCCGGACCTCCTGCGCTTCGGGGCCTCCTCGCTCCTCGGCGACATCGAGCGGCAACTAGAGCACCACGTCACCGGCGCCTACTCCGCCTCCTGGCGGCACGCCCTGGCGTGACAGCCACAGCCAAGCGATTCCCGCAGGGGCGACGCAACGCTCGTTGGTCTCAGAAACCGTTAACCGATCTCCGGTAGGTTGGACCTCAACCAGACGAATCACCCGGAAAGGGTCCCGCGATGACGATCAAGGAAATCTTCGAGACCATGGACTACGGCCCCGCGCCCGAGAGTGCCTCCGAGGCCCTGGCTTGGATCGCCTCCCACGGGGGCCGCTTCGGCGGCTTCATCGACGGATCGTTCAGCGAGCCGGGCGAGACCTTCCCGACGAAGAACCCCGCGACCGGCGAGACGCTGGCCGAGATCACGCAGGCCACCCAAGCCGACGTGGACCGCGCCGTGGCCGCCGCCCGCAAGGCGCAGCCGGGCTGGGCCGCCCTCGGGGGCCATGGCCGCGCCAAGGTCCTCTACGCCATCGCCCGCATCCTCCAGAAGCAGTCCCGCCTCTTCGCGGTCCTGGAGACGCTCGACAACGGCAAGCCCATCCGGGAAAGCCGCGACATCGACATTCCGCTCGCCCAGCGCCACTTCTACCACCACGCGGGCTACGCCGAGCTGATGGAGACGCAGCTTCCCGACCGCGCCCCCCTCGGCGTCTGCGGGCAGGTGATCCCCTGGAACTTCCCGCTCCTGATGCTGGCCTGGAAAGTCGCCCCCGCCCTCGCCATGGGCAACACGGTCGTCCTCAAGCCCGCCGAATACACGTCGCTGACCGCCCTCCTCTTCGCCGACCTCTGCCGGCAGGCGGGGGTGCCCAAGGGCGTCCTCAACGTCGTCACCGGCGATGGCGCCGTGGGCGAGATGGTGGTCCGCGCCGACGTCGAGAAGATCGCCTTCACCGGCAGCACCGCCGTGGGCCGCATCATCCGCGAGGCGACCGCCGGGACAGGCAAGTCGCTGACCTTGGAGCTCGGCGGCAAGTCTCCCTACATCGTCTTCGACGACGCCGACATGGACTCGGCCGTCGAGGGGCTGGTGGACGCGATCTGGTTCAACCAGGGCCAGGTCTGCTGCGCCGGAAGCCGCCTCCTCGTGCAGGAAGGGGTCGCCAACGCCTTCTACAGGAAGCTCAAGTCCCGGATGGACCGGCTCCGCATCGGCGACCCGCTCGACAAGGCCATCGACATCGGCGCGGTCGTGGACCCGGTCCAGCTCGCCACCATCACCCGCCTCGTGGACGCCAACACCGAGGGCGAGCGCTACGTCGCCCCCTGTCCCATCCCGGCCACCGGCTCCTTCTACCCCCCGACCCTCATCACCGGCCTCTCCCCTGCGGCGAGCCTGATGCAGGAGGAGATCTTCGGACCGGTCCTCGTCGCCACCACCTTCCGCACCCCCGCCGAGGCGGTGGAGCTTGCCAACAACACCCGCTACGGCCTCGCCGCGACGGTCTGGACCGAGAACATCAACCTCGCGCTCGACGTGGCGCCCAAGCTCGCCGCCGGAGTGGTCTGGATCAACGGCACCAACATGTTCGACGCCGCCGCCCCCTTCGGCGGCGTCCGCGAGTCGGGCTTCGGGCGCGAGGGCGGCTGGGAGGGCCTTGCGGCCTACACCAAGGCCGGCGGGAAACCCGGTGAAGCCCTGAAGCCCATCCCCGCCTTCACTGGTGAGGGCGAGGCCACGGACCCGCTCGACCGCACCCACAAGCTCTACATCGGCGGCAAGCAGGCCCGACCGGACGGCGGCTACTCCCGCGCGGTCTGGGGTCCCAAGGGCGCGCTCCTCGGCCATGCGAGCCTCGCCAACCGCAAGGACATCCGCAACGCCGTCGAGGCCGCCAACGCCGCCAAGTCCTGGGGCCGCACGACGGGGCACGCCCGCGCGCAGATCCTCTACTTCCTCGCCGAGAACCTGTCCGCCCGCTCAGACGAGTTCGCCCGCCGCATCGACGGCCTGACCGGGAGCGGCGGCGCGCAGGAGGTGGAGCACTCGCTCCGCACCCTCTTCCGCTGGGCCGCCTGGGCCGACAAGGTCGACGGCCGCGCCGCCGGAGCGCCGTTCCGGGGCGTCGCCCTCGCCATGCGCGAGCCGGTCGGCACCATCGGCATCCTCTGCCCCGACGCCTTCCCGCTCCTCGGCCTCGTGGCGACCATGGCCCCCGCCATCGCGCTGGGGAACCGGACGGTGCTGGTCGCCTCGGAGCCCTTCCCGCTCGCCGCGACGGACTTCTACCAGGTGCTCGAGACCTCGGACGTGCCGGGCGGCGTGGTGAACATCCTGACCGGCTCGCACAAGGAACTAGCTCCGACCCTCGCGGCGCACTTGGACGTGGACGCGGTCTGGAGCTTCTCCGGCCAGCCGCTCGCGCCGGTGATCGAGGCCAAGTCCGCCGGCAACCTCAAGCGCACCTGGGCCGAGACCCGCTCGCGTGACTGGACGAGGGCCGACGACCGCAGCTTCATCGACGCCGCGACAGAGGTGAAGTCCGTCTGGATTCCCTATGGAGAGGGCTGAACAGCCCTCTCCCGTGTCGGCGTCATGACCGCCCGAACCAGCCCTTCCGCTGCGACGGCGTCTGCCACGCGGCCGCCATGGGATCGCGCCGCCGCTGGTTCCAACGGCGGATGCGAGCCCAGATCGTCCAGACGATGGCGACCAGCACGATCAGCAGGATGATGTTGAACCACGGGATGATCCGCTCGTCCGGGCTCGTGGCCGGGCGCATCGAGATCGCGTTGGGGAACATCGACAGGTAGTTGATGCGCCAGCCGTAGTAGCGCACCACCATCCACTTGGGCGTCTCGGCCGTCGAGATGGCGTTCTGCGCCTCGGCCTGCAGGTCGGCGCTGTTGAACTTCAGGTACCAGGGGAAGCCGAAGCCGGTGTCCTCGTTGCGGAACACCAGCGGCCCGCCGCTCCGCTTGATCGTGTTGATGAAGAACACGTCCGCGCCGACCTGGCCTGTGCCAGCCGTGGTCGTCTGCTCGCCGAAGGAGCGGAAGCCGCGATATTCGTCCGGCGAGACGATGCGGTTCTCGGCCCCCGTGACGTAGACCACGGCGTGCTTGGGCAGCACGTAGTGGAGGAAGGACCCCACCACCAGCAGCACCAGGAGCGTGACCACCCATTTCAGAACGCGCATCGATTCTTTCCTATCTGGACCCGTTCACGAGATAGAGCAGGAGCATGAGCGCCGCCATGGGCGCCACGATCACCAGCCAGAGGAGCCTCTTGCGGAGCGAATGGTCGTACTCCGCCATGCCGTCCCGCAGATGGGTGTCCCGCTCCACGAGTTGGTCCCCCGCCTCCCACTCCTCCGCGAGCCGCCGCCTCTCGCGAAGGCGCAGGACGACCGAGAGTGCGAGGTAGATCATCACCAGAAGGACGAGGAACCCGACGACGACACGCAGGAACGCCATGTCAGCGTCGCCTCACCGAGCCCCAGGGGTCCGACCCGGTCGATGAGGTCGTCGCGCCGGGGGCGCGGCTCGGCCGGGGTGCCCCAGGGGCCAGGGGTTGGCGTGACCGGCTCGGCCATGGGCTCCTCTGGGCC
The DNA here is from genome assembly GCF_000600335.2 of Rubellimicrobium mesophilum DSM 19309. GTDB lineage: Bacteria > Pseudomonadota > Alphaproteobacteria > Rhodobacterales > Rhodobacteraceae > Rubellimicrobium > Rubellimicrobium mesophilum. Next base: position 43,830 of record NZ_KK088543.1, on the reverse strand, counting down.
GAACAGCGCCTCGCGGGTGCCGGCCTCGTCCATCTTGTACTCGCGGGCGAGGAGGTCGGCGACATAGCCGCGCTTCGCCTCGGGCCAGGTCTGGTAGTGCTGGATGAACAGCTCCTTGTGGCAGATGAAGAGCTGGCGCACGTCGAGCGGCGACAACTCCGCCAAAAGACGGCTCACGAGGTCGGCGTTCGGGCCGCGCTTCGGCCGCAACGTATAGAAGTAGGCCGGGTGATCCGAGGTGATGCGAGGCCAGCGGGCGCCCTCCTCCGCCCAGGCGACGAGCTGCGCGAGTCCCTCCCACTCCGGCGGCAGCCGCCCGGCCATGCGGCGGGCCAGAGCCTGAAGGTCGCGCCGGGTCGCGCCCTCGCGCAGGTGCCCCTCGGCCCCCGCCACGTCCGCGACGATGAAGTCCATCTTCTGCCGGAGACTCGCGGCCACGGCCGCGCCGCGCCCGGTCACGATGGGCTCGGCCAGCTCGTTGGCCGCGAGGAACCTGGCGATGCCGGTGCGGTCCTGGAGGTCCATGACCTCCTCGACGGGCAGCGGCCCGATCTCGTTCTTGTCCCCGGCCACGATGGCCGCCGGATGCGGGACCGAGCGGAAGATGTAGACCCCGCCGAAATGCGAGGTCCAGAAATCGTCCTGCTCGAAGGTCATGGCCTTGAGGCGCACCGGGTTGCGCGTCAGGTCCCCGGTGACCTCGGCCAGCCGGATCATCTCGCCGATGAGCGTGTCGTCCCACCAGGCGTCCGGCTCGGACTTGAAGCGGTCGATGAGGCCCCCCAGCCTCTCGGCCGTGGCGACAGTCCCCTGGGTGGTATCGGCCTCCACCGTCACCTTGCGGATGTCGAAGAGCCGGGCGGGCGCGTCGGCGGCATAGACCGAGTTGATGAGTTCGCCCGCCACCGCATCCCGCGCCGTCAGCGCGAAGAGCTCGGCCTCGTTCGCCTCGATGAACTGGCGCAGGATGCCGCGCGAGGTCGAGAATTCGGCGTTGAGCAGCGGCGCGTCCCTCTGGTCGGTGGTGAGAAGGATGAACTGCCGGTTGAAGCCCGGGTGGTTGAGGTATTCATCGTCGCCCAGCTCGTCCCCGATCTCGGGCGAGAAGCCGGAGATGTCGATGTGGAAGTCCTCGAGAGTCGACTCCTTCCGCGTCAGGTGCCGGAGGGCGCGCCGGTAGCGCTCCACCAGCACGGGGCTGTCCACGAGGACCAAGCCACCGAACAGCAGGCCCTTCTCGACGAGGCGCCTCACCACGTCTTCTCCTTCCAGTGTCGGGGCAGGTTCGCGACCGACAGGACCATGATGGGCGCCCAGACCAGCGCCGAGGCAAGCCCCAAGCGGAGAAAATGCAGCCAGCCGCCAAGGACGCCCATGTCGAGGACCACGGCAAGAGGCACGCCCTGCCCGACATAGAGCAGCAGGAAGAACAGCGTAGCGAGCCCGATCAGGATCAGGGTCGAGACCAGCGCCAGGAGCATGAGCGGCCAGACCCCCTCGGGCCAGACCCGCGTGAGGAGGCGGGGCACCAGCCATCCCAACACCGCAAGCACCAGGGCGGGCAGGAGGAGGCCCGAGGAGAACTCGCGGATCACGGCGCCCCCTCTCGGCGAGGTAGCGGCGCTTGGCCTCCTCCGAGCGGCGCAGGTCGCGGACCATGGCCTCGATGGCCGTCTCGTCGGACTTGTCGGCGTAGCGGAATTCGGAATCGGCGTAGCGGTTGATCTCCTGCAGGACCATCTCGACGGTGATCGGGGTCCGAAGCTCGCGGATCATCGCGGCCTTGGTGTCGTAGTCGCGGCGCAGGAACAGGTCGGGGTTCGCCATCCACTCGTCGGGAAGCTCCACGTCCATGGCCCGGACCTTGATCGCGTCCGTGATGTTCTTGATGGCGCGGCCCGTGAAGCGCGGCTCCACGTCTTGGATCGCCTTGAGGTATGTCCCGATCTTCGCGAGCGTGTCGAGGGGGCCCGCCAGAGCCTGCACTCGTTCCCAGACAGCGAGGAGCGCCTCCTCCTTGGGACGGCCGTGGGCGGCGTAGCTCTCGGCCACGGCGCGCTGGAGCGCCTGCGCCTCGAACAGCCGGTGATCGCCCACGGGGATGGCGTGGTTCTTGCCCAGGAGCAGCGCGAGGATATCGATGTAGTCGGCTCGGCTCTGCGGCCCGTCGACAAGAAATCGCGCGCCGGCCCGCTGTCTTAACGCATCATCAACGTTTTCCGGGTAGTTCGAGAACATCCCGAAGGTGCAGTTGCCTCGAACCACCGTGTTCGCGCCCGCGAAGCTCTCCATCAGCACCGCCGTGATCTCGAGCTGCCCGGCCGAGGCGTTGCGGTCGCCCCGCTTGCCCGCGAGCTGGTCGATGTCGTCGATGGTGCCGAAGCCGATCACCGTCGGGTCGGTGATCTCGGTGATGAAGGCCTTGGCGTTCTGGCCGGACTTGCCTTGGTAGGAGTCGATGCTGTCCGTGCTGAGGTTCCGGTAGCGGAACGGATTGCCCGCGACCTCGCAGTAGTCGTGGATCAGGCCCGCCATCATCTGGATCAGCGTCGTCTTGCCTGTTCCCGGCGCGCCGTCGCCCATGAAGGTGAAGATGAAGCCCCCCTCCTCCGCAAAGGGGTTCCGGCGACGCTCGAAGTCGTAGGCCATCAGCATCTTGGACAGCTTCATGGCCTGGTGCTTGGCGATGTGGTTGCCGACGACCTCCTCCGGCTTCTTGAAGGTCATCTGGAGCGCGGGCCCGCGCCCCTTCCGCGACGGCGTGAAGCCCTGGACCGTGAGGTCGTCCGCCGCCACGCGCCAGTTGGCCGAGGTGAAGGCCCCAAGCCCCGGCGCATGGGCCGCCCGCGCTGCGACCCGGGCCATCAGCGCCTCAGCGAAGGCCAGCACGGTCCCGGCGAGGCGCTGGTCGGTGGTGGCGAGGCCGGCCACGTCCTGGTCCAGCTCCCACAACGCGCCCATGAGTGCGAGGGGGGCGTTGTCGGTCAGCACCTCGTCGAGATGGCCGATTTCCACCGGCTCCCCGCCCGCGTGGGGGGCCAGCAGCACCGACAGAGCCGCCGCGAAGACATGGAGCGTCACCAGCGCCTCGGCGGTCGAGAGCTCCGAGAAGTCGGCCTGCCGGTCGGGGGTGAGGCTCCCGGCGGCGTTGGCGCGCTTGAGGTCGGCGAGGCCGGAGCGGAGCGCCACCTGCTCGGCCAGCGCCATGGCGATGGCGAGCGCCCGCCGGATCGCCTGCGCCACCGTGGCCTGAAGCGGCGAGGGCAGCCCCTCGGACCCCGGCACCGCCTCGATCCGCGCGAGGAGGTGGACCGAGCCCGGCAGCGTCGCCCGCTGCGCCGTCAGCCCCGGCGTGGTCGGGCGGAAGGCGCGGCGGGTGCCGATCCCCGGCGACCTCTCCGGCACGGGCGCAGCCGTTCCCTGCGCGATCCGCGGCGCGTGGTCGAAGCCCTGAAGGATGTTCAGCGCCTGCGGATAGTGCCGTCGGATGTCCTCCTCCCGAAGCTCCATGAGGTCGGCGCTGAGGCTCATTCGCGTCTCACTTGAACGACAGGATGCGCCCGCCCTCGCCCACCACGACCTTCCGCATCTGCCGGAAGGCGGGCGGGTCGAACTCGGCCAAGGCCTGATAGGGTCGGGCGGGCAGGATGAGGGAGCGGTCGATCCCCGAGACGCCCCGCTCCTTGGGCTCGGCCAAGGCGAAGACCTCGCGCTCGGTGGTGGAGAACCAGCCCGACTGGTCCACCTCGACCCGCTCGGACAGGAGGTCCTCCTCGGTCCAGGCGAGCGCCCAGTCCTCGCCCTCGGGCGCGCGGGCCTGGGCCAGGACCTCGCGGATCGGGCCGTCCTGGCTGGTGAAGGTGGAGGAATACATCGGACCAAGCTTGATGCGGCGCAGGCGCTTGGGATGGAGGTCGTCGAAATCCTGGTCGAACCCCCGCGCGATGGTCAGGAGCGTGAGGCCCCCCACCGACTGCGCCATCAGGTGCCGCTGCACGAGCGGCCAGCGTGTCGTGTCCTTGGGAAGGCCCTCGCGGCCGGTGTCCTCCAGCGTCATCAGGTAGATCACCGGCAGGTTGTCGCCCGCCTCGTAGACGCCCCAGCGGAGGAGATACCGCCGCCGCTCCGCCCGCCCCTCCCCGAGGTTGCCGAGCCAGACCGCCTCCGGGTCGTTGCGCGTCCAGAACAGCCCGCCCTTTCGCAACTCCTCGTAGTAGAGCCGCTGGCTGAGAGCGTATTGCAGCCGGGTCGGCGTGACGCGCTCCGACAGGATCACGCGGACCATCTCGTCCTTGAGCCTCTCGGCCGTGGGCGTGCTGGCGAGGTGCCGCTCGGCCTGCGTCGCGTCCGCCGCCATCTCCATGAGCTCGGCCGCGACCGGGAAGCCCGAATCCACACGGTCGAAGGTGAGCTGCGCCGCCCCGGCCGTGGCGCCCGCGAAATGGTACTTCAGCGCCAGCGCCCGGAAGGTGAGGTTGAGCGACACGAGGCTCCGCGCCAGCGCCTCGACTTCCGGCGCGGTCATGCGCCCGGCCGCCTGCTCCTCGGCGGCGACCTTGGTCAGGTGCGTGGTGATCCGCTCGAACTTGCGGAAGTAGCGCCGCGTGGCGAGGGTGTCCTCGATCACTTGGTGGTCGAGCGTCAGCTCCGGCGCGGGCATCAGGGCTGCGTCTGCCAGCAGCGGTCGCGCACCACCTTGTCGTCGGGGCCGAGGTCCGTGATGCAGCGCGTGATGGCGTCGGGATCGGCAGCCGGCGGCTCGGTCACCTGGGTGTCATCAGCCGGCACTCGGTCCGGGTGAGCCCAGAAGGTGACGATCCGAAGGCCTCCGTCCGGTCCCAGAACGGAGCTCGTGGTCACCAGATCGAGGTCCGAGTAGGCGAGCTGTGCAGACGTGGAGTCCGTCTCCACCCACTGCCCTTCGGCCGCCGCTCCCTGTGCGCCGCAGAGGGTCAGCAGTGCGACACCGGCCAGTCGCCCGAGGGTCATTGCTGCGCGCCGTAGAGGTTCTTGTCGTGCTTCTCCACGATCGCCTGGAAGCGCCGCATGAACCTCTCGTCGGCCCGGGCCTTGGCCTCCATCACATCGCGCGAGAAGATCATCTGCTCCTCATGGGCCTCCAGCATGTCGGCCATCCGCGCGTTGGTGGCGGCGCCGATGCCGGCCATGGCGGTCTGGGCCTCCTGGTCGGTCTTGACGCCGATCTCGTTGATCCGGTGCGCCACGTCCTGCTGCTGCGCGGTCTTGAGCGACTTGGACAGCGCGTCATACAGCACCACCCGCTGCCGCGTGTCGGTGCGAAGCTTGTTGATGAGCACCATCTGCGTCGCCGCCTGGTTCTGGAGCGAGTCGATCCAGGTCTTGCCGCTCTCGATGTAGCGCTCCAGCGTCTGCGACAGCGCGAGCTTCACCTGCTCCTGCCGCACGAGCTCGTTGTGGCGGGAGTTCATCCCGGCGAGGTCGGTCTCCAGCCGCGTCCGCGCGGCGGGGTCGGCCTCGGCGCCGATGCGATTCTCGAGGTCGATGATCCTGGGGTCCATGGCCGTGATCTCGGCCCGCACCCCTTCCAGCTCGGTCACGACCTGCTCGCGCTCGGCCAGGGTCGAGGCGAGGTTGCCCTCCACGCGGGTCTTCTGCTCCTCCAGCATCCCGAGCTGCCCTTCGAGGAGCTTCACGATGGTGTCGGACTTGGCGATCAGGTCCTGGAGCTTGTCGTCGATGGTGGCGAGCCGCATCCGCTCCTGCCGCATGGCCTCGGACTTGGACTGGGAGAAGAAGCCCACGAAGCTTTCCCAGCCGGTCTTGCTCCGCATCTCCTGAAAGTCGCGCGAGAAGGCCTCGGTCACGTCGTCGAGGCCCATGATGAGCTCGGCGATGTTGGCGTTCATCACCTCGGTGTGCTTGTGCACGTCCTGCAGCGTGGCGTTCTCGATATCGAGGCTGACCTCGGTCCCCTGTGCCATGGTCTGGCGCGCGCCCTCGATCCGGGAGGTCAGCTCGGAGATCTTGGCCTGCGCCGCCGCGACCTGAGCCTGGCTCTCGCGGATCTGGGTCTCGAAGTCGGCCATGATGTCCTCCCCGTGGCTCGCAATTCCGTGTATCTGGTGAGTGTAGCGCCCTTTGCAAAGGGCCGTCACGCCTCGAATCAGGGTGCGTCAGGGGACCCGATGAGCGAAGAACTGTTCCGTTTCCTGTCGCGCAACGCCGCCGCGCCCGTGGTCTCGCGCCCGCCGAAGGAAAGGGTCGTGGCGGGTGATCCGGTCTTCACCACCTGGAACGCCGAGGAGCGCGGCAACCTCTATTGCGGCATGTGGCAGGCCACGCCCGGCAAGTGGCGCATCCTCTACGAGGAATGGGAATATTGCCGGATCGTCGAAGGCCTCTCGGTCATCACCGAGGAGGGCGGCGCCGCCCGCATCGTGCGGGCGGGCGACAGCTTCGTGATCCGCCCAGGCTTCAAGGGCACCTGGGAGGTTCTGGAGACGACGCTCAAGGACTACGTCGTCGCCACCTGACCAAGGGGTCGGGGCATATCCCCCTTTCGGGACCCTGGCCCCACCGTTCGGGAGGCCCGTCAGCCCTGCGCCGGCTCGAAGCCCGCGCCGACCATGTCCACGGCGCCTGCGATCGGCCCCCGCTCGTCGTAGATGTCGGACGCGTCGGGGATGTAGTCCACTCCGACCTGCGCCGCCGGGTTGCCGTAGAACTGCTCGGGCACCATCGCCTGCGGCACGGGCGGACGCTGCCCTTCGCCCGTGTAGAAGGGCGGGAGCTGGATGCCCCGGTTACCATGAGAGGTCCCTCGATCCGCTCGGACTGTTCGCGGGTGCGGATCACCACCCGGGTGCCCGATGGCACGCGGTCGAAGAGGTCGATGGCGTCGTGGTTGAAGAGCCGGATGCAGCCCGCGCTGCCCGAGTTGCCGATGGACGACCAGTCGTTGGTGCCGTGGATGCGGTAGTAGCTGTCGCGCGAGCCGCGATAGAGGTAGAGCGCGCGCGCCCCGAGCGGGGACGAGAGGCCTCCGGGCACGCCGCCACGGTAGGGGCCGTATACCTCCGGCTCGCGCCGCAGCATGTTCGCGGTGGGGGTCCAGCCCGGCCACTCGGCCTTGCGACCGATGCTGAACGAGCCGCTGATCCCCAGCCCCTCGCGTCCGACGGCGATGGGATAGCGCACCGCCATGCCACCCGGCTCCACCCAGTAGAGGAACTTGGCATAGGGATCGATCTCGATGGTGCCGGGGGCGGCGGTCCCGCGATAGGGAACCGTGGCGCGCTTGTTCACGCCCTGGAGATAGCCGGGCGGGACGGGCGGCAGCGTGTAGCCGTCATCCTCGATGATGCCATAGCCCGGCACGATCTGGGAGACGGGCACGCCACCGATAGTCTCCTCGGGCTGCTGCGGCTCGGGCGGCGGGGCCTCGCAGGCCGCAAGCGACAGGGCCGCGCAGAGGCCGAGGGCGCCGAGCGCCGCCCGGGGGCCGGACAGGGAAAGGAACATCGGCAGGTTCACCTTGGGCAGAAGGGGTCGGGGGGCACGATAACAGGCCGGACCGGAGGCGCAATCCGTCACGTCCCGTCGCTTGTGGACAAGTCGGGTGCCTCCCGATTCCGGCGGGACGCCGCCGACGGCAGGGTTTCCGGACTGTCGGCGCCGGGCCATCGGCACTAAAGGACGCGCCGCGAGTTCCAGAGCCGGAACCCCCTGACCGGCGCACTTTTGAGAGATCGTTCCTTGACCCGTTCGAACCGGCACTCCGCCCCTGCAGGTCGCGCCCGGCCCGCCGACTGGGTCCGGGTAGCGACGCGGCCGGGCTATGGCCTGGGCCTCCTTCCGGCCGCGCTCTCGGTCCAGCCGGTCGGCACGCTCCTGGTCCTGGGGCTGGCCGCGACTCTCGCCGCGGCCAGGAAGGCGCCGAGGATCAGCCCACGACGTTGAACGAGGGCCCGTAGGGATAGCCCGTGATGTCCTCGGCCCCGTCCTCGCCGATCACCAGGATGTCGTGCTCGCGGTAGCCGCCGGCGCCGGGCTGGCCCTCGGGGATCGTGAGCATCGGCTCCATGGAGACGACGTGCCCGGGCTCGAGCACCGTGTCGATGTCCTCGCGCAGCTCCAGCCCGGCCTCGCGGCCGTAGTAGTGCGACAGCACTCCGAAGGAGTGGCCGTAGCCGAAGGTCCGGTACTGCAGGAGATTCCGCTCCTCGAGGAAGGCGTTGATCTTCTGCGTGACCTCGGCGCAGGAGACGCCCGGCTTGAGGAGGCTCATGCCGTATTCATGGGTGGCGACGTTGGCCTCCCAGACCTTGAGGCTCGCCTCGTCGACCTCGCGCACGAACATCGTGCGCTCCAGCGCGGTGTAGTAGCCCGAGATCATCGGGAAGGTGTTGAGGCTCAGGATGTCGCCGACCTGGAGCTGGCGCGCGGTCACCGGGTTGTGGGCGCCGTCGGTGTTGATGCCGGACTGGAACCAGACCCAGGTGTCGCGATACTCGGCGTCCGGGAAGCGCTTGGCGATCTCGAGCTCCATCGCGTCCCGCCCGGCCATGGCGACGTCGATCTCGCGCGCGCCGGCCTTGACCGCCTCGCGGATGGCGTAGCCGCCGACGTCGGCCACGTTGGCCCCGGCGCGATCAGCTCGATCTCGGCGGCGGACTTCTTCATGCGCTGGCGCATGGAGCCCTGGGCGATGTCCACCCGGCGCGAGGGCTTGAGGAAGGCGTCGAGCTTCTGGCTCTGGAGAAGCGTCAGGTGGTCCTCCTCGACGCCGATGACCTTGCCGGTGCCCGAGACCTGCTCGACGGCCCGCCAGTAGTTGTCGCGCGCCCAGTCGGTGTAGGTGATGTTGTCGCCATGGCCGCGCCGCCAGGGCTGGCCCGCGTCGATGCCGGCGCTGATGGTGACGCTCTGGTCCCTGGTGACGACCAGGCCGTAGGGCCGGCCGAAGGAGCAGTAGAGGAAGCCCGAATAGTAGGCAATCCCGTGCATCGAGGTGAGGACGGCCACGTCCACGCCGGCCTCGGCCATGATGGCGCGCAGGCCCTTGAGGCGGGCCTCGTATTCCTCGGCTGCGAAGGGCAGGACGCGCTCGCCCTGGTGGAAGCGATAGCTCGCGGGGCGGGGCGTGTTCATCGGTGCGTTCATCGGTTCAGACCCTCTGATGGGGCCCGACCCATGTGTAGCGCGGACCCCGAAAGGTCCCGGCGTACAGGACGGACAGGAGCGCGCCGGTGGTCCGGCGTGGCGACGCCATCGCCTCGCTCCATCCCTAGGATAACGCGGGGGAGGCCCCTCGCACAAGCGGGCTCATGCATCGAGGACCGTCCGGGTCAGGAGGCTTCCGGGCTCCTCGAGCCCTGCGATCACGTCGAAGTGGTGCCGGCCGGGGTCCACCACGAGGGGCGCATCCCAGGCCCGGGACAGCCAGAGCGCCTGGTCGCGGAAGGCGGGGCGCTCGGATTCGCCGACCCAGACGGTGACGGGGACCTGCGGCGTCGGGCGCAGCATCGGGCTCTCGGCCACCGCTTCGGCCTCGGAGAGGCGCAGCGTCTCGTTCAGGTCCGTGTGCCTCAGCGGCAGGAGGTTCGAGAGCGGCGAGATCGGCACGGCCCGGGCGAGGCGGTCGCGGACGGCGAGCGGCACGTCGGCGCAGGCGAGGCGGGCGACGACGTGGCCGCCGGCGGAATGGCCGGTGAGGTGGACCGGTCCCGCGACCTCTTGCGCGGCGCGCTCCACGGCGCGGGCGCAGGCGCGGGCGATGGCGCCGACGCCGACCTCGGGACAGAGCGGATAGGAGGGGAGCGCCACGGCCCAGCCTCTCGCGACCGCTCCGGCGGCGAGGTGGGAGAAGTCGGACGCCGAGAAGGCCATCCAGTAGCCGCCATGCACGAACACGAGGAGGCCGCGCGGCGCTCCCTCGGGGCGGAACAGGTGGAGCCTCTCGCGCGGGTGCTCGCCATAGGGGATATCCTCGGGCGGGTGGGCGGCGCGGAAGGCGGCTGCGGCCTCGGCCCAGCGCGCAGGGAACTCGGCGCCGCCGGGGATGTGGATCGTGTTGGCATAGGCGTCGGAGAGGTCGGCCATGGGGTCCCCTTGGGCGCTAACGGTCTGGACGGCGGGCGCCGGGCGTGGTGAGACGGTGGGAACCCAGCGGAGGCCATCATGCTCGACCATGTCACCGATCTCAGCTCGCTCCTCAAGCGGCCCGACCTGCTGGTCGAGCGCGCCTATGTCGCCGGCGAATGGGTGCAGTCCGACGCCGGCAGGACCTTCGACGTCGTGAATCCCGCCCGAGGCGACGTCATCGCCCGCGTCGCCGACCTGAGCCGCGCGGAGATCGCCCGCGCCATCGACGCCGCGCACGCGGCGCAGAAGCCCTGGGCCGCCAGGACCGGCAAGGAGCGGGCCAAGATCCTCCATCGCTGGTACGAGCTGATGATGGAGCATCAGGAGGACCTCGCCATCCTCATGACCGCCGAGCAGGGCAAGCCCCTCTCCGAGTCGCGGGGCGAGGTGGCCTATGGCGCGGCCTATGTCGAGTGGTTCGCCGAGGAGGCCAAGCGCATCTACGGCGAGACGATCCCGGGCCACCTGCCCGACAAGCGCATCACCGTCATCAAGCAGCCCATCGGCGTCGCCGCCGGGATCACGCCCTGGAACTTCCCCAACGCCATGATCGCCCGGAAGGTGGCCCCGGCGCTGGCGGCCGGCTGCGCCTTCGTCTCGCGGCCCGCGTCCCAGACGCCGCTCTCCGCGCTCGCCATGGCGAAGCTCGCCGAGGAGGCGGGGGTGCCGAAGGGGGTGTTCAGCGTGGTCACCTCGACCGCCGCCTCGGAGGCCGGCAAGGAGTTCTGCGAGAACCCCAAGGTGCGCAAGCTCACCTTCACCGGAAGCACGGAGGTGGGGCGCGTCCTGCTGCGGCAGGCGGCGGACCAGGTGATGAAGTGCTCGATGGAGCTCGGCGGGAACGCGCCCTTCATCGTCTTCGACGACGCCGACCTCGACGCCGCGGTGCAGGGCGCGATCGTGTCGAAGTTCCGCAACAACGGCCAGACCTGCGTCTGCGCGAACCGCATCTACGTGCAGGCCGGGGTCTACGACGCCTTCGCGGGCAAGCTCGCCGAGGCGGTGGGGCGGATGCGGGTGGGCGACGGGCTGGAGCAGGGCACGGACCTCGGCCCGCTCATCGAGCCCAAGGCCGCCGACAAGGTGAAGGAGCATCTGGAGGACGCGCTCGCCAAGGGGGCCAAGGTCCTGACCGGGGGTCACGGGCATCCGCTGGGGGGCAACTTCTTCGAGCCGACCATCGTGACGGGGGCCACCGGGGAGATGCTGGTCGCCAGGGAGGAGACCTTCGGGCCCTTCGCGCCGCTCTTCCGCTTCGAGGACGAGGCGGACGTGATCGCGCAGGCGAACGACACGATCTTCGGGCTAGCCTGCTACTTCTACGCGCGCGACCTGAGCCGGGTGATCCGGGTTCAGGAGGCGCTGGAATACGGGATGGTGGGCGTGAACACCGGCCTCATCAGCACGGAGGTCGCGCCCTTCGGGGGCGTGAAGCAGTCGGGGCTGGGCCGCGAGGGGTCCCGGCATGGGATCGAGGATTACCTGGAGATGAAGTACATCTGCACGCAGGTGTGACGGGTCGGGACGGTCGAACGGCATGGGGGCTCTCCGGGTCTGGTTGATTCGGAGAGTGCCAGGGAAAGGTTAACGAATCGTGGGACCAACGCGCGGTGGTGGTAACGGAAGGTTAACGGCGGGGTACGAAGCGGAGGATGGGCTTAAACCCGCTCTGCGGTGCATGTAACGAGGGAGACGAGGCCATGGTGGGCGAGAGGCCGATCTTTGCGGAGGATGAATCCGGGCGGCTGGTGCCGATGACGCCGGCCGCGCCACCCTCTGAGGACGAGCTTCAGGACCTCATCGCGGAACATCCCGACATTGTCGGGGAGGAGCAGGGAGAACTCCTGTTCCTCGCCCGCGAGCAGCCCGTCACGGACAGCGAGGGTGGAGCAGGGCGCTGGTCGCTCGACCATCTCTTCGTGACACGGGGGGCGGTGCCGGTGCTTCTCGAGGTCAAGCGCGCGACCGACACACGACTCCGGCGGGAGGTCGTCGGGCAACTCCTCGACTATGCTGCCAACGGGACGGCCTACTGGCCGACGGGCACACTCGAGGGTGCGTTCCGAGCAACCTGCGCCGAGCGGGACGAGGACCCGGACGAACGGCTGGCGGAGTTCCTGGGCGAAAGCGAGGCTTCCGACTTCTGGAGCCAGGTCGAGACGAACCTTGCGGCCGGGCGGGTCCGCCTCGTGATCGCCGCCGACCTGATCCCGCCCGAGCTGGCCAGGATCATCGAGTTCCTCAGCGACCAGATGCGGGCCGAAGTGCGGGGCGTGGAGCTACGCTACTACCGCAGCGCCGCCGGGAGGCGGACGCTCGTGCCGCGCATCGTGGGCCTGACGGAGCGGGCACGGGCGATGAGAGGTGAGGACCCGCAAGGACCTCGCGCGACATCTCTGGGAGAATGGCTGGACCTGATGCGAAGCGAGCGAGGAGAGGCTGTGACAGGTCCGGCAGAGCGCTTGGTGGCCTTGCTCAAGGAGCTCGGCGCCGAGTTTGGCACGAGGAAGGACAGCATTACGGTAGGCTTCGTCGTGCCGGGTCGTGAGATGGTGAAACCACTGCGTCTCACTTGGCGAGGGCGCGTTCGGCTCGTTCCGGCCTCTTTAAGCTCCCTGCCGGCGTTTGGAACATCGGATTCCCGACGAGAATGGCTGGAGAAGATCAAGGCCCAAGTCGGCGAGCTTTCTCGCACTGACCGGGAACCATATCTTCGTATCGACAGGCTGACCGGCGAGCGATGGTTGGCTTTTGAGAGCATCCTTCGCGAACTCGTGGGCCGCATCAAATCTCGATAAGTCTTGAGTTAGAATTCGGCGAACCTGAATGAACTCCTGCGTGGCCGAACTTACAGACTGGGCCTCCCCGCCCGACCAGCGTATCTCCGCCCCGTCTCTCCCCTGCTTCCCCGAGCCCTCCCATGACCGCCTCCGCAGCCCCCCTGCCGCGCGCCCTCTCCCCGGAAGCGCGGACGGCGGTCTACTACTCGACGCTGTTCATGGGCGCGGCGCTCTCCAACGTCTATGCCGGCCTCTGGATGGCCGGGAAGGGGCTCTCGCCGGACGAGATCGGGGCGGTGAACGCGGTGCCCCTCGCGGTGATGCTGGTGCTGAACTGGCTCGTGGGGCGGCTCGCGGACCGGGCCTCGGACTGGCGGGGGGTGATCGTCGGAGGGGCGTTGCTGGCGGCGCTGTTCCCGCTGGGGTTCTTCGCGGCGGATGGATTCTGGGGCATCCTCCTGGTCTGGACGCTGGCGGGGTTGCCGCACATGGCCACGGTCCCGGTGCTGGACGCCGCCGCCATGCGGATGACGGCGCGGCGGGGGACGGCCTTCGGCGCCCTGCGCGCCTGGGGGACGGCGGGCTACCTGGCCGTGCTGCTCGTCGCGGGCTGGGTCATGGAGCGGCTGGGACCGGCGGGCTTCGCGCCGCTCATGGTGGGGCTCGCGGCGGTGCGGGCGGTGGCGGCCCTGGGCCTGCCGCGATTCCGCGCGCCGGAGGGCGAGACCGAGGCCAGGGGCGCGCGCCACCTGCGCGAGGTGATGCGGCCCTGGTTCCTGCTGCCGCTCCTGGGCGGAGCGGCGGTGATGGCCACGCATCTCGTGCTCAACGCCTTCCAGGGGCTGCTCTGGCAGGCGCAGGGCTTCGGGCTGGGGACGATCAGCCTGCTGATCGCGCTGGGCGCGGCCTCGGAGATGCTGGTGTTCTTCGCCTTCGGCCGGATCTTCGGGCGGTTCCGGGCGCGGACGCTGATGCTGGCCTCGGCGGGGCTGACCGCGCTGCGCTGGGCGATGATGGCGCAGGCGCCGGGGCTGCCGATGGCGATCCTCCTCCAGGCCTCGCACGGGCTGACCTTCGCGATGGGATTCCTGGCCGCCGTGCAGTTCATCGCCAACTGGACGAGCGAGGAGATCGCGGCCGAGGCGCAGGGGTTCTTCGTGGTCCTGCAGCAGGCCCTGTCGGTCGCCACGATGTCGGGCTTCGGGCTGCTGATGGCCCATTGGGGCGTGGGGGCGCACTGGGGCTCGGCCGCCGTCGCGGGGCTCGGGGCGCTCGCGATCTGGGCGTCGTGGCGGCTGCAGGGGCCGTGACGCTTGCCGCGCCGCCGCGCGCCCCATAGTTACAGGGCGTCCGGTGCCCTTTGGCCGGGCGTCGCATCGTGAGGACTCCCCTGCCCCGCCCCGCCTTCCCGCCGGACCCCGCGCCGTGCTGACGGAACTCCTCATCGTCGCCGTCCTGATCCTGTTCAACGGGGCGCTTGCCCTGTCCGAGCTGGCCGTGGTCTCGGCCCGGCCGGCGCGGCTGAAGCCGCTGGCCGAGGGCGGCGACAAGGGCGCGCAGGCGGCGCTGGACCTCGCCGCCGATCCGGGGCGGTTCCTCTCGACCGTGCAGATCGGCATCACCGTGGTCGGCGTGCTGTCGGGCGCCTTCTCGGGCGCGACGCTGGGCCTGCGGTTCTCGGGCTGGCTCGCGGCGCGGGGGGTGGACCCGGACTGGGCCAGCACGCTGGGCGTGGGCGCGGTGGTGGTGCTGCTGGCCTACCTGTCGCTGATCGCGGGGGAGCTGGTGCCCAAGCAGATCGCGCTCAAGGATCCGGAGCGGGTGGCGCGGCGCGTGGCGCCGACCATGGCGGTGGTGAGCCGCGTGGCCTCGCCCATCGTCTGGGTGCTGGACGCTTCGGGGCGGGCGGTGCTGCACATGCTGGGCCAAGGCGGCGAGGAGCGGGCGGGCGTCACCGAGGAGGAGGTGCGCGTGATCCTGTCGGAGGCGCACCACGAGGGCGTCATCGAGGGGGCTGAGCGCGAGATGATGTCGGGGGTCATGCGGCTGGCTGACCGGTCAGCGCGCGGGCTGATGACGCCGCGCCGGGACGTGGAGATGCTGGCGGTGGACGCCTCGCCCGAGGCGACGCTGGAGGCGATCCGCGAGAGCGGGCGGCCGCGCCTGCCGGTGCAGGACCCGGAGACGGACGAGGTGCTGGGCGTCCTCTACGTCGTGGACGCCTTCGCGGCGATCTCGCGGGGGGAGCCGCTGGACCTGCGGCGGCTGATGCGCGAGGTGCCGGTGATCTACGAATCCGCCGACGCGCTCGACGTGATCGAGATCCTGCGCGAGGCGCAGAACCACATGGGGCTGGTCTACGACGAGTACGGCGGGTTCCAGGGGATCGTGACCACGGGCGACATCCTCGAGGCGATCACCGGCGCCTTCCGCGAGGAAGCCGAGGAGGAGCCCGCCATGCACGAGCGCGAGGACGGCAGCATCCTCGTGTCGGGCTGGATGGCGGCGGACGAGTTCACCGAACGCATGGGCATCCCGCGCGAGCTGGCCGGGGATTACGAGACGGTTGCGGGCCTCGTGTTGAACCAGCTCCACCGGCTGCCGCAGCTCGGCGACAAGGTGGAGGCCGGGGGCTGGCGCTTCGAGGTGCTGGACCTCGACGGGCGGAGAATCGACAAGCTCCTGGTGACGCGCGCGGAGTCGTGACCAAGGACCGGCGTCCCCCGTGCGTCCAAGGGGCACGATGCGGATGACGGCGAGCGACGAGGACCTGGCGAAGGCGGCCGCCCTGGGGGATGGCGCGGCCTTCGCGTCGCTGCTGGGCCGCCACTACGACCGACTGTTCCGGCTGTGCTTCCGGCTGACGGGCGGGCGGGCCGAAGCGGAGGACCTCTGCCAGGACATCTGCGCGGCGCTGCCCGCGAAGCTTCGGGCCTTTCGCGGGGAGGCCAAGGTCACCACATGGCTCTGGCGGGTCGCGGTGAACGCCTCGCACGACCGGCGGAGACGGCGCGCGACCTACGTCAGGGCCTCGGAGGGCTGGGGCGACTGGGAGACGGCCCGGCAGGACGCCATCGCGGAGGGGCGCGAGCGGGCGGACTGGCTGATGGCGGCACTGGCGCGGCTGCCGGAGGACCTGCGGGACACGCTGGCGCTGGTGCTGGACGAGGTGAGCCACGCGGAGGCGGGGGCGATCCTGGGGGTCTCGGAAGGCACCGTCAGTTGGCGCGTGTCCGAGGCCAAGAAAAGGCTGCGCGCCCTGCGCGCGGCGGAGGAGGCGTGATGACGCCCGACGACGACTTCGACCTCGACGAGATGAAGGGGGCCTGGGACGCGGCGACGCCACGGCCCGACCCCGGGACGAGGGCGGCGCATCTGCGGCTCGCGCAGGAAAACTTCGACCGGCTCCAAGGGACGGTGCAGGCCGCGCGTCCCACTCCCGAACGCCAGGGGGGCGTCTGGACGGGAGTGAAGAGGATGCTGAACGCGTTGACGAGCCGGGGGGCGCTGACCGCGACCACGGCGCTGGTGGCCTGCGGGTTCCTGGTGATGACGCCGGTGGGGCGCGAGGTCTGGGAGCGGGGCGAGCGCATGGCGCGGCCCGAGCAGCCGACGGGACCGGGGACCGCCGCGCCCGAGCCGATCTCGCAGCCCGAGGCATCCGGTGGAGGCGGGCGAACGACCGCGACGGCAACGCTCAAGAGCGGACCCGGGACCGAGGACGGTGCAGCCGTCGTCGAGGCGGCCCGCCTGCAGGTGCCGGAGGCGGACACGCTGGCCGACGACGTGGCTCCGACCCCCGAGCCCGCGCCTGCCGTGACCGCGCAGGTGGCCCGGGAGGAGGCGCCGCCCGCCGGCGCCCCGGCGCGCGAGGCCCGGCCCGCCGACACGGATGCAGTGGCGCAGGAGCAGGCGGCGTCCGACTACGGGAACGCCATGGCGGACGAAGCGGCGCCCCAGGTGCTCGGGGAGGCCGAGTCCTACGCCGCCCCCTCGGCGCCTCCGGCGGGAGCGGTGGCCGGCATCCTCGCGCAGCCGGGGACGGGGATGTCGACGTTCGGCCTCCGCGCGCCCGAGGAGCAGTGGCTTCCGCCGCCCGAGCCGAACACCGAGGCCTTCTCGAACGACGAGCCCAACCCTCTCAAGGTCACGGCGGAGGAGCCGGTCTCGACCTTCTCCATCGACGTGGACACGGCCTCCTATGCGGTGGTGCGGCAGTCGCTTCTCTCTGGCGTCCTGCCGCCCCCGGAGGCGGTGCGGATCGAGGAGATGGTCAACTACTTCCCCTACGACTACGCCGCGCCCGAGCCCGGCGAGGGGCCGTTCCATCCGACCGTCAGCGTCATGCCGACGCCGTGGAACCCGGACACGGAGCTCGTGGCCATCGACCTCCAGGGCGAGATGCCGGCGGTGGAGGACCGGCCGCCGCTGAACCTCGTGTTCCTGATCGATACCTCGGGGAGCATGGAGGACGCGAGCAAGCTTCCCCTCCTCAAGCAGAGCTTCGGGCTGATGGTGGACCAGCTCCGGCCCGGGGATCAGGTGGCCATCGTGACCTACGCGGGGAGCGCGGGGCTCGTGCTGCCGCCGACACCGGCGAGCGACCGGACGGGTATCCTGGCCGCGCTGAACGGGCTGATGGCCGGGGGGTCCACCAACGGGCAGGGTGGGCTGGAACAGGCCTATGACGTGGCGAAGGGCATGGAGGGCGACGGCGAGGTCACGCGGGTGATCCTGGCGACGGACGGGGACTTCAACGTGGGGCTCTCCGATCCGTCCGCGCTGGAGGACTACATCGCGAAGGAGCGGGAGTCGGGCGCCTTCCTGTCGGTGCTGGGCTTCGGGCGCGGGAACCTCGACGACGCGGTGATGCAGGCGCTGGCGCAGAACGGCAACGGGCAGGCGGCCTACATCGACTCGCTCTCCGAGGCGCAGAAGGTGCTGGTGGACCAGTTGACGGGCGAGCTCTTCCCCATCGCGCAGGACGTGAAGGTGCAGGTGGAGTGGAACCCCGCCACGGTCGCGGAATACCGGCTGATCGGCTACGAGACGCGGGCCTTGCGGCGCGAGGACTTCAGCAACGACCGCGTGGATGCCGGGGAGCTGGGGGCCGGGCACGCGGTCACGGCGATCTACGAGGTGACGCCGGTGGGGAGCCCCGCGCGGATGACCGACCCGCTGCGCTACCAGCCTCAGGCGGTCGCGTCCGAGCCCGGGGCGGCGCCCACGGGCACGGAGGGCGAGCTGGGCTTCCTGCGGTTGCGCTGGAAGGAGCCGGGCGGGACGGAGAGCGCGCTTCGGGAGACGCCGATCACCGGGGAGGAGCCCGCTGGGCAGGAGGCGCGCTTTGCCGCCGCCGTCGCGGGCTGGGGCCAGCTCCTGCGCGGGGAGGAGCAGTGGCTGGGAGGCTGGGGCTACGAGGACGCCATCGAGCTCGCCAATGCGAGCCGGGGCGAGGACCCCTACGGCTACCGGACCGAGGCGGTGCAGCTCATGCGGCTGTCGGAGAGCCTGGACCGCTAGGGCCACGGAGCCAGGCGAGGCCGGCCTCGGTGTCCGCCCGGGGCCGGTATTCGCCGCTGACCCAGCCGCCGTAGCCGTCGGCGTCGAGGCAGGCGAAGAAGGCGGGGTAGTCGATCTCGCCCCCCTCGGGCTCGTGGCGGCCGGGGTGGCCCGCGACCTGGACATGGGCGACGAGGGGGCGGACCTCCTCCCAGGTGGCCAGCACGTCGCCGGTGATGCGGTGCGCGTGGTAGGCGTCGAACTGGAGGCGGAGGTTCGGGGCGCCGACCTCCTGGAGGATGTCGACGGCGAGGGCGAAATCGCTCAGGAAGTAGCCCGGCATGTCGGCCTGGTTGATGGGCTCGATGGTGAGCTGGAGGCGCGGGGCGGCGCGCGCGGCCCAGGCGAGGTTGCGCACGAAGGTGGCGCGCGCCTCGGGGCCCTCGGTGGTCCCGGCCATGACGTGCAGGTGGCGCGCGCCCAGGGCGGCGACGTAGCGGGCGGCGCGGCGGAAGTCGGAGCGGAAGCGCTCCTCCAGGCCCGGGATGGCGGCGAAGCCCCGGGGGCCGCCCGCATAATTGGGCGGCGGGCAGTTGATGAGGACCAGCGTCAGGCCGGTGCGGTCGAGCTGCTCCTGCATCAGGGGCACGGGGTCGTCGTAGGGGAAGAGGATCTCCACCCCCTCGAAGCCGGCGGCGCGGGCCGCCGCGAAGCGCTCGAGGAGCGGCAGCTCGGTGAAGAGCATGGACAGGTTGGCGCAGAAGCGGGGCATCGGGTCCTCCGGGCGCCGCCATCATGCGCGGGCGGGGCGGGCCCTGCCAATCCCCCGGGACCAAGGTCGGGAACCGACCCGGCGGTGACGCCTCCGCCCCTCGCCCCGCCGTCCGGGCCGTGCTAGCTGCGGCGGGTCCGTGCCGTTCGAGGTGCCCCATGACCGCCCGCCCCCTGCCCGCCTCCGACGCCCCCGCCCGGCGCGACGGGCTGCTCTCGGGGAACCTGCTCGCGGCGGCCTCGATGGCGATCTGGGCGGCGGGATTCCCGGCAGCAGAGGGGCTCCTTGAGACCTGGCAGCCCTTCGCGCTGGTGCCCGCGCGATTCGCCATGGCGCTGCTGCTTCTGCTTCCCGTCTGGGTGGCGGTCGAGGGCTGGCCGAGGGGCCTGCCCTGGGGGCGCTGCCTCCTCGTGGGTGGGATCGGGATCGGCGGCGCGGCAGTGGCGCTGATCTTCGCGCAGGCGGTGACGGACCCGGTGACGGTGGCGGTGATCGCCTCGGTCTCGCCGCTGACGGCGACGGTGGTGGAGTGGGCCTTGGAGCGCAAGCCGCTCACGCGGTCCTTCGTCTGGGGCCTGGGCGCGAGCATCCTGGGCGGGGTCGTCGCGACGATGGGCGGCGGGGGCGGCGAGGGGCACCTGCTCCTCGGCGGCGCGCTCGCGGTGCTGTCCTGCCTCCTCTACTCCTGGGGAAGCCACGAGACGGTCCGGAGCCTGCCCGGCCGCTCGGCGCTGGCGCAGACCTCGTCCATCATGGTCGGGGCCTTCGTCGGGACCCTGGCGGTGCTTCTCGTGGCGCTGGCAGTGGGACAGGCGGCGCTGCCGGCGCATCCCTTCGCGCCGCGCGACCTCGGGCTCCTCGCGGTCTACGGGATGGGCGGGATGGCGGTGTCGCAGTTCCTCTTCGTCCTGGGCATCCGGCGGATCGGCGTGGCGCTGGCGAGCTTCCACATCAACGTGGCGCCCTTCTACGTCATGCTCATCATGGTGGCGCTGGGCGGCGACTGGTCCTGGACGCAGGCGCTGGGCGCAGCCATCGTGGCAGGGGGCGTGCTGCTGGCGCAGCGGTAGGGCGGCATCCCGTTCCAGGGCGTCCCCCGGAGGGCGGGCGCAGCTTCCCATACCCCGCCGGGCGGCCACCCGGGGACGGGTTCACCTTGGCAGGAATATGCTAAGAAACCGTTAACGGCGGGAAAGAAATCGGACAACGTCCGGGCACGGCGGTCGAGGGGCCTTGGAGGGACGCTCCGCTCGGATGCCGTCCTAATCCGGCAGCTCGGCCGCCGGGATGATCGGGAAGAACGTCCCCTGCGAGGTCACGCCGAACCAGTCGGCGCCCTCGTGCCCACGCACCTCGCCAAGGTCCACGAGGCGGTAGAAGGTCTTGCGGTCGATCAGCGCCTCGAGGTTCGCGCGGACGAGGATGTAGGGCGAGGGCTCGCCGGTGTCCCGGTCGCGCTCCACGCGGATCGGGTGGTCGGGACCGGCCGTCACCTCCTCGTCCACGTTGGTGCGGAAGGTGAGGGCGCCTCCCCCGGCCTCCACGTCCACGGCGACGAAGGGGGCGTCGTCCACGGCGATGCCGACCTTCTCGACCGGCGTCACGAGGACGTAGCCGTCCGGGTCCTTGCGCAGGATCGTGGAGAAGAGCCGCACCATGGCGGGGCGGCCGATGGGGGTGCCGAGGTAGAACCACGTCCCGTCGCGGGCGATCCTCATGTCGATGTCGCCGCAATGGGGTGGGTTCCACAGGTGCACCGGCGGCAGGCCCCGCCTGGGCGCGGCCTGGGACGCCGCCTTCATCAGGCCGTCCGCCGAAGGGGCGGCGCTGACACTTGTCTCACTCTTCTTTGTCTTCCCCATCCCGAATGACCACTCTACTCATTGAAGCCGAAAGTAGGGCCTCAGGGGAGAGTTGTCATGGCCGATGCGGATCTGGTCGGTCGGATCGAGGCCCTGGAGGAGCGGCTCGCGCAGGCGCGGAGCAGCATCAGTCGGCGCTTCATCGGGCAGGAGCGGGTCGTGGACCTGACCTTGACGGCGCTCCTGTGCGGCGGGCACGCGCTGCTGGTGGGCCTGCCGGGGCTGGGCAAGACGCGGCTCGTGGATACGCTGGCGACAGTGATGGGGCTCCAGGGCGGGCGCATCCAGTTCACGCCGGACCTGATGCCGGCCGACATCCTGGGGAGCGAGGTGCTGGAGACCGCCGCCGACGGGACGCGGGGCTTCCGCTTCATCCCGGGGCCGATCTTCTGCCAGCTCCTGATGGCCGACGAGATCAACCGCGCCTCGCCCCGGACGCAGTCGGCGCTCCTCCAGGCGATGCAGGAGCGGGAGGTGACGATCGCGGGCCAGCACCGGCCGCTGGGGGTGCCCTTCCACGTCCTCGCCACCCAGAACCCCATCGAGCAGGAGGGGACCTATCCCCTGCCCGAGGCGCAGCTCGACCGCTTCCTCGTGCAGGTCGATGTCCCCTACCCCACCCGCGCGACGGAGAGGGAGATCCTGCTGGCCACCACCGGCGCCGAGGACGCACAGGCGACGGCGGTCTTCACCGGGGGCGAGCTCCTGGCGGCGCAGACGCTGCTGCGGCGGATGCCGGTGGGCGAGGCCATCGTGGAGATGATCCTCGACCTCGTGCGCGCCTGCCGTCCGGGGGATTCGGCGGCGCCTGCTTACGTCAACGAGCAGGTGGCCTGGGGGCCGGGTCCCCGCGCGGCGCAGGCGCTCATGCTCGCGGTGCGCGCCGAGGCGCTGCTGACGGGACGGCTCGCGCCGTCGCCGGAGGACGTTAGGAAGCTCGCGGTGCCGGTGCTGGAGCACCGGATGGCGCTCAGCTTCGGGGCTCGCGCCCAAGGGGCCGACCTCACCGGCCTCATCGAGCGTGTCGCCACCGAGACGACGCGGGTCGAGGCCGCCGCGTGACGGAAGCCTCCGCCAGCCTGCGCGCCGAGGCCGAGGGGCTCTCGGCGCCGCTGCCCGCGCTGTTGGCCGAGGCGCAGCACCTCGCGGCGACCGTGGTCCTGGGGGAGCATGGGCGCCGGCGCGCGGGCATGGGCGCGGACTTCTGGCAGTATCGCGCGGCGCAGCCGGGGGACGATTCGCGGGCCATCGACTGGCGGCGGTCGGGGCGCGCGGACACGGCCTTCGTGCAGGACAAGGAATGGCAGACGGCGCAGACCGTGATGGTCTGGGTGGACCGGGGCCGGTCCATGGCCTTTGCCTCGGAGCCGAAGCATCCGACCAAGGCGCACCGGGCGCGGGTGCTGGCGTTGGCCGCTGCGATCCTCCTCGTGCGTGGGGGGGAGCGGGTCGGGATGGGCGGGGCCAGCGGGCTGCCGCCGCGCCGGGGGACGACGATGCTGACGCGGCTGACCGAGGCGTTGGCGGAGGATCAGGGGGGCGAGTATGTCGCGCCGGACACCGCCGGGATGCCGCCGCGCTCGCGGGCGCTGTTCGTGTCGGACTTCCTGGGCGACCCGGCGCCGGTCGAGCACGCGGTGGCCGAGGCGGCGGACCGAGGGATCAAGGGGGCGCTGCTGCAGGTGCTCGACCCGCAGGAGGAGGCCTTCCCGTTCCTGGGCCGCACCATCTTCGAGAGCATGGGCGGCGGGATGCGGCACGAGACGCTGAAGGCGGGGGAATTGCGCATCCGCTACCTGGAGCGGCTGGCCGGCCGGAAGGCGCGGCTGCGTGACCTTGCCCGCGCGACCGGCTGGATGTTCAGCACCCACCACACGAGCACGCCGCCCGCGACGGCGCTGCTGTGGCTCCACGCGGCCCTGGAGCGGCGCGCCTGATGTGGACGCTGGGACCCCTGGGCTTCACGGCGCCGTGGCTCCTGCTGGGGCTGGTGGTGCTGCCGATCCTGTGGCTGATCCTGCGGGCGGTGCCGCCGGCGCCGATCCGGCGGCGGTTCCCGGGGGTGGCGCTGCTCCTGGGCCTGGAGGACCGCGAGGCACAGGCGGACCGCACGCCCTGGTGGCTGATGCTGATCCGCATCGTCGCGGTCGGCGCGGTGATCCTGGGCTTCGCGGGGCCGATCCTGAACCCGCGCGAGGACCGGGGCGGGTCTGGGCCGCTCCTCGTGCTGCTCGACGGGACCTGGGCGGACGCGCGGGACTGGTCGGCGCGGATGGACCGGGCCGAGGCCCTGCTGGGCGAGGCCACGCGGGACGGGCGCACCGCCGCCGTGGTGGCGCTGACGACGCCGCCCGAGGGGGCGCCGGTGTTCAACGACGGCGAGGTCGCGGCGCAAGGGTTGCCGAACCTCGCGCCCAGGCCGTGGCTGCCCTCGCCCGAGGCGGATGCGGACTGGGCCGAGGCGCTGACCTCGGTCGAGGGTGGGTTCGACACGGTCTGGCTGTCGGACGGCTTGGCGCGTGAGGGGCGCGAGGCGCTGCTGCAGGCCTTGGAGGACAAGGGGACCGTGACCGTGGTGCAGGCGCCCCGGCAGGTCGTGGCGCTGAAGCCCGCGACCTTCGAGGAGGGGCGGATCGTGCTCTCGGCCACTCGGACGCCGACCGGACCCGCCGCCGAGGTGCCCGTCGCGGCCATCGGGCTCGATCCCGCCGGGGCCGAGCGGCAGCTTGCGACGGCGACGCTGGCCTTCGAGGCGGGGGCGGCAGAGGCCCAGGTGGAGCTGGAGCTTCCGGCGGAGCTGAGGAACCGCGTGACGCGGTTCGAGCTGCCGGGCGTCCGCTCGGCGGCGGCGGTGTCGCTGACCGACGACGCGCTGCGGCGGCGCGAGGTGGGCCTCGTGGCGGGCGGCGCGGGGGAACGGGAGCAGTTGGATCTGCTGGACCCGCTCCACTACCTGCGCGAGGCGCTGGCCCCGAACGCCGACCTCGTGGAAGGGACGCTGTCGGACGTGATCCTCGCCAACCCCGACGTGATCGTGCTGGCGGACGTGGCGCAACTCGCCGAGGGCGAGGCCGAGGACCTGTCCGAGTGGGTCGAAGGCGGCGGGCTGCTGCTGCGCTTCGCGGGGCCGCGCCTTGCGGCCTCGGACCTCGCGCGGACGGAGGAGGACCCGCTCCTGCCGGTGCGGCTGCGCGCGGGGGGGCGATCGGTCGGGGGCGCGATGAGCTGGGGCGAGCCCAAGGCCCTCGCGCCCTTCACCGAGGACTCGCCCTTCTTCGGGCTGGCGATCCCGGAGGACGTGACCGTGAACGCGCAGGTGGTGGCGCAGCCGGACCCGACGCTGGCCGAAAGGGTGATCGCGCAGCTCACCGACGGGACGCCGCTGGTGACGCGCAAGGCGCTGGGCGAGGGCCAGGTCGTGCTGTTCCACGTCACCGCCAACGCCGAGTGGTCGAGCCTGCCGCTCTCCGGGCTCTTCGTGTCGATGCTGGAGCGGCTCTCGGTGTCGTCCCGTGCCGCGCCCGCCACGGCGGCGGAGCTGGAGGGGACGACCTGGGTGCCGGAGTCGGCGCTCGACGCCTATGGGGAGTTGCGGCAGCTCGACACCCAGCCGGGCGTTCCGGGCGAGCGGATCGCCGAGGGGCGCGCGGGGCCGGACCTGCCGCCGGGGCTCTATTCCGGCGAGGACCGGCGGATCGCGGTCAACGCGGTGGATGCGGACATGGTGCTGGAGCCGGCGTCCTGGCCGGAGTCGGTGATCCTCGAAGGGCTCGACGTGGTGCGGGAATTGCCGCTGAAGGGGGCGCTGCTGGCCTTCGCGCTGGCGCTCCTCCTCGCGGACGTGCTGGCGTCGCTGGCGCTGTCGGGGCGGCTGCGCGGGCAGCAGCGCGTGGCCAAGGTGGCGGCGGTGGTGCTTGCGACGATGCTCTGGCACCCGGCGCCGGGGCAGGCGCAGGAGGCGGCGCAGGCGCCCTCGACCGAGGCCGCGCCCGACCCGGAGGCCGATGCCTTCGCGCTCGCCGCGACGGAGCAGGTGGTGCTGGCCCATGTCGTCACCGGCGACAGGGAGGTGGACGACCTCGCGGAGGCGGGACTCCTGGGGCTGTCGAACGTGCTCTGGGCGCGGACCGCCGTGGAGCCCGCGCAGCCGAAGGGCGTGGACATCGAGACGGACGAGCTGTCGTTCTTCCCCTTCCTCTACTGGCCGGTCACGGCGGACATGGCGATCCCCTCGCGGCAGGCCTACGAGAAGCTGAACCGCTACCTCGCCACCGGGGGCATGATCCTCTTCGACACGCGAGACGCCGACATGGGCGGCTTCGGGACGGCCACGCCAGAGGGCGAGCGGCTGCAGGCCATCGCCCGGGGGCTCGACATCCCGCCGCTGGAGCCGATCCCGCAGGACCATGTGCTGACGCGGACCTTCTACCTGCTGCAGGAGTTCCCGGGCCGCTACAACGACCCGGAGATCTGGGTCGAGGCCTCGCCCCCCGACGCCGAGCAGGCCGAGGGGATGCCCTTCCGCGACCTCAACGACGGGGTGACGCCGGTCGTGGTCGGCGGCAACGACTGGGCGGCGGCCTGGGCGGTCGATCAGACCGGGATGCCGCTCCTCCCCGTGGGGCGCGGCATGGCGGGCGAGGAGCAGCGGGAATACGCGATGCGCTTCGGCGTCAACCTCGTGATGCACGTGCTCACGGGCAACTACAAGTCGGACCAGGTCCACGTCCCGGCGCTGCTGGAACGGCTGGGCCAGTGAGCCGGACGGGAGCCCGCGATGACGGTTGACCAGATCATCCTCGACCCCCTGCTGCCGTGGTGGGCGGTCTACGCGGCGGCGGCGCTGGTCGTGCTGGCCGTGGGGCTGGCGGCGTTCCGGGGGCTCTCGGGGTGGTGGCTGCGGGGGCTGGCCGGGGTGGCGCTGGTGGCGGCGCTGCTGAACCCCTCGCTCCAGCAGGAGGAGCGGGAGCCGCTGACGGACATCGTCGTCGCCGTGGTGGACGAGAGCGCCTCCCAGCGGATCGGCGACCGGACGGACCAGACCGAGGCGGCGCTGGAGCACCTCGAGGCCGAGGTCGCGGCGCGGCCCAACACCGAGCTTCGCGTGACCCGGGTGGGCGACGCCGAGGGCGACGGCGGCTCCCTGGTGATGGGCGCGCTGGCCGAGGCGCTGGCGCAGGAGCCGCAGGGGCGGATCGCGGGGGCGGTGCTCATCACCGACGGGCGGGTGCACGACCTCCCGGCCGCGCCGCAGATGCCGGCGCCGCTCCACATGCTGCTGACCGGGCACGAGGGGGACTGGGACCGGCGGCTGGTCGTCAAGAACGCGCCGGCCTTCGCCATCCTCGACGAGGAGGTCACGCTGACTGTCCGCGTCGAGGATCAGGGCGACGGCCCCGGGGCCACGACCGTGCCTCTCACCATCGCCGTGGACGGCGGCGCGCCGATGAAGTTCGACGTGCCGCTGGGCGAGGACATGGAGTTGCCGCTGGTGCTCCCGCACGGGGGCATGAACGTGCTCCAGTTCGAGACGCCGGAGGTCGAGGGCGAGCTCACCAACAGGAACAACGCCGCCGTGGTGCAGATCAACGGGGTGCGCGACCGGCTGCGGGTGCTGCTGGTCTCGGGCGAGCCGCATCCGGGCGAGCGGACCTGGCGGAACCTCCTGAAGTCCGACCCCTCGGTGGACCTCGTGCACTTCACGATCCTCCGGCCGCCCGAGAAGCAGGACGGCGTGCCGGTCGAGGAGCTGTCGCTGATCGCCTTCCCGACCTACGAGCTCTTCGTCGAGAAGCTCTCGGACTTCGACCTCGTGATCTTCGACCGCTACCGGCGTCAGGGCATCCTGCCCAACGAATACCTGCAGAACGTCGCCGATTACGTGGCGCAGGGCGGCGCGGTGCTGGTCACGGCGGGCCCGGAATACGCCAGCGCGGAGTCGGTCTACCGTTCGCCGCTGGGCGCCGTGCTGCCGGGGGCGCCCACCGCGCGGGTAGTCGAGCAGGGCTTCGTGCCGGAGTTGTCCGACCTCGGCCAGCGCCATCCGGTGACGGAGGGGCTGGAGGAGCTCGCGCCCCGGCCCGTGGCCGAGGACGGGACCCCCGGCTGGGGCCGCTGGTTCCGGGAGATCGACGTGACCCCCTCGCCCGAGGCGACCTCGGTCATGCAGGGGCCGGAGGGGCGGCCGCTGCTGCTGCTGCAGCGCGTCGGCGAGGGTCGGGCGGCGCTGCTCGCCACCGACCAGTCCTGGCTCTGGGACCGGGGCTACGAGGGCGGCGGGCCGCAACTGGAGCTGCTGCGCCGCCTCGCCCACTGGCTGATGAAGGAGCCGGAGCTTGAGGAGGAGGCCCTCTGGGTCGAGCCTGCCGGCCAGACCATGCGGATCATCCGGCGGACGCTGGGCGACACGGTGCCGGACGTGACCATCACCCATCCCGACGGGACCGAGTCGGTGGTCCAGCTCCAGCAGGTCTCGCCGGGGCGGTTCGAGCTGCAGTGGCAGGCGCCGGAGATCGGGCCCTACAAGCTCACCGACGGGGAGGAGAGCACGGTGATCGCGCTCGGCCCCGCCGCGCCGCGCGAGTTCGAGCAGACCATCGCCACCGGGAGCGTGGTGCAGCCGGTCGTGGAGGCGACGAATGGCGGCATCCAGCGGATCGAGGACGGGCTGCCCTCCCTGCGCGACGTGCGCGAGGGGCGCCCGGCCTCGGGGCGTGGCTGGATCGGGATCACGCCGAGGCAGGCCTTCCTGACGGCGGACATCAGCATCATGCCGCTGCTGCCAGCCTGGGCCTTCCTGCTGCTGTCGGCGCTGCTGATCCTCGGGGCCTGGGTGCGCGAGGGGCGGCGGTAGCGCGCTACTCCTCCTCCAGGATGTCCCTCGGCACCGAGGCGAACTCGCGCACCGTCAGGAAGCCCGTGACCATCAGGGCCGCGAGCGCGAGGAACAGCGGACCCGCCAGCCAGGCGAGCGAGGCCAGAGCGAAGTACATGGACCGGAGCCCCCGGCTGAAGTTGAGCGCGGCGCGGATCACCAGCTCGGCCGCGCGCATGGCCCGGGGCATCGCCTTGGGATGCGTGGGGTCCGAGGGGACGGCGCCCATCGTCACCGAGGCATAGCCGAAGACCCGGTTCGACCAGACGAACTTGAGGAAGGCGTGCGTCAGCAGCAGCGCCGAGGGGATGAGCCGGACCTGCCAGAGGAGCGCGGGGGCCTCCCTCTGCCCGATCTCCTGCGCGAAGCCGGTCAGGGGCTCGACGTTGCCGATGAGCGCCAGGATGCCGCCCACGGCGAGGATCGCGGTGGAGGCGAAGAAGGCCGTCCCCTGCCGGAGCGAGGCCATGATCTGCGCGTCGAAGATGCGGTTGTCGCGGCGGACGAACTCGCGCATCCACTCGCGCCGGACGCCGGCCATCATCACCGTGACCGAGGGGCGGCCCCTGGGCGGGTGCTCGGTGACCCAGCCGATCCCCAGCCAGGCGAGGACCAGCAGGGCGAGCGCCGCCACGTCGGCCGGATCGAGGGCGGAGCGGAGGACGGCGGGGATCAGGGCCTCGGGCATGAGGCGGACCCTAGGTCACGGCCGCGCGACTTGCCAGCACCGGGGCGCGGACCTAAGCCTCACTCATGCCTCCAGGAGGGTCGCCCATGGATATGCCCGCCCCCAGCCCCGCGATCCTGGCCCGCAAGGGGGCGATCGTCGACCGCCTGCGCGCGATGCTGCCGCCCGGCCACGTCATCGACGACCCGGCCGAGACGCGCGCCTACGAATGCGACGCGCTGACCGCCTACCGCTGCCCGCCTCTCTGCGTGGTGCTGCCGACCTCGACGGAGGAGGTCTCGGCCGTGATGAGGCTCTGCCACGAGGAGCGGGTGCCGGTGGTGCCGCGCGGCGCGGGGACCTCGCTGGCCGGGGGGTCGCTGCCCACGGCGGACGCGGTGGTGCTGGGCGTGGCGCGGATGACGCGGGTGCTCGAGACCTCCTACGAGGACCGGGTGATCCGGGTGCAGACGGGGCGGACGAACCTCTCCGTGTCGATGGAGGTCGAGGCGGAGGGGTTCTTCTACGCGCCCGACCCGTCGTCGCAGCTCGCCTGCGCGATTGCCGGGAACATCGCCATGAACTCGGGCGGGGCGCATTGCCTGAAGTATGGGGTCACGACCAACAACCTCCTGGGCGCGACCGTGGTGCTGATGGACGGGACCGTCGTGGAGATCTGCGGGCCCGAGGCGGAGGCCCTGGGACTTGATCTGCTCGGCGTGGTCTGCGGGTCAGAGGGACAGCTCGGCGTCGTGACCGAGGCGTGGCTGCGCATCCTGCCCCGGCCCGAGGGGGCGAGGCCGGTGATGATCGCCTTCGACGCGAATGAGACGGCGGGGGCCTGCGTGAGCGCGGTGATCCGGGCGGGGCTGCTGCCCGTCGCCGTCGAGTTCATGGACCGGCCCTGCATCGTGGCCTGCGAGGCCTTCGCCAAGGCCGGCTACCCGGATTGCGAGGCGCTGCTGATCGTCGAGGTCGAGGGGTCGGAGGCCGAGATCGCGGACCAGCTTTCGCGCATCACGGAGATCGCGCGGACCTTTCAGCCGCTGGAGATCCGGGAGGCCAGGGACAGCGCGGAGGCGGCGCGGATCTGGCTGGGGCGCAAGTCGGCCTTCGGGGCGATGGGGCAGATGGCGGACTACATCTGCCTCGACGGGACGATCCCGGTGTCGCAGCTCGCCCCCGTGCTGGGGCGGATCGGGGAGCTCGCGGAGAGCTACGGGCTGCGGGTGGCGAACGTGTTCCACGCGGGGGACGGCAACATGCATCCGCTGATCCTCTACGACGCCAACGCGGGCGAGATCGACAAGGCCGAGGCGCTGGGGGCCGACATCCTGCGGCTCTGCGTCGAGATGGGCGGGTGCCTGACCGGAGAGCACGGGGTGGGCGTCGAGAAGCGCGACCTGATGGAGACGCAGTTCCGGGCCGACGACCTGGAGGCGCAGATGCGGGTGAAGGACGCCTTCGACCCGGACTGGCTGCTGAACCCGGCGAAGGTGTTCCCGCTCCATGTGAGCGCGAGCCGGAGGGCGGCGGAGTGAGGGGCAGGCGTTGCAGGGGGGCGCTGCCCCCCGTCGCCATGCGACTCCCCCCGGGATACTTGACGGCAGGGAAAGGCAAGGACCCATGCTGACGCCGCGCAACGAAGCGGAGCTGTCCGGGATGATCCGCTCCGCGCCCGGGCCGCTGGCCGTGGGCGGGGGCTTCACGCGGGGAGGCGTCCGCGAAGGAGAGCCGCTCTCGGTCGCCGCGATGTCGGGCGTCGTCCTCTACGAGCCCGACGCTCTCACCCTCGTCGCCAGGGCCGGAACGCCGGTGGCCGAGGTGGAGCGCGTGCTGGGCGAGGCCGGGCAGCGGCTGGCCTTCGAGCCGATGGACCTGCGGGCGCTGCTCGGGACGACCGGGGAGCCCACGCTGGGCGGGGTGATCGCGACGAACGCCTCGGGGCCGCGGCGGGTGCAGTCGGGGGCGGCGCGGGATTTCCTGCTTGGGATGCGCTTCGTGGACGGGACCGGGATGGCGGTGTCGAACGGCGGGCGGGTGATGAAGAACGTGACCGGGCTCGACCTCGCGCGGCTGCTGGCGGGGAGCCACGGGACGCTGGGCGTCATCACCGAGGTGGCGCTGAAGGTGCTGCCCGCGCCGGAGGCGACCATGACGCTGAGCTTCCAGGGACATGACCCGGGCAAGGCGGTGGCCTGCATGGCGGCGGCGCTGGGTTCGCCCTTCGAGGTGACGGGCGCGGCGCATGACGCGGAGGCGGGGGTGACGCGGCTGCGGCTGGAGGGCTTCGCGCAGGCGGTGGCGGTGCGGGCGGAGCGGCTGGCGCGGAAGCTCTCCGCCTGGGGCGCGGCGGAGGTCTCGGAGGGGCCCGGCGACTGGGCGGCGATCCGGGACGTGGCGGACTTCGCCGGGCGGGCCGGGGACGTGTGGCGGCTCTCGGTGCGGCCCTCGCGGATGGCCGAGGCGCTGGCGTTGGCCGGAGGCGCGCAGCGGCTCGACTGGGGCGGCGGGCGCGCCTGGGTGCTCGTGCCGGAGGGGGCGGACCTGCGGGGGCGGCTCGGGCCGTTCGGCGCGCGGGCGGTGCTGGCGCGGGCCTCGGCGGAGACGCGGGCCGCGTTCGGGACTTTCCCGCCCGAGGAGCCGGCGGTGGCGATGCTGTCGCAACGGCTCCGGGCGCGGTTCGATCCACGCGGGCTCTTCAACCCCGGCCTCATGGCGGCGCGGGCCGCGTGACCAATCTTCAGGCGATTCGATAGATGCAGACCAACTTCACGCCCGAGCAGCTCCGCGATCCCGCGACGGCCGAGGCCAACGCGATCCTGCGGAGCTGCGTCCATTGCGGCTTCTGCACGGCGACCTGCCCGACCTACATGGTGCTGGGCGACGAGCTCGATTCCCCGCGCGGACGCATCTACCTGATGAAGGAGATGCTGGAGACCGGGCGCGACCCCGATCCGGCGACGGTCAAGCACATCGACCGGTGCCTGAGCTGCCTCGCCTGCATGACGACCTGTCCGTCGGGGGTGCATTACCGGCATCTCGTGGATCACGCGCGGGCCTATATCGAGGAGCGCTACAAGCGGCCCTGGTCGGATCGGATGCTGCGCCGGCTGCTGGCCTGGGTGCTGCCCTATCCGGGACGGTTCCGGCTCGCGCTGCTGGGCGCGAAGGTCGGGCGTCCCTTCGCGGGATGGCTGCCGGACAAGCGGCTGCAGGCGATGGTGCGGATGGCGCCGAGGCTCATCCCGCCGGTGAGCCGGGCGGAGGACCCGCAGACGCATCCCGCCCAAGGGGAGCGGCGGATGCGGATCGGGCTGCTCACGGGATGCGCGCAGCGGGCGCTCAATCCCGGGATCAACGAGGCGGCGATCCGGCTGCTCACGCGCATGGGTGCGGAGGTGGTGATCCCGCGCGGCCAGGGCTGCTGCGGAGCGCTCACGCATCACATGGGCAAGGAGGACGAGGCGCGGGCCATGGCGGCGGGCAACGTTCGCGCCTTTGCCGAGGAGCACGCGCGGGAGCCCTTGGACGCCATCATCGTCACCGCCTCGGGCTGCGGGACGACGGTGAAGGACTGGGGGCACCTCCTCGCGCGGACGCCGGACGCCGAGGCGGCGGAGGCCATGGGCGCGCTCGGGCGCGACGTGACCGAGGTTCTGGCGCGGCTGGACCTGCCGGAGCTGCCGGACCGGGGGATGCGGGTGGCCTACCATTCGGCCTGCTCGCTCCAGCACGGGCAGCGGGTGAAGGTGGAGCCGATCGCGCTGCTGAAGCGCGCGGGCTTCACGGTGGCGCAGCCGCGCGACAGCCATCTCTGCTGCGGCTCGGCGGGGACCTACAACATCCTCCAGCCCGAGATCGCGGGGGAGCTGGGGCGACGCAAGGCGGAGACGCTGGAGGAGACGAGGCCCGACGTGATCGTCGCGGGCAACATCGGTTGCCTCATGCAGATCGGCGCCAACACCGGAGTGCCCATTCTCCATACCGTCGAGCTTCTCGATTGGGCATATGGGGGTCGCCTGCCGGCCACAGTGGCGGAAAAAATCGAGCCGCGAGGGAACCGCCCTATTTCGGCCCACAACGCTGCGTAAGGATCGCCCCAGGGACGGTGGAGGCAACGACCTCCGCGGGACAGTGGGAATGATCGCATGCGGCTGGCAGGGCTCCTGCTGGCGGTGACCCTCGGCTGGGCGCTGCCGGCACTTGCACAGGATTCGGGGCTGCACGGCCTCCGGACCGGCGAGGAGGCGGCGCCGTGGGAGGCCGTGGGGCGGCTCGACATCGGCGGCAAGGGCTTCTGCACGGGGACGCTGATCGCGCCGGACCTGGTGCTGACCGCCGCGCACTGCCTCTACGACCGGGCGACCGCGACGCCGGTCGAGGCGAGCCGGATCGAGTTCCGGGCCGGGCTGCGCGACGGCTGGTCGGTGGCGACGCGGATGGCGCGGCGGGCGATGCCGCCCCCCGCCTATCGCTTCGACCCCGGGGCGGGCGCGGCGGAGAGCCGCAACGACCTCGCGCTCGTGGAGCTCGACCAGCCCATCGGGACGGCGGGGGTGCATCCCTTCGAGACCGCGCCCGAGGTGGCGGCCGGGGCGCAGGTCAGCGTCGTCTCCTACGCCGTGGGCCGGGCCGAGGCTCCGGCGCTGCAGGACGCCTGCGGGGTCCTGGGCCAGGAGCGGGGCGTCTTCGTGCTGACCTGCGACGTGGACCACGGGTCCTCGGGCGCGCCGATCTTCCAGATGGACGGGAGCATCGCGCGCATCGTCTCGGTGGTCTCGGCCAAGGGGCAGCTCGGCGGGCGGCAGGTGGCGCTGGGGACCTCGCTCACGCAGCCGCTGGCGGAGCTGCGGGCGGCCTTCGAGGCGCAGGCGGGCGGGCTGCCGCCGCAGGTCACGACGCTGAGCGCCGGAGAGCGGGGCGACGCGGGGGCGCGCTTCGTCCGCGTGGACGGGGACTTGAACGCGGCGGCGGCGCTTCCCAGATAACGGTGACCGGGGCGCCGACGAGGGTCCCGGGACGACAAAGGGCCAGTCCCCTCAAGGGGATGGCTTCACACCGTTATCGCTCAATGAGGATGACCATGCGTTCCTTCGACCTTGCGCCGCTTTACCGCGCGACCGTCGGCTTCGACCAGATCGCCGACCTGATGGACCGTCTCCTGACCCAGGACGCGGCCGCCACCAACTACCCGCCTTACAACATCGAGAAGCTCGACGACGGCTCCTGGCGCATCTCGATCGCCGTGGCCGGCTTCTCCTCGGACGAGCTCTCGGCCGAAGTGCGCGAGAACGCCCTGATCGTGACCGCCCGCAAGGGCGAGGACACCGCGACCGAGCGGAAGTTCCTGCACCGGGGCATCGCGACCCGCGCCTTCGAGCGCCGCTTCCACCTCGCCGACCACGTCCGGGTGACGGGCGCGGCCCATGTGGACGGGATGCTGCACATCGACCTCGTGAAGGAAGTGCCGGAGGCGCTGAAGCCCCGCCGCATCGAGATCGCGAAGTCGGCCCCGCAGGATGCCAACCTCGTCGAGGCCAAGGCGGTCAACTGATCCGGCGGGCTTGGGCCACGGGCCTTTGCCGTGATGGTTGAGGGGGCGCGGACCGAAGGGTCCGCGCCCTTTTCGCATGGAGAAAGGGTCCCGGGTCGTTACGGAAGGCGCGTGGAAAGCCACGCCGCCCGTCGTGCCCGGGGGCCACCTCGTCCGACGGCCAAGCCGGCACGGGTGGGGGCAGGCTTCGGCCTGCAAGCGGCTGGGTCTTTGCGGCGCGGCCCATGGCGCCTCCCAGGAGGTGGGGGGCCCGCGCCCACCTTTCAAAGAGCTCTCGTCCGTGAAGCCTCTCACTCCTTGGGGTGCCCCGGACATGGACGGATGATTGTGGTCCCGAGCCTCGACGCGGGGGGCCAGCCGTCCAACGGCCCTTCGCGCGGGGGAGCGGCGCTTCCCGGACCCCTGCCCCGTCCTCCTCCGGCCTGCACCCTGGCGGGTGGTCTGGGGCGGGAGGCGCGGGCGGCAGGGGTGCCGCTCCTGATCTCGATGGGGAGGAGGGTGCGGGAGCGGAGTTAACGAATGGTGAACGGGGCGTTCGATGGGGGGCGGGGGAACGCAACACCTTGGGGGTAAGAGGCTGGTCGGGTGTGGAAATATCTCAGCCCGGGGTGTTGCGTCGCCCGTAGGGGGGCTTCGGCCCGCCACACGAGGCTGGACGAATCACCACCGTCTCGGGCCGGAGATGGCGGGCTGAAGCCCGCCTTACGTGGGTGAGATGCGTTCTGGCCGGCGGAGGCGTCGGATGGTGGGGTGGAGCCCCACCCTGCGGGGAAAGGACGGGGAGGCGGGTTGAGGCGTTGCATGGTGCGCTGAAGCGCGCCCTACGATTCTGGATCCGAGGCGAATCGGGGCCGCCCACGCGGTGGGCGCGGACAGGCATCCCATGATGGAGCGGAGGCGCTCGGCCCTGCGAAGCCGTCGCCGGACGGGCCGGGCCCAGGCCTAAGCCGGGCGGTAGGCTAGCCTGATGACGTCCTCGTCCATCTGGTCGCTGCCCTGGAGGCGCAGCGGTGGCCGGGGGCCGGCGAAGAACGGCGTGCCGGAGCCCAGCACGACCGGATGCAGGTAGATGCGATACTCGTCGATGAGGCCGAGCTCCGTCAGGCCCTGCGCGAGGCGCGGGCCCGCCACGTCGACATCGCCCTCGAACTCGGCCTTCAGGCGGCGGGCCGCGGTCGCGAGGTCGTCGGCGACGAGGCGCGCGTTGGGGCCGACGGAGGTCAGCGTGCGGGATACGACCCATTTGGGCTGGCGGCGCCAAGCCTGCGCGAACTCGCGGTCGGCGTCGTCCCAGTCGGGCTGGTCGTCATCCCAGTAGCGCATGATCTCGTACATCCTGCGGCCGTAGAGGCTGCCTGCCAGTGCGCGGGTCTGGCCGATGAAGTGCCGGAAGAGCTTGGGCCCGGGCCGGAACGCCGTGTGGTCGACGTAGCCGTCCAGCGACTGGTTCATGCCAAAGACGAGCCTCGCCATGTCAGGGTCTCTCCTCTCGCAGGTTCGGGACCCACGGGTTCGCGGGTCCTCGGTCCGGCGTCCCTAGTGCGCCTCCGCCCAGGTCCGCCCGCACCCCGCCTCCACCACCAACGGCACGTTCAGCTTCACCGCCGGATCGGGCGCGGCCACCATCACCTTGCGCGCCCGGGCGATCAGCTCCTCCTCGGCGCCACGCTCCACCTCGAACAGCAACTCGTCGTGGACCTGGAGGAGCATCTTCGCGGGCAGCCCCTCGATGGCGGGGTCCATGCGGATCATGGCGCGGCGGATGATGTCGGCGGCGGTGCCCTGGATCGGGGCATTGATCGCGGCGCGGCGGGCAAAGGCGGCGCCGGGGCCCTTGGCGTTGATCTCGGGCGTGTGGATCCTGCGGCCGAAGAGGGTCTGGACGTAGCCGCGCTGCTTGGCGCCCTGGATCACGCTGTCCATGTAGGCCTTGATGCCCGGGAACTTGACGAAGTAGCGGTCGATGAACTGCTGCGCCTGGTCCTTGGGGATGCGGAGGTTGCGGGCGAGGCCGAAGCCGCTGATGCCGTAGATGATGCCGAAGTTGATCGCCTTGGCGCGGCGGCGCAGCTCCGAGGTCATCTGGTCGAGGGGGACGCCGAACATCTCCGACGCCGTGATGGCGTGGATGTCCTGACCCTCGCGGAAGGCCTCCTTCAGCTCCGGCAGGTCGGCCATGTGGGCGAGGAGGCGCAGCTCGATCTGCGAGTAGTCGAGCGAGACGAGGACCTTGCCCTCCGGGGCGACGAAGGCCTCGCGGATGCGGCGGCCCTCCTCGGTGCGGACGGGGATGTTCTGGAGGTTGGGGTCGGTGGACGCCAGCCGCCCGGTGTTCGCCCCGGCGATGGAGTAGGACGTGTGGACGCGGCCCGTCTCGGCGTTGATCGCGTTCTGGAGGGCGTCGGTGTAGGTGCTTTTCAGCTTCGACACCTGCCGCCAGTCGAGGACCTTGCCGGGCAGCGGATGCTCGGTGGCGAGGTCCTCCAGCACGTTCACGTCGGTGCCGTAGGCGCCGGTCTTGCCCTTGACCCCGCCGGGGAGCTTCATCTCGTCGAAGAGGAGCTCGCCCAGTTGCTTGGGAGAGCCGAGGTTGAAGGGGCGGCCCGCCATCTCCTGCACCTCGGCCTCCAGGGCGGCCATCTTCTGCGCGAAGGCGCCGGACATCCGCGAGAGGGTGTCGCGGTCGACCTTGACCCCGGCCATCTCCATGTGGGCGAGGACGGGGACCATGGGACGCTCCAGCGTCTCGTAGACGGTCGTGACCTTCACCTGATGGAGGCGCGGGCGGAAGGTCAGCCAGAGGCGGAGCGTCACGTCCGCGTCCTCGGCGGCGTAGGGGGTCGCCCGCTCGATGGGGACGCGGTCGAAAGTGACCTGGGACTTGCCGGTGCCGATCAGCTCCTTGATCGGGATGGGGACGTGGCCGAGGTAGCGCTCGGAGAGCTCGTCCATGCCGTGGTTGTGCAGGCCCCCGTGGAGGGCGTAGCTCATCAGCATGGTGTCGTCGAAGGGCGCGACCTCGATCCCGTGGCGGGCGAGGACCTTCCAGTCGTACTTGATGTTCTGGCCGATCTTCTGGATGTCGTCGGCCTCCAGGACCGGCTTCAGCGCGTCCAGCACCTCCTGCAAGGGCAACTGGTCCGCCGCGAGGGCGTCGCCGCCGAAGAGGTCGGCGGTGGGCGAGGACTTGTGACCCACGGGGATGTAGCAGGCGACGTTGGGGGCGGTGGCGAGGGAGATGCCGGCCAGTTCCGCCACCATCTCGTTGAGCGAGGTGGTCTCGGTGTCCACGGCGACGTGCCCGGCCTCGCGGATGCGGGCGATCCAGGCGTCGAGCTGGTCGCGGGTGCGGACGGTCTCGTAGCCAGCGCGGTCGATGGGGGGAGGGCCTGTTCCTCGACGGGAGGCAGGTCCTGCCGCATCTGGCCCGCGTCCTCGGTGATGATTGGGGCCTCGCGGCCGAGGCGCTGGGCGAGCTTCTTGGAGAGGGTGCGGAACTCCATCCGGGCGAGGAAGCCCAGCAGCTCGTCGGGGTTCGGGTCGCGGGCCTCGAGCGAGTCGAGGTCGAAGTCGAGCGGCATGTCGCAGGAGAGCTGGACGAGGGTCCGCGAGAGGCGGATCTGGTCGGCGTGCTCGATCAGGGTCTCGCGGCGCTTCTGCTGCTTGATCTCGGGCGCGCGGGCGAGGAGCGTGTCGAGGTCGCCATATTCCTGGATCAGTTGCGCCGCCGTCTTGGCGCCGATGCCGGGGGCGCCGGGGACGTTGTCCACCGCGTCGCCCATGAGGGCCTGCACGTCCACCACCCGCTCGGGGTAGACGCCGAACTTCTCCAGCACGCCCTCGCGGTCGATGCGCTTGTTCTTCATGGGGTCGAGCATCTCGACCCCCCGCCCACGAGCTGCATCAGGTCCTTGTCGGAGGAGACGATCGTGACGCGGCCCCCGGCCTCGCGCGCCTTGCAGGTGAGGGTCGCGATGATGTCGTCGGCCTCGAAGCCCTGGATCTCGTGGCAGGAGATGCCGAAGGCGCGCGTCGCCTCGCGCGTCAGCGGGAACTGGGGGACCAGCTCCTCGGGCGGCGGGGGGCGGTGGGCCTTGTACTGGTCGTAGAGCTCGTTCCGGAAGGACTTGGACGAGTAGTCGAAGATCACCGCGACGTGGGTCGCGGCGTCGGGGCCGGTGTTGTTCTCCACGTAGCGGAGCAGCATGTTGCAGAAGCCCGCGACGGCGCCCACGGGCAGGCCGTCGGACTTGCGCGTGAGCGGCGGCAGCGCGTGGTAGGCCCGGAAGATGAAGGCCGAGCCGTCGATCAGGTGCAGGTGGCACCCCTTGCCAAACGTCATCGCCGTCCCCCGTTTGTTCCGTTCCCCCTCATGCCACGGGGCGCGCCCCGGTTCCAGCGGAACGCGGGGGATCGGCGCCCGGCGGACCGTGTCGTGAGAAGCACGCATCTGTGGTATGATCGCCACGCGGCCTGGGCCATAGGGGCCGCGCGCTCCGGTCCAGGGAGGGACGGGACATGATCTTCATCACGCAGGGCCGATTCACGCAGACCGCCATGAAGGGCATGGTGGCGAAGCCGGAGGACCGCGCCGAGCAGGTCCGGGGCCTGATCGAGCGGGCGGGCGGGCGCATGGTCGCCTATTACGTCACGCTCGGGGAATACGACTTCCTGATCGTCTCGGAGGGCGAGATCGACCTTCCGTCCTACATGGGGACGATGGCCGTCGCCGCGGCGGGCGGCGGCGTGTCGGACCTCAAGAGCACGATCGCGCTGAGCTCCGCCGACATGAAGGGAGCGCTGGAGAAGGCGCAGGCGTCCTCGGGTCAGTTCCGCTCGGCCGGTCAGGCCTGACGCATCCTTCAGGGGCCGGTCCGGCCCCCTGCCCTCAACCCGGCTGCGGGCCGCGCACCTCGCCCGAGAGGTCGGCGGGCTGCGCGTGGTCGGCGAGGCCGGGGGTCGCCGGATGCGCGCGCTGGAAGTCCTCGTGGACGAAGCGGGCGTCGCAGTAGCCGCAGTCCACGAAGCCCTCCTCGTGCGGGATCGAGAGCCAGACGCGGGGATGGCCAAGCGCGCCCTCGCCGCCGTCGCAGCTCACCCGCCAGGCGGTCACGACCTTGACCTCGGGCGGCGGGAGGCCGTCGGGCGCGGGGTGGTCCACGCGGCGGAGCATGATCTGGGTGGACATGGGCGGACTCCCTGGTTCGGCGATCGGTGGGGTCTTAGCCCAGCGCGGCGGCGGGGGGAAGGACGGGGGCGTCAGGGGGCCGGGGCGTCGAAGACCACCTTGAAGGGGTGGAGCTCCAGCCGCATCAGGCCCTCGGCCACCGAGGGGTCGGACTCGGCCAAGGCGCGGGCCTGGGCCTCGTCGGCCGCATCGAAGACGCAGAAGCCGTAGTCGCCGTTCTCGGCCCGGCCGACGTAGCGGACGATCCCCTGTGCGTGGAGCTTCTGGAGGTGCTCGAAGTGGCGGCCCATGAGGGCCATCTCCTGCGGCTGGATGGTGGCCACGAAGTCCGCGCGGGGCGGCAGGATGCGGTAGGCGTAGGTGGGCATCGGTCCCTCAGAAGAGCTGCTGCGCCGCGCGGGAGAGGAAGAAGCCATGGCCGGAGGCGTTCTGGCAGGTGAGGCCCTGCTCGGTCACGGAGCAGGCGATGGGGCCGAAGCGGACGGCCTGGCCGTAGGGCAGCACGGCGCCGTTCGGGTCCCGCACGGTGTCGCCATGGCAGCCCAGCCCGGCCGGCCCGGTGGAGGAGACCGTGAAGCGGTCGCCCCATTCGAGGTCGCAGTCGGCGGGCCGTGGCATGAGCGGCCGGGAGTCATTCCGCTGGAGGATCTCGCAGTCCACGAAGGTGCCGTCCGCGCCCTGCACGCCCATGCAGTGGATGTTGTCGGAGGGCGTGCGGAAGAAGGTCAGGGTGTCGGCCGCGGCGCCGGCGGGGACGAGCGCGACCGCGAGCAGGAGCGCGCGGGTCATGTCAGGCCCCCGTGCGGGTGAGCATGGGGCCGAGCGGGCGGCCGCCGAGAATATGGACGTGGAAGTGGGGCACCTCCTGATGGCTGTCCGGCCCGGCGTTGGCGATGGCGCGAAACCCGTTCTCGATGCCCGCGATGCGGCTCACCTCGGCCACGGCGGCGAGGAAGCCCGCCTGCTCGACGGCGGTGGCGTTGGCGGCGAAGTCGGAGAGGTCCAGGTAGGCGCCCTTGGGGATCACGAGGACATGGACGGGCGCCTGCGGGCGGACGTCGTGGAAGGCGAGCGCGTGCTCGTTCTCGAAGACGGTCCTGTTCGGGATCTCCCCGCGCAGGATGCGGGCGAAGACGTTGCCGGGATCGTAGTCGGTGGCCACTCGGGTCCCCTCCCTCGGTTGCGGCGCCGGACGCGCCCTTCGGGCGGCATCCTGCCTTGGGCCGGCGCGCTCCGCCAGGGGTCGCGAGGCGGGAGTCCGGGACGATGGCGCGGGCCGGTGGCCGGGAAAGGGACGGCGCGCCGGCCCCGGCCGGACTGTGGCCGCGCCGCCACGCCCCGGGGAAGGCCCGCCGCCACGATCCGGCCGCAAAGGCCAGCAAACAAGGCGCCGGCCATGCGGCGCGTCGGCGGGGGTCCGCCGGAGTGGAGCTTCGGTGCGGAGGGCACGGAATTTCCTTGGCTTGATCCCGATCGCGTGAAGGCCCTACACCATTGGCCATGACGAACCTCGACCCCACCGCGGCATCCTTTCCGGGCCCGGGTCCGGATGCAGCACGATCCCTGCCGACCAGGGGCCGGGGACGGCTGTCCAGCCGGAGGGGGTCCCTGCCTCCGATGCCACTCAGCAAGCGGCTCTTCGACGTCACGATCGCCCTGCTTCTCGTGGCCCTGCTCTGGCCGGTGCTGCTGGGGCTGACGCTGGTGCTGCTGATCGTCGAGGGGCGGCCGATCTTCTATCTGGGCGAGCGGATGTGCTCGCCCACGCGGTCGTTCAAGCAGGTCAAGTTCCGCACCATGCGCGTCGGCACCGACGCGGTGGGCGGCGTCACGGGGGGCGACAAGGCCCGCGCCATCTCGCCCCTGCACCGGATCCTGCGGCGCACCCGCGCGGACGAGCTGCCGCAGCTCGCCAACGTCCTCCTGGGCCACATGAGCCTGGTGGGCCCGCGCCCGCCGATGCGCTCCTACGTCGAGGCCTACCCGGAGATCTACAACCGCGTGCTCCAGTGCCGCCCGGGCGTCACCGGCCTCGCGACGCTGCGCTTCCACGAGCACGAGGAGCGGCTCCTCGCCCCCTGCCGGACGGCGGAGGAGACCGAGGCCGTCTATCGCCGCCGCTGCGTGCCCCGCAAGGCGCGGCTCGACCTGATCTACCAGGCGCGCCGGACGCTGTGGATGGACATCGTCTTGGTCATCCAGACCGCCCGGAAGCCCTTCTGGCGCCTGCCGCGCCGCAACCCCTTCTTCACCGGTCCCCGCATCGTCGCCCGCAAGGGCGCGCGGCGGAACGCCATGGCGCGGGCCGAGGCCCGCACGATCGTCCGCCAGGCGAAATCCCAGCCCGCCGAGTGAGGGCGCCCGGCGCGGGCCGGCTTGGGGCCGGCGGCCCCTATCGGGGCGGCGCCTCGTAGCCCCAGGGATTGGCGGACTGCCAGGCCCAGAGGCTCCTGACCATGTCGTCGAGGCCGAGCTCGGCCCGCCAGCCGAGCTCCCGGTTGGCCTTGTCGCAGCTCGCGCGCGATTCGGCGATGTCGCCGGGGCGGCGTGGATGGACCTCGGCGGGGAGCTTGCGGCCCACGGCCCGCTCGAAGGCGGCGAGCATCTCCTTGACCGACACGCCCCGGCCGGTGCCGAGGTTGTAGACCAGCGTGCCGGCGGCGGTGGCGGCCTTGTCCAGGGCGGCGACATGGGCGCGGGCGAGGTCGGTCACGTGGATGTAGTCGCGGATGCCGGTGCCATCGGGGGTCGGGTAGTCGTCGCCCCAGATGCGGAGCGCCTCGCGACGGCCGGCGGCGACCTGGGCGAGGAAGGGCATGAGGTTCTCGGGCACGCCCCTCGGGTCCTCGCCCATGCGGCCCGAGGCGTGGGCGCCCACCGGGTTGAAGTAGCGCAGCAGCACGGCGGTGCGCCCCTCGCCCTGCGAGGCCCAGTCGGTCAGGAGCCGCTCGGCCGTGGCCTTGGTCTGGCCGTAGACGTTGTTGGGCGAGAGGGGATGGTCCTCGTCGAAGGGGAGATACCGGGGCTCGCCGTAGACGGTGGCGGAGGAGGAGAAGATGATTCGGCCGCAGCCCGAGGCCTCCATGGCGCGCAGGAGCGCGACGGTGCCGGCGACGTTGACGTCGTAGTAGTCCACGGCGTTCTTCGCGCTCTCGCCCACGGACTTGAGGCCGGCGAAGTGGATCACGGCATCGGGGCGGTAGCGCGCGACGGCCTCGGTCAGGCGGGCGGTGTCGCGGATGTCGCACTCCGCCAGCTCGAAATGGCCGTTGGTGAGCTCGCGCACGCGGTCCAGCGCCTTGGATGAGCTGTTGGCGAAGCTGTCCACCACCAGCGCCTCGTGCCCCTGGCCCAGAAGCTCCACCAACGTATGGGTCCCGATGTAACCCGCGCCGCCCGTCACCAGCACCTTCATGCCCGACCGTTCCTTCGTGGTTGCCCTGCCTTCGCTTCCGAGGTGTCATGCGGAGGACGAGGGACGCAAGGGGTTTCCGGATGGACGATGCCATCGCCTTCGCCGACCGCGCGGGCTTGCGGGCCTGGCTCGAGGCGCATCACGGCACGGCGCGGGAGCTGCTGGTGCGGATCGCCAAGGCGGGATCGGGCGTGGCCTCCGTCACCTGGGAGGATTGCGTGGTCGAGGCCATCCGGGTGGGCTGGATCGACGGGGTCAAGAAGGGCGCCGGGCCGGAGGCCTGGGTGCAGAGGCTGACGCCGCGCCGCAAGGGGTCCGCGTGGTCGGAGCGGAACCGGGGCCACGCGGAGCGGCTGATCGCGACGGGGGAGATGGCCGAGGCGGGGCTGCGGGAGGTCGAGGCCGCCCGGGCGGACGGGCGATGGGACGCGGCCTATGCGGGGCCTTCGGGCCTCGTGATCCCGGAGGACTTCCTGGCGGCGCTGGAGACGCGGCCCGCCGCGAAGGCGACATTCGAGGGGCTCAACCGCCAGAACCTCTATGCGATCTACTACCGGCTCCACACGGCGAAGCGGCCCGAGACGCGGGCCAAGCGGATGGCTGCCCTCCTCGCCACGCTGGAGGCCGGCGGGCGGTTTCACTGAGTGGCGAGGCGGGCCCGTCCTTGCGCGGTGACGCGGAGGCGGGCCTCGACGAACATCGGGCTCCCCTCGACCTCGGCCTCGCGCCGGTCGGAGGTCCGGTGAAGCTCCACCTCCGCGGCGCCGGCGGCCTGGGCGCGGGCGGT
Source organism: Rubellimicrobium mesophilum DSM 19309 (assembly GCF_000600335.2). Classification (GTDB taxonomy): domain Bacteria; phylum Pseudomonadota; class Alphaproteobacteria; order Rhodobacterales; family Rhodobacteraceae; genus Rubellimicrobium; species Rubellimicrobium mesophilum. The sequence continues at coordinate 301 of NZ_KK088543.1, read as the reverse complement.
GGCCTCGGCGTCCAGGGCGTCGGAGAGGGCCGAGAGCGCCTCGCCCTGGTCGGCGAAGCGCCGGGGGCCGTCGGGAAGGTGGGCGATGAAGACGCCGGGGGCGGGGCTCGTCACCGTGCCCTCGACGGCGAGGGCCACGCGGCCCACCACGGCGCCGACGGCGTTGGCGACCTCGGCGTGCTCGGGGACCTTGGCATCGGTGCCGAGGCGGCGACCCACGGCGGGGTAGTAGGTCCGGGCCGAGGCGCCGAGCGCGATGACGGGGACGCCGATCGAGAGGCGGGGGGGGGGGGGGCCGGCG
>NZ_KK088542.1 GCF_000600335.2 Rubellimicrobium mesophilum DSM 19309 | reverse complement strand
CCCGCCAGCTCGGGCTGAAGCCCTGCTTCACGCCCGTGAAGAGCCCCCAAAGCAATGGCATCTCCGAGGCCTTCGTCCGCACCCTGAAGCGCGACTACGTCCAGGTCACGCCCTTGCCGGACGCTGCCGCTGTCCTCGGATTGCTCCCAAGCTGGTTCGAGGACTACAACGCCCACCACCCGCACTCCGGGCTGAAAATGCGCTCGCCTCGCGAGTTCATCGCCGCCCAAACCGCAACCGCCTGAGTGTTCGGTCAAACGGGGGCCAGATCAGCTGCTGGAGACCGTCTGCAAGCACGTCTTGGACGACTTGGGCGTGGCCTACACTGACAAGGAGGACTTGCCCAAGCTCTACGACATGGTCGCCAAGGAACTCAACGTCGCCCCCAGCCAGCACACCGAGGAGCCGTTTCGGAAGATACTCGGGGGAGTGACCACCGTCGTGAACGGCTTGGGGACCCTGCGAAACCGCCTCTCAGACAGCCACGGTAAGGGGGCTAAAGCCCCGGTGCGACCGTCAGCTCGTCATGCCAGCTTGGCCGTGAACATGGCGGGAGCGCTTGCCTCGTTTATTGCGGACACGCATCAGGAACGGAAGATAGTCAATCTAAGGACGCCATCTTGACTGTGAGCCCGACAGTCGAGCCTCTTACCTTCAACTCAGAAGCTCGCAAGCGAGGGAAATACATGACTAAACTTTGCTGGAACAGAGTAGTTACATAAGAACAGCTCAAGTTACCTACCGCTCTTGTATCATCTCAGAGAAATTACCAATAACATGCAATTGGCTCAGGAAACGATCAACTGGATTGATTTCACCATCGCAGTCACGGCCCTCGGAACTATCGGTGTCTTCGTCACCGGATTGGACCGGGTCATTCGAAAAATCTGAAGCCTGCAGCTGATCTATCATCCTCCAAACCCATTCAAAGCGGTTTGGTCGTCGGCTTCATAGCAGTGATTACTTGGTTGCTCTGGGCCGCTATCTCGTTGATCATATCATATTCGGAGCAGTCGGGCTTTGACTTCAGCAACACTGGCCAATGGGGAGACTCCTTTGGCAGCCTCAACGCCCTATTCTCAGCGTTTGGCTTCACAGCAATTGTGATCACGCTTTTTCTTCAACGAAAGGCCCTGAAGGATCAAGCCGAAGACCTGCATCGGCAACGCTTTGAAAGCTCCTTCTTTGAGCTTATTGCGCTGTTGAGGCAGCTAAGAAGCGAGATAAGACTTGGATTATCTAATGAGCTGCAGGAGTATGCCAGAGCAAGAGATTTAGGAGCGCCCTCCAAGATAAAAGCAAGAGTTAAGGCGCACGACGCAATCACGGCAGCAGTCGCCGAAGTGCGTTACTGGTCAAGGAGGCAGGGGGGCATAAAGAACGTCTCAAAGGAGTCGATTGAAGAAATATTTATGAGGCGAGTTCATCTCCCAAATGAGCATAGCATAGGACCCTACTTCCGAAATATCTATTATATTCTGAAGAAAATAAAGACAGACAAAGTTCTGACTAATGATGAAAAAGTTCAGTATTCCAACCTGCTTAGAGGTCAACTCTCAAGTCATGAAGTTACCCTGATTGCCATCAACGGCCTTGCGAAAGTGTCCAATGATCTAAGCGATCTTCTGATCCACTTCCGGATGCTGAAATACCTTCCAAACGATGAGGTGAAGGTGATGCTAAAGCGATTCTATCCGAAGCAAGCCTTTATGGCGCGAGGTGATTAGGAACAGGGATAGCTAAGGATTACGGCTCACCTTAGGTCCCGATGGCATCGGCAGTGACGAAGGCGGAACGATCCTTAGTGCCTTCCGGCAGTCCCGGTTTCTGAACTGCCTTCCCCTTTGCTTCGGCTTCCGCCACTTCGGCGTTGAGCTTCAGTAGGAACTCCAGAGTGTCGGCTTTTGCGGGCATCCCATACGCCGACCTTACAGCCGCATCTAACGCAGCATGGGCGTCCTTGAGTGGGCTGGCTCCGGGAAGCTCCAGAGAACGATACAGGTCTCGGAGCGAGCGACCATGCTTCGTCATCAGTTCAGCGCGTTTAGCTCTTAGTGCCACAGCTGCTTTAGCGACGGCCTCAACAGCAGCTTGGCTCGGCTTCTGAGGCCAGGGGAAGCTGTCCCAAACCGTGTTGGAAGTATAGCGGAACCGCTCCGTCAGCGTGCTGCATCGGTTTATGAACCATTGCCAATGGGCGTCCGATTGGAGGATGCCGAATGGCTCTGTTGCGCAAATCCTGCGGGATTCCTCTTGGAGGCTGAGTGGGTTAGTGGATGAGGATGCCCAAGCCTGACCCTCCGACCTACCGCACGACCAACTGGCGCGCCTACAGTGAAGCCCTGAAGCAGCGCGGCTCGCTTTTGGTCTGGTTTGATCCCGAGATGGAGTGGATCGCCGCCCCGAGTGGCCGGCGCGGGCGTCCGACCACCTTCTCGGATGCTGCCATCCAGGCGTGCCTGATGTTGAAGGCGCTCTTT
>NZ_KK088541.1 GCF_000600335.2 Rubellimicrobium mesophilum DSM 19309 | reverse complement strand
CCGGCATCCGTTCGTCTGGGGCCGGCGGCGCCGGCACCAGCCACGACGCCAGCCCGGGATCGCTCTGCCGCCAAAAGCAGCCTGACTTGCCGGATGAACCACTAAGAGCTTACGCGATAGTCCCGCACCCCGTGTCGAAGTACCCCTCAGGGGCGCTACCTTAAAGGTAGCAGCAGGCATCCTTCTCGCCCGCCGGGTGGAGCATCCTTGATGGATGAGCCGACGCCTCCGCAGAGCAATGACGACCGAGCTGTCGAACCGAAGTGGTCGCGTTCGAACCGAAGCGGCCGGCCGTGGTTGGCTGGTCGGAGTTCTTTCAGGATCTTGGACGGCGCTCGGCGGCCCGAAGCCGTCGCTCTTCAGATCCCGAGTTCATCCAAGACTGACGCGAACAGGTTTCGGCGGCGCAGCGGGCCAGTGGGATGACGTGGCAGTTCTGCGTGGACCTGATGACGAAGCCGTCCGGGAGCTGAAGCGGCGGGGGAGACCTCGTTGCTTTGCTCAGTTCTGAGCCAGCAGGTCGGGAGGAACGGCACCTGTCTATCAGTGAGAGGATGCTCTACGTCAGCGAGAACGGCGACCGCTGGAGCCTGATCCAGGACTCGGCCAGCGGACGCGCCTTTGTCCGGCACAGGCCTAACCTGCCTTCAGGAGGTCAGGCCAGCGACATCGAACTCGGCGAGTTCCTGGCTCGGGGCGGCATGGGCCCCGAGAAGCAGGTCCTGCTGCGCCTGATCGGTGGGTTGGCAGAGACAACCAACCCGACGAGCGGGGCCGGAGACTAGCCCGGACAGCTCATCAGTCCCGCACGCGGCGAGGCTGGAGGGGGTGGGAGACGTCCTCCACCCCCGCGTGGGTCACAGCGGCTTCAGGTTAACCGCAGACTCACGGCCGTCGCGGCCCGACTCGACGTCGAAGCTGACCTTCTGGTTGTCCTTGAGCCCAGTCAGGCCCGAGCGCTCGACGGCGGAGATGTGCACAAACACGTCCTTGCCGCCGCCCCCATCAGGTTCGATGAAGCCGAAGCCTTTGGTGACGTTGAACCATTTCACGGTGCCCGTGGCCATCGTGAGGTCTCCCTTCAGAGTTGCTGCCCGCGTGCTGCGGCAGCCTGGCGTCGTCAGTCTCACGTCGAGGAACTGCGGCCGGCAAGGGAGAACAGTGGATCGCGGTCGATTAACGTCTGCAAGAAGACAGGTGGAGCAGGGCCAATGCAAGGCAAGGGCCCACTCAAGCCCCCTGTTCTCACATTCCTTCAGATCGAGGCACAAGCGATTGGCCAATCTCCTGCTCGTCGGTGCTTACCCAAACCGGCGGACTCGGGCCTCCATCGGGCTGGCGTCCGGCTCATTGGGAGACGGTTCGCGGTCGAAGTTCGCGGTCTGCCTTCGGACCCTTTCGTACGTCCAGCGAGCCTTGGCCCTATCGTTCTGATGTCGGTCAAAATTGATGGTGGTGTTCGGTAGGCTGGCACCCATGTGAGGGTCCCCCATATCCTCGCGCAGGAGTACTGCGCGGGCCTGCTTATAGATGGGGCTGGTGGCGCGTTTTGCGAGGAAGCCGGCCCACATATCTCGCGCCTCAGGCCGCACATAGGGACAACTGCTCGTCGACCACTATGTCCTGTCTGACGGCCTCAGAGCTCGGAGGTATCGGCACAGGCAGGCGAGTTGTACGACGGCGACGTTCATGGCCAGCTCCCCATGCCGCGTGGAAGGTAGAGCGGCAGCTGGGCCGCTCTTACCGTCTCGCCTTGCGATTGGCATAGCGCTGGTCACGTTCGGCCTTTCGTGTGGCCTCGTCCCTGATCACTCGAGCGATCAGGTTGTCAGTCTTTTCCCGGGCTTCTGCCTGAGCTCTGGCTGCAACATTAGCCGCTTTCTCGTATTCGGCAGCCTCGGCTTGGATGCGCTCCTGCTCCTTCTGCTGCGCCAGTTCCTCAAGCTTTATACGATCCCGCTCTTGGTGCCGTTCTTGCCTGGCTGTGGCTACCGCCAGACGCTCTGCCTGCCGTGCAAGGCGGGTCGGTTCTGCGGCATCCTTTTTGGCTTGGTAGCCGCGAAGGAGAGCGGCTTTGGCGTCGGCAGCGGCAGTGCGGCGGTCGGCAAGATCGTTGTCTTTGGCGTTTCTCAAGTCTGTGTCCTGCAAAAAGTGTCGTTGGCCTGAAGGTCGCGCCTTTGGCGGTTCGTTCCACGGCGAGGTGGTAACCCCCTTGCAGGCTTCCAGGTCCCTTGCAAGACAGGCCGCCTTCGTCCGCAGGATCTAATCCGCGCGGGCCAGAGGCGTTGTTGCATAACTCGGTCTGAGGCCGAGCTTGGCCCTTTCCCCTTCGGTTCAGACGGCGCGCACGATCTCCGCCCTGCCCAGGGCTGAAAAGCGGTTCATCAGGGCGATGCGGGTGTGGATCTCGGCGGCTTGGCGGTCGGGGTCGCGTGAGGCGATGCGGTCCCCAAAGGCTTTGAGGCGGAGCATCTGGGCTTCGATCCGACTTCGGGCGTGATAGCCCGTCAGCCGTTTCCAGAAGGCCCGGCCGAAGTGCCTGGTTGTTCGCAGGTTCTCGTTCCTGGATCGGGCGGCGGGACCATCCTCTT
>NZ_KK088540.1 GCF_000600335.2 Rubellimicrobium mesophilum DSM 19309 | reverse complement strand
CCCCCAGCCGCCAAACCGCCGAGCTTCAGATCCGTGCCGCCCTTCTCAACCGCTTCACCGCCCTCGGCACCCCCGAGACCAAGCGCGTTGCATAAAGCCGACGGGGGTCAGGGGCAGCTCGCTCTTACGCCGAATTGCTCAACAGAGCCCAAGAAGCCGTAAAGTCCTAAGCGGTGGGTTACTCGCGCGGGGCGCCACGGTGCCCTGCGCTCTTTCTTCTTCGCTCGAGGTCGACTTGAAGGCGAGATATCTGGACGGATCGGCCCCCCTTAGACTTCGGCTGTTAGCCTCAGCCGTTGTCCACGACTTTCGGCTGGCCGAAGCTGCGCAATCTCTTTCTCCCCCATCGGGCTTTCGCAAGTCGCCTGTAGACTGATCGAGACGTCGCCCGGGCAAGGTCGCGGGCACAAGTTGAAGATGAACAGCCGGGTGGTCCTGATCGGGGCCGTGGGGCGGGAGCAGGCAGGCGATGAAGAACAAGTCAGCGAAGAACAGGCCCCCTGGCGCAGGACGGTCCACCGGACCGGTGATGGAGGATGACCGTCTTCCCGAGGGTGGCGTGAACCGGCCCTTGTCCATCGCGGCCCATGCCGACCGGCAGCCGGCTCTTGCCCTGCACATGGGCCTGCCGGGCACCCGGCTCGACATCGTGTTGGGCGGCCCGCATCCGCTGCTCGTGGAAGTCGTGCGCGCGATGGCACGCGTCGCCGCTCAGGCCGACCATGCGGCGGTCCCGACCGGCATGGCTAGCGGGCCCGCTATCAAGACCGAGGACTGACGGAGAGACCATGTCCAGAACGAGCAAGGCCCAGAAGCCGCGGGTCGGGATCTACACCCGCTTCTCCTCCGACCTGCAGCGGGACGCGTCCAATGAGGACCAAGCGCGCCTCACTCGCGAGCACGCGCGCAAGCAGGACTACGAGGTCGTCGGTGTCTACGCTGACCGTGCCGTGTCCGGAGCCTCGCTCCATCGCCCCGGCATGCAGTCGCTCCTCCGGGACGCGAGCGCAGGCCTCCTCGACGTGGTACTCGCAGAAGCGCTTGACCGTTACTCGCGCAGCCAGGCGGACGTGGCGAGCTTCTTCGAGAAGCTGAGCTTCTGGGGCGTCCGCGTGGAGACGGTGGCGGAGGGCGTCATCACCGAGATGCACATTGGCCTCAAGGGCACGATGAACGCGCTGTTCCTCAAGGACCTCGCGCAGAAGACCCACCGCGGGCTCGAGGGCCGGGTGCGGGACGGCAAATCAGCTGGCGGGCGCGCCTACGGCTACCGGCCGGTCTCGGCCGGGCTCGCCCCCGACGGCACCCCGCTCCGGGGCGACTTGGCCATCGTCGAGGAGGAGGCCGAGGTCGTCCGGCGCATCTTCGGGATGTACGCGTCTGGCGTGTCTCCCAAGCGCATCGCGGCCGTGCTGAACGAGGAGCGCGTGCCCGGACCCCGAGGCGGGCCCTGGCAGTTCTCGACCGTCTACGGCAACCGCGAGCGCGGGATTGGTATCCTCAACAACGAGCTCTACGCGGGCCGTCGCGTCTGGAACCGGCAGCGCTTCGAGAAGGATCCTTCCACCGGCAAGCGGCAGGCACGACTCAACGACGAGGCCGATCTGGTGGTGAAGGACGAGCCCGACCTCCGCATTGTGGATCACGAGCTCTGGGAGGCAGTGAAGCGCCGGCAGGAGGCAACGTCCGTCAGGGACAAGGACGTGCGCCCGGAGGCGCGGCGCCGGCCCGTCCACCTCTTCTCGGGGCTGATGGTCTGCGGCGTCTGCGGAGGCGGCGTCTCCATGATCGCCAACGATCGCGTGGGCTGCTCGTCCGCGCGCAACCAGGGCGACACGGTCTGCACCAACCGGCGCACCACGAGCCGCAGCGGCATCGAGGCGCGGGTCCTGAACGCCCTGACCGAGCATTTGATGGACCCCGAGCTCGTCCGCGTCTTCTGCGAGGAGTACACGGCCGAGCGGAACCGCCTGCGCGCCAGCGCCGGAGCGACACGGGCCACCAAGGAAGCCGAGCTCCAGAAGATCCGCCGCGACCACGACAAGCTGGTGCAGGCCATCCTCGACGGGGTCGCCGCCTCGCAGCTCAAGGACCGGATGAACGCCCTCGACACTCGACGCCAGCAACTCGAGGCCGAGCTGGCCGCCGCAGCGCCAGCCGATCCCGTTCGTCTGCATCCCGCCTTGGCCGAGACCTACCACCTGCGCGTGCGCGAGTTGGTCGCCGGCCTGTCAGCCTCCGATGACGGGCCGAGCGCCACGGAATCGCGCGAGGCCGTGCGGGCACTCGTCTCGCGCATCGTGCTCACGCCCGTGGCGGTCCCGGGCCGCAAGCTCTCCGAGGTGCGCATCGACCTCGAAGGCGCCCTGGCCGGTCTCCTGCATCTCGCAGCTGGCGCCAAGGCCGCTGCGGCGGGCGTCGAGTTTGCGGTGGCAGTGGCCGGCCGGCTTCAGGCAGAGCCCGGCCAGTCCGCCTTCGATGCAGCACTCCAGAACGACGAAGAGCCCGCCTCGGGGGAGGCGGGCTCTGGTCTGCGTCGTCAAACGCAAGGAACGATGGTTGCGGGGGCAGGATTTGAACCTGCGGCCTTCAGGTTATGAGCCTGACGAGCTACCGGGCTGCTCCACCCCGCGGCGAGGCGTGTCTGATCCGGAGGGTCCCTGGGCTTGGGGGGCCTGGGGCGCTGGGAGAGAGAGGGGGGGCTCTGGTCAGGTCTGGCGGTGACTTACTCTCCCGCGTCTATGACGGCGCAGTACCATCAGCGGATGCGCGCTTAACGGCCGAGTTCGGGATGGGATCGGGTGTGTCGCGCAGCCTATGGCCACCAGACCGGATCAGGGCCCCTTGTGAACATCAGGTTCCAAGCCTTGCACACCATGGATTGTGCATGACTTCGTCGCTCCTGGACGGCGGGGATCTGCCCTGCCCGTCACTGGATCGGATCAAGCCTATCGGACGA
>NZ_KK088539.1 GCF_000600335.2 Rubellimicrobium mesophilum DSM 19309 | reverse complement strand
TGTCGCCCGTGGTCTGGCTGACCGCCCAGCGGGTGATCGTGCCCGCCATCGAGGTCACGTACAGGAAGGCCTTGTCCGGCGACATCTCGATCGAGGTGTAGCTCTCCCCCAGGCCGGGGTCGGAGGTCACCTCCACCGTGTCGTTGAAGGCCACCGTCTGCCCGCCGCCGGCCGGCGCAGCCCCGGTCGTGAAGGTCGTGGAGAACTTCTGGAAGTCCCGCGTCGGCGCGTTGGGATCGCTGTTGCTGCCGCGGTCCTGGAAGCCGTCCACCAGGACGGTGTAGCTGGTGTAGGGCTTGAGATCGGCCGTGGGCGAGATCGTCACCGTGTCAAAGCCGCCCGAGGTGTTGGCGTTGTACGCGACCGGCTTGCCGGTCAGCGTCTCGTAGACCTTGATCGAACCATCGGTGAGGCTCTGAAGGAGAACGCCGCCCCGACCGGGAACGACATGGACACCCAACGCAATGTCGGAAGTTGGGTCGATCTTTATCGGCAGCTTTCCATTGACGATGTCGAGCGTGGCCGTCTTGGTGTCTGAGATGGCCGTCGGATTCGTGAAATAGGCATAGTCCGCCGGTGCTTGGCGGGTGTCGCCCGGCGTCGGATCCGGCAGCGCGCGGACCTCGAGATACTGCATCTCGGTAATCATGCCACCCTGGGCCGATAACGTGAGATGGCCATCCTGGACCCGGACCGTGGTCGTCACCAGCTCGGTCTTGAACGCCGAGACCGGCGTGAAGCTGGAGACGAGCTTTCCCTCGGTGTAGAGCCTGTTGATGCTATCGTTCGGCCCGCCCGTGTCGCCGACCGCGACCGTCACCTCATACCAGCCGTTCGCCACCGCCATCTCCCAGGCGGCGCGGGCCGGATAGGAGGGATGGTCAAAATGAGCATAACCCGTGAGTCGCCGATCGTAGCTGTCGAAGTTCACGGAAAGGCGGCCACTCGGCAGGGTGCCGTCGTTGGGCAGGGTCCCCGTTCCCGTGCGCTCGCTGATGGCGATCAGGGGATAAGACGCGCCGTTGATCGGCATGGCCCTGGTCCCATCCGCGTCCAGAGCCGAGGCCTGGGTCACCCAGCCGTAGGTATAGCCGCTCCCGCGGGTCCCGTACCCCTTGAAGTTGTCGACGAGGTAGCCCGCCACCTTGGGCGTCGTGCCGTCCTGGAAGTTGATCTTGACCATCTGGGAATCCGATACGATCTGCTACGAACTGATCTTGACGCTGTCGATGTCGGGGCCTGCGGTTCTGTACCACGCCCGGGTGATGTTGACGCCGTTCGCTGCCCCGGTCGAGCACAGGGACAGCCATGGCGGATCCTTTATCCGCCAAACCTCTTTAGCTCTTCGGAGAGCTGATCCCGCCTCGTATGACGGGTGGAATTTGCCTTCTCCCTCTCACAGCACGAAGTCGTCCACGGTGAGCGTGCCACCGCCCCGGACCAGGATGGTCATCTCGGGCCGCGCGTCGTCGTCGACGTTGAGCTCCACGAGCAGGCCGGCCTTGACCTCGCGCAGGCGGATCTCGCCCGCCGAGAACGAGCCGTCCTGGTCGAGCGTGAAGCCCTGGTGGCCCGGCTCGTCCGCCACCGCGTCGATGGCGCGCAGCACGATGCGGTCCTGCCCGGGCTCGAAGTCGGCGATCACGTCGCGCGCCGCCCGGCCCGGGCCGCTGTCCTGGAGCGCGGTGAAGACGAACTCGTCGCCCCCCGCCCCGCCCCGCAGCACGTCCCGGCCCGCCCCGCCGACGAGGCGGTCGTCGCCCGTCCCGCCGCCCAGGTGGTCCTCGCCCCGCCCGCCCCGCAGCACGTCGTCGCCGCCCCGGCCCCACAGCGCGTCATCGCCCCCGCCCCCCCGAAGATGGTTCGCCGCCGCGTCGCCAGCCAAGGCGTCCAAGAGGCCGTGTCCTGCCGTCCGAGGGCCGGCCTCATCGAGCTTGCCCAGGGTCGAGGTCGTCGCACTCGCCGTTCCGTTGAACACCGGCGCGATGCCTTGGACCACATAGATGTTGTCGTTGTAGTCGTAGTTGATGCCGGTGTAGTCCTGAATGACGAGGTACGTGTTCTTGAAGATGTGCCCTTCGGAGTTGAAGGCCTGGAACACGCGGACGGTGTAGCCGTCGGGCACCGCCTTGCCGCTCGGGTCGAAGACGTTGCCGTTCTTGACCGTGTAACCCGGGTAGCGGGCGTCGAGCTGGGCCTGGGTCGGCGCACCGGCCCCCGTGGGGTTCAGGTCGGGATTGGTCGACTGCCCCGCCACAAGGAAGCCGAAGATGTCGTTGCCGGTCCAGGCGTCCGGAACCGTCGTTTTGGTGAAGGTGCCGGTGGCGAAGGCGCCGTTCGGCCGCAGCGGCAGGACCGTCTGGTTCTGGAGCGGGTCGTGGTAGGTGATCTGGACCGCTGCGCTCTTGGACCCTGGAGCATGGATGCTGAAGGCCGCCCCAGCGGGCTTGTGGAAGCCTGCGATCTGCGTGACCTTGGCCGAGGTCACCCCGTCGGCGATCCGCCAGTAGCGTGAGAGCACCTCCGTGTCGTCCGCCGGCAGGTAGACGTCGTGGAAGCTCAAGGTTGAGAACTCGCCGCCGGCGTTGAGCGACAGTCCCTCGATGACGTTACCGAAGCCGAACATCTTCCAGACTTCGTTGACGTTCGGCTCCCAGCCGCCCTCGTCGCGCTGCTGCCAGAAGCCCGACAGGTTCACCTTGGCGGTCGAATTGGTGGCCTCGTTGGTGTGCAGCGTCAGCCGGCCCTCAAAGACCCCGGTGACGCCGTTCGCCTTGGGTATGTAGGCCGCCCGGTTGAAGAGCACCGTCACGTCGACCGACTGGCCGGCGCCCAGCGACAGGTTGTCGAAGACGTTGGGATTGGCGAGCTTGAACGGCCCGGTCAACGTCGAGTCCAGCACCTTGAGCGGCGCGGCGCCCGTGTTCGTGATCTGAACCACCGCGCTTTCCTTGTAGTCACGCGGTACCCCCGGGGTCACGACGTCAGGATCCTCGATCCAGCTGAAATGCAACCGATTCGTGTGAAACGCCGGATCCCGGGTCAGCATTCGAACCATTGACTTGTCCTCCCAGAGACACGGATCACATCGATCTTGCCCCACGGATTCCGAGCGTATCACAACAATTGCTGCCCACTTAGAGTTTTATTGAGCAAATCTCGCGGGACTTCTGCAGGCTGAGAGGGAACAGGTGAGGCAGATGAACTAGCTCAGCCTTCCAACCCGCCCTGTGATCTGGCCCCCGTTTGACCGAACACTCAGGCGGTTGCGGTTTGGGCGGCGATGAACTCGCGAGGCGAGCGCATTTTCAGCCCGGAGTGCGGGTGGTGGGCGTTGTAGTCCTCGAACCAGCTTGGGAGCAATCCGAGGACAGCGGCAGCGTCCGGCAAGGGCGTGACCTGGACGTAGTCGCGCTTCAGGGTGCGGACGAAGGCCTCGGAGATGCCATTGCTTTGGGGGCTCTTCACGGGCGTGAAGCAGGGCTTCAGCCCGAGCTGGCGGG
>NZ_KK088538.1 GCF_000600335.2 Rubellimicrobium mesophilum DSM 19309 | reverse complement strand
CTGCGCTCGTATCGTCCTGCTCCGATCAGTCCCTCCACGTCGGCCTCCATGAGGATCTGGAGAACCGTCTCGGCGAGGGAGCGGAGAAAGTTGCCATCATCGGCCTTTTGCAGCGCCTCCATCAGCGCCATCCTGTCGTCGGTCATCGGGTCCTCGTGGCTCAGGGTGAAGTCGGACAACTCCACCTTAGCCGCACATCCCGATGGCCACCCCGCCTACACCGGAAAGTCCACCACCTCCGTGGACGCTACCTTTGGACCATCTACTTCACCTCTCGAGGATACCGATCAGATCATCTTTGCCCGAACACCGTTAACCGTATCATATCAATCGTCGCCCACTTAGAACTTTGATGCTCGAACCTCGGGTTAATGCTGTCAGGAAAGCTGGGTTCAGGCAGGAAGGGAACCGACCAAGGGCCCGCCATCTGGCCTGCAGTCGTTCCTGCCCTACGTGCCCGCGAAGCCTGGAGAGGCGATGTGCGGACGCTCACCATTCTTGCATGCACGGTGGCCTGGACGGCCGGATCAGCGCGTTCCTCGTCCACTCGGCCCGGACTCTGGGTGACCTTGCCTGATCCGCAGCACATCCGGACACGACCCAAGCCGGACGAGCTCGGTGTCACCAAGCATTGCAACGGAGGCCATTCATGAGGCCAAGAAGGGGGCCGTCGAGGACGGACTTCCTTTGGCACGGCCCGACGACGGCAGAACCGGTGCTAGGCTATCTCGTGCCGGCCGATGATGGGTGGTCGACAGAAGTCACTGGACATCGAGATGCATGACTGGCCTCGACGACAGCCCGATGATGGCGAGCGGCACGGGCGCAAATGGTCACGATATCGTAGACTTCGGACCCCTACGGCATCAGCTCCGATTGAGCGCGAGAGCTGTTTCCGATCGTCCTCGCCTGATCGATGACTCGGGCGACCTCAAGCGAAAGATCCAGCGGCACCACGCCACTCTCCTTCGTTCCCGACTCCACGAGGGCCACGAAGTGATCAAGCAACGGCCGATACTGGCTTCCACCATAGGATTGGTGCTCACGTCGGCCATCGAATAGCCGCTGTTGCACCCGACGAGCGAGAGGAACGGAGCGCAATCTCATCTTCAGCCGTTGCTTGAACGGAGGAGTCCCGACAGCTCCCGCTTGCGAGGCCCCCATTGAACGTCTGATCGTGATCCACTCAGACCCTAGTAGTGGCGCCTCGAGGGTCACCGACCCCTCCGACCCCGAAATGACCGCAGTATTGGATAGCAGCACCGCAGCGGAAACGGCGAGTTGCGAGTGAGCGCCCGACGCATGAACGAGTTGCAAGCTGGCATGGGCATCCTCTTGCCCCTCCTCTCCGATGATCGTCGCCGCGACCACGGATTGAACGGGGCCGAGCAACTTCACCGCAAGCGAGACAGGATAGACCGCGCGGTCGAGAAGAACGCCGCCTCTGGCAACTTGGGCACCGCTTCGCGGCACTGGATAGCCGAAGGACGCGGTCAAATGCGCAGGCCGGCCGATCCGCCCCGACCCGACGATTTCCTCCGCCTGCCCGTAGGCAGGTAGGAGCAGGGTCCAGACTGCCTCCATGAACAGGTTCTTGCTGCGGCGGGCGGCCTCCACAACCGACCGCGCTTCCGTAAAGGACGAAGCGAACGGCTTCTCGCATAGCACCGATTTTCCTGCTTCCAGGGCGGCCAAGCTCAAGCGAGCATGAGAGGACGTCTCAGTTGCGATATACACGATGTCAATGTCATCGCGGGCGAGCAGTGACTCGACATCTCCATAGGCGTGGCCGATCCCGAAGGACGCTGCGAAGCTCTGGGCGCGTTCGACTCCGCCCGATGGCGACGCAACCCCAGCGACGGTCAGGGCGGGCAGGCTCGCGACGGCACCCATCATGGTGGAAGCCATGCGTCCCGTACCCAAGACACCCAACCGCAGCCCCATCAAGGCACCGCTCCCGCGACCTTACCGCACTTTGCCCACGGCATGGGATCCATTGCCGGGCAAGTGGTGATCATGTTCTGCGCTCCCGTCGAGGTCCCCGAGTTCTGGATGGCGAGGGTAACTTCCGTGAGGTGCAGTGCGAAATCCGCGTCCAGCCTGCTCGGTCTCCCTGTCTTGATCGCCGAGAGAACCTCGGCCGGTCCGAGAGCGAAATTCATCGAGGCGGCATGTCGATGGCCGACGATCGGATGAGTGGGCCCGCGCAATATCACGCGACGCGCGATCGGACTGTTGATCAACCTCCCCCGGATCACATGGCGGCGGCGCACCCGCACCGGGGCAACATTGTTCCAGCACTCAGCGACTTCCAATACGCCGCGGTCGCCGAAGACGCGCAGACTATGGTCATGCGGCGCAACGATGCTGCATGTCAGCCTCGCAACCACGCCGGATTCGAAGACCAGCGTGGCATTCGAGAAGTCTGGCGCACTGCCGTCAGGAGTCTTGCACGGGACCACCTCGACCGCGCAGGACACGACTGTTCTGACACTGCCAAACATGGCCATCAGCCACGTAAGGTAATATCCTGCATGCTCCAGAGTGCATCCGACCTTGAACTCGTCTCTGTACGGCCACGGTGCCCCGGACTCGCTCTTCCACCGCTCATAAGGCGCAAGCGGCACGAAATCGTCGTCGAGTTCCGCATAAACAAGTAGCGGCTTCCCGATTTCGCCATTTCTCAGGGCCAGCCACGCCGTCTGGGCCGCCTTCCCGAGCACGCTGCACGGAGCCGAGGTGATGAGAAGAGCCTTGGCCTTGGCCAAGGCATGGAGATCCAACGCCTGATCCAAGGTGGTCGCCAATGGCTTCTCGGAGTAGACGGACCTCCCAGCCTCAAGGCAATGCTTGCTGACAGCGAAATGGGAGTGTGGATTCGTAAGATTGAGGACCAGATCTACGGAGCCGGCTCGGTCATTGAGAGCGTCATCAAGGCTCGTCGCCGCCGGAACGTTCCAATACGAACTGAATGCGCCTAAGCGAGCTTCGTTCGTATCGTAGGCCTTGGCGACAGTGATATCGGGATAGGCTCTAAGTGACCTCATATAGAGATCGGCTGCGTACCCGGTGCCAACAATTGCTACCTTACCCACCGCATCAAGCCACTGAGTAGATCGAGCCCACAGAGTATTGCAGGCTTCGGTGCGGTTGGGAACCTACTTTGTTGGCAAGGACTGCGCCCCGGTGACTTGGCCTGGCCCAGGCATGGACCGCCCTATCGAAACCCTGAATCACGCGCAACGGCGTGCCTTGTGAGGTGGCTCGGTTTGTCTGAACAGCTTCCGGGCTTCCGCTAAGTGGATCTCCGCGTTGGTTACGCCGCCGCCGGGATTGGCATTGGCTGGTCATACGCTTGGTCGGGCGTCTGCCCGCCAAGCGATGAATGCGGCCTCGTTCTGTTGTAGAAGCCAAAGTAGCGGCTGATCGAGGCTCTGGCCTCGGAGACCCCGGTGTAGGCTCGCAGGTAGACTTCCTCGTATTTGACCGTTCGCCAGAGCCGCTCGACGAAGACGTTGTCACGCCAGGCGCCCTTGCCATCCATGCTGATCGCGATCTCGGCCGCCTTCAGCACCTTGATGAACTCGGTGCTGGTGAACTGGCT
>NZ_KK088537.1 GCF_000600335.2 Rubellimicrobium mesophilum DSM 19309 | reverse complement strand
CAGCTCCCCCCTCCAGCATCAGGCGTCGCCAACGATAGAGCAGGTTCGGAGCCACGCCATTGCGGCGCGCCACCACCGAGATGCTGGATCGCTCGTCTAGGGTCTCTTCGACGATCCGCAGCTTCTCGGCGCCACTCCAGCGACGGCGACGGCCACCGTCGGTGATGATCTCAACGTCAGACATAAGCACGTGCTTAGGGCTGTCCCTAAGCCTCCATGGTCATGCCCAGGTGTCCGGTCAAAATGGGGGCCAGTTCAGCTGGCGACCACGAGAGGGGAGTGACGCAGGATCTGATGTGCCTTGCCCAAGGCCGACGCCATCAGCTGGTCATGGGGAACGACGGCGTTGACGAGCCCCATGTCCAGCGCCCGCGCCGGTGAGAATGGGTCACCCGTAAGTAGAAGCTCCAGCGCCCGTTTGCGCCCCGCCAAGCGTGGCAAGCGCTGGGTCCCACCAAAGGTGGGCGGGATGCCGATGGCGATCTCCGGCTTGGCAAACATTGCCCGGTCGCTGGCCACGGCGAGATGCACGGCCTCGGTGATCTCGCAGCCACCACCATAGGCAAGCCCGTTGACGGCCGCGATGACCGGCTTTGGGTAGGCCTCAAGCCGGGCCGTCATGGCTTGGCCGCGCTTCACGAACTCCCGAACGGCAACGTCGACCCCAAGACCGATGCTGACCGCGAACTCGGGAATGTCCCCTCCCGCGGAGAAGGCACGCTCCCCTGCCCCGGTCAGGATGACGGCCCGGACACCGGGATCGGCCTCGCACCGGTCAAGAAAGCCCATCAACTTATCAATAAGTTCATAGCTCAGGGCGTTAAGCTTCTCGGGGCGGTTCAGGGTGAGAACGGCGACGTCGTCGGCAATCTCGATCAGCACGGTGTCTGGCATGGCATCATCTCCGCAGATGCCAGCCACGCTGAGGCACATCACGCTGGGCGTATACTCACTACCCGGTATACCTGTCGCATGCCGAAGATCCCCGTCGACACCCGCGAGCGCATTCTCAGGACAGCTGCGAAGCTGTTCTACGGCAAGGGCATCCGGAGCACCGGGGTGGATGCCATCGCCGAGAAGGCCGGCGTCACCAAGCGGACGCTCTACTATCACTTCCGCAGCAAGGACGACCTGATCGCGGCCTATCTGGAGGCGCGCGATCATCCGAACCGGATCCTGTTCGCCAAATGGTTCGCGGACGCCGAAGGGACCCTGCCCGACAAGGTCCGGGCTCTGTTTACGCACCTCGAGGCCGCGGCTCGCCACCCCAGGTGGAACGGGTGCGGCTTTCTGAAGACCGCGGCCGAACTGGCCGCCCTGCCGGGCCACCCGGCCATCAAGGTGGCCGCAAGACACAAGGCTGGCGTCGAGGCCTGGCTGGCTGAAACCCTCGCCTCCAAGGGCGTGCACGATGCCAGAGGGCTCGCCCGGCAGATCGTCATCCTCATGGACGGGGCTTTCTCGTCTATGTTGGTCCACCGTGATCCGGGCTACTTCGAGGCAGCAGGTCGAGCTGCGGCCAGCCTTGTCGGCTCACAGCAAGTCGGGATGGGCGACTAGCTCGCCATGCCGCCATCATTAGGACCAGAACGCGTATTGATGACATTCTAAATGACTCTCCGTGGTCAGGAGTGTCCGACGTGAACGAAGGTCAAACCTATGCCGCACGCTGGATCGAAGCGTGGAACAGCCTGGAACTGGACCGAGCACTGGAGCTGTGGGCCGACGATGTCGAGTTCTGGAGCCCACTTGCTGCCGAGATCACGGGAGCGCCGGTGCTCTACGGAAAGGCAGCCGTAGCCGAGTACTGGGGCAGAGCCCTGGCTCAGGCAGACCACCTCCATTTTGAGCTCGAACGGGCACTCTGGGACCCGGAAGCCCGCACGGTGACGATCGTCTACCGTCGCGAGCGTGGCGACGACGTCCGCCTCGCGGCCGAGGTCATTCGCCTGAATAGCGACGGTCTCGGCGTACATGGAATTGCCTTCCACGGCCCGGCGTTGCAGTCGCCAGCCGGAACTCAGTTCAAGGACTGATTCCGATCCAAGCTACGACAGCGTAGGCCAGCACCACTGCAGTGAAGTAGTTGTTTGGCATCAGACGTCCGCGGGGCTGAACGGCGATATTGACCCCCCGTCACCTGCGGGTGTTTCCTCGTCCCGAAGCGCGGGTGCTGGCTGCACCTTGATCTCCGGGGCCCTTGGGACAGCGGCCCCAATTTTCATCGTTTTACGCATGCACTCGGGGAGCACATCATGCGCAACATCGCCTTTGTCTTCTTCCTGGCCGCCGTCCTCTGCGTGACGTGCGGCATGGTTCTGGGCCTCTACATGGCCGCGAGCGAGAACCACATCCTGGTAGGCGCGCACGCCCACCTTAACCTCGCGGGCTGGGCCTCCTTGGCGCTCTTCGGGCTTTACTACAACGCCACGCCGCAGGCCGCACAGGGCTGGCTGCCGCGCGTGCATGCCGTGGTCGCCATCCTGGGTGTTCTCATCATGGTCCCGGGCATCGCCATCGCCTCCACCGGCGGCACCCCGGGGATGGCCATCGTGGGCTCGCTCCTGGTCTTCGCCTCCATGATGATCTTCCTTGTCACGGTGATCCGCTTCGGGCTCGGGGCGGCTCCGGCGGGCTCCCGTCAGGCCGGATCGGGCGTGGCCTTCACGCCGGCGGAGTGAGCCTACGCCCTTAGGTGGCAGCGACGTCTTGAGCCGTCGGGCGAAAGTCGTCGCAAGCATTGGCAGTTCCGGGAGAGCCGCATGAGCACTGCTTAGAGCATGGCGGACGGACAGGTTGTGCCGGGCCAGGAGCACCCGCCAGTACCGACGTCCTCGGGGCAGGATCGCAGGCCGCCAGACGACACTCTGGCGACCTTGCTCTACGGGCACTGACTGCCCTGGTCGGTCCTGCACGACCGCTACGGCCCACTCCTAAAGCCTTCACGTCCCACGGTCGTGGCGAGCCGCCTCCAGTCCACACTGCGCCTGGGCTTCTTGATCCGCGCGTTCCGGTCCCGCGTTGGTGCTTCAGGGATGAGGGTCGTGGAGGGCAAGCCCATCCCCCACAACAGGCTCGACGCGTTCGGCTCCAATACGAAGGCCATGACGACCTTCCTGCGGCGGACGAACGACGCGCTCCCCCCTACTGCAACCTCGGATGTAGTTCGAGGAGAAGTGCGCCAAGTGTCCCACACTGGACGTCGGCCTCATGCCCGAAAGGACCTGACGGTGTTCGCTCGGGCAGCCATCATCCAGCTGCGGCGCAGTCTTCGGTCGCATGGGGTGCTGGAGCACTGGGCCCCCTGCCACTGTCCGTGTCGGACAGGGCAGAGGAAAGCCAGGGGTAAAGAGGTGAGTCTGAGAAAAGGAACCGAAAAACAGATCTTCGAAAGGATCGGGTCGCACACCAAGCGCTAAGTGGTTCATCCGGCAAGTCAGGCTGCTTTTGGCGGCAGAGCGATCCCGGGCTGGCGTCGTGGCTGGTGCCGGCGCCGCCGGCCCCAGACGAACGGATGCCGGTGATCGTTCCAGTAGACTGTTGCCCGCTCCACCGCTTGCGCGATCTCCTCCCAGCTTTCAAACCGCCGGCCCTTCAGCGCCAGGGAGCGCAGCACCTTCCACCACGGCTCGATCAGGTTGAGGTAGGCTGCGTACTTCGGCTGGAAAA
>NZ_KK088536.1 GCF_000600335.2 Rubellimicrobium mesophilum DSM 19309 | reverse complement strand
CCCGCGTGATGAGGGCCGAGCGGAGCCCCAGCCGCGCGGTGCCCGCCGCCATGTTGGTCGGGCTGCCGCCGATGTACTTCTGGAACGACCCCATGTCCTCCAGCCGCCCGCCCACCTGCGCGCCGTACAGGTCCACCGAGCTGCGGCCAATCGTGATCACGTCCAAAGACTTGGTCATGGTTCAGTTTCTCCCAGCCGGGCACATCGACGTCCCATCCCGGCAAGGGGGAGCCTTGCCGAGATGGGCAGAGCGCTAACGGGGCCGAACAGGACCCCGCACGCGCCTCAGCGGCTGATGGTGGCCTGAAGGGCGTCGATGGAAGAGCGGATGCCGGCTTCAGTGGACATCGTGAAGTCCTCCATCTCGAGGCTCACCCAGCCGCTGTAGCCGCACATGCGGACGACGGAGAAGAACTCCTTCCACCACTGCAGGTCGCGGCCGGCGCCCACGGCGACGTAGTTCCAGGCCCGGTTGGCGACGTCCGTCACCTCCTTGAGCTCCAGAAGCCCGTTCACGTCCGCGAGCCCTCGCTCGATGCGGGTGTCCTTGCCGTGGCAGTGGTGGATCGCTCCCTTGAGCGCGCGGGCCGAGGCGATCGGGTCCGCCCCCATCCACATCAGGTGCGAGGGGTCGAGGTTCATGCCGACCTTGGGCCCGACCGCGTCGCGCAGGCGGAACAGCGTCTCGGGGTTCCAGACCAGCATGGCGCTGAAGTTCTCGAGCGCATAGCGTTCGACGCCGACCTCATCCGCGAGCTTTACCAGACCCTCCCAGTAGGGGATGGCGCAGTCCTCCCACTGGTAGCGGTCGCGCTCGGGCATCTCGTCGGGCCAGCTCTTGGTGTAGACGAGCCAGTTCGGGACCGTGTCCCCCGGCGCGGCGGCCGGCAGGCCCGACATCGTGACGATGGTCTTGACGCCGATCTCGCCCGCGAGGCGGATGGTCTGCTCCATCTCCTTGCGGTGGCGCTCGCCCATCGGGCCGGGATCGAGCGGGTTCGCGGAGCAGTTGAGCGCCGCGATCTCAAGGCCGCGCGCCTCGATCTCCTTCAGCGCGGCCTTGAGCGCGCCCTTGTCGGCGAGGAGCCGGTCGGCGCGGAAGTGGGGGCCATTGGACCAGCCGCCGCCGGTCATCTCGATCCCCTCGACGCCCAGCTCGACGCATTTGTCGAGCATCTCGGTGAAGGAGAGATTTCCCATCACGTCGGTGCAGATGGAAAGCTTCATGTCAGTGTCCCTCGAAGGCGATCATTTGAAGTCGACCCAGGTCGCGCAGGCATCCGCCGAGCGGACGCAATTCTCGAGCCAGCGCACGCCTTCGGTGCCGGCCTCAATGCCCGGGTAGTGGTGGGTCGTCAGGAACGCCTCGTCGCCGCGCCGCTTCGCGTCGATCGCCTGGGCGATCCACAGGTAGATGTTGGCCCAGGAGTCGCCGAGGCCCTCGGTGTGCAGCGCGCCCATGCGGTCCGCCGCGAGGCTCTCCCCCTCCAGGTAGGGCATGCCGTGATGGAGGATGCGGTTCGGCTCGCCCTGGACGTCGTAGAGGAGCTGGTCGGGATGGCTGTCGGACCACTCGACCGAGGCCTTGGAGCCCACGAAGCGGTAGCGCTGCGAGCCCATGTTGCCGGCGTCGACCGAGGACACCCAGAGCCGGCCCCGCGCGCCGTTGTGGTAGTGCATGAGCACGGTGGCGTGGTCCTCGAGCGGCGCGCGCGAGGGGATGAAGGCCGTGCGGTCGCAGAGCAGCCGCTCGATCTTGAGGTGCGGCAGCACGATCTCGGAGAGGTAGTAGAGATGCGTGCCGATGTCGCCCAGGACGAAGGTCGGGCCGGCGGTGCGCGGGTTGGTGCGCCATTTCACGGCCTCGGGGGCGCCCACGTCGTCGCCCGCGTTGAAGCCGTGGGTGTAGCGCAGGTCGACGATGCGGATCTCGCCCAGCATCCCCTTGGCCACCATGGCCGCCATCTGGTGGACGAGCGGATGGCCGGTGAAGCCGTAGGTGACGCCGACGATCAGGCCCTTGGCCTTCGCCAGGGTGGCGATCTCGTCGCATTCCGCCACGGAGAAGAACAGCGGCTTCTCGCAGATCACGTGCAGCCCGGCCTCGAGGCAGGCCTTAGTGATCTCGTAATGGGTGAAGTTCGGGGTGGCGATCGACACCACCTCGACCCCGTCCTCGCGCGTGGCCTCCCTGGCGATCAGCTCCCTGTAGTCGGCGTAACAGCGGCCGGCGTCCACGCCGATGGCCACGCCGAAGTCGCGCCCACGCGCGGCGTCGAGGTCGAAGGCGCCGCAGACCAGCCGATAGGTGCCGTCGCGCTGCGCGCCGGTGCGGTGCTTGTAGCCCACCTGCCCGGTGCGGCCGCCGCCCACCATGCCCCAGCGCAGGGGCCGCGAGATGAGTCTTTCTCCGTTCAGCATCCTTGGTATTCCTCTCGAGTCGTCGCGGTCGGGCCTCAGGCGGCGACGGCGACCGGTGTTCCGTAGAGCGCGGGCTTGCCGCGCATCCTGATCGGCTCCAGGCGCCCGCTCTCGACCGCCCGGAGGGCGGCGTCGGCGATCAGCGTGGCGGCGTAGCCGTCCCATGTGCTCGGGCCCGTGGCCGTGCCCCGAGCGGCCGCGACGATCCATTCGCGGAACTCCTGGTCGTAGGCCTCGATGAAGCGCTCGCGCCAGTCCTCCGGGATGGCTTGGCGGATGCCGTGCCGGTCGCTGATGACGATGGCCGGACGGTTCGGCAGGGCCGCGACGCCCTCCTCGCAGCTCACCTCGCCCCGGATGTCGTAGCCGTAGCCGATGTTCACCGAGATCTCGACGTCCACCAGCGCGCCCGAGGCCATGTGCAGGAGCACCACGGTCGGGTCACGCAGGTCCTTCCCCCGCGAGGAGCGGCGCGGCACCCGCACCTCGACGCCTGTCACCTCGTCATCGAGGAGCCAGCGCGAGATGTCCGCGTCATGCACCAGCGTGTCGTTGAGCGGCATGTCGGAGGTGTAGAGCCCCTCCGGCACCGAAGCGTTGCGATGCACCGAGTGGTAGAGGAGCGGGGCGCCCAGCGTGCCGCCGTCGATGACCGCCTTGAGACGGCGATAGTCGGCATCGAAGCGGCGCATGAAGCCGACTTGGACGAGGCGCCGCCCAAAGGCGACTTCGGCCTCCATGACCCGCAACGCGGCGGCCTCGGTGGTCACCAAGGGCTTCTCGCAGAAGACCGGCTTGCCGGCGGCGATGCACTCCAGCAGCGCCTCCTCGTGGGCGGGACCCCAGGAGCAGATCACCATCGCCTGGACGCTCTCGGACCGGATCAGCGCCTGCAAGGTGTCGAACACCTCGGCGCCCTTGGGCGCGGCGGCCTTGGCGCGGTCCCGGTCGATGTCGCTGACCGCGACGACCTGGACACCGGAGAGAACCTGCGTGAGACGGCGGATGTGGTCCTGCCCGATCATCCCCGTCCCGATGACACCAACCCGAAGGGTCATTTGGCGCTCCAATACGTGTCGATGTACTTCTGCATCTCCTGGCGCATGAAGCGGCCCGAGGCGTCGGCGCGGTCCTCCCAGGCGAAGACGCAGGCGGTCATGATGCCGTCGAAGCCGATCTCGTGCAGCGTGCCGAAGAAGGCGTCCCAGGGCACCTCGCCCTGGCCGATGTCGAGGTGCTGGTGCACGCGGGCGCTCGTGCCGGG
>NZ_KK088535.1 GCF_000600335.2 Rubellimicrobium mesophilum DSM 19309 | reverse complement strand
CCCGCCGCTGCACTCGGCCCGGGAGGCCGCCCATCGTCCTGAACCTCCCGCCCCTGCACTCGGCCCGGGATGCCGCCCAAGACGCAGGCGCCCACCAGAGGGCTCTCCGGTGGGCGAGGAACCCCGTACAACGGCTTGGGGCCGCCCTGCCGGGCAGCCCCTTGGCGCGGTCCAGCCGCACCCGCCTCGAGCCTCAGTTGTTCCTGCCGCCTCGGCCACCGCCGCCGTTGCCGTCGCGGTTGCCGTTCGCCGCGCGTTGGCCGTCCGAGCCGCGCCCGTTCCCCCGGCCAGGGTTGTCGGCCTCGTCCCGGTCGGCACCGTTGCCGCGGCCGCCTGCGACGCCGCCGTTGCCGCTCACTCCCCGAGGGCCGTCGGGCCCCTTCCCATCCCCCTGGCCGGGGTTGTCACTGTCATCGCCGTCGGTGTTGTTGCCATGACCGCAGTTGCTATGGTTGCCGTTCTCGTCCCCATCACCACCACCTCCGCAACCACCGCCAGAGCCGCCGCCCTGGCCCCCTTGGGACCCGCCAGGGCTCGTGTCCTCACCTTGGCCGCCACCCGCTCCCTCATCACCGCTGCCCGAGCCTGCGCCGGAGCCGCCGTTGCCACTCTCGGACCCGGCATCGCCCGGGCCACCGCTCCCGGTGCCCTCGGTGCCACCCGCCGACCCACCGGCACCGGCACCAGCGTCCTGGCCACCACTCCCGGCGCCCTCGGTGCCCTCGGTGCCACCCGCCGACCCACCGGCCCCGGTGTCCTGGCCACCACTCCCGGTGTCCGCTCCACCTTTGCCGTCGTCAGAGCCCGGCCCGGAGCCGCTGTTGCCGTCCTCGGAGCCGGTGTTGCCCGGACCACCGCTCCCGGCGCCACCTGCGCCACCGCCGGCCCCGTTGCCGCCCGTGCCCCCGTTGCCAGCACCCCCGCTGTCGCCGCCCGCACCTCCGCCGTCGGTCCCACCGCCACTGCCGGTGCTGCCACCAGAGCCACCCGCGCCAGACCCATTGCCGCCGGCCGTCCCGCCACCCACGCCGCCCGTGCCTCCACCAGCATCACCCCCGCCGATGGTGCCGCCCCCGGCGCCGCCGTTGCCGGCGCTTCCACCGGTGCCGCCCCCACCGGCCGCACCACCGCCCCCGGACCCTGCACTGCCCTGGCCGCCGCCACTGCTGCCATCCGTGCCTCCAGCCCAGTTGCCGCCCGCGCCGCCGTTGCCGCCTGAACCCGCACCACTTCCACCGCCCTGGCCGCCCTGGCCGCCCCCGGCGCCGCCGGCGTCGGTGTTGTCGCCCTGGTTGGCCCCGGCGTGCCCCGACCCCCCGCCGTGCCCCCGGCCGCCTTTGCCGCCCCCGTTCCGACCGGCGTCCTCATCGCTGCGGCCCGGGCGCGGGTGATGGTTGCGACCCTGCGTCGGGCGATCACCGTCGCGGCCATGACCAATCGACTGGCCATCATCGCCGCCACCGTCGAAGCCGATCCGGCCCGGAGCCCGCGGCCCGCATTCAAAGACCCATTCGCTCATCCGGCCATCAAGCTGGGCTTCCACCCGGACCTGCTCGGCGCCCACGTAGATCGTGATCGCCGAGTAGCCCTGCCGCTGAAGGGTCTGCATGGCCGGCTGCACCGAGGGGCAGGTGGCGACGAAGGGCAGCGCCGACTGGGCGGGGGGCTCGATGGCTGGCGCCAATCCCCCCGCCCAGGCTGTGGTCGCAAGGCCAGTGAGGGCGACCGTCGCCAAGAGAACACGCTTCATTCCGAACTCCTCCACTGGTTCAACCAGGTCCGCCATTCTGTTGTTGTGATGAGGTGGGCAATCGCCCTACTGATCTGGCGGTAGAAACAGGACATGGCAGAAATGTGAATGCATCTTGGCGTCAATGCGTCCGAAATGCGGCGCGTCCGCCATGATCAGGATCAAGATCTTCCGCCAGTGTTTCCAGCCAGGGCACACGCGCGACCGCCGGCGTGCAGGAAACTCATCGTATTTGGTAGGTTGGCAGAAGTTGTCTTCTGACATTGGCTACGAAACAAGAATGATCGCTCATCCTGCAGTTGATCCAGGATGACCAAAGCCGCAATCAGGGGAAGAGCACTACAACCTGGAGCAGATGCAGTATTCGCACTTTCGACCGTTCTCAATCTGCCGCATTCCGGGAATACTCCGTTTCGCCGGCAGCTATGACCTCAACCTGAAAGCGAAAACGGCAGCGACCGTTTCCATGTCTTCTCAGATGGCGCACCATTCCACGGAACGGACCTCGACAGAAAACAGTGCCAGACCGTGGCCGTTGGGCCGCCGCATTCCCAGCCCCGAGGCTGTCCTGTTGGTCTTGGAGGTCTAGACCCTGCGAGCACCTGATCGGCCTCCAGGAACCGCTCGGCCTTCCGAGACGTAGATGCCTCACGTGAGTTGGCTCACGTCGCTCCTGTCCCGTGTTCCCGTGGTCCGATGAAGATCGACCTGCAGGCTCATGTCCTCCACACGCTCGCGGTCGGAGAGACCCGATCCTTCCTCAACTTCACACTGGCCACAAAGGCTCGCCGGGGCGAGGTCGTGGGGGTGGCGCAAGACGTCCGTCTCGAAAACGCGCAAGTCATCGACCTGCCCTCGCGAGGGGTCTACGGGCGCACCCCGGACGGCATCATCCGCTACCCTCTGGCCGAGGTCGGGCCCCGCTGGGCCGACCAGACCCAAGTCGCGGCAGCTTGGGCCCGGGCGGATCCCGCCCTCCAGCGGCTTGCCAAGGCTGCCGGGCGGGTGCTCGGCGACCGGGTGATCGAAGTCATCGCGCTTCGCGACGCTCTCGTCCTCACCACCCTTCGAGCGGTGCCGGACGTCGCTGGACCGGATGACCTTGAGTTGGCCCAGACTGTCCGCCAGACCACCGTGGTGGTGCTGCCCTCTGGCCTGACGCTCACGGGCGCAATCCACGCCCTGGGCGGGGCGGGCCATGTGATCGGTGAGCGGCTTTGGCGCCTCGCGCGTGGCCTGCCGGAGGGCCCCATCCGACAGGCCTGCCGACGGGCGCGGATCGTGGTTCTGCCCCCGGCCCAAGACCGCCAGGGCCACCGTGCCGCTGGCTAGCCGACGGACCTGTGGCCCAATCGGGCAGTCAGGACTTGGGCTACGCAGCCCTGGCCACGACCCGTCCCAGAGCCACTCCGGCGACCGCGAGCACCGCCGCCGACACCAGCGCCCCCAGCCCGAACCAGAGGGCGGACGCGGCACCCACCTCCTCCCCGTGGAGGACCCCGTGGCAGACACCCATCAGCACGACCGTGCTGAGCGCCTCGCGCGGGGGCAGGCGCACGGGCACGAGGGCCGCGCCTACAAGCAGCCCCACGGAGGCGAGCACCAGAAGGTGGACCAGGGCCTCGAGGGTCGACCCTAGAGGTCCGCCTGTCGCGAGCGCCAGGCCCACGGCCATTCCAGCCAGGAAGGCCGTTGGGAAGGCCCTTGGGGCTCTGTTGCGCAAATCCTGCGGGATTCCTCTTGGAGGCTGAGTGGGTTAGTGGATGAGGATGCCCAAGCCTGACCCTCCGACCTACCGCACGACCAACTGGCGCGCCTACAGTGAAGCCCTGAAGCAGCGCGGCTCGCTTTTGGTCTGGTTTGATCCCGAGATGGAGTGGATCGCCGCCCCGAGTGGCCGGCGCGGGCGTCCGACCACCTTCTCGGATGCTGCCATCCAGGCGTGCCTGATGTTGAAG
>NZ_KK088534.1 GCF_000600335.2 Rubellimicrobium mesophilum DSM 19309 | reverse complement strand
CGCACCCGCGCGCTCCCCTCCTCCTGCAGCCACTCCAATATCCGACGCCGCCGCGGCTCCGACAATAGGCCGGGTTCCGCGCGCTGATCCGAAGGCATCCCGGCTCCTCTGTTCCTGTCTTCTCAGCTTATCGAGGCCTCTGCCCCGAGTCATCTTGATTTCTGCTGCATTCGAAGATGAACGAAAGGAAACGACAGTTTCTGATAATCAGACCGCCTGTCAGACCTGAGCGGTGCCTTCAGTTGTGAAGCCCCTGCTGTCGATCCATTCCGCTGTCCGCAAGGGATCACCCATGCCTCTCGCTCCCGGGCCCCCTCCCCCTGATCCGTGAGAAGGCGCTCTGAACCCGCCGCCGGACCTTCCGCATGGTCCATGAGACCCAGCTCGGCCACCCGGGCGGCGACTTCTCTGCGACCGGAATCCTGGCCTCGCACCACTTCGGCGTGCTGCGGCACGACTCCCGGGAGCCGCGCGCCCCGAGTCGCGACCGCTCCATCAAGTCCAAGGGCCACGCGACGGGTCGATCCATACGGTGCTCGCCATCGCCCACAAGGGTTCCCGAGCGGCCCCGCCTCCTCGCCCTCGACCTGGGCGCACAGGTCGTCGCTCGGGCCACGGTTCTAGGCGCCATGGGCCTCGGCGCCGGCCATCATAGTCGGAGCACTCCGTCGGCAAGGCGTGAAGCGGGCACGAACCCTCGGACCGGCCTCAGGAAAAGACGAAGTCATCGGCCGTGAGCCGGTCGACGCCCAGCAGGACGATCTTGAAGTCGACAACCCCATCGCCGTTGAGATCGCCCCGAACCACCGCGTCGTCGCCGGGATAACCGATCCAGAGCGAATGCGGCTTGGCTCGGGCGCCGAGGCCCGAGATGCCGTCGATGGCCATCAGCATCACGTCCTCGCCCGGGTCGAAGTTGACCAGCGTGTCCGTACCGACGTCCGATCCGAACACGAAGACGTCCCGGTCGTTGTCCATGCCGGCAGAGAGCGTGTCGTCACCGATGCCACCCTGCAAGCGATCGGCTCCGTCGCCGCCGATGAGCCTGTCGTCGCCATCCCGGCCCATGAGCCTGTCGTCGCCACCCAGGCCCCTGAGGAGGTCATTCCCGGCTCGGCCCTGCAGGGAGTCCCCCTTCGCGGTGCCGCTCAGGATCACGGGTGGCGGGTTGTAGACCATTCCGGGCGTTTCGGCCCGCAGGATGCGAGCCGTGATCGGCAGGTAGTCCCCAGTGAAGACGCCTGACCAGCCCGCCTTGTCCGGGTCGGTCGCCCAGAGGTTCGCGTAGCTGCGCATCGGCGCGGAGTACCAGACCCCGTCCGGCATATCGTCCTTGTCGAAGGTATGGACGACCTTGCCGTCCACCATGAAGACCGCGCTCGTTCCGGTCACCGTCGTCGTGTAGGTGTGGAATCCCTTCGAGGCATCGAAGCCCAGGTCCACGAAGGTCTGCGCGAGATTGCTGATGTGGGAGCCATCCTCCTCGTACATGTGGACGGTGACCTTGACGGCGGTCGTGCCGTAACGGCCCACGAACTCCCAGTCGAACTCCACGGGCCGGTCCGAGTAGTCGCGATGGCTCCGGAGGAACATCCCGAAGATGGCCCCCTTCACGATCTGGGGCGCCTGGGCGGTCCACGACCATGTGCCGGTCGTGTCGATGTCCGCCGACTTGATCTCCCCACCGGCGTAGGGCTTGTTGATCCCGGTTCCGTCGAGGACCAGCGAGACGCCGCCGTCCGGCGTCTTGTACACGTTGTCGGCCTGCCAGTCCTGTATGGAGGTGAGCTCGTTGCCCCAGTTCGAGACAAGCCAGCCGTTGTCGATAGCGCGCTGCTTCGGTTTGTAGAGTCGGAAGCTCATGGCATCTATGTTGCCCCCGGCCGTTCATGAGCGCCAGAGGGGGCGACCGTCTGGATGCGAACAGCGTGGCAAGGATGCCCGCCCTTGGTCGCGTCATGACCCCAGGGCGTCGTGCCGCGCGATCGGAGCGGATCCAGCATCACCCGCCACTCCCCAATGGCGAAGGGCCGGACCCCCATCCCTGGTTCGACGGCCCCTTCCGTCAGCGTGCCCCGACATTCGGCCACATCCCCGTCGACGTCAACGGGGTAAGGTCATTTTGCTTTGCTTCTTAGTGGATTAAGGCTGCGATGTGACAGAGGAGCCATGGCGACGGTCCCGCCACCCTCGCGGCACCAAGCGGCGCGCCATCGGAAGCGCACCGGCTCACGACTTGCCTCGGTCGCGCAGGACCCGGACGGGCGGCCGCACCATCGCTCGGATGTCCTCGGAGCCCGAGCGGACGTGGCCTCGGGGCACTGTCCAGGAAGAGCCAGGCCCCTGCCCGCCTCAAGCCGCTTCGCCCGGACGCGCCGACGGGGCGGTTGTCGCCGCCTCGGTCGCCCGACCTTCGCCTCTGAAGGCTTGCACGCCTGCGACTTGGGCCACCCGCCATCGAAGCGGGTGGCCCAAGCGAGGCTCGAGTGCCGTCCAGAGCCTCAGCCTCCGCAAGGCCCCAGCCCGGTCCTGTCGATCACAGCAGGAAGTCCGCCGCGGTGTATTGGGAGGCGAGGACGGCGCCATCCTGGATGTCGATCTGGAAGTCCGCCCCGGCGGTGTTGTTGGTGAAGCCCTGGATGCGCGTGACGTTGCCGACGTTGGTGAGCTTGATGCCTCCCAGGGCGGTCGAGTTGAAGACGAAGGCCTGGTTGCCCACGATGGTCTCCTTCGCGTCGATGCCGATCAGGTCGATCAGGTCGCCCACGGCCGCCCCGGCCGCGTCGAAGCCCTCGAGGACGTCGAACGACGCCAAGAGCGTGTCGGCCTTGCTCAGGAAGCGGAACGTGTCGTTGCCGAAGGCGCCCGAGAGCAGGTCCTTTCCAGCGTTGCCGATCAGGAGGTCGTTGCCGAAGCCACCCTTCAGCGTGTCGTTGCCGCCAGCACCGGTCATCTGGTCGTTGTTCCTGCGGCCATAGAGCTGGTTGGCCCCGGCGTTCCCGAAGAGCTTGTCCTGGCCGTCGCCGGCGATCGCGTGCTCGACGTTCGTGAACGCGACCGCGACCCCGTCGATCAGGCCGTTGAGGCCGTCGAGGCGTATGGTCGAGGCGCTGCTCACCGCCGCTGCGTTCACGGTGTCGACGCCGCCGTTGCTGTCGGCGATGTTGGTCCGGTGCCCGGCGACGCCGTCGTAGTCCGAGTATTCGTTGGTGAACACGTAGCGGTCGCTGGTCGTGTCCGCCCCCCAGGTCCGGATCACGATGTCCGACACCGCGAGGGTATCGCCACCGGCGTCATCCACGACCCGGACGACCCAGTTGCCGGCGGCCCGCTCGCCCCGGAACGCCTGGCTCTCGAAGGTCCAGGTGCCGTTGTAGTCGTTGCCGCCCCCGGTGTCGGCGATGAGCCGGCTCACCGTGCCGTCCGGGGAGGTCAGGTACACCTCGACATCCCCGGTGAAGGTGGTCGAGAACGACATCTGCACGGTCACGCGCTCGACCACGTCGTCGAAGGTGGCGGTGCCGGCAAAGGTCAGGCCGGACACATTGCCGTCCGGGATGACGACGTTGCTGTTGAGAACGTCCATCGTGTTGGTGAACTGGTTGCCGGTGGTGGCCGCGGCCGTTCCTGTGAGGTTCCAGCTTTCGGCGAGCCGGACGGCGGCCCAGGCGTCAACGAGGCCGTAGCCGTAGTCGTTGCTGAAGTGCAGGCCGCCGCCGTTCCAGGTCTCGGCGTGGTTCCAGGCCCAGGGGAAGCGCTCCGAGCCGGCGATGCCCGCCCCCACCTCCGAGCCCACCTGCCGGGCGGAGAGCGCCAGGATCGACTGCACGTCGCGCCAGCCCAGCCCCGCGGCGGCGTCGTACATCAGGTCCAC
>NZ_KK088533.1 GCF_000600335.2 Rubellimicrobium mesophilum DSM 19309 | reverse complement strand
CGCCAGGAGCTCGGGCCCGCAACGACATCCTCCGGGCAAGCCGCCGCTTCGGCCGGGTGATCTGGCGCAGCTGGAGCGGCTATCACCGACGAAGTCGCATCGAGGCCAAGATGCGGTGCATGAAGCTCCTGGGTGAGCGGCTCTCAGCCCGAACCCCCAGCCGCCAAACCGCCGAGCTTCAGATCCGTGCCGCCCTTCTCAACCGCTTCACCGCCCTCGGCACCCCCGAGACCAAGCGCGTTGCATAAAGCCGACGGGGGTCAGGGGCAGCTCGCTCTTACGCCGAATTGCTCAACAGAGCCTTCTTAACGCGCTCGAAAGACAGGTTTCTATTTTCAGAGTGGTGGGGCTTTGTGACGGGAGTGCGGAATCCGCGACTTCGCCCCGCTCCCCGGGCGCGCCACAAGTGATTTCAAGACAGAAGGCGGGCGGAGCAGTCAATTGCGGAAAATCTACAATATCTGGGACGAGGTACGGGTTGGTTTACTTGGCCTCCTGGTGGGCCTGGGCGGGGCCGCGCTGGCCGAAGAGAGCACTGGCCTGGAGCCCACCTGGTTCAGCCCTCTTCCTGAAGTGTTCTTTGCAGCACCGACAGGGCTCACGCTCCAGGAATACGGACCCGATTGGGTCTCGATCGGCACCCCCTCGCTTGAGAACGGCTTCCTGCCCGAGGTGGACGTCCATGCGTTCCAAGGTGGCCCCTCTGAGGGCAGTCCGGACTTCGAGACGTTCGCGCTTGCAGCCCTCCGGAACACCTGCGCGGCCGACGGACCAGGCGAGACGATCCATTGCGACGCTGTCCGTCACCGCCAGCCCTTCACTTCGGACTCGGGCCTGGAAGGCGAGATCCTTTATCTCGATCGCGTTCACGAGACTTGGGACCCGGCGAGCCGTGAGGTCACGGTCTTCGGGCAGATCTTCCTCTTCGATCTCTCCGGGAAGACCAACGGCGAGGAATGGATTGCTCTGGTGGTCCAGCCCGTGCCGACGCTGGAGTTGGACGCCATCGACGACCAGCTCCTCGCCGACATAGCGCGGACCGTCGAGGTCGCCACGGGTCCGATCGACGGCGGATGAGTTGGGGCAGGAAGAAAAAGGGCCCGGACACTGTCCGGGCCGTTCCTTACATCCTTGGCATTGGCTTCATGCCGCGACGGGCACGGCGACCTTAGATCCGCGGGCGCGGGCAAGGAGCGCGTCAAGGCTCCACACGCCACCGCCAGCGAACACGAAGTAGAGGAAGGCGAAGCAGTAAAGGATCGCGGCGTCGCCTCCGTTCAGCGCCGGGTAGAGGCTCTGGGGCGCGTGGGCGATGAAGTAGGCCGCGGCCATGAGCCCGCTGAGGATGAAGGCCACCGGCCGGGTGAAGAGGCCAAGCATCAGGAGCGCCCCGCCCACGAGCTCCAGCACGCCCGCGATCCAGAAGATCGAGCCCACTGGCGGATGCATCTCGGAGACTGGGAACCACAGTACCTTCTGCGTGCCGTGGGCGAAGAAGGTGAGGGCGGAGACGAAGCGCAGCACGGAAAGCATGCGGGGCGCGTTGGTATCGAGAAAGCGGGTCATGGGGATCCTGTACGGAAGGGCAGCGCGCAGCGCGGAAGGGCTGGGTCCCATGTCACAGGCGCCAGCGGTTGCTGCAACGCAGCGGACGCACATGATCTGTGCGAGGGCTTTTTTCGGATCCAGGTTTGTAGCACATCGGTCCCAAGCGAGAAGCTGGACCGGACCGATAAGCTTGGTTCCTCTTGAACCTGCCTCAGCGCCAGCCGAGCGCCGGGGCCACATGGGTCAGGATGGCCTCGATCACATGGACATTGTAGTCGACCCCGAGCTGGTTCGGCACGGTGAGCAGCAGCGTGTCCGCCGCCTGAATGGCCTCGTCCTTGGCCAGTTCCTCCACGAGCACGTCCGGCTCGGCAGCATAGCTGCGCCCGAACACCGCCTGCTGCCCTGGCTCGATGGCGCCGAACTGATCGCTGCTCTGCCGGTTGCGGCCGAAATAGGCGCGGTCGCGGTCGTCCATCAGGGCGAAGATGCTGCGGCTGACCGACACGCGCGGGAGGCGCTGATGGCCGGCTGCCGTCCACGCATCTCTGTAGGCCTGGATCTGCTCGGCCTGCTGAATGTGGAAGGGCTTGCCGCTTTCGTCGAACTTCAGCGTCGAGCTTTGCAGGTTCATGCCGAGCCGGGCCGCCCATTCGGCGGTGGCGTTGGTGGCCGCGCCCCACCAGATCCGGTCCCTCAGACCTTCCGAGCGGGGCTCAAGGCGCAGGAGACCGGGCGGGTTGGGGAACATGGGGCGGGGATTGGGCTGGGCAAAGCCCTGGTCCCGGATCACCTCCAGGAACACCTCGGCGTGCCGCCGCGCCATGTCGGCGTCGGTCTCGCCTTGGGCCGGCGCGTAGCCGAAGTGGCGCCAGCCATCGATTACCTGCTCGGGCGAGCCGCGGCTCAGGCCCAGTTGCAAGCGTCCGCCGGAGATGAGGTCCGCCGCCCCGGCGTCCTCGGCCATGTAGAGCGGGTTCTCGTAGCGCATGTCGACGACGGCGGTGCCAATCTCGATGCGGCTGGTGCGCGCGCCCACGGCCGCCAGCAGGGGAAAGGGCGAGGCGAGCTGGCGCGCGAAGTGGTGGACTCGGAAGTAGGCGCCGTCCGCCCCGAGCTCCTCGGCGGCGACGGCGAGGTCGATGGACTGCAGGAGCGCGTCGGCCGCCGAGCGGGTCTGCGAGCCTGCCGCCGGGCTCCAGTGCCCGAACGAGAGAAAGCCGATCTTCTTCATGATTCTGTCGCTTTGGCTGACCAGAGGGGTTCGATGCGAAGGCGCCGACAGTACTCGCTCAGGGCCTTAGATCGGCCTCGCGGACTCCGCCACCCTAGTAGTAGGCCGCCGCGTGCGCGAGACCGATGATCGCGCCCAGGAGCGAGGCCGCGGCCGTCGCGGCAAGGCTCGCGAGGCGCACCTTGGTGGCGCAGAAGGGACGCTCGCCGAAGGCATTACCCGAGACCCCCGAGGCGATGACCCGGTAGTGCTCGCCACCGTGGTCGTAGTGCAGGATCCAGAGCGGCAGCAGCATCGAGCGGCAGGTCGCGTCCTCAAGGTCGACCTCCATGCGCACGATCTGCTGCTTCTGGCCGCCGATGTCCCGCTTCACCTGCTCCTCAAGGATCGGCCGGATGTCAGCCTTGGCCGCCTCCGCGGCCTCAGTCGCCGGAACCTTGTGCAGTTCGGCCGCGAAGCCCGCAAGGAACCGGGGCTCGAAGTCCACGAGCCGCGTCACGGGCCAGGGTCCGGTGGCGTCTCGGATGTCGGCCGTGAAGTGGTTCGAGGCCGGCATCAGGATGTCGTTCAAGGGCACCTCGATCGTGCCGCTGACATCGGTCCAGCGAGTCTCCTTGCCTGATTTCCGTCCACGCCGGCCCACATAGCGGACGACCACCCGGGAGTCGAAGGTCCAGAAGGGGGCATAGACGCCCGCGAGTCGGGCGCCGGACGCGCGGTCCTGGAGCGCGCTCGGCATGAGCCAGCGCGACGCGAACCAGGACCCGATCGCCTCGCGCGCGGCCTTTTCGACAACCCGGAAGGGCGCGAGACCCGCAGGCGCGAAGCCACCTCTGCGGCCGGGTTCCCGGACCACCGGCCCGTCGCAGTAGGGGCAGCGCTCCGAGAGCGAGCCACCCGCGAAGACGATCTCGCCCGCGCAGGTCCGGCAGCTTACGGCCTCGGCTCCTTCTCCGAGCTCGAGGAGGGCCTGGTCGTCGGCGCGCATCAGGCAGACCTCGACATGGGCCCGCTCCGCGGTCGTCGCGATGGCTGCATCCGCGCCGCAGTGGTCGCAGACCAGCGCTTGGCGCTCGGGATGAAACGCCATCTGGCCCGCACAGGCAGGGCAGGTGAACTCGCCTTGCAGGACGGGCGAGGTTCTGTCCCAGTGGGAATTGGAGTGCTCGGTCAATCGTTGTCCTCCGAACCCTGGAGAAGGTAGGCCGCGAACTCGACCCGGTCGCCGAGTCGGCGCAACGCCCCGTCCATGTCCCCATGCACGCCCCAGTCGGCCAGGAAGGACGCCGGGAAGGTGGCTAGGACCGCCCAGGTGGCGAAGACCCCATACCCCTTGAGGCGCCGGAGCTTGCTCGCGGTGCCCTGCCCGAACTCCGTCGAGCCCTCGATGGCGACGACGAGCTTCTTCACGGCATAGCCTCCTGTCGTCCAGAGAAGGACAAAAGAAGCCAGGGCAAGAACGATCGGGGTCAGGGCTTGGGACATGGGCCATGATCTGGCCCCCGTTTGACCGAACACTCAGGCGGTTGCGGTTTGGGCGGCGATGAACTCGCGAGGCGAGCGCATTTTCAGCCCGGAGTGCGGGTGGTGGGCGTTGTAGTCCTCGAACCAGCTTGGGAGCAATCCGAGGACAGCGGCAGCGTCCGGCAAGGGCGTGACCTGGACGTAGTCGCGCTTCAGGGTGCGGACGAAGGCCTCGGAGATGCCATTGCTTTGGGGGCTCTTCACGGGCGTGAAGCAGGGCTTCAGCCCGAGCTGGCGGG
>NZ_KK088532.1 GCF_000600335.2 Rubellimicrobium mesophilum DSM 19309 | reverse complement strand
GTTGCGTCGCCCCGTGGGGCGGGATTCAGCCCGCCAGCGGCACGGGACGAATCACCGCCCCGAGCGGGCCGGGGATGGTGGGCTGAAGCCCACCCTACGGCGGGGCGGAGCCGTCGTGCTCCGGGCCGGCGTTGCCGGTGGAGTGGAACCCCGCCCGACGGAGGAGGGGAGATGGCAGGGCCGGGCCTTTCCGTGCCGCCGGTGCGGTGCAGGCGAGTGCGCACCCTATGGGCGAGAGCGGATCGCGCCGGCAGAATCCAGCCGGCGCGTGGTGGGGGGAACCCCGCACGACGGGGATGGGCCAGGGTGGGCGGCACGGGGCGCGTCAGGCCCTCCCCTCCCTCAGCGCCTGGGGCGTGGCGCCGTAGGCCCGGCCGAAGTGGTCGTAGAACTGGCTGATGGAGGGGAAGCCGGACTGGAGGGCGACCGTGGCCACCGTGGCGTTGCTTTCGAGGAGGAGCGCCTGGGCGCGGAGGAGGCGCATCCGGATGATGAACTTGCGCATGGGGACGTTCATCACCGAGGTGAAGAGCGACAGGGCGTAGTTCTCGTGGAGGCCCGTGACGCCCGCGACATCGGCGTTGGTCATGGGGGCGGAGAGGTTCTCCATGATGAAGCGCAGCATCGCCACGACGTGCCGGATGCGCGTGGACTGGGGCGAGCGGCCGGCCTCGGGCTCGGCCATGGGCGCGCGGAGGTAGGTGAGCCTGTCGAGCAGCGCGCGGCGGAGGAGGGCGTTGATCTCCATGAACAGGATCTCGCGCCGCTCGGGGTCGCCGGAGCGGTAGTCGCGATACCAGGCGGCGACCTGCGATTCGGTCAGCAGCGCGGGGTCGAGGGCGACGAGGCCTCCGGCGAGGAGAGCGCCCTGCAGCCGCGCGATGTGCGGCATGAAGAGGAAGCGGTCGAGCGGGATGTAGATGTTGGAGAGGCGGAGCGGGCCGCTGCCGTCGGGCGTCAGCGTCACGAGCTGGTGGGGAAGGTTGGCCCAGAAGAGGACGGGGCGGCCGGGCGGGACCACGAGCTCGCCCCCCTCGATCAGGTAGGTCATCGAGCCGCCCGTCAGGATGTTGACCTCGACATGGCCGTGCCAGTGGGGGCGGGGCATGAGCTGGGGCTCGAAGATGCGCATCCCGAAGCGGCCGATGGCGCGGTCCTCGGCGTAGAAGCGGCGCTCGGCGCGGGGGACGGGCTGGGGCATGGCGCGGGAGGGGACCTTAGGAAACCGGAAGAGAATGTCTGTTTCCGGTATTGCCGCGAAAGCGGTCGCGGGTCCATGGTCCTCATCACCGCGACTGGCCCCGGCGACGGGGGAGGCCGCGGCATCGGCCCGGGACGGAAAGGCGCGGGACGGCGTCGGAGCCCTCCGGGATGGGACAACCGGGTCCGGAGAGGCTCGTGGGGAGGACTGGATACATGAGGATGCAATCGCGCGTGCTGATGGCCGCGCTGCTTCTGGGGACCGCGCCCGGGGCGATCCGGGCGCAGATGGTGGAGCCCACCACGCCGCCCGCCCCGCCCGAGTTCCCGGCGCAGGGCGAGCCCGTCTTCGTCAACCGCGACCAGATCTACACCTATCGCGCGCTGCCCGAGTATCACGAGCCCGACTGGGTCACGGCCTTCGTGGACGCGGGCAAGCTGCCCCCCCTGGCCGACCGCCTGCCCAAGGAGCCGGTGGTCTACGACACCGCCACCATGGCAGACGGCGTGGGCACCTACGGCGACGTGATGCGCCACGTGATCGGCGGGCGGCCCGAGGGCTGGAACTACTCGGCCGGGCAGAGCCAGGGCTGGGGCGGCATCGACATCGGCATGTACGAGTGCCTGACGCGCACCGGCCCCCTCTTCGAGGTGAAGCCCGAGGACCTGCAGCCGCTGCCGAACCTCGCGAAGTCCTGGGAGTGGTCGGAGGACGGCACCTCGCTGACCGTGCACCTGATCGAGGGGGCGAAGTGGTCGGACGGCGATCCCTTCGACACCGAGGACATCCGATTCTACTGGGAGGACGAGGTCATGGACCCGGAGGTCACGCCGCTGAACGGCGCCTCCCCCGAGACCTTCGGCACCGGGACCACGATGACCATCGACGGGCCCTACCAGTTCACCTGGCACTTCACCTCGCCCTTCCCGGAGCAGGTGCTCTACGCGATGGCCTACGGGACCTTCTGCCCGGGGCCGAGCCACATCCTCGAGCCGCAGCACCCGAAGTACAACCAGGAGGCCACCTACGACAGCTTCCGCAACGCCTTCCCGCCGGAATACATGAACTTCCCGGTGATGGGCGCCTGGGTGCCGGTCGAATACCGGCCGGACGACATCGTCGTGCTTCGGCGCAACCCCTACTACTGGAAGGTGGATTCGGACGGGAACCAGCTCCCCCTACATGGACGAGCTGCAATACCGCCTGAGCACCTGGGCGGACCGCGACGTGCAGGCGGTGGCGGGGACCGGGGACTTCTCGAACCTGGAGCAGCCTGAGAACTTCGTCGAGTCGCTGCGGCGGTCGGCCGAGGACGACGCGCCGGCGCGGCTCCAGTTCGGGCCGCGGATCATCGGCTACTCGCTCTACCCGAACCTGTCCGGGAACGGCTGGGGCCAGCCCGACGAGCGGGCGCAGGCGGTGCGCGAGCTCAACCGCAACGAGGACTTCCGCATCGGCGTCAGCCAGGCCATCGACCGGCAGCGCCTGGGCGAGAGCCTGGTGAAGGGGCCGTTCATCGCGCAATACGCGGGCGGGCTCTACCCGGGGACGGCCTATTACGACGACGCCTCGACGGTGTTCTACCCCTACAGCCTGGAGAGCGCGAAGGCGCATCTCGAGGCCGCGGGGCTGAGCGACACCGACGGGGACGGGTTCTACAACTTCCCCGAGGGCACCGCGGGCGGCGGGAACGTGCAGCTCACCCTGCTCGTGAACGGCGACTACCAGACGGACAAGAACCTCGCCGAGGGCGTGGTCGCCATGCTGGAGGAGGCCGGGATCCAGGTCGCGCTGAACACGCTGTCGGGCAACGACCGCGACGCCACGCGCGACGCCGGCACCTGGGACTGGCAGGTGTTCCGCAACCCCACCGAGATCATCACGGTGGTGCAGAACACCACGCAGCTCGCCCCGACCGGGCCCACGACCTCGTGGAACCACCGGGCGAACGCGGAAGGCCAGCTCGACCTGCTGCCCTGGGAGCAGGAGATGGTGGACGTGGTGAACCAGTTCATCGCGAGCCGCGACCCGGCCGAGCGCGCCGACCTGATGAAGCAGTACCAGAAGCTCTACACCGAGAACCTCTACGGCGTGGGCCTGGTGACCTATCCGGGCGCCCTCATCATCAACAAGCGCTTCGCCAACATCCCGGCGGGGGCCCCGATCTTCCAGTTCAACTGGGCCGAGGACAGCATCATCCGCGAGCAGGTCTACGTGCCGACGGACAAGCAGCAGGACTACGAGCTGCATCCCGACATGCTGCCCGGCGCGCCCGGGAGCGAGGGGCCGGTCGGCGCCTCGTGAGACAAGACCGGGGGACCCTCGGGCCCCCCGGACCCCCCGACCGCGGGAAGGGACCAGACCCTCTCCCCCGTTCCGCCTCAGGGCGGGACCCTGGCCAAGGACAGGCCCATGCTCCGCTTCCTCCTCTTCCGCATCCTCCAGGCGATCCCCGTCCTGTTCGTGATGAGCGTCATCACCTTCGCCATCATCCAGGCGCCGCCGGGCGACTACGGCGACTTCGTCAAGTCCAACCTGATCAGCCAGGGCGGGGCCTCGGTCGCCGCCGCCGAGGCCGCGGCGGAGGACTACCGCGAGAGGAACGGGCTCAACGATCCGCTGCCGGTGCAGTACCTGCGCTGGATCGGCGGCATCGTCACCCGGGGCGACTTCGGCTTCTCGTTCTTCTACAACAAGCCCGTCTCGGAGGTCGTGGCCGAGCGGCTGCCGCGCACGATCATGCTGGCGCTGGTCTGCCATATCCTCGCGAGCCTCTTCGGCATCGGCTTCGGCATCCTGGCGGCGACGCGGCAGTATAGCTGGATCGACACCGCGCTGAGCTTCGTGGCCTTCCTCGGCATGACGATCCCGCGCTTCCTCCTCGCGCTCATCATCCTCTACGTGCTGGCCTTCAAGCTGAACGTGCAGGAGCTGGGGAGCTTCTACTCGTCCCGCTACGGCGGGCAGGCCTACTGGCTCGGGCCGCTGGACTTCAACTGGGCCAAGCTCTGGAACCTGGTCCAGCACGTCTGGCCGGTGGTCTTCATCGCGACGCTGGGCGGCCTCGCCTACAACATGCGGGTGATGCGGGCGAACCTGCTCGACACGCTGAACTCGCAATACGTGGAGACGGCCCGGGCCAAGGGGCTGCCGGAGAGCCGCGTCATCATGAGGCACGCGGTGCCCAACGCGCTGCACCCGCTCATGGCCTATCAGGGCGTGGTGCTGCCCTACATGCTGACCGGCGAGATCGAGGTGGCCATCGTGTTCAGCCTCGCTACGGTCGGCCCCGCCATCGTGGGGAGCATGGGGATCGGGGACGTCTACGTGACGGCGACGCTGCTCCTCGTGCTGGGGGCGACGCTGATCGTGGGCAACATCCTCGCGGACCTCGGGCTCGCGCTGCTCGATCCGCGCATCCGGGTGGGGAACCAGGCATGACCGACATGATCGACCCCCACCTGCCGCCCCGCCGCGCCGG
>NZ_KK088531.1 GCF_000600335.2 Rubellimicrobium mesophilum DSM 19309 | reverse complement strand
GGCCAGCCTCAACGACGACGGCCTGCCCGTGGTGGAGTTCCGGCAGGGCTGGGTCAGCATGGCGCCCGCCGTGAAGGAGCTGGAGCGGGCCATCCTCGCCGGGCGCTTCCGCCACGGGGGCAACCCGGTGCTGCGGTGGAACTTCGAGAACATCCAGCTCCACGTGGATCAGGCCGGCAATCGGTCGTTCCACAAGGGCAAGAGCGGCAACAAGATCGACGGGGCGGTGGCAGCAGCCATGGCCGTGGCGCGCTGCGCCGCGGGCGAGGGCCAGTACACCACGGACGCCCCCTGGTTCGAAGACGACATGTGGACAGCCTGAGGAGGCACGAACTTTGGATATCAGCATCTTCGATACCCGCCAGAAAGCGGCCGCCGGCGTCGACATCCCCCTCGTCATCGACGGCGAGACCATCATGGGCGACGACAACCAGCCCGTCATGTTCCGCATCAAGGGCGCCGCCGATCCGACGGTGATGCAGGCGCTCGTCAACGGCGTGAAGCAGAGCGCCGGCGGATCGCCGCAGCAGATCGAGGCCGGCGAGATGAAGCTGATCCGCGCTGCCGTCATCGGCTGGAGCGACAACTGGGGCATCGGCAACGATGCCAAGGGCAAGCCTGTGAAGGTCACGTTCTCCAAGGAGACCGTCGAGAAGGTCTTCGGCATCCCGGCCATCCGGCACGCGATCATGCAGGAGATCGCGAAAGACAGTCACTTCATGAACCGGGCCTCGGCCTGAGCCCACTCTGAGAGGTTAGGACCGCCATGGCTGGAACCATCATCGGCAGCTTGCGAGTCGCCCTAGGGCTGGACTCGGCCGAGTTCGCGGCCGGCGCGGCCAATGCCGAAGCCGCCACGACGCGCCTGGGCGGCGCGCTCTCGCGGCTGGACCGACCGGTCGCGAACACGGGCCGCGCCGTCTCCAGCCTCGGGCCGAAGTTCCAGAACGCGAGCTTCCAGCTCCAGGACATGATTGTCCAACTCCAGGGCGGCCAGAAGGCAAGCCTCGTCCTGGCTCAGCAGCTCCCGCAATTGGCTGGAGGCTTCGGAGCCTTCGGCGCCGCGCTAGGCTTGGCGGCGGGGCTCTCCATCCCGTTCCTGGCCCGCATGGTGGACACCCGGTCCGTGCTCGACGCTGCCGGACAGAGCCTCGGCAACCTCGTGGGCATCCTGCCATCCTTCGGCAGCGCGACTGGCGGCATCAACAGCATCCTCGAGACCGTGGCCGGCAACCTTGACCGGATCGCCATCTACGGCGCCACCGCCGCCGCCCTCTTTGCCGGTCGCTACGTCGCCGGTCTTGCCGCCGCCGCTGTGGCGACCGGCTCCCTGTCCGGCGCCCTTCTGGTCCTGCGCGGCGCTCTCGTCCGGACCGGCTTCGGCGCCATCGTCGTCGGCGCCGGTGAGCTGGCCTACCAGTTCACAAGGCTGGTCGATGGGGCTGGAGGCTTCGGGAACGCGCTCAGCCTTCTGAGCGACGTGGCCAGCGAGGTCTGGGGCCGCATCGGGGATGGGATGGGCTACCTCGCGGCGCAAGCGGCCTACGTCGCCGCCCAGGTGCAGGCCAGCTTCCTGGACGCCTTCCTCAACATCGGCATTGGCTTCGTCGCGATGACACAGAGCATCGCGGCCGGCCTGAATAAGGTCATCCCGTTCGCCGACCCGATCAGGGGGCTCTCCAACAGCATTCTCGGCACAAGCAACATGTCGGGCGGGAGTAGCGGCCTTGCCGGTCTGGCGAGCGACGCGACGGACCAGATGGAGAGGCTGCGGGCGGCAGCGACCGGCCTTGGTGACGACCTCACCGCACCCCTGGAGAGCCTCGGCGCGCTCCGTGATGCCATGAACAGCGCCGGCGGCTCCGCCATCGATCTGAGCGGCGCCCTGGGCGGCGGCGGAGCTGGCGGGGCTGGCGGCTCCGGGCGCCACGGTAGGGGAGGTGGAGGCGGCGTCGCGGGTGCGGCCAAAGTCGCGCGCGAGGCGGTCGAAGCGGCGGCGCAAGCCATCACGCGCGCCATGCCGGCTGCGACCGAGCAGG
Organism: Rubellimicrobium mesophilum DSM 19309; assembly: GCF_000600335.2. Taxonomy (GTDB): domain Bacteria; phylum Pseudomonadota; class Alphaproteobacteria; order Rhodobacterales; family Rhodobacteraceae; genus Rubellimicrobium; species Rubellimicrobium mesophilum. The sequence goes on along the minus strand of NZ_KK088531.1, from coordinate 2,671 downwards.
CCCTGGCCTTCAACGCCGCCCTGCAGGACGCGGCCATGACCGCGAGCGAGGTGGGCGAGAAGAAGGCTCAGATCCTCATCGACGGGATTGATGGGGTGGCCGATGCGTTCGGGGACTGGATCTCCAGCGGCTTCCGCGACTTCAAGGGCTTTGTCTCCTCGGTCCTCGGCTCCTTCAAGTCGATGCTCGCGCAGATGATCTCGCTGGCCGCGCGCAACCGGATCATGCTCTCCATGGGTATCACCGGAGCGGGCGTGGCAGGCCCGGCCGTGGGCATGGCGCAAGGCGCAGGCATCCCCGTCCCGGGCGGGGCGGCGGCCGGCGCAATGGGAGGGCTGGGCGGCTTCCTGGGCAACATCGGGACCGGCTTCGGCAACGTCGTCTCCGGCCTCTTCTCGGGTGGCCTGGGCGGGGCGGGGACCGCCATCAGCGAAGCCATGGCCGGGGCCACGTCGGGGCTCGCGGGCCTCGGCACAGCCATCGGCGCCATCGCGGGTCCGGCGGCCCTCGCCATCGGCTTGTTCTCGGCCATCAAGGGCAAGACGGAACTTCTCGACAGTGGCTTGCGCGTCACCCTCGACGGCTTCAACGCCCTGGTGGAGACCTTCGACACGGTGAAGAAGACCCGGTTCTTCGGCCTCTCCTCCTCGACCTCGACCTCCTACGGTCCGGCCGGCAAGGACATCGCGAACCCCATCAAGGACGCCTACGCCCAGATCGGCGACAGCATCCTGGATATGGCCAAGGTGCTCGGCAAGGGCCGCAAGGACTTCCGCGACTTCAGCTACGACTTCCAACTCTCGCTCAAGGACATGACGGCTGAGGAGCAGGTCCAGGCGGTCACCGAGAAGTTCGGCGAGGTCTCCGACAAGCTCGCCGTCATGGCCGGCGCCACGGCCCGGTTCTCAGCGGAAGGCGAGACGGCGACCCAGACCTTGGAGCGCATGGTCGCATCGTTCGGAGTCGTCAGGGATGCGACCCGTGACCTCTGGGGCGAGAACCTCAAGGCCGGCGAGGCGGCAACCAAGCTCGCCACCCGCATGGTGGAAGCGGCCGGCGGGCGCGATGCGTTCCGGATGGCGGTGGAGGTGTTCCGCACGGGGTTCTTCAGCCTGGAGGAGCAGGCCAACACCGCGCAGCGCGTCTTCGCGCGGGGCCTTCAGGAGCTCGGCGTCACGGCCCGCATCGAGAGCGAGGCGGACTTCCGCGCCGTCGTGGCGAGCCTGCGTGAGCGGGGGATGAAGGTGAAGGCGAGCGGCCTCATGGCTCTGGCCGACGAGTTCAAGACGCTGCTCGACCTGCGGGACCGCGCGGCGCAGGAGGCGGCGGACAATCTGGCCAAGAGCGCCCCGCCGTCCAACCCCCAGAGCGCACTCCACGACCAATACACCGCGCTCTTGGGCCAGATTTACGAGGCCGAGGGCAAGATCGGCGAAGCTCGCAAGCTGGAACTCGCGGCCATGCCCGAGTCGCTCCGCTGGATGAAGGAGCGCCTCTTCGCTCTCGAAGACGAGGCGGCGGCGCAGGCCAAGGCTCAGGCCGTTGCCGAGGAGGCCGCCCGGAAGGCCGAGGCCCTGGCCGATGCGCGCCAAGGGATGCTGCGGGAGTACTACGAGGTCACGGGCAACGTCATCAAGCTCCGCAAGATGGAGCGCGACGAGACCGACCCGCTGCTGCGGTCTCTCTATGACAAGATCGAAGCCGCCAAGGCCGAGAAGGCCGTCGCCGACGAACGCGCGGACCTGGACCGCCAGATCCTGGAAGCGCGTGGCGACACGGTGGCGCTGCTCAAGCTGGAGCGTGACGCCCTCGACCCGCTCAACCGCAAGAAGTTCGATGCCCTCCAAATCGCCAAGGAGCAGGCCGCCATCGAGGACGAGCGCGAGGGCCTGATGCGGCGGCTCTATGAGGCCACCGACAACCAGGCCGCCCTCGATGCGCTGGAGCTCAAGGGCACCCTCGGCGCCAACCAGGCGCTCCTCCTGCACGTCCGGGCCATGGAGAAGCAGAAGGACGCGGCCGAGGAGGCCCGAGCCGCGATTGACGCCCTCGTTCCCGAGGACTTCGCCACCCGCTTCGACTTCCTGCAGGCCAAGGGCCGGGCCTCCGCCGCGCTCTACGGCGGGGTCACGGGCACGACGGCGACCGGCGTCCCGCTCGCCACGGTGCCGGTGCCGTCCGTCCCGGCCAGCACGGCAACTACCATCGCCACCCTTGAGGCCGAACTCAAAAAGCTCACCAAGGTCGTTGAGGCGTTCCAAACCGAGCAGCGGCAAATCGGGTTGAAGGTCGAGAGGAACACTAACAAGAGCGCCCAATACCTCGACGAGGCGGTCACTGTCGGCATGCCAACTTATGCCCTGAAAGAGACGAGGAGATAGGGCAGGATGCGCCCTGGGTGATCTGGCCCCCGTTTGACCGAACACTCAGGCGGTTGCGGTTTGGGCGGCGATGAACTCGCGAGGCGAGCGCATTTTCAGCCCGGAGTGCGGGTGGTGGGCGTTGTAGTCCTCGAACCAGCTTGGGAGCAATCCGAGGACAGCGGCAGCGTCCGGCAAGGGCGTGACCTGGACGTAGTCGCGCTTCAGGGTGCGGACGAAGGCCTCGGAGATGCCATTGCTTTGGGGGCTCTTCACGGGCGTGAAGCAGGGCTTCAGCCCGAGCTGGCGGG
>NZ_KK088530.1 GCF_000600335.2 Rubellimicrobium mesophilum DSM 19309 | reverse complement strand
CCCCCAGCCGCCAAACCGCCGAGCTTCAGATCCGTGCCGCCCTTCTCAACCGCTTCACCGCCCTCGGCACCCCCGAGACCAAGCGCGTTGCATAAAGCCGACGGGGGTCAGGGGCAGCTCGCTCTTACGCCGAATTGCTCAACAGAGCCCTCTCGAAGCCAAAGTGTATATGCCCTGCAGGATGGCGACCGCATGTATAAAGATGCGGCTCGAAGTCATATCTTATAGGAGTCGCTGGGCGCTCTGTCATCTCGGAACTTCTTGCCAGTTCGTACTCCTCGGCCAGTACGTCTGCGTAATCTCGCCAGTCCTCGCCCGCCTGTTCAAAGGCGAAATCCTCGAAACTCTGATACGCAAAAGGACAATCGTGGAAAGAGTAGGAAAGTCTATCGTCATATCTCCTAAATTGCAACAACGAACCATCTCGAAGCACGGCATCGAACCACGATTCGGTGCTACACTTCTCCCATTGTTCTACGTAGGGTCTGCCCCTCAACTCTAAAGGCATATGCTCAGGATAAACGGGGTAAGATAGCCAACTCTGGAGAACATCCACTCGGCCAAGGAGGCCATGAACCTGATTTCTCGACGCAGCGAACTTGCCAACAGTGATCATTTCTTGAACGACTTTTTTCGCTTCTCACTGATCCTGTCGATAGCTGCCCTGATCTCTTCTTCGTCCAGTTCGTCGATGACATCCTCAAGCGCGTCCTGAAGCCTCTGCCCAGCAGACTCTTCTAGGTCGCGTTTCATGACCCGAAGATCCTCCGGTCCTGGGTACTCAAATTCCAAGTAGGGGAACTTCGCCTTAGCTGCATCCAACTCCTGAATGAAGGTTGCGGCAGCCTCGCCCACACCCGTCACGGTCAACCATGCCTTCGCTCTGGTCATCGCGGTGAACGCGAGGTTCCGCGTCCTGACAGTCGGCCGCCGGAACAGAGCATCCACGCCCATGACATATACCGAGTAACCCTCATTCCCCTTTGCACGATGGACGGAGGTCAGAGTAACTGCGTTGTCGCGTGTAAAGACATCGCCAGACATCGAGTCGCCGCTAAGGTTGTTGGAAGAGATTCCTTCGGAGGCGAGGAGCGAGACCAAACTTCCGAAGTAACTCCGAGCATATCTGTCGTCGGCACAGAGAACAACGATGTCCTCCGCTTTCAGTCCTTCGGTCTTGATGTCGTTCAGAACACTCTTAGCAACAAACCTCACCTCGTCTGTCGCGCTACTCATTCGATGGGCAGAGATGATTTGATCCATACTTTGGGTCTGCGAAATGGAGCTTGGCGAGTTCTCCTCAGGCCGGAGTATCCGGACAGTCTCGCCTGGCCTAAGCGTTCCTTCTGCAATGTCGTATCCGACATCTTTCCAATGTCCCTCGTTCTCAAGCATTTGAACAATCTTGTCGCCGTAGATTCCGAAGCCTATCGCGTGCGCACATACCAACACTTCGCGCGGGTTACGGTAGCACTTTTTGAGTACGACGTCCTCTTCCAGCCGGAACCCTTGCCCGAAAACACTTTCAACCGAGGGAATCTCTGCCTGGAAGATGTTCTGCAGTTCATCATAGGCGTAGACAAGTTTCTGTTGCTTCGCCAGTTTGAGGCATATTCTCAGGAATGAGGCAGGAAAGTCCTGACCTTCGTCCACGAAGACATAGTCAAATGCTTGAGGGATCTTACCGTACGACTCTAAGTCTTGGCAGGCCGTATCGAAAGGCGATGCAGTGTCCTGGACCTGCGAATACGTGAGAGGTGGAACTCCGCTCATTCTACATGCTTCGTAATAAACGCCCGGCTTGGACTTTCCTCCCCATGCATGCATAACGCGAATTTGAGACCAATCGGGATCCTTGTCGTCGAACTGCCTGTAGAAACGAGTGATCAGCCGTCGAACGTGTTGGTAGAGGCTTCGCGTATAAAAGGTGTAGACAATCGTAGCATCGGGATACTGCAAATGGGTCAGCGCAGCCTTCATTGCTAACACCACTGTTTTTCCCGAGCCGGCGAGACCACGAATTCTTTGAGCACCGGAGATCACGGACAGATAGCCGTGTTTCTGCTCTTGGTCAAAACTTGCGATTTCTGCTTCTAGACGATTGACGATGCTCGCGCGAGAGGTCTCCTTAAGTTGCTTTGTTTCCCTTGGGCGTGGCACGATGAGACCTTTGGCGCCCTCAACCACTGAGACGATTTCCCGGCTGACCGCCGGATCTAGCGCCGCTATCTCTATCCTGCTCAGGAATTCCTTGAGTTGCGTCCGGTTCCTGATGACAGCCGCGTCAAGTTCTGCACTGTCTATGTCTTTTTCCAAATTCGGAGCAAAAATCAGTGGCTCCAGAGGGAATAGCAGGTCACGTTTGTTGAGTCGCAGGGCACGATTCTTTGTTAGCCGTGCGTGAATTTGGCCGTAAACCTGGTCTAGCGACTCGTTGACTTGTCGGACGTCGTTTTCGGCGCTCGCTCTCGCTGCGTCGGTGGCTTCAATCACCACGACTCCATGTCTGGGAGATACGATAATCAAATTTGCCGCAACTACGTTTTCTTCTTCTTTGTAGAGGGGAAAGTTGAAATATAGTTGGGCGTCGCGGAGGTTGAGATCATCTTCATTATCTCGGACCATTTGGACAAACTGCTGCGAGGCAGGGTTCGTTCGAAGGCGGGCCTCAGAGGTATTAATTTCCAAAGTATTCTCTCCCGACGCGCAAGGGGCCGCTTGTTCTTCACTCTTGGTGGGCGAGACGACCACCTCGTCGCATTAGTTGTCTGGCAGGCAGCGCCCTTTGACTAGTGAAGGCTTTCTGCCTGCCGAATGTAGTCAGGTTATCATTTCATCGGATCTCGACGATCTGTGGAACAGAGTTGGTTTGCGGCGGTCCTATATGTGAGGCTGCTGACTGAGTTGCCGGCCAAGGAGGTCTAGGCGCGTTAGATGTTTGCCTGCATCTTGGTGGCTGCAGCTCTCTTGGAAGTCGGTCAAAGGGTAGGTTTTGCATAAGCGTTGGCGCTGCCCCGTGAAGGCGAAATCGCTCCGAGAGTTCTGGTGCCGGTGTGCGCAGCTAGATGTTAGGGCCTTGGCGTACTCGGATGGGTCAGCCTCCTGACTTTAGGGCTGGTGGCCTGAGGTGCGTGCAACTCGACTGACAACAGTGGGCGGCCCGCTCGGTCCGAGAGGCGGCGGCCGGCCACTTCCAGGTCGAGAAAGTAGCCTGATAGCGGGCTCTCTGCGCTGCTGAGCGATTGCAGTTCGTCCGTGACTATGAAGTCGCCGCCGTCAGCTCGGAATAGGAACCGTTTGACTTCTGTCACTGCGGCTAGAGCCATAGGTAGAGTGGTGTCTTCGGCGAACTGAGCTAGAAAGTGCTCTACGTGCTCCCTGGGGCCTGTAACCTCTACTGCCCCATCGCCGTCCAGAAGCGCGTGATAGAGGATTAGCGGCCCGGCTAGCTTGCCTAGGTCTTCCGACTCGCCGGGAGACACTCCTGCCTTGGAGACTTCGTAGCGCAGCATGAGTTCGGCGGCTTCGAGCGCGGTAAATCTCGCCCTAGTCCCTTCCACAGGGGCGATCTGCCCCCGACGCCGCCAAACCCTTTGCAGGTTGGGGGGCAGCCCGGAAATATCAGCCACGTCGCCCGGCATGAACAGGGCGAGTGACTTCGTATAGCTTAGATCATCAACTCGAGGCACGCCTTCGTTCTATTCGGAGGTGTCGACCTCAACAACTGCCACGATCTTAGAGATGCTGATAGCGAGGTTGTTGCGGCATGCCTGCCCGTCCACGGCGACAAGCCGCGCTTGCAGGATGCGCTGCACGCTCAAGTCTTGGACGACGTCGGTGAAAGAGCCTCCAGTCTCAACGATGAGCCTCTCTTCGCAGCCGGTCAGGATCAGACGGTACCGCGCCATGTATGTGGCCTCCCATGTCTACCTTCAACAGTATCCAGCCACATCCAGCCCGCAACGATTCTTTGCCACCCTCGACAGATTCCTGAGTCAAAGATTCTGTTGACTGAGTAACCTTGTATGGTGGCGTTGACACCATCGCGAGACCTCGGTATGTGAGTGGCTATCGGTTCATCCTGAGAGACGAGCATGAACGACTCAGTCGTGATTACGGTGTCCCGCCACCACTTCCCTGGTTCCTGTCATGAGTTCGTGGACGAGATCTGCCGGCAGGACGGGCAACCGATGCGTGGCGGGGAGCTACAGCCCACAGCCCGTATGCAGTTCTACGAGAGTGTGAAGCTCGACCGCCTTGTCCGGCCCAGGACTTACCTAGAGGCCGTTGGTGTGCACTGGTCCGAGGTGGCCACCGGGGTAGTGAACTACGACTTGCACCCGGCGACATACCGCTGGGGCGAGGGCCGAATGCTTACTCCCAGCCGCCGCGAATGGCTCGCCGACGGATCAATCATGATGGTCGTAGTGCGTGAAGACGACTACCAAGAACGAGATCCCGCAGACGTCGCGATGCTTGAGGAAGCCGAGGAGTGATCTGGCCCCCGTTTGACCGAACACTCAGGCGGTTGCGGTTTGGGCGGCGATGAACTCGCGAGGCGAGCGCATTTTCAGCCCGGAGTGCGGGTGGTGGGCGTTGTAGTCCTCGAACCAGCTTGGGAGCAATCCGAGGACAGCGGCAGCGTCCGGCAAGGGCGTGACCTGGACGTAGTCGCGCTTCAGGGTGCGGACGAAGGCCTCGGAGATGCCATTGCTTTGGGGGCTCTTCACGGGCGTGAAGCAGGGCTTCAGCCCGAGCTGGCGGG
>NZ_KK088529.1 GCF_000600335.2 Rubellimicrobium mesophilum DSM 19309 | reverse complement strand
AGCGGTGGGCGTGCTCTCCAGGTCCCCCACCCTGCTCCTCCCCCCTGCCCTGCTGCGACGCTTCGGCCCCGTCCCGCTCGCCCAAGCTGTCGAGTAGGCCGGACAGATCGTGGAGCCGGCGCGCGACGATGTGGACCACCTCGCCCTCGCGCTGGACCTGGCCCTCCACGCCCAGCATCCGCGCGCTGAGCACCTCCCGGCGCTGCGCCTCGACAAGCTGCGGCCAGATCACCAGGTTCGCCACGCCCGTCTCGTCCTCGATCGTGAGGAACACCACGCCGCTGGCCGAGCCGGGCTTCTGGCGCAAGAGGACGAGCCCGGCGGTGCGGACGGGGCGGCGGTCCCGCAGCGCCCCGGCCTCGGCGCAGGTCAGGACCCGCCTCCGGGCGAGGTCCTCGCGTAGGAACGCCACCGGGTGGCGCCGCAGCGTAAGCCTGGTGTGGCGGTAGTCCTCGACCACCTCCCGCCCCGCCGGCATTGGCCGGAGCGCCGCCCCCGGCTCTTGGGCCTCCGGAGCGGCCATCCCGCCCCCCTGCCCTTCTTCCCGCTCGGTCGCCGCCGCAAACAGCGGCAGCGGCTCGTCGCGCAGCCCCTTCAGGGCCCAGAGCGCCTCGCGTCGGGCGAGGCCCAGCGCGGGGCGGAACGCATCGGCTCGGGCCAGCTTAACGAGGCTCGCCACCGGCAAGCCCGCCTGCCGCCAGAGGTCGTCCACGCTGGCAAACGGCCGCTCGCCCCGGGCGGCGACCAGCCGGGCCGCGTCGGCGTTGGACAGGCCCGCCACCAGGCGCAGGCCCAGGCGGACGGCGAAGCGGTCACCTGGTATCTGCCGGAGCAGGGCCGCTGGCCCTCTGCCCCACCGCCCCAGCCCATCTCCCCTCCGCTCTCCCCTCCGAGTTGAGGTCGCCGGGGCCTCTGGTTCCTTCGCTCCGTCCCGAGGCTCCAGCGTGCAGTCCCAGCGCGAGGCGTTGACGCAGACGGGGCGCACCTCGACCCCGTGCTCGCGGGCGTCCCTCACGATCTGGGCGGGGGCGTAGAAGCCCATGGGCTGGCTGTTGAGGAGCGCCGCGCAGAACACGTCCGCATGCCAGCACTTGAGCCAGGACGAGGCGTAGGCCAGGAGCGCAAAGGAGGCGGCGTGACTCTCGGGGAAGCCGTAGGAGCCGAAGCCCTCCAGCTGCCGGAAGGTTTGTGCGGCGAAGTCGGGCGTGTAGCCGCGCGCGACCATGCCGGAGACGAGCTTGTCGTGGAAGGGCGACACGCCCCCGGTGAACTTGAAGGTGGCCATGGCGCGTCGGAGCTGATCCGCCTCGCCGGGCGAGAAGCCCGCGCACTCGATGGCCACCCGCATGGCCTGCTCCTGGAACAGCGGCACGCCCAGGGTCTTGCCCAGCACACGCTCGAGCTCAGGCGTGGGGTAGCGCACGGGCTCCCGGCCCTCCCGCCGTCGCAGGTAGGGATGCACCATGTCACCCTGAATGGGACCGGGCCGCACGATCGCGACCTCCACCACGAGGTCGTAGAAGGTGCGCGGCTTCACCCGGGGCAGCATCGCCATCTGCGCGCGGCTCTCGATCTGGAACACGCCCAAGGTGTCGGCGCGGCGGATCATGGCGTACGTGCGCGGGTCCTCGGGCGGGATAGTGGCGAGGTCGAGCCGGACTTCCTTGTGCTCGGCCAGGAGGTCGAGGCCGCGGCGCAGGCACGAGAGCATGCCCAGCGCCAGGCAGTCCACCTTCATGAAGCGGAGCGCGTCGATGTCGTCCTTGTCCCACTCGATCACCTGCCGGCCGGCCATGGCAGCGGGCTCGATGGGGACGAGCTCGTCGAGGCGGTCGCGGGTTAGAACGAAGCCGCCCGGGTGCTGGCTCAGGTGCCGGGGCGTGCCGATGAGCTCTTGCGCGAGCTCAAGCGTCAGCCGGAGGCGCCGGTCCGAGACGTCGAGGTGGAGCTCGGCTGCGTGCTTCATCTCCACGCCCATCCCCGCCCAGCCCCAGACCTGGGAGGAGAGCGCCTTCAGGAGGTCCTCGGAGAGGCCCAGGGCCTTGCCCACGTCGCGCAGGGCGCCCCGCACGCGGTAGCGGATCACGGTCGCGCAGAGCGCGGCATGCTCGCGCCCGTAGGTCTGGTAGACCCACTGGATCACCTCCTCGCGCCGCTCGTGCTCGAAGTCGACGTCGATGTCGGGGGGCTCGCGCCGCTCGGCCGAGACGAAGCGCTCGAAGAGCAGGTCGGAGCGCTCGGGGTCGATCGAGGTAATGCCCAGCGCGAAGCACACGGCCGAGTTCGCGGCCGAGCCCCGGCCTTGGCAGAGGATGCCGCGCGAGCGCGCGAAGTGCACGATGCTGTGGACGGTCAGGAAGTAGGGCGCGTAGGCGAGCTCCCCGATGAGGGCGAGCTCGCGGTGCAGGAGCCCCTCCACCTCCTCGGGCACCCCCTCGGGGTAGCGCTCGGCCGCCCCCTCCCAGGTGAGCCGCTCCAGCGCCGCCTGGGGCGTGAGGCCCGGGATCGTGGCCTCCTCGGGGTACTGGTAGGCGAGTTCGTCGAGTGAGAACCGGCAGCGCGCGGCGATCTCGATGCCGCGCGCGAGCGCCTCGGGAGTGGCGGCGTAGAGCCGGTACATCTCGGCCGCACTCTTCAGGTGGCGGTCGGCAAAGCGCTCGCGGCGGTGACCCAGCGCGTCGAGGGTGCAGCCATGCCGGATGCAGGTCATCACCTCCTGGAGCACGCGCCGGCGGGAGTGGTGATAGAGCACGTCACCGGTGGCGACGGGGCGGACCCCTGCCTCGGCTGCGAGGCGCGCGAGTTCGTACAGGCGCAGCTGGTCGCGCGGCCGCCGCCGCAGGGTGAGTGCCAGCGAGGCGCGGTCGCCGAAGACGTCCCGCAGCCGGCGCAGGTCGGCCGCGCAGCGGGCGTCGGGCTCGTCCGGCACCAGCACCGCCCAGAGGCCCTCGGCGTGGGCCGCGAGATCGTCCCAGCCGAGGTGGCACTGGCCCTTGCCGCCTCGCAGCTTGCCCAAGGTGAGCAGGCGGCAGAGCCGGCCGTAGGCGGCGCGGTCCTCAGGGTAGACCAGCACGGTCGCGCCGTCCGTCAGGTCCAGCCGGCAGCCCACGATGAGGCGCACACCTGTCACCTTGGCCGCCTCGTGCGCCCGCACGATCCCAGCGAGGCTGTGCAGGTCGGTGATGGCCAGCGCCTCCAGGCCGCCCTCGGCGGCGGCCGCGAAGAGCTCCTCGCCAGAGGAAGCGCCGCGCAGGAAGGAGAAGTGGCTCGCACAGTGGAGCTCGGCGTAGCGGACGGGCGGGCTGGTAGCGGGGCCGGTTCCATGAGGCCTCCGGGTGTCGGCCGGCTCGCTCATGCGAACAGCCCATGGAGGAACCAGGCCTGCGACCCCGTGGCGGGGTCCTGACCGTCGCCCGCGCGGAACAGCCAGAAGCGCGCGCCCGCCTCATCCTCCACGACGAAGTAGTCGCGCACGGCCCAGAGCTCAGCGTCCGCGCGGGCCCACTCGCCGAAGATGCGCTCGGGGCCGTCGGCCCGGATCACCCGTCGCCGCGTGCCCCGCCAGGTGAAGTGGACCGGCGGGTGGTCGGGCAGCAGCGCCAGCGTGTCGACGGGCTCGGGGGTGGCCAGCAGGCGAGCCGGGCGGGGCCAGCCGGGCTCCCATCGGCCCGGAGTGGGCGCGGCCAAGGGGGCCACCTTGCGCACCGAGCGCTCCGGCACGTCGCTCTCCACCGCAGCCCAGCGGTAGAGCCGCGCCGCGCCCATGCGGCCCACGAGGGCATCGATGAGCGCAGCGAGGTCGGGCTCGGGGGCCTCGCCCAGCTCGGAGCGGGCGGGCCGCCAGCCCAGGGGCTCGGTCTGAGGCGCAAGAAGCGTCAGGCGCTCGACGCCAAGGCCGGGGTCCACCCGCTCCAGGCGGTCGCGCAGCAGACGCGCGAGGTGGCGAGGATCGCGGGTGGGCCGGGCCGTGCCCACCCGCGCCGCCTCGACCCGGCCGTCGACGCGGTGGGCCAGGAGGTCGTGCCGGCGCGCGCCCAGACCGCGCTCCTCCAGCACGCGGAAGAGGGCCTGCGTCAGCCGGTCCACGTGGCGGGCCAGGACCTCGGGCGCGGCGATCGGCTCGGCGAGGATGCGGCTCACCTGCGGCAGCTCGGGCACCTCGACCGGGGTGATGGGCTCGGGCCGTCGCCCGAGCGCCTGGTCCAGACGCCGGCCCGGCTCGGAGCCGAAGCGCAGCGCCAGCGGCGCCCGGGGCTGGGCCGCGAGCTGGCCCACGGTGTCGACCCCGAGACCTCGCAGCTCGTCCACGAGGGGAGCGGTGAGGCGCACCGCCACCACCGGAAGCGGCGCCAGCACCTCGGCCAGGGCAGACCCCTCGACGATCGCCGTCGCCGAGCCACCCCAGCGGGCAAGCGCGTGGGCCGCGCCCCAGGTGGGCGCCACTGCCGCCCGCGCGGCGATCCCCGCTCCGCCCAAGCGGCGCAGGAGGTCGTCGAGCAGCCCGGCCTCGCCCCCGTGCAGGTGCGCCGCTCCGGTGACGTCGAGGACCAGCCCGTCGGGTGGGTCGGCTGCGACCACGGGCGCGTAGCGCCGGAGTGATCTGGCCCCCGTTTGACCGAACACTCAGGCGGTTGCGGTTTGGGCGGCGATGAACTCGCGAGGCGAGCGCATTTTCAGCCCGGAGTGCGGGTGGTGGGCGTTGTAGTCCTCGAACCAGCTTGGGAGCAATCCGAGGACAGCGGCAGCGTCCGGCAAGGGCGTGACCTGGACGTAGTCGCGCTTCAGGGTGCGGACGAAGGCCTCGGAGATGCCATTGCTTTGGGGGCTCTTCACGGGCGTGAAGCAGGGCTTCAGCCCGAGCTGGCGGG
>NZ_KK088528.1 GCF_000600335.2 Rubellimicrobium mesophilum DSM 19309 | reverse complement strand
TGGCGGGGTGAACCCCGCCCTACGCCCGCCCCTTCCAGGGCACCAGCGCCCGCTCCGCCCAGCGCATCAGCAGGTCGATCCCGAAGCCGATCACCCCGATCAGGATGATCCCCATCAGCACCACGTCGGTCTGCTGGAACTTCGAGGCAGCCATGATCATCATGCCCGCCCCTGGTTCGCCGCCACCAGCTCGGCCGCGACCACGGTCCCCCAGCAGACCCCCATCGCCACCCGCGCGCCGGTGAAGATGTCGGGCAGCGAGTTCGGCACGATGACGTGCCGCAGCACCTGCCATTTCGACGCCCCCAGCGAATAGGCCGCGTGGACCTTGCTCAGCCGCACGCCCGACACCCCGACCGCGCCGCGATGGCCATGATCCAGAGCGAGGCCAGGAACAGCAGCACGATCTTCCCGACCTCCCCGATCCCCGCCCAGATGATGACCAGCGGGATCAGGGCCAGCGGGGCACCGGCCGCATGAACTCCACGATCGGGTCGAACCAGCCCCGGAACCAGCCCGAGAGGCCCATCGCGTAGCCCAGCGGGATGCCCACGATGGCGCCCAGCAGGAACCCGGTCACCACCCGGAACAGCGAATAGCCCAGATGCTCCGCCAGCGAGGCGTTGCGGTAGCCGCCCTTCGCGATCTCCACAAGCCGGGCGACCACCGCCTCGGGCGGCGGCAGCCAGATCGCCTCCATCTGCCAGCCCGGATCGGGCGCGACGTTGATCGTCCCCCGCGCCGTCAGGCCCGCGCGTCCCCAGCCCAGGTCCACCCGCGCGCCGCCGGGCTCGACCGGGATCCCGTTCAGGGCCACGACCTTCGCCCCGTCGTCGCCCGTCACCTCGTCGTTGTCCTGCGCCTGCACCAGCTCGCTCCGCTGCGCCTGGATCAGCACCGCGTCGTCCTTGGCGAAGCCCTCGCCCGGCGGGACCTCCGGCGCCTCGGGCTCCTCCCCGTCCGGATGCACGACCACGGTCACCGTCGCGTCGTCGCGCGTCCCGTCCGGCGCCTCGGCGGTGTAGGTCAAACGCCCCTCGCCGACAAAGGCCGCCGGCGCCCGCAGCCAGGACGGCACCAGCACCGACCCCGTGAAGGCCGCCCAGAGCAGGAAGATCGCCGCCACCGACAGGACCGAGGCCACCGGCGAGGACCGCACCGCCCCCGCGTCCCCGAAGGCCACGGTCCGCCGCATCGCGTCGCCCCGCCGCCCGAACAGCCGCCCGACCCCCCGCGCGACCAGCAGCAAGAGCAGGATCAGCCCCACATAGGCCGCGAGCCAGGGCAGGACACGCAGCGACGCCCCCAGGACCTCGGCGGCCTCCCCCAGGAACTCGCTCACGCGGGCACCGCCCCGCCGGGGGCGCGGCCCATGATCTCCTCCTCCATGTCCCAGATCATCGAGAGGATCTCCTCGCGCCGGGCGGCGAACTCGGGCTCGCGCTTCACGACCCGCAGGTCCTGCCCCGCCCCCATCGCGGCGAAAGGCAGCCGGTAGTCGCGGAACACCCGCCCCGGACGTGGCGCCATGACGACGAGCCGCGCGCCCAGCAGAAGCGCCTCTTCGACCGAATGGGTGATGAGCACGATGGTCTTGCCGGTCTCCTGCCAGAGCTTCAGCACCAGCCCCTGCATCTTCTCGCGCGTGAGCGCGTCCAGCGCCCCCAGCGGCTCGTCCATCAGGATCACCTCCGGGTCGTTGGCGAGGCACCGCGCCAGCGCCACTCGCTGCTGCATCCCGCCCGAGAGCTCATAGACCGCCTTGTCGCCAAAGCCCCCAAGGCCCACGGTCTCCAGCAGGTGATCCACGATCCCCGCCCGCTCGCGCCTCGGCATCCCCTTCATGCGCGGCCCGAAGCCCACGTTGTCGCGGACGCTCATCCACTCGAACAGCGCCCCCTGCTGGAACACCATGCCCCGCTCGGCGCCCGGCCCCGTGACCTCGCGCCCCTCCAGGGTCACCCGCCCCGCGCTCGGCGCGAGGAACCCGGCCACGATGTTGAGAAGCGTGGTCTTGCCGCAGCCCGAGGGGCCGAGGACGGACATGAGCTCCCCCCGCTCCAGCGAGAGGTCGATGTCGCGCAAGGCCTCCACGACCCCGCCCCCGGGGGGGCGGAACCGCATGGAAAGGCTGTCGATGACCAGATGGCTCATGGCGGGCAGGTCCGGGGGCGGTCCGCCCGCCCCCGGCAGGGGTCACATGGCGCCCGCCGCCTTGAGCGGCTCGGCGTCGACCACGCCGTCGTAGCTGTCCAGCGCCGAGGGGATGCTTCCCGCGTCGACGAAGACCTGCGCCACGCCCTTCATGAACTCCTGCACGCCGCCGCCCAGCCACTTCTCGCCCAACTGGTCCGCGTTCGAGGGGAAGCTGAAGGTCGCCATGAAGTCGCGCGTCGCCTGCTCGTCCATGCCGGCGTCCTGCGCGATGACGGGCAGCATCTCGTCCGCCCCGGCCCCGCCGGCGTTCCAGCGGTCGTTCATCTCGCCGGTCACCTGCAGGAACTTGGCCACGAGGTCCGGGTTCTCGTCCACGAAGGCGGCGGGCGCCGAGATCACGTCGAAGACGAGGATGCCCAGCTCCTCCTTCTCCGCGCCGGTCAGCAGGACGTTGCCCGCCTCCTTGGCCCGCGTCACCGCCGCGCCGTAGCCGCAGAACATATCCACCGAGCCCTGCTCCAGCGCCGCCGCGCCCTCGGGCGGGGCCATGTCCACCACCTCCAGGCTGTCGAGCGGCACGCCGAAATGCTCCATCTGCCGCAGGAAACCGTAATGCGCCGCCGTCCCCAGCGGCACCGCCACCTTCTTGCCCGGCAGCGCCTCGCCCGCGTTGTCCTTGTCGATCTCCAGGTCCGACCGGACCACGCAGTTGTCGTTCTCCGAATAGCTCACCGCGATGCCGAGGAGCTGGAGGTCCTGCCCCGCGCTCGTCGCCACCACGAAGGGCGGCACGCCCTGGCTCACCGCGATGTCCACGTCGCCCGCCGCCATCGCCGCCGACATGGCGGTGCCGGTGTCGAAGCTGACCCATTCCACCGGGACGCCCAGCGCCTCCTCGTAGAGGCCCTGCACCTTCGCGAACTCGAAGGGCATCGGCCATTCGAGGAAGTAGGCCACGGTGATCCCGTCCTCCTGCGCCAGCGCCGGCCCCGCCAGCAGCGCCGCGCCGAGGAGAAGCCCGGCCAGCTTTGATCCCTTGGTCATTCCCATCTCCCTGCGTTGGGGGCGTCCCGGCCCCAAGCGGAGTATGAGCACGGTTGCCCCGGCGTCGGGAAGCCCCTTTCCGCATCATTCACGACAGCTCCTGTCGTGATGCCGCTATCGGCCAAGGGCCGGGGTTGAACGTGGCCCGCCGGAGGGGCAGAGTGCCGCGCAATCCAGCATCACGAGGCCCTCCGATGGACACGCTCTACGAACGCACCAACGACCCCCGCGCCGTCATCGAGGCCGACCGCGCCCATGTCTGGCACCACCTGACCCAGCACAAGCCCTTCGAGACCGTGGACCCCCGCATCATGGTCGAGGGCAAGGGCCTCCGCGTCTGGGACATCAAGGGCAAGGAGCACATCGACGCGGTGTCCGGCGGCGTCTGGACCGTGAACGTCGGCTACGGGCGCGAGCGGATCGCCAACGCCGTGCGCGACAACATCCTCAAGCTCTGCTTCTGGGCCGGCGCCCAGGGCACCATCCCCGGCGCGCAGTTCGCCGAGCGGCTGATCGAGAAGATGCCGGGCCTCACCCGCGTCTACTACTCCAACAGCGGCTCCGAGGCCAACGAGAAGGCCTGGAAGATGGTCCGCCAGATCAGCGCCAAGCACCACGGCGGCCGTAAGTCCAAGATCCTCTACCGCGACCGCGACTACCACGGCACCACGCTCGCCTGCCTCTCCGCCGGCGGCCAGCAGGAGCGGAACGCCATGTACGGGCCCTTCGCGCCGGGCTTCGTGCAGGTCCCCCACTGCCTCGAATACCAGGCCGGCGACCAGGGCGGCGAGGGCTACGGCGAGCGCGCCGCCAACGCCATCGAGGAGGTCATCCTCCGCGAGGGCCCCGACACCATCGGCTGCCTCTGCCTGGAGCCCATCACGGCGGGCGGCGGCATCATCGTCCCGCCCAAGGGCTACTGGGAGCGGGTGCAGGAGATCTGCCGCAAGCATGACATCCTCCTCCACATCGACGAGGTGGTCTGCGGCCTCGGGCGCACCGGCACCTGGTTCGGCTACCAGCAGTACGGCATCCAGCCCGACATCGTGACCATGGCCAAGGGGGTCGCCTCCGGCTACGCCGCCATCTCCTGCACGGTCACGACCGACCGCGTCTTCGAGATGTTCAAGGACGACACCGACCGCCTCGGCTACTTCCGCGACATCTCCACCTTCGGCGGCTGCACGGCGGGCCCGGCGGCGGCGATGGAGAACATGGCCATCATCGAGGAGGAGGGCCTCGTCGAGAACTCCGCCGCCATGGGCCCCTACCTCCAGGGCAAGCTGCGCGAGCTGATGGACCGCCACGCCTGCGTGGGCGAGGTCCGCGGCCTGGGCCTCTTCCAGGGCGCCGAGCTGGTCTCCTCCCGCGACACCCACGAGCCCCTGCCCGAGAAGCAGGTCCAGGCCGTCGTCGCCGACTGCCTCGCCCAGGGCGTCATCATCGGCGCCAGCAACCGGTCCATGCCGGGCTACAACAACACGCTGCTCTTCGCGCCGAGCCTCGTAGCGACGAAGGACGATCTGGATCAGATCGTGGGGGCGGTCGATGGGGCGTTGGGACGGGTGGTGGGGTGACGATTAGTCACCCCTATTTAACTACACATGCAAGTTAGAGTCAGGCAATGCGGCCTTCAAGACATCACAAACTTGTCGATCTCCTCAGGCGTGAGTACCGCGCGCCGAATTGAGCGGTAGTCATCTGAAGGTACCTCAACAAACGCTCCGTCCTCGTCCGGCAGAAGACCTAAGGGAGCCTTCTGAGTACGGATAAGATCCACGTGGCTCTGTTGCGCAAATCCTGCGGGATTCCTCTTGGAGGCTGAGTGGGTTAGTGGATGAGGATGCCCAAGCCTGACCCTCCGACCTACCGCACGACCAACTGGCGCGCCTACAGTGAAGCCCTGAAGCAGCGCGGCTCGCTTTTGGTCTGGTTTGATCCCGAGATGGAGTGGATCGCCGCCCCGAGTGGCCGGCGCGGGCGTCCGACCACCTTCTCGGATGCTGCCATCCAGGCGTGCCTGATGTTGAAGGCGCTCTTTGGGCTGCCGCTGCGCCAGACGACCGGGCTGG
>NZ_KK088527.1 GCF_000600335.2 Rubellimicrobium mesophilum DSM 19309 | reverse complement strand
GCACCCCCTTCGGCGGCCACGAGGGGCGCGGCCTCGGGCGCGGGGGCCGGGGCGGCGGCAGGGGTCGCCTCGGCCGGAGCCAGCGGGGCCAGCAGCGCGGCCTGACCGGTGATGCGGTCGGCGAAGGCCAGCACCTCGTCAGTGGTCATGGGATGGTCGGACGCGACGAGCTGGGTCGTCAGCGCCGCCACGGCGGCGACGGCCGGGACGGGCGCAGCAGCCGGGGCGGGCGCAGGGGCCAGGGCGTCGGCCGTCACGGCGACGGGGGCCAGCGCGGCGGTGGCGACGGGCGCGGCCGCGTCCGGCGCGACGATCTCGGCCGGCATGACCTCATCCGCCTCGGCGGTGGTCTGGGCGACCTCGAGGTCCTCCTCGGCGAGGCCGGGGGTCTGCGGGGCGAGCATCAGCACGTCCGAGGGCGGCGCGGCGATGCCGGCGGCGGGAATCGCGTTCACGGCGAGGCCCTGCTGCGGGACGACCTCGCCTTCCGGGTCGGCGGGGAGGACGCGCATGGGGCCCTCCTCGGCGACGACGACGGGGAGGCCCATGACCTCGCGCCAGACGAGCTTGTAGCCCCAGATGCCGACCCCGGCGACGAGGGCGAGCGAGACGAGGCCACCGGCGGCCCAGACGGCGACGCGGGCCTTGGCGAGCGGGCCGTCCTGCGCGGCGTTGTATTCGGCGAGCGCGGCGCTGGCGGCGCGGGGCGGCTGGGCGTCCTCGGGGTGGAAGGGTCCGAAGCGCTCGGCCCGGGGACCTTCGGCGCGCGGGGCCGCCTCGCGGGCGGCGCGCACGACGGGTTCCCGTCGTCCCATGCCGCCGAAGTTGGAGTTCGCGGTCCAGTCAGCCATGCCGTGCCTCATATGCTCTGCCGCGCAAGGGGCACGGGCCCCGGGCGCGCTACTGCCTCAAGGACCCGGCCGCGGCGCGCTTCAGCGCATCTCGTTGACCGGGGTCACGCCAAGGATACCGAGGCCGGAGGCGATGACAACGGCGACCGCCTGCACGAGGGCCAACTTGGCCGAGGATGTGGCCGGGTCGCCCTCCTGAAGGAATCGGAGCGAGGGGTCGTCGTTGCCCCGGTTCCAGAGCGAGTGGAAATCCGACGCCAAGTCATAGAGATAGAAGGCGATCCGGTGGGGTTCCTGCCCCTTGGCGGCGATCTCCACGAGGCGGGGCCATTCGGCGAGGGAATGGGCCACCTTGAGCTCGGATTCGTGGCCGAGGCGCGACAGTTCAGCGGCAGAAAGCGCGCCGGCGTCCACGTCGATCCCGGCCTCGCGCGCCTTGCGGAGGACCGACTGGGCGCGGGCATGGGCGTACTGGACGTAGAAGACCGGGTTGTCCTTGGACTGCTCCAGCACCTTGTCGAAGTCGAAGTCGAGCGGCGCGTCGTTCTTGCGGAAGAGCATGGCGAAGCGGGTCACGTCGGGGCCCACCTCCTCCACCACGTCGCGGAGCGTCACGAAGGTGCCCGCGCGCTTGGACATCTTCACGGGCTCCCCGTTCTTGAGGAGCTTCACGAGCTGCATGAGCTTGATCTCGACGGGCACGCGGTTGTTCGTCAGCGCCGCGACCACCGCCTTGATCCGCTTGACGTAGCCGCCGTGGTCGGCGCCGAACACGTCCACGAGGAGGTCGTAGCCCCGTTCGGTCTTGTCGAAGTGATAGGCGATGTCGGGGGCGAAGTAGGTCCAGCTCCCGTCCGACTTCTTCACCGGGCGGTCCACGTCGTCGCCGAACTGGGTCGAGCGGAACAGGGTCTGCTCGCGCGGCTCCCAGTCCTCGGGGAGCTTGCCCTTGGGGGCTCGAGGATGCCTTCGTAGATGAGGCCCTGCGAGCGGAGGCGGTCGATGGCCTGCTCGATCTTTCCGGTGCCGTAGAGGGATTTCTCGGAGGAGTAGACGTCCATCTCGACGTTGAGGAGGCGCAGGTCGATGCGGATCATCTCCATCATCGCGCCGGTGGCGAAGTCGCGGATCTCGGGGAGCCACTCGGATTCCGGCTTGTCGAGGAGGCTGTCGCCATAAGCCTCCTTGAGCGCCTCGCCCACGGGGACGAGGTAGTCGCCGGGGTAGAGGCCCTCGGCGATCTCGGGGGAGAGGCCATGCGCCTCGCGGTAGCGCTCGTAGGCCGAGCGGGCGAGGACGTTGACCTGCGCGCCGCCGTCGTTGATGTAGTATTCGCGCGTGACGTCCCAGCCGGCGAAGTCCAGCAGACGCGCGAGGGCGTCGCCGAAGACGGCGCCGCGCGTGTGGCCGACGTGCATGGGGCCGGTCGGGTTGGCGGAGACGAACTCGACGTTGACGCGTCTGCCCTGCCCCAGCGTGGCGCGGCCGTAGGCGGGGTCGGTCAGGACGGCCTTGACGACCTCCTGCCAGACGGCGGGGGCGAGGCGCAGGTTCAGGAAGCCGGGGCCGGCGGGCTCGGCGGAGGCCACGCGGGGGTCCTGCCGCAGGTGCTCGGCCAGCGCGTCGGCCAAGGCGCGGGGATTCTGGCCGGCGGGCTTGGCGAGGACCATGGCGGCGTTGGTCGCCATGTCGCCGTGGCCGGGGTCGCGGGGGGGCTCGACCGTGATGGCGTCGGTGGGGAGGCCCTCGGGGAGACGCCCTTCTCGCGAGAGCGCACCCACGGCGTCGAGGACGAGGGAGCGGATGTCGGTGAAGAGGTTCATGGTCAGGCGTGCCCCGGGTTGTTCGGCGGCAGGCCCTAGCATGGGAAAGGCCGGTTGCGGAAGGGTCGGGCGGCGCGGGCCGACACGCGCCCTTCGGCGACGGGTTCAGCCCTGGCGCAGCGGCGCGGGGACCTTGGGGGGAACGCTGAGGCGGACGAAGTCGCTGGGGTCGGCCTGGGGCCGCAGCTCGACGGCGCCAGCCACGCGGGTCGCGGTGAAGAGCACGTCGGCGGCGGCGAAGAGGCGGAAGAACATGGTCGGTATCTCCTGACGGGGGCCGGATGCCTCCCTGCGGCGGAGATAGGGGGTCGGCCGGGGGACCGATAGGTGGAGAGGTTGCAGGGCCGATATGCTGCAGGTGCAAAGGGGCGGTGGACGAACGGGAGGACGCCTTAGGCCGCCTTCGTGGCGCCTCGTGGAGGATCGGTTGTGGGGCGGGTGCCAACGCAGCATCGCGTCCGGTGCGGGAACGAAGATGGTGGGTCATCCACCCTACGGCTCTGGCTGGCGCTCGCAGGGCGCCCCGGGGGCCGCTCGATGGGGGAAAGGCGGCCTTGCCCGAATCCTTGGTGCACCTTCGCAAGCGGGCCGGCGACAAGCCGACGGCGGGATACCCTGCTATGCCACCTCCGCGAGCACTCCGTTCACGTGCGCGGGCATCATCCCGAGCCGCTTGCCGATCTCCGCGAGGGTCTCGCGCCGCGACGCGTCCATCGTCCCCGCGGATGCCGCCGCGATGGCGGCCCGCAGCACGAGGTCCTTTCCGCGCTCGGTCAGGTAGGTGGCCTGCTCCGTGGCGTTCGAGAGGACACGGCCCGGATCGCCTGCGGCCCTCGTCGCCTGCGAGATCGCGTCGGGGGACATCTCCACTCCGATCAAGCCCTGCACCGTGGTCCTGATGCCCTCGGCCAGGGTCGGGCTCGGATCGCCCTGCTCGCCGCTGGCCAAGGCCATGATCTGCGCGATCGTGGCCGAAAGGGCTTCCTCGCGCCGATGCTTCTCCAGGAGCGGATCCTGCGTGAGCACGACCTCGCTCCAGGCCCTGCCGCACGACGCGCATTCGAGTTAACGGTCGAACTCCTGCATCGGGATCAGCGGAATCCAATAGAGATGCCCCCATTTCTTTGGACGCTGCAGCTTGTAGTCGCGCTGTTGCCCGCAGCCCGGGCAGTGGAACTCGCCGGTTCCGACGACCTTCTTCCTGACGTAGCTCCCCCAGACGATCATTTGCATGTGCCTCCCGCAGAGCGGTCCCCTGAGGGTCGATCCTACAACGGTCGCCGGTTTCCCCAAAGGAAATTCCGAATCGGACCTTTTTCGGCGCGGTGATTCAACCGCCCCTGAGCGCCCGCGTCCGGTCGACCATGTCGCTCCCCAGCAGCCTCTGATGCGTCTCGATGGCGAACCGATCCGTCATCCCCGCGATGTAGTCCGCGACGATGCGGGCGAGCGCGGTCTCGTCGGCGGCCTCGGCCACGTCCTTGCGCCATTGCTTCGGCAGCTCGGACGGGTTCGCCATGAACAGCGGGAAGAGGTCGCGGACGACGCCCGTCACCTCGCGGCGCATCTCGACCACCTTGGGGGCGCGATACATCCGGTGGAACAGGAAGGTACGGATGACCTTCAGGTCCTCCCAGAGGTCGGGGGAGAAGCGGATCATCATGCGGCCGGCGGTGCGGATGTCCTCGACGCTGCGCGGGTCGGCCTCGGCGAGGGTGCGGCGGGCGAGGACGATCACGTCCTCCACGAGGACGCCGAAGAAGCGGCGGAGCGCCTCGTGGCGGCGGCGGTAGTAGTTGAGGCCCGGATACTTGCGGTCCACCTCGCCGAAGTTGTCGCGGAGGACCGGAAGCTCGGCCAGCTCGTCGGTGGAGAAGAGCTCGGCGCGCAGCCCGTCGTGCAGGTCGTGGTGGGAATAGGCGATGTCGTCGGAGAGAGCGGCGACCTGGGCCTCGGCGGAGGCGTGGGTCTCGAGGCGGAGGTCCTGGATGGCGTTGTAGTGCTCCAGGGCATAGGGCGCGGGGCGCGGGACGGGGCCGTTGTGCTTGGCGATGCCCTCCAAGGTCTCCCATGTCAGGTTGAGGCCGTCCCATTCGGCGTAGTGCCGTTCGAGCGAGGTGACGATGCGGATGGCTTGGGCGTTGTGGTCGAAGCCGCCGTAGGGGAGCATCAGCTCGTTGAGCGCCTCCTCGCCGGTGTGGCCGAAGGGCGGGTGGCCGAGGTCGTGGGCGAGCGCGACGGCCTCGGTGAGCTCGGTGTTGAGGCCGAGGGCGGCGGAGACGGTGCGGGCGACCTGCGCCACCTCGATGGAATGGGTCAGGCGGGTGCGGAAGTAGTCGCCCTCGTGCTCGATGAAGACCTGGGTCTTGTGCTTGAGGCGGCGGAAGGCCGAGGCGTGGATGATGCGGTCGCGGTCCCGCTGGAAGGGGGTGCGGAAGTGGCTCTCCTCCTCCGGGTGGAGGCGGCCGCGGCTCTCGGTCGGAAGGCAGGCGTAGGGGGCGTGCATACGGTGTCCCAAGGGTTTCAGGGTCGATCCTACAGCGGAACGGGGGAAATGACAGGGCGGGCGGAGCCTGGCCGGGGCAGGTCCTGACGCAGGGGGCGCGTTGACGGCCCTGGGCGTTCCGCTACCCTGATCCTCGACCTTCGAGCCCGAGATGTCCGACAACAGCGATTCCCCCTTCCGCGCGTCGGACGTTCCGGCGGGGCCTTCCGGCGAGACGGGCCCCGGGATCGGGGGACCGCCCGATGCGTCGGCTCCGTCCCAGCCTTCGCTGAGGGAGGCCGCGCGCGCGCTCGGCTCGGCGCTGCGGCGCGAGGGGGCGGCCAAGGCGCGGGCGGCGGGGTCGGGGATCGCGGGCGGGGCCTCGTCGGCC
>NZ_KK088526.1 GCF_000600335.2 Rubellimicrobium mesophilum DSM 19309 | reverse complement strand
GGATCGTAAATGGAGCGTTCGGTGGGGGGTGGGGGGACGCAACACCCCGGAGGTAAGAGGTTGATCGGGCCAGGAAAACGCCCGAGCGGGGGTGTTGCGTCGCCCTCGGTGGGTGGGCGTCGGCGCGCCGGGGGCGGGGCGAATCAGGGGGGCGGCCGCAGCCCGGTTCGGCTGGCGAGGGTGCGCTCCAAGCGCACCCTGCCGGGAGGAGATACCGCCAGGGCGCGATGGCGTAGGGTGGGTGGAACCCACGCGGGACCACGGGACGGACAGGGTGCCGCCGCTCGGGACCGCGTGGGTTGCGCCCGCCGGGGCGGGCTCCACCCACCCTACGGGCGGCGGGGCCAGTCGCGGGCGAAGCGCGGAGGCTTGCCCTTCGCCGCGCCGGGCCCCACCTGTTTCGCATGATCGAATGGCGCGACGAGGGCATCCTTCTGGCCGTGCGGCCGCATGGCGAGACCTCGGCCATCGTCGAGGCCTTCTGCGAGGCGCATGGGCGGCACGCGGGAGTCGTGCTGGGGGGCGTGTCGCGGCGGATGCGGCCCTTCCTGCAGCCGGGGGTGCTGGCGTCGCTGGGCTGGCGCGCGAGGCTCGACGAGCATCTGGGGCATTTCACCGTGGAGCCCGTCAGGAACCGGGCGGGGACGGCGCTGGGGGACCGGCTCGCGCTCGCGGGGATCGGGGCGGTGACGGGGCTGCTGCGGGAGGTGCTGCCCGAGCGGGCGCCGCATCCTCGGTTGTACGAGCGGACGAACGCGCTGCTGGACCTGCTGCCGGAAGGAGAGGTCTGGCCGCTGGCCTACCTGCAATGGGAGATGTTCCTGCTGGAGGACATGGGGTTCGGCCTCGACCTGAGCGCCTGCGCGGTGACGGGGGGGACGGAGGAGCTGATCTACGTCTCGCCGAGGACGGGGCGGGCGGTGAGCCGCGCGGGGGCGGGGGAGTTTGCGCCGAGGCTGCTGCCGCTGCCCCCCGTGCTGCGGGGCGAAGGGGAGGCCGGGCCGGAGGAGATCGTCGCGGCGCTGGGGGTGGACGGGGCACTTCATCAAGGAACGTCTGGTGCCGGAGGGGAAGGAACTGCCGGCGGCGCGGGACCGGCTGATCTCGGTGCTGGGGCGCGAGGGGTGAGGCGGCGGTTGGGGCTCGGACGGCGAGGGCGCGGCGCAGGCGCGGTGCGCTGAAGCGCACCCTACGAGGGGCCGCTGGCGGGCTGAAGCCCGCCCTACGAGGAAGAGCCAAGCGGATCACCGGGGGCTGGCGTGGCATGGTGCGTGCTCGCACGCACCCTACGGGTCATGGCCGCCAAGCCGGCGGTGAGGTTTGAAACGGGCGGCGGTCTGGGCTAACAGTCGGGCATGTCGTGATTCCCGACGTCTCCATCGCTGAGCGCGCCTGCCATCCCGGCGGGCCGTCATGCCATGGAGGCTCGACAGAGATGAAGCACGACACGACCCCCGACCGCCGCCGCGACGAGGACAAGGTGGCCCGCGTCATTCGCGTGGCCGAGGAGGTCCTGGCCCAGGCCTATCGCGGCGCCTCGCGCCAGGAGATGATCGAGAGCCAGCTCCGCGTGCGCGAGAGCGTGGTGCGCGAGATGAGGCGACGCCTGAGGTGACGCCGGGCCGAGAGCCTCGCAAGGACGGGACGGGGGCGGTGGAGGCCGCCCCTCGTTACCGGTGGGGCCCGGCGCGAGGTCGTGTGCGGAGGCCCGGGCGGGAAGCGGCATTCCGTGTCGCGGGCGGCGCAGAATCGGGTGGCGCGGGGCGTTCACTGGCGCGGTAGATCGAGTTCCCCGATGACCACCACCTACGCTCATGCTCCGAGGGCGGCCCGCGTGCCGCGCGTGGAGGACTTCGCCCTCCTCTTCGGGCTGGAATCGGCCGTGCGGGGGGTGCTGCTCTCGGCGGTGCCGCTGACGATGTACCGGCTCTGGGGGGAGGGGGCGGGTGGTCTCGGCCTTCTACCTGGGCGTGGGGATGTGCTCGCTGACGGCGGGGCTGATGGTGCCCTATGTCACGCGGCGGGTGCCGCGCGGGCGGATGATGCTAGTGACGGGGGCGCTCTACCTCCTGGGCATGGCGATGATGGTCACGGGGAGCCGGTGGCTGACGGCGGCGGCGCTGCTCGTCAACGCGGTGGCGACGGTGAACTTCTGGGTCTGCCTGTCGGCCTACGTGCTGGACTACGTGCCGAGGGAGGACCTGGGGCGGAACGAGTCGAAGCGGCTGCTCTATGGCGCGCTGTCCTGGACGATCGGGCCCTTCACGGGGGTGCTGCTGCTGGACTGGTGGCGGCCGGCGCCGTTCCTGGTGGCGGCGGGCTTCGCGCTGGCGGTGATGGTGGCCTTCGTGCGGATGGGGCTGGGGAACGGCAAGCCGGTGGGCGCGTCGCGGGGGCATCCGCTGGGCTTCGTCGGGCGGTTCCTGAGGCGGCCCCGGCTGGTGGCGGGGTGGCTCTTCGCGACGATCCGGTCCTGCGGGTGGTGGGTCTACATCGTCTACCTGCCGCTGTTCTGCCTGCAGAACGGGCTGGGGGAGACGCTGGGCGGGGCGGCGGTGTCGGCGTCGAGCGCGCTGCTCTTCGCGACGCCGTGGCTCCTGAGGATCGTGCAGCGGGTGGGGGTGCGGGGCGCGGTGCGAGGGACCTTCGGGCTCTGCGCGGCGCTGTTCCTGGCCGGGGCGGCGCTGGCAGCCTGGCCTTGGGCGACGGTGGGCTGCCTGTTCCTCGGGTCGCTCGGGCTCATCATGCTGGACGTCTGCGCGTCGCTGCCCTTCCTGATGGCGGTGAAGCCCTCGGAGCGGACCGAGATGGCGGCCGTCTATTCGAGCTACCGCGACGTGTCGGGCATCCTGTCGCCGCTGGTGGGCGGGGCGGTGCTGCTGGTGGCGCCGGTGGCGGCGACCTTCGCGGCCTGTGGGGCGGGGATGGCGGTGGCCTGGGCGCTCGCGGGGACGGTGCATCCCCGGCTCGGGCGCAGGCGGGCCTCCTAGCGGTTGGCCCCGGGGACCCAGAGGACGTCGCTGCGGCCCTCGTCGTTGGCCATGCGGGCGGCGACGAAGAACCAGTCCGAGAGGCGGTTGAGGTAGCGCAGCGCCGCGCCGTTGACCGAGTGCTGCTCGGAGAGGGCGACGACGAGACGCTCGGCCCGGCGCGCCACGGTGCGGCAGAGGTGGAGGTGCGCGGCGAGCGCCGTGCCGCCGGGGAGGACGAAGCTGCGGAGCGGCTGGAGAGTCGCGGTCATGGCGTCGATGGCGGATTCGAGCTTGTCCACCTGCGCGTCGGCCACGCGGAGCGCCTCGCCCGTCCCCTCCGGGCGGCAGAGGTCGGCGCCGAGGTCGAAGAGGTCGTTCTGGATGGCGGCGAGGGCGACGTCCATCTCTCCTGTCGCGTGGAGGCGGGCGAGGCCGACGGTGGAGTTGAGCTCGTCCACGGTGCCGTAGGATTCGACCCGGAGCGCGTGCTTGCGGACGCGCGTGCCGTCGCCCAGCGCGGTGTCCCCTTGTCGCCGGTGCGGGTGTAGATGCGGTTCAGGACGACCATGGCCTCAGCCCCCTTGGCGGCGCAGGAAGACGTAGAGAAGGACCAGCGCGATGGCGACCGCCTGCATGTAGATGCGCCAGCGCATGATCTTGTTGGCGTTGCGGCGGTTGAACTCGCCGCCCACCCCGAAGGTGCCCACGCCGAAGAGCAGGATGCCGAGCACGATCAGCACCGCGAGGATGACGAGGAAGAAGAGGGGATCTCTGAAGGGCATGGGCCGCTCCGGCTGCGTCAGGGAGGGTTTAGCAGGGGTGGGGCGGAAGGGAAGGGGCGGGGTGGGACGGACCCGGGGAGACGGTTGCGGTGTTCGGCGTTGGTGTGTACCATTGCTGCACATCATGGAGGCTCAGGATGCCCGCACCCGCCGCGAAGCGCCGGACCAACGTCACCATCGACGGCCGCCTGCTGGACGAGGCGCGCGAGTTGCACCTGAACGTCTCGGCGGTCGCCGAGGGCGCCTTGGCGCAGGCGGTCCGGGAGGCGAAGGCCAAGGCCTGGGCGGAGGAGAACGCGGAGGCCATTGCGGCGCGCGCGGCCTGGATCGAGGCGAACGGGCTGCCCCTCGCGCAGTGGCAAGTCCTGAAGGTGTATTAGTGGCGCAGTTCCGGGTTTATCGGCTGCCGGGCGGCGCGCTGGCGCTGGACCTGCAATCCGACGTGATTTCCCTGCCTACGCGGGTCGTCGCGCCACTCGTGCCGGTGGAGCCCGGTCTCCCGGCCTTCACCCGGCTGGAGCCGGCCTTCGACATCGAGGGCCAGCGGTTCGCGATGCACACGGGCGAGCTCGCCGCCGTATCGGCCCGGTTGGTCGAGGGCGAGCCGGTCGCGGATCTCCGGGGGGAGGACTACGCGATCCGGCGCGCGCTCGACATGCTGTTCTCGGGGTTCTGACTCACACCCGTCCGAGGAACCAGCTCGCCGCGCGGTGGGGCAGGACGCGGCGCAGGGCCCCGGCGACGTGGGTCGGCGTCGTCACGTAGTAGCGGGGGCGCGGGCGCGGGCTTTCGAGGGCGTGGATCAGTTGCTCGGTCACGGCCTGGGGCGGCAGCTCGAAGCGGTCGGAGCGGGCGGGGCCGTAGAGGCGGTGGAGGACCGTCTGGTATTCGGCCGCGCGGGGCGAGGCCTTCCAGTCGATCCAGCGCTCGAAGAGCGGGATGGCGTTCTGGCGGAGCCGGGAGGCCACGGGGCCGGGCTCGATCAGCGAGACCTGGACGTTGGCGGAAGCCATCTCGATCCGCAGGACCTCGGTCAGGCCCTCGAGGGCGAACTTGGTGGCGACGTAGGCGCCGCGCCAGCGCACCCCCACGAGGCCGAGGACCGAGGAGCAGTTGACGATGCGGCCGTGGCCCTGCGCGCGCATGACGGGGATCACGCGGCGGGTGAGCTCGTGCCAGCCGAAGAGGTTGGTCTCGAAGACCTCGCGCAGGGCCTCGGTCGGCAGGTCCTCCAGCGCGCCGGGCAGCGCGATGGCGCCGTTGTTGTAGAGGGCGTCGAGGGTGCCGCCGGTGGCCGCGAGGACCTCGGCGAGGGCGGATTCCATCGAGGCCGGGTCGGTAGGTCGAGGCGGGGGCTCTCGAAGCCCTCGGCCCGGAGGCGCGCGCAGTCCTCCTCCTTGCGGCAGGAGGCAAAGACGCGCCAGCCGCGCGCGCGCAGGCCCAGAGCGGCGTCGGCGCCGATGCCCGAGGAGCAGCCGGTGATGAGGATGCTGCGGCGGGGCGCGGCGGCGGGGGCGTGGGCGGCGGACATGGCGACTCCGGGGGTTCCTGGCACGCCGCCTGATTAGCCGGGCGGGCGGGCGCCCGGAAGGGAGGGTCCGTCGTCGGCCGCCGCAACAAATCGTGCGGAGATCCAGCCTTCCGCGCCCGATTCGGTGCGGATGCGGAGCCAGTCGCCCTCGGCGGCCAGCACGGCGACCTCGTCGTCCTCACGGAGGAGGCCGAGCGTGGGGGCGTCGGTGCCGGGCCCCTCGCGGAGGTTCACGCGGTCGGAGAGGATGCGGCGGAGGTCGGGGCCCTCCGATGGGGCGGCGTCGGAGGCCGGCGCCTCGGCGAGCGGCCGGTCCGGTCCCATCGTGGCGGCGGGATCGGCGGGGGGGGGGGGGGGGGGGGGGGGGGGGGGGGGGGGGGGGGGGGGGGGGGGGGGGGGCGGGGGGGGGGGGGGGG
>NZ_KK088525.1 GCF_000600335.2 Rubellimicrobium mesophilum DSM 19309 | reverse complement strand
CCCCCAGCCGCCAAACCGCCGAGCTTCAGATCCGTGCCGCCCTTCTCAACCGCTTCACCGCCCTCGGCACCCCCGAGACCAAGCGCGTTGCATAAAGCCGACGGGGGTCAGGGGCAGCTCGCTCTTACGCCGAATTGCTCAACAGAGCCGGAGTAACGCGTCCTTGATGACCGAGGGGCTGGGCGTCTCGGATACTGCTTCTCGTACCATTATGATCTCCGATGAGTGAACCTGCTCCTCACTGAAGACCTCTTCGTTGTCATTTCTGGAACCGCCCCCCCACCCCCGACCCTTTCCCTCCCGCCTCCTCGGGAAAGGACCCCGCCATGAACCGAAGCCGCACCTGGGCGATCCTCATCGGGGTTCTCGCCGTGCTGTTCCTCATCTTCGTCTTCTTCCGCACCGGCGGCCGCGAGCAGGCCCCGGAGGTCGCCACGCCCACGGCCGAGGAAGGCCAGACCGCCGCCCCCACCTCGACCGAGCCCGCCGCCGAAGGCCAATAGGGCAGAGCGCCCTCCCAAAAGCCCTCCTGCGCCGCCCCCGGAACACGAACGGCCCGCTTGCGTTGGCCCAGCGTCCAAGAACGGAGCGAACCATGAAGGGCATCATCGCCTGGCTGCTGGGTGTCCCGGTCGTCGTCATCATCCTGCTCTACGTCACCGGAATCTTCTGAGCGGCGCGGCCCGGGGGCTCAGCGCGACGGGTCTCCGCCCTCCCTCGCGGCCTCGCCCGCCTGTCCCGCCGGTCCGGGGCCGCCCCCGTGGCGGGGCGACGCTGGCCTCGTTGCGAATCACTGGAACCGCCGCTCTGGACGCCTGTCCGCCGAGGGCGACGCAACACCCCCGCGAGAACGCTTCCCCAACGGGTTCAGAGCCTTGGCCAGAGGGTGTTGCGCCGCCCCAGGGGGCAACGAACGCCCCGTTCACCACTCGTTAACCCGCCCCTGGCACCCTGAGGCCACGAGATCAGGAGCGGCACCCCCGGCCGATCCTCCCGGACCAAAGACCACCCGTGAGGGGTGCAGGCCGGCGAGGTGTTCCCGGGGGCATCTGAAAGCCGCTCCCCCGTGCGGAGGCTTAGGAGAGACGGCCCCCACACGGGCTCCCACCCAAGTCCATCCATCGCCCGGGGCGCGCACCCCTGGGCAAGAGCTCTTTGGGAGGCGGGGCGCCTGACGCGCCCGACGTGCGTCGCCTTACTGGGAGGGGGAAGGGCACCCCCGCAAAGACCCAGCCGCCGCGTGCCGCAGCACGTCCCCGCGACCGACTGGCCTCGCAACCCGGCGTCGCGGCGTCCGGGCGCGAGTCGCGGCGTGGCTCTCCACGCGCCAAGGCTGACGGCCCGGACCCCTCTCGGGGCAACCCCACGCCCCAATGTTTCCCGGATGCGCCCACAGAATTTCCGCACTGGTGGCCAAGACTGCGCCGCGCGGCCCGGGCCGCGCCTGCGACGGGGGACCAGATGCACGACACGGCGCCGACCTTGCGGCCTCTCGTCCGGCTCAGGCCGGTGACGGTGGCCGCCGCAACGCTCGTCCTGGCGATCTACCTGGGCTTCACCCTCCTGGCCACGACCTACCGGACGCTCGCGGACGGCCCCAAGGCCGACTTCGACATCTTCTGGATCGTGGGCAAGATGGTCTGGGCCGGCACGCTCCCCGACGCCTACAGCATGGACCTCTTCGCCACCCGGCAGATCGAGGTCGTCGGCGGCCAGGTCTGGGCGCCCTGGACCTATCCGCCGCAGTTCAACGCCGTCGTGGCGCTGCTGGCCCTGCTCCCCCTCGGCACCGCCTTCGCCCTGTTCAACCTCGTCACGCTCGCCGCCTACCTCCCGATCCTCGCGCGCCTCGCGCGCGGGCACGTGGCGGCCATCATGCTGACGATGCTCCCGATCGTCGCGGGCGACCTCATCATCGGGCAGAACGGCCTCCTGACCGGGGCGCTGGTCGGGGCCTACGCCCTCCTGTCGCTGCGCGGGTCGGCCCTGGCCGGGCTGCCGCTGGGCCTCATGGTCATCAAGCCGCACCTCGCCCTCGGGCTCGGCGTCGCGGCGCTGCTGGGCCGGCGCTGGGGCACGCTCGCCTGGGCGGCGGGGGTGGTGGCGGGGACCTCGCTCCTCAGCACCCTGGCCTTCGGGCCGGCGATCTGGCCCGCCTTCCTCCGCGGGGTCGCGGAAGCCAAGGGGTTCCTGGCCGAGGGCAAGTACCACCTCAACCTGATGCCCTCGATCTACGCGGCGCTGCGGTCGCTGGGCGTCGCCCCCGGCCTCGCCGCCGCCGTCCAGGCCACCGTCGGTCTGGCCGGCCTCGCCTTCGTCGCCCTCGCCACGCTGCGGCGATGGGAGCCGCGCCGGCTCCTGTCCGCCGCGACGCTCGGCTCGCTGCTGGTGAGCCCCTACCTCCAGCACTACGACCTGGCGATCCTCGGCATCGGCCTGACGCTGGCCACCGGGGACCTCGCCGCCCCCGCCGCGCGGCGCCTGTTCCCCGCCGTCCTCGCCGGGGTCTGGCTCATTGCCTTCTTCATCAACGGCTACTGGACCCAGACCCTGGCCTGGGCGCGGGCGCAGCTCGGCGCGCCGGCCGTCGACGGGGACCCCTGGGCGCTGGCCGGCCTCGTCCTCCTGCCCCTGGTCGTCCTGGTCCTCGCCATCCTCTGGAGGGCCGAGCGCGATCGCAGGGCCTGAGCGGCGCCCCTCCCGGCGGAACCAGCCGGCCCGTGGCCCGTTCTCCCGCCGACTGAAACGGGAGACCACGATGGCCGACACGCAGCAAAAGGACGCCGAGCTCGAGGCCCGCTTCTGGGCCGCGCTCCGCAAGGACATGACCGTCATGCTGGGCCTGGGGACCGAGATCGAGTACCGCCCCATGACCGCCCAGCTCCTCGACGACAAGGACGAGGGGCCGCTCTGGTTCTTCACCTCGACCCAGACCGACCTCGGCCGCCATGTCCAGGGCGGGGCCAAGGAGGCGAGCTTCCACTTCGTCTCCAAGGGCCACGACGTCTGGGCCACGGTGTCCGGGATGCTCCAGGCCGACAACAACCGCGCGGTGATCGACAAGCTGTGGAACAGCTACGTCGCCGCCTGGTACGAGGGCGGCAAGGACGACCCGACGCTCCTCCTCCTCCGCATGGATCCCTCCCATGCCAAGATCTGGAAGGACGGCTCCTCGCTCGTCGCCTACGCGCTGACGCTGCTCGGCCGCGACCCGCAGAAGGATTATCAGGACAACGTCGCCTCGGTGAACCTGCGCTAGGCGTCCAGGAACGCCCTGACGGCCGCCTCCGTCTCGCGGGGGCGGTCGGCGTGGACCCAGTGCGCCGCGCCCTTGACCCGGGCGAAGCGGGCCTGCGGGAACAGGTCCTTGATCCGCGCCCGGTGCTCGGGGAGGACGTAGCTGCTCTCCTCTCCCGACAGGAACAGCACCGGTCCCTCGAAGCGCCCGGCCACCTCCGGGAACCCCACGGTCGCCGCCATGTTCGCGGCCAGCGCATCGAGGTTCAGCTTCCAGCGCCGCCCCCTGAGATCGAGGCTCTGGAGCAGGAACGGCGCCAGCGCGGGATCGGCCTGCATCTGGGCCTCCGCCTCCCCGCGCGAGCCCACGGTGGCGAGGTCCACCCGCCTCATCGCGTCGATGGACGGCATCTGCGTGTGCCCATACCCCACCGGCGCGATGTCGAGCACGACGAGCTTGCGCACCAGTCCCGGCCGGGTCAGCGCCAGCACCATCGCCGCCTTGCCGCCCATCGAATGCCCGAGCACGTCCACCGGCCCGCCGTGCCGCTCGATCACCTGAGCGAGGTCGGTGGCCATCGCCGGGTAGTCGTGGACCGGATCGTGGAAGCTCTCGCCGTGGTTCCTCATGTCCACCGCCAGCACCTCGCGCGAGTCCGAGAGGCGCCGGGCGATCACCCCCCAGTTCCGCGCCGAGCCGAAGAGCCCGTGGGCGATGAGGAGGGCAGGGCGGTCGGTCGGGGTGCCATGGCGGACGACGTTCAGCATGGCGCCGGTCTAGCCGGTCGGGACCGCGCTCTCCAGGGGGCTTGAGGCGCGATCCGGGCGCGCCACATCACGGTCATGCCCGACTGGTCCAACCGCCTGTCCTCCGTCCATGCGCTCCTCGGCGAGAGGCTGGGCGTCGCCGGCCCCGACCTGCGCGAGCAGGTCCGCCGCGCCGGACGTCGCCTGCCACGCCGCGCCCGTCGCGACGCCGAGCTGCTGGTCCGGGCCGAGGCCATGGCCCGCCATCCCAGCTTCGCCCGTCTCGTCGACCCGCGCGAGGTCGCCCGGGCCGAGCGGCGGCTGTCACGTCGCCTGCGGACCATCGATCCGCGCCTCCGGCGACGCAACCGGCGCCTGAACCTGCTGGCGACGGCGGGGCTCCAGGTCCTGGCGACGTTCGCGCTGGTCGTGACGCTGCTTGCCTGGCGGGGGATCGTCTGATCTGCTGATCGCGGGGGCCTCGCAGCAGGAGGTTCGGCCGCCATGACCTCGTCGCAGGAGAGCCTGTCCCGGACGCCGCCACGCCTCGCCGCCTGGATCGACGGGCGGATCGAGAGCCTCTACCCCGGCTACTTCGCCCTGGTCATGGCGACGGGCATCATCTCGAACACGCTGCGGCTCCAAGGGCATCTCCTGCTCTCGGACGCGTTGTTCGCGGGGAACGCGCTGGCCTTTCCCTGGCTCCTCGCGCTGACGGTCCTGCGGGCGCTGCGCCATCCCCGGGCGCTCTGGGCCGACATAATCAACCCGAGGCTGGTCTTCGCCTTCTTCACCATCGTCGCGGCCACCGATGTCTTCGGGGTGGGGCTGCATCTGCGCGGAGCCTCGACCGCTGCGCTCTGGTCCTGGCTTGCCGCGCTCGTCACCTGGTTCGTGCTCATCTACTTCAGCTTCGGCGTGCTGACCTTCCTCAACACGGCCCAGGGGGCGAACGTCGTGCACGGCGGGTGGCTGATCGCCATCGTGGGCACCGAGTCGCTCGTGATCCTGGGCGCCCTCGTCGCGCCCTCGGCGGGAGAGCTCGCGCCATCGGTCTTCGTGCTCATTCATATGCTCTGGGGCGTGGGGCTCGGGCTCTACGCGATCTTCGTCACGCTCTTCGCCTACCGCATCTTCTTCTTCGACGTGGGCCCGGACGACATCACGCCGCTCCTCTGGGTGGTGATGGGAGCGGCGGCCATCAGCACCAACGCCGGGTCGATGCTGATCCTGACCGACAGCGGGATGCCGTTCCTCGCCGCGATGCGGCCCTTCATCGACGGGATGACGCTGATCGTCTGGGCCTGGGGAACCTGGTGGATCCCGATGCTGCTCCTGTTCGGCATCTGGAAGCATGTGATCTGCCGGGTGCCCCTAACCTACACGCCGATGCTCTGGAGCCTGGTCTTCCCGCTGGGGATGTATTCGCTGGCGAGCCTGAGGCTGTCGCTGGCGGCGGACTTCCCGCCGCTGCACAGCCTCGCGCAGGCCATGGCCTGGATCGCGCTGGCCGCCTGGGGGGCGACTCTCGGGGGGTTGGCGGCGGCGGTCTGGGCGGGACCTGCGCCGCACCCGCTCCGCGAGGCGGTGACGCGCCCCTGTGGACGGCGCGCGCCTTGGTCACCTCACATTTCCTGGTAGATGGGGAAGCGGCTGCAGAGGGCCTGGACCTCGTGGGCGATGCGGGCCTCGGTGGCGGGGTCGCCCTGGCCCTGGGTGGCGCGCAGGCTGTCCACGACCTCGATGATCCAGCGGCCGACCTGGCGGAACTCAGCCTCCCTGAGGCCCCGCGTGGTGGCGGCGGGGCTGCCCAGGCGCACGCCGGAGG
>NZ_KK088523.1 GCF_000600335.2 Rubellimicrobium mesophilum DSM 19309 | reverse complement strand
CGGCGGCCCCGCCCGCCTCGTCCACCACGGCATCGACCGGGTGCGCGAGGGGAGCAGCGACCTCGTCCCCGGCGGCGGGCGGATCAACCTGACGCTCCGGGTCGTGACCTGACGGGAACAGGGCGCGCACCCGGCGGTTTCGCCCCCGGACCCCTTCGCAACGGAGCCGACGACATGGACCAGAACGAGATCTTGGACGGGACCGACCGGCTGACCGTGGACGGCCAGCCCTCCCCGCGCCCCGAGCCCCCCGCCCGACCGGACCAGGCGAGCCCCCCGGAGGAGCCCCGCGACCCCGACCGTCCGCGTGCCTCCGAGGCCGCCGGGCGGGGCTCCCGCCGCATCCAGGTGCGCGAGGTCACGCAGTATCAGGTCTCCTGGGTCGAGCGGGAGCCGGGCGAGGAAGGGCGGTTCACGATCCAGCTCATCCTCGACAACGGAGTGGAGGAATACCTCCTCGACGTCGACAGCGACGACATGGAGCCGCTCCTGCGCCTCCTCGGAACGAGCGGGCACACCACCTTCGACCTCGCCCGCAAGGTCCTGATGTTCTCGAATCTCGGGGCCTGAGCCACGTGGGGCCTGGCCCCGACCCCTGTGGGTTTCCGCCCCGATCCACCGTAGGGCGGGCTGAAGCCCGCCCTACGGGGCTGCACCCTCCCGCTCACCGCGACGACAGCGCGCAGCACCCTTCGAGGAACAGCTCCCCCCGGTTCCAGACCAGCGCCGCGAGCCCGTAGGGCCGGTCGCTCATCCCGTCCGAGCAGGCCTTCCGGATCACCGTCAGGTCCAGCGTCTCGCCGCCCGCGTCGAAGGCGGCGACCGCGCCCGTCCGGCCCCCGGCCTCGCCCAAGGGGCGCAGCGGGATGTCCCCCCGCTCGGGCGACTGGAAGGCCGCGCCGTCCTCGGACAGCCGCAGCGACCAGAAGGGCTCGGTCCCCCGGCAGAGAAGCGGGCGCGGCACCGGCCCCGGATACGCGGCCTCCCGCGCGAGGTAGCGCATCGACACCCAGCCCGACCCCTCGCGGAAGGCCATCCGCCCCCAGCGCCCGTCCGGCGACAGCTCCACGACCTCCACCCCCGTGCTCCCCGGCGGCAGGGTGGCGAGGATGCGGGCCGAGGCGTCGGGGCCCTCGCGCACGTTCAGCACGTCCCCCGCCGCGACCCCGGTGACCGTGAAGCGCGCGGGCAGGTCTTGCGCCGCGGCCATCGCGCCCCAGAGCGCAAGCACCAGGGCGGCCAGGAAGGACAGGGGACCGATGGGCCGGTGGAACATCGCGACGCCTCCATCTTGAGCGAACCGGCGCGCCCGGAGCCGCCGGACCGCGCCACGCGGGCGGGACCGGCTTGCCGATCCCGCGCCCGGCCAGCATAAGGACCCCCGCGGCCCCGGATCAACCGGAGCGGGAGGGCGCGCCTATGGACTTCGACCGGCTTTGCGAAACGATGCGACGCCTCGCGCTCGACGCGGGCGAGGCGATCATGCGAATCTACGAGGCCCCCGACATGGGGGTGGAGCAGAAGGCCGACGCCTCTCCGGTCACCGCCGCCGACCTCGCCGCCGACCGCATCATCTCGGACGGCCTGCGCGCCGCCTTCCCCGAGATCCCCCTCGTCACCGAGGAGCAGGCCGCCACCCACGGCACCCTCGCCCGGGGCGACTTCCTGATCGTGGACCCGCTCGACGGCACCAAGGAGTTCGTGCAGCGGCGCGGCGACTTCACCGTGAACATCGCCTATGTCCGCGACGGCACCCCCATCCGGGGCGTCGTCTACGCCCCCGCCAAGGAGCGGCTCTTCTACACCAACGCCCTCGGCCAGTCGGTCGAGGAGGACGGCACCCACGACCCCTCGCGCGTCGGCGTCTCCCAGCCGATCCGCGTGGCGCACCGGCCCGATAACGGCGCGCTCCGCGTCGTGGCCTCCAAGAGCCACCGCGACGCCGCCACCGACGCCTACATCGCCGGCTACCAGGTCGCCGACTTCAAGAGCGCCGGGTCCTCCCTCAAGTTCTGCCTCGTGGCGACGGGCGAGGCCGACCTCTACCCGCGCCTCGGCCGCACCATGGAATGGGACACGGCGGCGGGGCAGGCGGTGCTCATGGGCGCCGGCGGCTGCGTGGTGCGCTTCGACACCCACGCGCCGCTCCTCTACGGCAAGCCCGGCTACGAGAACCCCTTCTTCATCGCCCACGCCCCGGGGGTGGAACTGCAGAAAGGCTGACCGCATGGAACTCCGCATCGGCCGCCTGATCGACCATGTCCACATCGTCGTGCGGGACCTCGCGGCGGCGCGGCAGTTCCACGAGGCCGGGCTCGCCGCGCTGAACCCCGACCTCGCGCTCCGCGACGGCCCCGGGTTCTTCACGGTGGACGAGCTCTTCGTCTCCGAGGGCGAGCCCCTGTCGCACATCCACCTCGCCTTCCAGGCCCCCGACCGCGCGGCCGTGGACCGCTGGCACGCGGCGGTCCTGCAGGCCGGCGGCCGCGACAACGGCGCCCCCGGCGAGCGGTCCTACCACCCCGGCTACTACGCCGCCTTCGCCTACGACCCCGACGGCAACAACATCGAGGCGGTCTTCCACGGCCCCCATGCCCGCTCGGCCGACTCCATCACCGTCACCGCCGACCTCTGATCCGATGTCCGTCCTCCTCGTCATCCCCGCGCGCCACGCCTCCACCCGCTACCCCGGCAAGCCCCTTGCCCCCCTGCGCGGCGCCACCGGCGAATCCCGCAGCCTCCTCCGCCGCTCCTGGGACGCCGCGCGCGAGGTCCGGGGCATCGACCGCGTCGTCGTCGCCACCGAGGACGAGCGCATCCGCGCCCACGCCATGTCCTTCGGCGCCGAGGTGGTGATGACCTCCGACCGTCCCCGCAACGGCACCGAGCGCTGCGTCGAGGCGATGGACCTCCTGGGCGACCACGACCTCGTCGTGAACCTCCAGGGCGACGCCCCCCTCACGCCCCCCTGGTTCGTCGAGGACCTTGTCGCCGGCCTGGACGCCGCCCCTTCGATGCAGGTCGCCACCCCCGTCCTCCGCATGGAGGGCGCGGCCCTGACCGGCTTCCTCGAGGACCGGCGCGAAGGGCGGGTCGGCGGCACCACGGCGGTCTTCGGGACCGATCGCCGGGCGCTCTACTTCTCCAAGGAGGTCGTCCCCTACACGGGCCGCCCCTACGCCCCCCGCGAGCCCACCCCCGTCTTCCACCACGTCGGCGTCTACGCCTACCGCCCGGGCGCCTTGCGCGCCTACGCCGCCCGCGAGCCCGGCCCGCTGGAGACGCTGGAAGGGCTGGAGCAGCTCCGCTTCCTCGAACACGGCATCCCCGTCCTCTGCGTGGAGGTCGAGGCGCGCGGGCGCGAGTTCTGGGAGCTCAACAATCCATCGGACGTGCCCCGGATCGAGGCGATGATGGCGACGATGGGGATGCCCTGAAGGTGGCATCACTTTCAGACGTTTGCCGAAACCCTGGCCCGTGTTACCTTTGGGCCCTCTCGTTCATTCAGGGTAAGGATTCATGATGGTGCGCAAGGTCACCAAGGCGGTTTTTCCTGTTGCGGGTCTCGGCACGCGGTTCCTGCCCGCCACCAAGTCGGTTCCCAAGGAGATCATGACCCTCGTGGACCGGCCGCTGATCCAGTACGCCATCGACGAGGCCCGCGCCGCCGGCATCACCGACTTCATCTTCGTCACCGCCAAGGGCAAGAGCGCGCTCGAGGACTACTTCGACCACGCGGGGGAGCTGGAAGCCAAGCTCGAGGCCGACGGCAAGCACGACCTCCTGGAGGCGCTGCGCTCCTCCAACATGGAATCCGGCGCCATCGCCTACATCCGCCAGCACAAGGCGCTGGGCCTGGGCCACGCCGTCGGCTGCGCGCGCCGCCTGATCGGCGACGAGCCCTTCGCCGTGCTCCTCCCCGACGACGTCATCGCGGCCGAGAAGCCCTGCCTGCAGCAGATGGTCGAGGCCTATGCCGAGACCGGGGGCTCCATGGTCGCCGCCATGGAGGTGCCGCCCAAGCGCGCCTCCTCCTACGGCGTGCTCGACGTGGCCGAGGACATGGGCACCATGGTCTCGGTCAAGGGCATGGTGGAGAAGCCCAAGCCCGGCACCGCGCCCTCGAACCTTGCGGTGATCGGCCGCTACATCCTGGCGCCCACGGTCATGGAGAACCTCGACAGGATCACCCCCTCCGCCGGGGGCGAGCTGCAGCTCACCGACGCCATCGCCATGGAGCTGACGCAAGGCCGGCCCGTCTACGGCTACCGCTTCCGGGGCGAGCGCTTCGACTGCGGCTCCAAGGCCGGCTTCCTCCAGGCCACGGTCGCCTTCGGCCTCGCGCGCGAGGAGCTCTGCGACGAGTTCGAGGACTACCTCCACCAGATCGTCGCCATGCGGAAGGCCGCGCAGTAGGGGCTGCGCCCGATCCCGTCGTGGGCACGGAGGGCGACCTCCGCGCCTGACGGGCCGCGACGTCTCGCGCGGGAACCGACGTGACGGACCTGCCGCAGGCCCTCGATCCCGTCAGCCGTCCGAGGGATGGAACCCTCACGATGCCGAGTCTCCTCCGCGCCGGCCTCCGTGGCCCGGCGCTCCGCCTCGCGGCGGCGCTCCTGGGCCTTCTGCTCGCGGCCTCCTGCGGCCCCCTCGTCCAGGAGGCGCCCGAAGCGCGCGAGGCCCGGCTCGCCCCAAGCTGGCGGCTCGTCCAGCCCGAGGGTCCCGGGCGGCGCCCGGCCGCCATCGTCCTCTCGGGCTGCGACGGCGTGCACGACAACATGGCCTTCTGGGCCGAGGCCCTGGCGCGCCGGGGTCGTGCCGTGCTCATCCTCGACAGCCACGCGCCGCGGGGCCTCGACCGCGACCCGGCTTGGCGGCTCGTCTGCGCGGGCCAGGTCCTGCGAGGGGCCGAGCGGGCCGGCGACGTCGCGGCGGCGCTGGATGCCCTGGCGCGCAGCCCGGGGGTGGACGCCTCGGACGTGGTGCTCCTCGGCGCTTCGCACGGGGGCTGGACGGCCATGGAGTTCGTGGGCCTCGCCGCGACCGGCCGGACGCCGCCCGGCCTCGCGCGCTGGCCCGAGCCGCCCGCCGCGATGCTGGGGCGCATCTCGGCGCTGGTGCTGCTCTATCCCTATTGCGGGCTTCTCAACGGCGCGCGGGCCGGGGAGTGGCGCGGCGCCCCGCCCACGCTGATGATCCTGTCCGAGAGGGACCGCGTCGTCAGCGCGCCCGCCTGCGCCGAGCGGGCCGAGGCGCTCGGGGCCACCGGCGCCGAGGTCCGGGTGGAGGTGATGCCCGGCGCCGACCACGGCTTCGACCAGGCCGAGAAGTCGCCGCTGTCGCCGCTGCCCTTCGACCCCGCGCGACGGGCGCTGGCGCTCGAAGCGACGCAGGAGTTCCTGGACGGCTTGGGCCTGTGAAGCA
The DNA here is from genome assembly GCF_000600335.2 of Rubellimicrobium mesophilum DSM 19309. Lineage (GTDB taxonomy): Bacteria > Pseudomonadota > Alphaproteobacteria > Rhodobacterales > Rhodobacteraceae > Rubellimicrobium > Rubellimicrobium mesophilum. The sequence continues at coordinate 502 of NZ_KK088523.1, read as the reverse complement.
AAGCGTAGGGCGGGGTTCCACCCCACCGTTCCCGGTCAACTCCAGCTGCACCCGATTCGTGGTGGGGTGAAACCCCACCCTACGGGGGCGACGCAACACCCCCATCGAGCGACTTCGCTCGTCGCATCAATCTCTTACTCCCGTGGTGTTGCGTCCCCCCACCCCCCACCGAACGCCCCGTTCACCGTCTGTTAACCCCGCTCCGGCATCCTGAGTCGCAACCGCCCTCTCCCTCTCGCCCCGGATGCCGCCCCCATGCCCGTCACCTACACCGCCGCCGAGCTCGCCCTCATCCACCTACCCGTGCCCTACCACGTCCCGCGCGGCCAGCGCCGCATCGCCGACCCCGAGCTCGAAGCCCTCGCCGCCTCCCGCTGGCACTGGCGCCGGGGCTGGGAATCCGAGGGCTTCGTCTTCCCCGACCATCCCCGCCCGCGCGTGCCGGCCGGCCTGCGCCGCGACTTCCCCGAATGGGCCGCCGAGGACGACGCCCGCGACGCCG
>NZ_KK088522.1 GCF_000600335.2 Rubellimicrobium mesophilum DSM 19309 | reverse complement strand
GCCATACAGCTTGTCGTTGCCGAGGCCGCCGGCGAGCGAGTCGTTGCCACCCAACCCACTCAAGACGTCGTTGCCGTTGGTGCCTTTGAGAATGTCGGCGCCGCTGGTGCCCTGCGACGGTGGCGTGCTGGACACGTCGCCATCGCGCACGCTGGCGTCGACGATGCGCGCCTTGATGGGTGAAGACAGAGGCGAGTAGACGCCGGACCAGGTGTTGTAGCGCGAGTCGCCCGCCCACAGGTTGACGACGCTGCGCAGGTTGCCGCTGTACCAGACGCCGCCGGGCATGTCGGAGGCGTCGAAGGTGGCCACCGCTCCGCCGTCCACCCGGAAGACCGCGCTCTTGCCGGTGAGTGTGATGTCGTACTTGTGCGCCTTGGCGGCGGCGTTGAAGCCGAGATCCACCATCGTGCGGTCCAGGTTGCGGATGTGCTTGCCGGCGCTGTTCTCCATGTGCACCGTGACTTGCACGTGCCGGGTGTCGGCGCCCACGAACTCCCAGTCGAACTCGAGCGTGCGCTGGTCGTTGCCTCCCGCCGCGATGGCGAACATGCCGAAGACGGTGCCCGACTTCATCTGCGGCGCCTGCGCGGCCCACTCGAAGGTGCCGACGTCGGCGGTCTCGCCCGAGCGCATCTCGCCGCCGGTGGCGTTGTAGGAGCCGGGCGCGGCCGAGCCCAGGCTCACCTCGGCGGCGCCGTCCGCGGCGATGCGCACCCGGTCGCGCGACCAGTTGGTGATGTAGCTGAGCGCTCCGGCGTCCCAGTCCGAGACCTGCCAGTCGCCGCTCGTGTAGCTCTGGCCCCCGAAGACCAGGTCGTTGTTGGTGTCGAACATGGGTTCCCCTTTGGCAGCGGTCGTCCACCGGGCCGGAGGGCCCGGGCGAGCCCAGCCGATGCGCTGGGCTCAAGGCGCAAAAAGTTGTCCCCGAGGAGCGTCAGCCTCGGATCGTCGTGTTTCTGTTGAAGCCGATGCAGCTGTCCCTCCGCACCGGTGTGATCGGGACTATTGGGTAGCAGCACCCAAGTCCATGTCACCGACCGGCCACAGCGGAGCCTTGCCCAATGCCAGCAAGTACTTGCGCGAGACTTCGCCAACTCAGGCCTAGACGCTGACTGAACTCATTGTCCGGAGAATGCTGATCTGCTCGGACTTTGTCGGCTTCGGCCCGGAACCGGCCGGAGCACACGAGAGTTCCTGAAAGAGGGTTTGTCGTGACCCGCGTCGAGCGACGAAACGCCGTCCAGGGACTGTCCCAACGTTTCCCTGCCGGCAGCGACCTCAACCCCCCTGTGCCGCTCCTCCCCTGAGCGAGCACAGGGGGTGGTGTCCCTTCAGAGCAGCGAGCCGCATACAGAACCGGCGAGGCATTCGCGTCTTTCGACACCTGCTGCCAAGGGGAGTTCGCATGCCATTCCCGCGCAAGGCTCCCCTTCACCATCCGCAAGGCCTGCAAGCGCCGCGCACTCGAGATGCTGCGCACTGTGGCGTGGTGCGGCGAGCCCGGTCCGCACCTCCGGCGCACCGACGCACTCCCTCAGCGAAAGCTGCCGAAAGAAGGCGCCGGGGGTACGGCGGCACGGGATGGGATGGCTGTGACCAGAGTGGAACTGCGGGTTCTTAAGAGGTGGCTATGCTCTCCCTGGTGAATCTGGCGCTGGCGCATGGGCTTTGTCGGCAGCCATTCACCTGACCAGAGCATAGCAGGGACACAGCGGGGTCTTCATTGTGCCGCAAATGCGGCACAATCAGCTATCAATAGCATCATTGTTTCCCCTAGAGCGACAGGAGGGAGCCGCAAGTCCCCGACACCGCGCGGCTCCTTCCAACCCCCGTTCGCACCACAGGCCCGATCTATGACCCCGGCTGCTCTGCTGACACCCTCGACTGGTTACTGCTGCGACCTCCGGTCGCCACATTGAACCAAGAGACGGGGCCCAAGCGGCACTCTGTCGGGCTTGCCGAGCCGCGGCCCCTGGTAAGCGGAGTCTCGCCGACGTGAGACGCAATTCAGGGGAATTGGGGCGCAGTTAAGGCGGGCTCCACGCCCGGGTCACATCTGCGCCTCTCTCCCGACATGCCAAGACGCCTCCCTTTGCCCACCGGCCGAACGGGACTCGGCCGCGAGAGGGGGACCCATGTTTAGCACCAACTATGACCTGGTCTACGCGGGCCAGCACTTCACGACGGGCGACTGGCAAGTCTCGGAGTGGAACGCTGGGTGGCTCACGCCCATCACCACCTGGACGCGTGACCGCGTACGCATTGCTGCGGACGGCGCGGCCGAGGTTAGTCTGGGCGCGGCCTCGGACGGCTCGACCAAGGCCACGGGGGGCGAGATCCGCTCGGGCGCGATCGCCGATGTGGGCACCTTCGAGTGGACCGCGCAGGCGCCCCGCATGGCGAGCGGCACGGTGTTCGGTATGTTCGCCATGGCGGCGGGTGGCAAGGATCAGAAGACGCTCGAGTTCGACTGGGAGTTCGTGGGCCGGGACACCACGAGGGTGCAAGTGACCGTGCACATGGCGAACGCCGCCGGCCAGCACATTACCAACCTTGAGAACACTGTAGTCGACCTCGGCTTCGATGCCGCGGCGGCCGTGCATGACTACGAGATCACGCTGACCGGCAAGGGCGCGGTGTTCCGGGTGGACGACACCCCAGTGGCCTACTTCAGCGGCGACGACATGCCGGGCGGCATCTGGTACACGGGCCAGTTGCGCAGCATCGTCAACCTCTGGGCCGGGGACTCGCGCATCAACGACTGGGCCGGCACCTACACGCCCCTGTCCTCGCCGATCGTCGGACGCATTCTGGACGCCAGCGTCCGCGACGGCGACGTCTCCGGGCCCACGCCGCTCCTGGGCGACGACGGCGCGAACGTGCTGACGGGCACCAGCGGACGCAACGTGATCGACGCCTTCGGCGGCGACGACACCCTCGTGGGCGGTCGGGGCATCGACCGCATGAAGGGCGGCGCCGGCAACGACACGCTGAGCCTGGATCTCGGCAACGACTACGTCAACGGCGGCGCGGGCAACGACTGGCTCGACGCGTCGGGGGCCGATGTTGCCGTCACCGTCAACCTTGGCATCCAAAGCGCTCAGGCCACAGGTTTCGGCACTGACGTGATCCGCGGCATCGAGAACGTGCAGGGCGGCTCAGGTGCGGACACCGTCTATGGCAATGCCGACGCCAACATCCTCAATGGCAGGGCCGGCAACGACACACTACGTGCGCAGGGCGGGGCCGACACGCTCCTCGGGGGGCTCGGGCGCGATGTGATGTCGGGCGGTACGGACACTGTTCGAGACCTTTTCGTCTTCAACTCGGTTGCGGAGAGCGCGGTGGGCGCCACCCAACGGGACGTCATCAACGGCTTCGTCCGGGGCATCGACGACATCGACCTGCGCTCTATCGACGCCAACGCCACACTGGCGGGTGACCAAGCATTCCTCTGGGGCGGCACCACGGCCAAGGCCTTTGGGCTCTGGCAGGCGGTGGGCTCCTCCATCGTCGTTTTGAAGGGCGACGTCACCGGCGACGGCGTTGCGGATTTCGAGATCCAGGTCAACGGCGCTGGGGGCCTTGGCGCGGGAGACGTCCTCACCGACGGCGATGCAAGCGGCACGCCGATCGTCCCGCCCGACAGCCCGCTGCCCGACACCCCTCCGCCCGAGGAACCCTTGCCGGACAGCCCCCCGATCGACGATGGGAGCCCGGACCCGATCATCGGGGGAGGCCAAGATAGCGAGATCCTGGGGGACGACGGCGCGAATTCTCTTCAGGGCACCGACGGCGACGATGTAATCAACGCGCTCGGCGGCGACGATATTCTTCTTGGCGCCCGGGGTCTCGACCATCTGAATGGCGGCGCAGGCAACGACCGCATCAGCCTGGATGCCGGCGATGACGTCATTGACGGCGGTACGGGTCGCGACTGTCTGGTTGCCACGGGCAGCGCCGGCGTGACCGTCAACCTGGGTATCTCCATCGCCCGACAAGTCACGGGTCTCGGCACCGATGTCATCCGCAACATCGAGGATGTCGAGGGCTCCTCCGGAGCGGACATCATCTACGGCAACGAGCTCGCGAACACCCTCAAGGGTGGCGCTGGCAATGATGCGCTGCGCGGGCAGGCCGGCGCCGACACGCTGATCGGCGGGCTCGGGCGCGACCTCCTGGCGGGCGGAGCCGACAACGTACGCGACCTCTTCATCTTCAACTCGGTCGCGGAGAGCGCCATGGGCGCCGCCCAGCGGGACATCGTCAACGGATTCGTGCACGGGGTGGACGATATCGACCTGCGCGGCATCGACGCCAACGCCAGCCTTGCGGGCGATCAGGCCTTCGCGTGGGGCGGCACGACGGCGAGGGCCTTCGGGCTCTGGGAGGTCATCAACACCTCCAACGTCATCCTCAAGGGCGACGTCACCGGCGATGGCAAGGCTGATTTCGAGATCCAGGTGAACAGCATTCACGCCTTGGACACGAGCGACCTGCTGCTGTGACTTGGCTGCCGGCCAGCAGGTCAGCGGGCTGGCCGCCATGACCCCGCTCCCGGCCAGAATGCCGGGAGCGAGGCGAGCGTTGACAGCCCTGACAATCAGAAGAAATGCCAACCGCAGAGGGCAAAGCGGCCCGAGGGTTTCCCGAGCCGGAGTAGGCACGAGATCCCCCCTTCTCCCGAAGTGCGACCCTCCGCACCAAGCCAGCTCCCTCCTCGCACCCCTCGCTGCTTCCACCGTTTCCTCTCGTGGCCTGTCGAAGCCCTAGGGGCACAAGCCGCCGAGTCATTAGACCTTCGCTCGACGGCAGTGACCCCGCCCCCGCGCTGGGTCCTTCCCACAGCTCAGGGGCGGGGTCGCCGCTGAGATGAACCCTGGCCCGGGATGCCCGTGGCGTAGTATTTTCCGGCTGGGAGTCCGTCGCGTCCCTCCCAAGCGGAAGATGCCAGAGCACAACCCTCCAGCAGGCGGCAATACCTCTGCACCGGCCGCCAAGCGGCGCTGGGGAATCGCCCTTGAGGTGGCCATCTCTCGGGGTACGAGGGCAGTCACTCGACTTCGTAAACACCCCGAGCGGGTAATGTTAGCCCCACTCCGAGGGTCGGCCGCGACTTTCCTGCGGCCGATCGGGCGGACCAGCCCCCGCACTACAGGACGCGAGCCGCGCGGGGGCGAGCCTTGCACCGTATGGTTGAAAATCATGCACGCAGCCGCGCTCGGGTGCCTTTCCCTAGGTCGGCATGTCCGGCGGGTGTAGGCTGTTCGCACGGGAGCACTCCGCGCTCAGCCGTCATCCGGCAGCCACTGGCAGGACGTTCGTCAGCCTGCCTCGCCTGAAGCGAACAGGCTGATGGTTGCTTAGGACGGCTAAGGCGAGGCGGCCTCCGGGTGAGTGACATTGTCGGGTGGGAGGGCCTGTCATGGTCCGGTTGGGGAAACGAGCGGCAACCGAGGGAAATCCGCAGGGGCACAGGGACGGGGTCGCGCCGCTCCTGCTCATCTTTGTCCTGATGGTCGGGCTGGCGTTCGCAGGGTCGGTGGGCGACCGCATGGCCGGCACCCCACAGCTGACAGCGCCGGCGGACGACTAGGCCCCCGCCGTTCCACTCCAGGCCTGCCTCTGCTGGCGTCCGGAAGGTCGCTACCTTTGAAGGGCAGCCCGCCATGACCCCTTGCGACAAGGCTTCCTGTGGAGCGGTTCCTCAGGGATCAGCGGCGAAGGTCCTACGAACGGCTGACAAGTGACAGCGCACATGCCGGCACGAGCCGTTCGCGTCCTGACCCTCACCCCGGGCCCGCGTCGAGCTGTGCGGCGATCTGCTCGTCGGTGTCGCGGAAGAAGTCCACGAGCGTCTCAGCCGCATTCACGAGAGCGTCGTCCGCGTCACGCTCCAGCATCCTGACCAGAAGCGCGTCGGCACCGAACGAGAGCTCGCCCACCGATTGGCCGAGCCGCGCTAGCCGGCTCCTATCCGGCGCCCGCGCCATGCCCGCCAGCTCCTGCTCCACGGCGTGCCGCGCCTCGCTGAGGGTGGCGGTCATGTCCCTGAAGACCTCATCCATCCTTGACGCTGACCTTTCTCAGCCGAACGTCCACCCCGTTTCGTAGGAAACGAGTGGTTGTGAGAACCCCGAGAGCCGGGAGGCGAACCGGCCCCGGGGCCACTCACGTTCACGCCCAAGTGCCGCCCCGCAGAACTGGGGCGCAGTGTCCTTGTCCTTCGCAAGTGCGGTGAGGTGATGGCCGGCAGGCGCCTGAGAGGTGGCGTGATGCGGGCCAAGGAGGGCTCTCCCGGACCGAGGAGCTCTCTTCGGCCTCATTCTCGGTCGGCCTCTGAATGCAGCGGGCGCCCCCTCGGCCTGCTCGTGCCCCGCCCCTCACCTCTCTGCTCGTCCTCGTCTCCTGGTCGCACCCCGCCACGACACGCTGTCGCGGCTGGCCGGGGCGCCGAGCGCAACGACGAACTAGTGCCCCTTGGGGCTCGCCTGGGAGGGAGACGGAGCGGGTTCGGCCCTGCGCCGCTCCAGAGCCTCCAGGATCTGCCGCGCCATGTGTTCCGCGGCATCGACCGGCATGACGAGGCGTCCGACCACGACGTTGCTGATCGGCCCCGGCGGAGCGGTGTGCTTCGCCCTTGACGAGTGGAAGGTTATGCGGACGCTCCCGTTCCGAAAGAAGAACCCCGAGACGCCATCCACGAACAGGTCGGGGGCCATCGGGTTGTCGACAAAGACAACGCCGAGCTCGTCGGACGCATCGGCCATGAGGGATCTCCAGGGTTGGGGGTCAGGATGGAATGGAGCAGCATCAGCGAAGGGACGCGCCGGTCATGTCGGCGAGCAGGCCCTTCGGCTCTCCAGGTCAGGCGGCCGGGAGGCGGCCGGGTCGTCCAGCGCGCGAGGCAGGCCGCGGTGCCTCGCCGTCCGGCTCAGCCGCCAACCCTTGTCCCATGCTCGGGCGAGATCGGGGCGATCCGTGCAGGGGTTCGCCTCGGCGGGCGAGCCGTCCCATCCAGCGGCGCAACCAAAGCACCACGCATCCAAGGTCGTCGCTCGGGACATGGCGAACTCCTGACGGTCACGACACCGGGCGGCCCTCAGCCCCCCGAGCGTCAACCGCGAACGGAGAAGACCCGTTCCGGCCGGCCAACAAGACAAGAGCCCTCGCCCTACAGCCGGCCCGCGATGACGGCTTCCATGGCGTTGGATTGTCCGCTCCCCGCTTTGCCGGCTCAGCGCGATCTTCTCGGAGTGGCAAGAGATGCCCGACGAGCGTCTCTCTCTCGGCGTCCGACGGTCACTTCTGTGCCCTGTTCGGGCATCAGACCTGCCAGCGTGTCGCCGCCGCGGCGGATCGCTGCCCTACGTCCCTTCTCTTGAGTCCGGAGTCCTCCTGATGTCGCTTGTCCACGCCCATGACCCTCACGACGAGCTGGACGCCCTTATGCGCGAGGCCATGGGCCTGGCCCCAGAGCAAGCGCTGAGCCAGGTCAGCCCTGAGCCGCTCCGGGCGACCTGCCCGGACCCCTTTGCAGACTATGGCGGTAAGGTCGTGAGCTTCACCAAGCGGCTGCCGGAGGCGGTCCTGCAAGGCTTCAGCCGCCAGCGGCACTAGGAACCCGATCCGACCAAGACCCTCCAGCCTTGCTCTGCGCTGTTGCCCGGAGATCCCACCTGCTGATGCCCGACCCTGATGCGTTCTCACTGGCAAAGGCCATCGCCCACGCGATCTATGCCGCCCACGAAGACGAAGCGACGCCGGTCGCCATTGTCATGGACCCAGCGACGCGTGACATCCTTGAGCGCGCCTCGCTGGGCTGCTGGCGGAGCGGCCGGACCTCGCTCTTCAGCCTGCCAGTGGAGGTCGACGCGGACACAGATGGGTGGAGCATAAGAGTGACGCCCGGAGCAGGACCACAGAACGATGTGAAGGCGTGAACAGGACGGGTCGGCGGGTCGGAGATCTTGGCTGGACTTGGATCGAGACGGATCTGGGCCGCCGGGAGATTTTTGGTGCCTCCCAGCCTGGTCCAGTCATGGCCTGGGTGCTCGGGCTCTCCGCCGCCACCGCCCGGACGGTCGAGGAGTTCCGCCTTATCGAGGCGTTGCGCAACGGCAGTTGCATCGAGCTGGCGCGAGCCAGCGTGCCGCTCTGCAAGGCTTGGGCGGCCAACGGACGCCAACTCGCGTGGCGCCTCTCGACGGAATCGCGGCCACGCCCAGAGAGTACGGGCTACTGACCTCGGGCCCTGCGACAGGAACTCCCGGTGATCCTGCGCGGCTGAACTGAGGTGGGGAGAGGTCGACGGCACAGGGGGGAGCGAGGCGCACCGTTAGCGCGCAAGCGCCGCGACCGTCAGCCACTGAACTCCTGAAACTCGCCGTCCTGCATCCCCGGAAAGCGGGCGCGCGCCAGAATGCCCGGGCCGCGATCGACCACGCTTGGACTGTGCCCCGGCAGCACTGCGATCATATCCCTGGCTGATCGCATGATCCCGATCCAGCGGATGGCTCGCTGCCCGCCACGGGCCTTTGCATCCTCGCACCGCGTCTCGATGATGAAGCCGTTCATGCGGTCAGCATGAGGCAACCGCTGTCGGCAGACAACGGCTGCCAGCCACGCTCCTGCAACAGCGCTCCCCGTCAGGGCGAAGAAGCCGAGCGCGGGATCCCGTCCCGGCGAGGCCAGGCGCTCTCTGCATGCCAGCGGACAGAGTTTCGGCTCAGGCCAGGTCGAAGACCGTCCCGTTGAACACCAGGGTCTCGACGTCAAGAATGGAGTAGACGGCGCCCGGCGAGCCATCGCCCAGGTCCGTGACCTCGTAGTCCCCCTTGCCCGTCTCGGTGACGTGGTAGTCGCCCCGGTCGCCCTCGAAGGCGAGGGTGTCGTGGCCCCTGCCCCCGTCCAGGATGAGGCAGTTGCCAGCCATGGCATTGCCCGACACGTGGAGACGGTCATCGCCCTTGCCGCCCAGAAGGGTGATCTGGTTGCCGGTCATGATCGTCATGCCCATCTCCTCCACAGAGGTGAACAGATCGACCGAGAGGTCATCATCGCCCTTGGCCCTGTTCAGCAGGAGGGTGTTGTCGGTTACGGTTGTGGTGGCGCCAAAGTGGCTGCTGGCGGAGAGGTGGGCGGCGAGGCTGTCTTTGCCCTTGTCGCCCGTCATGGTCAGGGTGTTGTCACGGGTCGTCGCGTTCGCTGGGGCACTCTCGGACACGCCTTGGGCAAAGGCCGAGAGGGTGGAGCTGAGGTCGTCATCGTCCCTGCCTCCTGACATGAACACAGTGTTCTCGCTCACCAGGGTGCTGCCGAAGTAGACCTGCTCGGAGAGGTCTGCCGTCAGTGTGTCGTTCCCCGCCTCGCCCAGGAGAACGTCGCTGTCGTGCGAGCGCGTGATGCTCTCCTCGAAGTTGTAGAGAATGCCCCTGGCGGCCAGCACGTCGTCGCCGGCCCCACCCCGTGCGTAGTCGCTGCCCAGCCCTCCATAGAAGCTGTCGTCCCCGCTCCCGCCCCGGAACAGGTCGTCGCCGTCGCCTGCGCTGACGCTGACCCTCTCGAAGCCTCGGAGGACAGTGCCGTCAGCCAGGACCTGGTCGTAGCCATGAGAGAAGTCGAAGGCGAGGTCGTCGGTGACACTGGAGTAGAGCAGCGAGGCCAGGTCATGGCCGGAGCCGCCGATCAGACGGACGCTGTTGTCCCCCAGATCGGTCAAGTAGTTCACCTGGGCAAAGTCGTCGCCCGAGCCGCCGTCGAGCGTGAAGCGGTTGCCCGCCAGGGTAGTGGTCCCGCGGCCCTCGTGGATCTCCTCGCTGAGCGCGAGTTCTAACGCGTCCGCCCCGGCGCCGTCCTCAAGCCCAAACCATGTTTGTCGGTCAGGGTGGCAATGCCGCCCAGGGTGGAGTTGACCGTCACCTCCAACCCAATCGCATCGGCGCCTTCACCGCCTCGGGCCACTAGGGTGTTGTTGCTCGTCGTGGCCGTACTTGCGATGGCATCACGGACGTAGAGAGCCATGGCGTCCAAGCGCAGCTCGAACTCGTCGTTGTCCTCCCCTCCTGCGGCGAGCAGGGTGTTGCCGCTGGCCAGGGCGTTGTTGCCGGAGAGGGCTGTGGCGAAGAGGTCGCTTGTGAGGAAGTCCTCCCCTTCGTCCAGCAGGAGACGGTGCGAGTTGCCAGTGACGGTGGCGTCTCCACTATAGGCGAAGGCGCCGAGCGCCGAGGTGACGCCGTCGTCCTCCTCGCCGCCAGAGGCGGAGTTGGTGTTGCCGCTGGCCAACGCACTAAAGCCGCCGAAGCCGTAGGCGAGGGTGATAAGCCGGAGGACGTCCTGCCCGGCGTCGCCCGTGACCGTGTGAGTGTTGCCGTGCGCGACCGCATCCTGGGTCGCGACCTCTGCGTCGGCCAGGATCCAGGAGCGGATCTCGTCGTCTCCCTCGCCCCCCGCCGCCGACCTGGCCTTGTTGCTCTCGTTCTCAGTGATCAGCTCGATGACATTGTCCTCGTCCATCGTCACACTCCGTGGTCACATCGCTGACAGGAGGTGGCCCACGACAGAAGCTCAGGGCCGCCGACGCTCGCCTCGAACGGACACAGGTCAGGGTGATCGGCCCTGTCCGGGTCGTGGGTTGAACGAAAGGTGCAGCTTGGCCCATGCCGCATGGTCCCAGTGCCGCCACTTGGTTGTGACCGGGCGGCCAGAAGGCTCTGCAGGAGGCAGGGACGGCCTGCAGACACAACAGGCCACCAGGCCTCGCGCCCGAAGAAGTTACTACGGAAAGTGTTCTGCCCTCAACGAGACATCTGTCCGAGTGGGGATGCTTAATCGCTCTCTGGGGGTCGTACTGTCTGGAAGGTTGGCTCAAGGATGGCTTTGATCATGGCCTCGGCCGCTGTATCGGAACCGAGGCCCTCCGCTTGGCTGAGCCTCCGCCAAGTGTGGAAGTCCAGCGCGAGGCCCAGCAGCGCGCTCCGATCCGGGCTGACACCATCGCCCAGCACCTCGCGGATGCGGACCAGGGCCGGGATGAAGCGCATCTCGGCCATCTCGCGTGTCAGCGCGTGGTGCTCGGCATCGCGGATGACGCAGCCGAGGAGGCCGGCATTGCGCTCGTACCAGGCGTAGAGGGCTCGGAGCCCCGTGCGGAGCCGGTCCCGAGGGTCGACGATGGCGGTCCAGGGCTCGGGGTCGGGCAGCGGCTGACGTTCCGCAAACAGGCCCGAGCAGGCCAGCGCCATGCTCCGCTCGTCCGGGAAATGCGCGTAGAGCGTGTGTCGCTGCACGCCCGCCCGCTCAGCGATCTGGCTCATAGACGTACTGGCCGGGCCGACGGTGCTGTGCAGCTCCATCGCTGCCTCGACGATGCGCTGCCGCGTCTCGGCCTGCTTCTCCGCCCGCTTCTTCAGGGTATAGGTCCGGGTCATGGATTCATTAACTGCACAGCCATGTGCAACGAATTGACAGCCGCGGGCGTTTCCGCTACACATATTTGTACTTTGAAAGCGTCAAAGTCCAGCGCCCGAGGGCGGGAGGGGCCGAGGCGGACCTCATTCGACAGGAGATTTCTCATGGACACCCGTATCAGCGAGATCGCAGATGGCATTTACCGACTCTCTACCTTTGTCGCCGGCATCGCCCCTCCCGTCGGGTTCACCTTCAACTCCTTCCTGGTCCTCGGAGACGAGCCCCTCCTCTTTCATACCGGCCTGCGGAAGATGTTCGGCTCCAATCGGGACACCCTGTCCCGCCTGGTTGCGCCTGAACGCCTTCGTTGGATCGGATTCGGCCACTACGAGGCCGACGAGTGCGGGGCGATGAACGAGTGGCTGGCCGTGGCACCGGACGCGCAGGTCGCCCATGGCCAGACCGGGGTCATGGTGTCGCTCAACGACATGGCCGACCGGGCCCCACGGGTGCTGAAAGACGGCGAGGTGATCGATCTCGGCGGCAAGCGCGTCCGCTACATCGACACCCCGCACACGCCGCACGGCTGGGACGCGGGCGTGATGATGGAGGAGACGACGGGCACGCTGCTCTGCGGGGACCTGTTCACGCTGCTCTGCGGGGACCTGTTCACGCAGCTCGGCGATGGCCCGGCGCTCATCACGGGCGACATCGTCTCGCCGGCCGCGGCGGCCGAGGACCTGTTCGGCTACTCGGCGCTGAACCCGACGATGGGAACGACGCTGCGACGGCTATCGGAGCTTTCGCCGGGGCGGCTCGCGCTGATGCACGGGCCCTCGTTCGAGGGCGATGGCGGGGCGGCGCTGCAAGCTCTGGCCGACGAGTACGACCGCCGAGCCGGCCTGCACCGCGCGGGGGTCATCGAGCGGCCGGAGTTCGCCTAGCTCACGATAGCGGCGGTCGGCGACGGCGCGACCCACTCGAACACCGGTGTCGCGCTCGGCCGCCGCCAGTCGTCTTTGTGCGCCCATATTCGCCATCCCGCGCAGCGCGCGGCCTCCTCCGGCAGGGCGACCAGCGCCAAGGTGTCGACGTTGAAGCCGAATGGCGCGGCGGGCTTTGCGTGGGAGTCGTCCAGCACAACCATGGTTCCTTCCTTCCCGATCAGAAGATCACCGGGCTGGGTCGTCTCCTGGTAGTGCCGGGTCGGCGGGGACAGCGAAGCAGGCAGGATCTCAAGCGCCCAGGAGGTGCCGAACGAGAGGCTGGATCCGCTCTGGACAAGGTAGGAGATGGGTCTGGTGAGCTCCGGATGACGCAGGACGCCGAAGGTGACGCCCTGAGACGATCGGTCGATGACAAGGGCCGGGCCAGGGCTGCGTCCGATGGTCCTCAGGACGAGCTCGCCGACCTCCAAGTCCGCGATCTCGCGATGCCTGAGCAGGTTCAGTAGCCTCATAGGCGCCTCACAGGGTGCGAGGCGCACGGGAGCCTCGGCTGTACACACGGTTGCGATCCACCTGCTTTAGATAGCACACAATCTCAGGTCGTGTGCGGTCGGAGCGGTGCAGGAAAGCCAGCGTGTCGCGCCCGGCCCTTCGTTCCATGAATGTCGTCGGGAGACGCTCGGTTGGCGACCGAGCTTTCCGGAGCCTGCCCTATCATCGCATCGTCGAGCAAGCAGCGCTTTCTCCCGTCCAAAGCGGACAGTCCTGTGCTACCTTGACCCAGCGTTACACGTGTCCAGGGAGGAACGAATGCGTGTGCTTGCTGTGTCGGCCCTGTCTCTCTTTGCAGTGTGCGGGCCGCTTTCTGCGGAAGAGCTCGGACCGGCCTTTGCCGGCTTCTCGGTCCAGATGAGTGCCGGCTTCGAAACCCCTGGCGGGCAACTCTTCGAGATCGGCACGATCACTGGAGCCTTGGACTTCGAGAACGATGCGGCCGTCCTCGAGCATGCCGCTGTCCACTGCGTGCAGGAGTTCCAGGAGAACGGCACGGGCCATTGCGCGTTCGTCACCCTGGCCGACAGCGGCTCGGAGAGCGCAGCCGCGGCGGCCGACGAGCAAGGCGCTGAGACGGCCAGCGACGAGCAGAGCGTTGTGGGCGAGGGGCTGAACCACCTCTGGACCTCCTACGCCTGCAAGGCGGCCGCGCCTGCGGATGTGCCGGATGGAGCGCCCGACACCACGGAGTGCACCTTCACGGTGATCGAGGGCAATGGCATCTTCGAGGGGGCCACCGGGACGGCCACTGCAATCGCCGTGCCCTTCTTTGTCGGCCATCCAGACGGATCGCAGTCGGGCTACGCCAACTTCACCAGCTTCGACCTGACCCTGAAGCCGTAGCCTGCAGAGCCCCCGAAGAGGGCCGGCCATCCCGGTCCTCTCCAGTCGGTTCGTGACGATGATGCAAGCATACGGGCAGGCTCGGGCGCCGACCGCTAACCTATTCCAGCGCCGCTCCGCCGGCTAGCGGGCGACAGCCGTGGTGCCCAGAGGCGGACCAATGTGGAGTGCTCTTTGATGGACGGACTGGACGATGCCAAAGCAAGGATCGACGCTTTGGCAAACGATCATCTCTACTGGCGCTGCGTCAGCGTCTACGCCGGATCGGCGGGGACGATTGGAGCGCTAGCCGGCTTCGGCACTCCAGTCACTGCGGCCGGCGGGTTCCTCATCGGGTTCGTGGCGGGCGGCATGGTCGGGTTCCAGCGCTGCGAGCGCATCGATCCCTGGCTTCGATCGAGCGCCCTGGACCCAAGCCGGCCAATGACGGAGCCAGACGTGCGACGGCTCGCCACGCAAACCGCACGAGCCTACCCCAAGCTGTCGGGGCAGCAGGTGATCGAACTGCTGATTGCCACGCGAGTTGAAGCAGCGAGAGATCCCGCCCTCTACCGCTGCTAGGGCACTATGAACCTGATCCGGCGGGAGCAGCGAAGGCGAATGACGTCCCGACAGATCCAGTGGGCCATCGCCGTGGCAATGGTGCTTGTGGTGCTCGTCATGAAGGGGCGTGACACGTCCTATCGGATCCACGCCGCGCCCTACCTTGCCGCATGGAGAACCTGCCAAACCGACCCTGTCGCCGCTGGCAAGAGCATCCAAGGTTTGGATCGGCTCGGAGACAGTTGGGTTCGGCACCGTCTCCCTGTCGCGGTCCAGGCCGATCTGGCGGCCTGCGAGGAAGCTGCAGGCCAGAAGGACCTCTCGGATTGAGTCCCGACGAGCGAGCGAAGGCCGTCGTCCGGGGGTGAGGCGCAGGACGGTGGAGAGCTACGCCATGGAGCGTGTTGGTGAGGTCTGTAGCTGACCCTGCAAGGCTGCTGTCGAACAGCAGCCGAAGTCAGCTTGGACCACACCCGGGGAGTACCTGGGCGAGCACCATACCAAGAAGGATCGGCGCGCAAACGATGCGCAGCAGCTTTGGGCAGCGTGGGCAAAGTCCAAGAACGAATGATGGAATCCGCATTCGAACTTGAAGCGGCTGAGTGGCGCGGGGGCTGAAAGGCGCCGAGCGGAAGGCCCCATACAGAAAGGACCCAAGGTCCCGCCCCAGCCGGTCAGCTCAGAGCCTCGAGTTGGAACTCGACTCGGCGATTGGCCGCTGCTTCAGGATCGGCAGGGTCGAGGAGTTGATGCTCGCCCAGGCCCATCGCCTCGAACAGCGCGGTGTCGAGGCCGCAGGTGTTCACAAAGTAGCGGACGACCTCCTGGGCGCGCAACAACGAGAGCCGGTCGTTGTAGGCATCCTCGCCCTTCGCGTCGGTATGCCCGATGATGCGGGAGCGGGAGCCATTGAACTCCTCCCTGCCCATCACCCGGCAGAGCTGTTGCAACTTGGGGATCTGGTCCTCAGTCAGGGCAGCCGAGTCGAACGGGAACTCGACATGGACATTGATCTGGAGCGCGCTCTCAGGCGGAATGACGTAGACCACGTCGCCAATCGCTGGTTGCGCAGCCTCGGCCTCCTCGGCCGGCCTCTCGGCATCTGGTCCCTGGGCAACAGCTTCACCCTCGTCGAGAGGCGCGGTCGGGCGACCGTCGAGGCTCTCTATCGCGACGACCTCGATCCCTCTATCCAAGCCGTTGTCAGGCCCGCCTCTGGGGCTGCCATACAGATACTCGTCCTGGGCCGCCCGGATCGCCTCATGCTGCGCTTGGAAGGTCTGGGCCAACTGGTCGTCCGATGTGGCCTGGGCATGGACGCCAGACGCACCAGACAGCATCAAGGCCATGGAGGCAGGAAGCCAATTGCTCATGGTGACCTCGTTCGGTTGCAACCGACCGGTGACGTCAACTCACCTAGAGAGTGGCCCAGCTTGACAAAACTCAATGCAGATGTCCCGATAGCCTCCCGCCAACCAGGCTCCCCTTATCAGCTTTGCAGCCTCGCAGCTGGCGCGAGCGCCCTCGTCAAACCCAAAGGATGAGCGAGTGTCATCGGAACACATCGACCCGGTCCGCCTCGCCCGACCGACTCTGCCGAAGCAGAGCCGAGCTAACCTCTGCGGCCCTTTCGACCGCGTCCGATCAGGTGCGCCGACGTTCGCTATCGTAGCTGAAGTGGGCGCTTTCGGCCTCGTCCCGCCACGCCCTGGCCCAGCGCTGGGGTTCCGTCACAGCCTCATCAAGCCCGTTCGTCGCAGATTAGCGATGACCGGCGTCCGCTCCGACGACGTCCGCCGTGCGCCATCGATGGACAGCCACTTGGTAGAGTGAAATCCAACGACCACGTCGGCTATGCCTGATCCATGGGTTGGCTCGTGCAGAGGGCACGGGCGTCAGAGCCAATATGTGAGGGACGACACCGTCCGAACCGTCTGCAGCGTCCGCGGCCGAGAGAAAGCTAAGCCCTTTCAATAGTTTGTCCTCTGATCACCGTTGGACCGTCGGAGCCTGTTCGGACGCAAACGCGGACGGTTGCTGCGTCCGGCTGGCCTGGACCGTCCGACGTAACCAGTTGGAATGCCAAGCTGCGGACGATGCGGACGCAGATTGCCCCGCCTTTCGAGCCCAGGCATGACCGAAGTTCGGGGCACCCAAGCTGGCCGTCGCTGAAGCGCTACAAACGGTTCCGAGAGGTCGGGGACAAGGATGAGGGGTGGACGTGGCCGCCCACGTGACTGCCGGAGGCGGCTCTTTGTTCCCTTCCGGTTCTCTCCCTACCCTGGGCTCATGCTCGAGGATGCCGACACCGATTTCCCCCACTTCTGGCATGTGACTACGCTTGGAACGGCGTCGAGGCGTGGGAGAACATGGACGTGATCCTGAAGGAGGAGATCGGCGGCCGGCCCGCCTACTCGACGGGCCAGGTGCCGTCGCTGCCGGGCCAGTCGGAAGATCGAGGAGCGACGCTTGGGTCATCCGGACGCTGCACCGCCCTGACCGCCGGCCTTTCGGGTCCTAGGACCCCGACGCCATGCTCCTGATTGCGGCGAGGCGCCTCCGCTGTTGCGCAAGCCGGCCAGGGGGCTTGCCGTCCACTCGGGCACTGGCCTCGATGCGTCGCCGTTCGTACTCGCGCAACAGGCGCCGCATCAGGGCCGCACACTCATCATCCGGGGAGTGGGGCGCGCCCGACAGGAAGTCCGCCAGCTGCTGGACAAGCGACCATTTGGTTGTTGTGACGCGGATCATTGCAGCTTCCCAGTGTTTCCTGATCGACAACATTCAGCGCTTGTTTGTGGCGAGATTATGGCCACCAAGCCCAGTTTGAGCGGGTCTCATGCGACCGGCAGAAGTCCGCAGGGATGGCCGTTGGCGGGCGATCGACGACCTTCGTCAGACTTTTGGTCCTGGCCCGCTTGAGCCCCAGTCGGGGCCCCCGACACGCTCGCCGCGAGCATGGGAGAACGCCAGACGTGGCCCAGACCAGGCCCACTCCGGCGTTCTCCGATCAACAGACTTCGGCCCAATGCACACGACCAATGTGCCCAGCAAACTAGCATCAGATGCCGGCAGACCTGCCCTCGATACGCGGACAGACCGTTTCCTGAACGGCCCCGCCGCTCCGACCGCGCGCTTGCTCGTCCAACGCCCCGGATCGAAGGGCTCTCCCTGGCGTCATTCCCAGCCGGCCTCTGGATGCAGTAGGCGCCCCCTCGGCCTGCTCGCACGGGCCCGTCACCTCTCCCCGTCTTCGTCTCCTGGTCGCACCCAGCCGGAGTGAGTTGTCGCGAGTAGCCGGGGCGCCGAGCCCGGCGGCGGACTGAATGTTTAGTCGCCTCCTGGCTGCCAAAGGCAGCCCGACGATGTAGCTGCAACCAGCGAACCTTTGCTCGCTCTAACGCTGCGGCGTGGCTATTCTGACCCAAGGACAAGCGGTGCTTAGGTTATGGAAAGGCCAAGTTTCGAAGATGGGCAGGTGATGCGCGTGCTTCCACTGTCGCGCAGCTGCCTCCCCCTGCCTTGGCTCCGCCTGCTCTTTCGGAGGTGGTGTCAGACCAATGCGAACTCGTCTCAGTTTGGGCAGGTGCGCTTGATCTCAGGCGGCGCAGAGCCCGCGCCACTCGGCCAGAGCGGCGGCTCGGCTCAGCTTGTAGACGGGGCGGCTTGAGAGTTTGCGGTCCGAGTTGAAGTGGTTGCACACGGAGGAGTGGACGGCGGCGAACTTCTGCAGTGATCGCATGCGCCGGAACCGCTGCATGGCCCGCTCCCGCCTTCGGAACGGCTGATGCGAGTTCTCGGCGCGGTTGTTCGCCCAACGGTCGGTGACCTGTCGGTCCTCGGCCCCGATCTCCTTGAGAGCTGCTCCGTAGGAGCGGAGCTTGTCGGTCACCAGCTCATCTGGGCGACCATGCCGCTTCATCAGTTTCTTCAGGAAACGTAGAGCTGCCTTCTTGTCCCGGTGCGTGGAAACATAGGCCTCCAGCACCTCGCCTTCGTGGTCCACCGCCCGCCAGAGGTAGTGCTGGACGCCGTTGATCTTCACGAACACCTCATCCAAGTGCCAGCGCCAGCGGGACGCTCGCATCCCGCTCACCCGCCTCTTGCGGATCTCGGCCGCGAACATCGGGCCGAAGCGCTGCCACCAGAACCGGACCGTCTCGTGGCTCACCTCGATCCCACGCTCGTGGAGCAGGTCCTCCACGTTTCGGAGCGAGAGGGGGAAGCGCACGTAGAGCATCACCGCCAGCCGGATGATCTCGGGCGAGGTCTTAAAGTAGCGAAAGGGGCTGCGTCTGATCATCCCGAGAGGCTAGGCAGGGCCCCTGCCCCGCTCAAGCCCAGTGTCTCAGGTTCCTCTGACACCGCCGCCGGACAACACGGGCAAAGCGGCCAAGGCCACCCAGCCCAAGGTGACTAAGCTTGGTCAGATCCATGCCCTGCTCGCCTCTCCCTCTGGGGCCAGCCTCGCCACGCTCTGCGACGCCACCGGCTGGCAGAGCCACTCCGTCCGAGCCGCGCTGACCGGGCTGCGCAAAGGAGGTAAGGTCATCGAGAAGAGCAAGGGCGAGGACGGCACCACGCTGTACCGACTGGTCGCCAAAACGGAGGCGGGCCAGTGAGCCGGGCGGCCGTCCGGCAAGGGGCCGAGGTCGCCGAGCATCCACACGCGAGACGTCTCGGTCCGGCGGGTGGGGCCAAGTTCAGGGTCGCAGACCTGGAGCACATGGATCGCCACGCCCTCGTGGCGCTCTGGGCCGCTGCTCTCGGGGGAGAGCCGCCGGCCCGGCTGTCTCAGCCCTTCCTGCGGCGGGTGCTTGCGTGGGAACTGCAGGCCCGCGCGCAGGGTGGGCTTCCTGCCTCCGTCACCAAGAGGCTCGATAGCCTCACGGCGGCCCAGACCCGTGGCACAGAGAAGGCTGTCGCACCTAAGCTCAAGGCAGGAGGCCGGCTCCTGCGCGAGTGGAACGGGATCACGCATGTGGTGGACGTGGTGGAGGGCGGCTTCATCTGGCGCGGCCAGCGCCACCGCTCCCTCTCGGCCATCGCGCAGGCCATCACCGGCGCGCACTGGTCAGGGCCACGCTTCTTCGGGCTGCAGGACGGCGCAGGAACGGCAGGCGCAAAGAAGGCGAGTGATCGGGACGCGAAGTCTCCCGACGGGCGCAGAGCCAAGGCCGCCAGCGCGCCGCCCAGGGCCATGGCTCAGGCGGCGGGGAGGCTGGCATGAGCGCCCGTGCATCCGGCGGCTCCCGCCCGCAGGTCCGCTGCGCCATCTACACCCGCAAGAGCTCCGAGGAGGGGCTCGGGCAGGAGTTCAACAGCCTCGACGCCCAGAGGGAGGCCTGCGCGGCTTATGTGGCCAGCCAGAAGCACGAGGGTTGGAAGCTCGCCCCCGAGCACTACGACGACGGCGGTCTCTCCGGGGGCACGCTGGAGCGCCCGGCCCTGCAGCGCCTCCTGGCCGACATCGACGCGGGTCGCGTGCAGATGGTGGTGGTCTACAAGATCGACCGGCTCACGCGCTCGCTCGCCGACTTCGCCAAGCTGGTGGAGCGGCTGGAGACGGCCGGCTGCTCGTTCGTGTCCGTCACCCAGGCCTTCAACACCTCCTCCTCCATGGGACGGCTCACGCTGAACGTGCTCCTCAGCTTCGCGCAGTTCGAGCGGGAGGTCACGGCCGAGCGCATCCGCGACAAAGTGGCGGCCTCCAAGCGGAAGGGCATGTGGATGGGAGGCATGCTGCCCCTGGGCTACGACCGCCATCCCGACCCACAGCTGCAGCAGCTGGTGGTGAACGAGCCCGAGGCCGAGCAGGTGCGCAGGCTCTTCCGCCTCTACGACGAGCTGGGCTGCCTGGGCCAGGTGGAGCGCGCGGCCGCCGCACGAGGGATCACCTCGAAGCCGCGGGTCACTCGGACGGGGCAGAAGGCCGGTGGCCTCCAACTCACCCGGGGGCAGATCCACCACCTGCTCACCAACATCACCTACCGGGGGCTCACGAAGCACAAGGACGAGGCCTACCCGGGGCTGCACCCGGCCATCGTGGAGCAGGACCTCTGGGACAAGGTGCAGGCCCGCATGCAGGAAGCAAGCGCGCGGCCGAGAGGACGGCGGGGACGGCTTGCAGCGGAGGTCGTCGCTGCAGAGCAAGGCAACAGAGCGGGTGCCGGACGAGAGGCTCGCAGGTCTGATGAATGCGCGGACCGTGCCGCCGATGGGTCCTGGCGAACCTCCCAGACGGCAACCCCGTCGTCCACCGCCCTCCCCTCTCCACTCACAGGCAAGCTTCGGGACGACACCGGCGACCGGCTCACGCCCACCCACAGCGTGAAGGCTGGCCGGCGTATCCGGTACTATGCCTCGCATCGGCTCATCACCGGGCCCGCTGACCCTAGCGGCTGGCGCCTGCCCGCCCCCACACTGGAAGAGGCTGTCGCCGCCATGCTGGCCGAGCACCTGGCGCGGGCGGCTGAAGGGCACGCCCTGCTGGCCGAGCCCGACGCGCAAGGGGCGGTGGCGCTCCGCATGGCAGCCGCGGAGCTCGCCGCAGGCCTGCGTGAGCCATCCCGACGAGATGACCTGCTGCGACGGCTCGTAGCCTCAGGCGAGATCGGACCCGGGAGGCTGGCCCTCTGCCTCGACAGCCAGGCGCTCGCGGACGCGCTGGCCACCTCGCCTGAGGCGCTCAGCCCAGCGGTCCTGGCATGTGAGGCACCGATCGAGATGCGCCGACGCGGGGTGGAGCTGAAGATCGTGGCCGGGGAGCGTGCGCCCGCTCCAGACCGAACGCTTCTGCGGACCCTCGCCAAGGCTCATGCCTGGGCTTTCGCGATCCGCAAAGGCGAGCCGGTCATCGCCATCGCGCGCCGAGAGAGCCGTTCTGAGTCCTTCATCCGCTCGCGTGCGGAGCTCGCCTTCCTCTCGCCGCGTATCCAGGAAGCGATCCTAGACGGACGCCAGCCCGTCGACCTCACGCTCGAGCGGATCATCCGCACGCCCCTGCCTCTCGACTGGAGCGAGCAGGAACGGGTGTTCGGCTTCGCGAGCTGAGACGGCAAGCGACCCAGACCGGAGCAGGCCGGCCTCATCTATGCTCTCGATCCGTTCGACAGGGACCGTCCATGTCCCTACTCGGCCGTTGGTACTTCCCTGTTCGGGTGCAAACGTTCCCTGGGCACCTGCTTAGGGAATACCGGGCTAAGTCGCTGAGGGGCTACAGCTTCTCGTTGTCCGGATCGGCATGGATCGTCAAACATCCTGAAAAGTCGCTGCTCATTCCCTGTTGGCAGGGAAGATGCCCCAAACCGCACCGCGTCCCAACGACGACTGAGACGCCGGGAAGAGATGGGGCGAAACGGAATGCGAGGGTGCGTCTCAGCGCGAACAGGGACCCGCTAAGCCCCGGAATGACGCAGGAAATCGGAGTTATTCCTGAGCAGTGTCAGGTACTTAGGTCTGGGTGGCGGAGCGGGAGGCCGCCAATATTGCGTATCAGTCCGTCGCATAAAGTCGCTCAGGTCCCATAACCTTAAGGACTTTGCGCGTTCCACCCGTCCGGACCCGTTGCAACCTGTCGCATGCAATGCCATGCTCTTAGGCGGGTAGCTAGGCGGGTCTTGAGAGGATGCCCAGGCAAGCACGCGAACTGACACCGCTTGAGGTCAAGCGGCTGACGCACCCCGGCCGGGGCGGCAATGTCACCTTCGCGGTGGGCGGCGTCTCGGGGCTGCTGCTGCAGGTCACGCCCACGGGCGGGCGGACGTGGCTTCTGCGGACCACCGTGGGTGAAAAGCGGCGGGAAATCGGCCTTGGCGGCTTTCCGGACGTGCCGCTTGCTCAGGCCCGAGAGCGAGCGCGTGAGGCTAAGGCCGCCATCCGGCGCGGCATCGACCCGGTGGAAGAACGCAAGGCCGCGCGCGCCTCCTTGGCAGCCGCCCAGCGCCGGGGTCTGACCTTTGGACTGGCGAGCGACCGCTTCCTCGTCGCGAAGCTCACCGAGTTCCGCAACCCCAAGCATCAGGCGCAGTGGCGCAGCACGCTCGACACCTACGCACGGCCCGAGCTGGGCAGCATGCTGGTCTCCGACATCACCGTGCAGGACGTCCTGCGTGTGCTCCAGCCGCTCTGGCACGACAAGACGGAGACGGCGACCCGGGTGCGCGGGCGCGTCGAGGCGGTGCTGACCTGGGCCACGGTGGCGGGGCACCGGACGGGGGACAACCCGGCGCGCTGGCGCGGCAACCTCGACGCGCTCCTGCCCAAGCCTGACCGGGTGGCCAAGGCCGACAACCACCCCGCCGTCGCGCTCAAGGATGCTGCGGCCTGGTTCGCGGACTTGCAGAAGCGCCCGGGTCTGGCCGCCCGTGCCCTGGAGTTTGCCACGCTGACGGCGGCGCGCTCGGGCGAGGTGCGCGGGGCAACCTGGACCGAGATTGATCTGGAGGTGAAGCTCTGGACCATCCCGGCGGTGCGCATGAAGGCTAAGCGCGAGCACCGCGTGCCGCTGACGCCCGAAGCGGTGGCGTTGCTGTCCGCCCTGCCCAGACTGGAAGGCGACGCGCACGTGTTCCCCGCCCCGCGTGGCGGGCCGTTCTCGGACATGGCGCTGTCGGCTGTCATGCGCCGGATGCACGCGGCCGAGGTCGAGGCTGGCCGTCCTGGATGGCTAGACCCGAGGTCCGGCCGCCCGGCGGTACCGCATGGGTTGCGCTCCACCTTCCGCGACTGGACGGCCGAGCACACAGAGTATCCGCGCGACATGGCCGAGATTGCGCTGGCCCACCGCGTCGGCAGCGAGGTCGAGCGGGCCTACCGGCGCGGCGACATGGTCGAGCGGCGCCGAGCCATGATGGCGGCGTGGGGGCGGTTCCTGCGGGGCGAGGCGGGGCAGAAGGTTGTGGCGTTGAGCGAGGCACGTGGTTGATCGAGCGCGCCGAAATAGAAGAGACTCTGGAGAAGACCGCCCGTGGCTTTGTCCTTTACGCCTCTAAGAAGAGGATGGCTCCGGGCTGGCCAGTTCTTTTTGCTTTGGGCGTCGACGTCGTGCACCTTGATGATCGGCGGCATGTTTACATGCTTGGCGAGGAGGCCAGCGCCGAGCTGGTGGCCTTAGCAGAAAGCAACCCTGCCGCCTATGATGGAGCTGGCTATGTTTCTGGGATGTTAATTGCTGCCGATCTGCCGCTTAATCCCGCGCTCCAGCGCTTCACAGCCGAAGTCCTGACCGGTGAGCGTGCTCGACCTAAACGCAAGGGCCGTCCTTCGGGACGAGAAACCTTGCTGAAAGTGCAGCAATATTCTTTGGCGCGCTTCCTAGCCGAAGCAGAGGATGTCGACATCCCGCTTGGTCGCAATGACGAGCAGGCCAACGGCGGTGATGCTCCCTGGTGCGTCTTCGAAGCGATAGCCGATGCCTTCACAAGTGCAGGCCGGCGCACGACTTATGCCGATATGAAGTCTCTGTTTTACGCGCCCAATTATGCCGACCTAAGACGTCTGGGAGACTTTCTCTTCCGCTCGGGATTGCAGACCTACAGCCGTGACAAGGTATTAGAGATACATCTTCCGCGCTGACACTGGCTGTCCACAAACCCCCGTCATTTGTTCAACACGACCCACTGCGCCGCGCTGGATACATGTCGAAGCATCCACAAGCATAAGGATGCCCCATGTATCTTTCCGACAAGCAGGTGGCGCAGCGCTTTGCTGTCACTCGCCCGACTATATGGCGGTGGGCTCGCGCCGCCGACTTCCCGAAGCCCGTCTCCCTCTCGCCGGGCTGCACGCGCTGGCGTCTCGCTGATGTCGAGGCGTGGGAGGCCGCCCGGGCCCAGGTGACGGCGTGAGGTGGCCGAGCATGAGGAGCGCTGAAAGCACGAACCCCGGCCGCGCGTTCCAGCGCGCGACCGGGGCAGGAAACCGGATGGCCTCTCAAGACATCCTCGCGCCGGAGAATGCCGCAGCCGGGCTTGCTCTGACAAGGGTCTTCTACTGGGACCAGAGGTCAAACAGCGTGCAGGCGCTGGGCGAACTCCGGGCGGTGCTGGCATGAGCGACACCGCCGACACCCGCTGCGCAGCCAAGATGTTCCCCGCGCAGGACGCCTGGCGCGAGCGCAACCCGCTCAAGGTCTGGGCGCACAAGGCACTAGAGTCCGGCCGCCGGCGCGGGCTCATCCAGCCGCAGCCTTGCTCGGTGTGCGGGGAGGCCAAAGCAGAGGCGCACCACGACGACTATTCGCGCCCTCTGGACGTGACCTGGCTCTGCCGCCGGCATCACAAGCAGCTCCATGCCCGGAGAGGCGGGGCATGACGGTGCGCGGCAAGGCCAACCGCACGGGCCGCACCGAGCGGGGCGAGCACTTCGCGCCCATGACGCGGAGCCTCATGGAGGAGCCCGCTTGGCGGGCCCTCTCATCCTCGGCGCAGGCGCTCTACCCGTGGCTGCGCCTGGAATGGCGGGGACCGCAGGCCAACAACAACGGCCAGATCCGCCTCAGCGTCCGGCAGGCGGCCGACAAGATGGGGGTCGGCATCAACACGGCGGCGCGCGCATTCCATGACCTGCAAGCCAAGGGCTTCCTCGTGGTGACCGAGCACGCTCGCCTGGGCCTCTCGGGCGAGGCCAAGGCGCCCGCGTACGAGTTGACCGAGTTGGGCCTGCCCCACGCCTCGGAGCGCGGGGGGCGCAGGCTCTACCGCGACTGGCGGTCCGGCCACGACTTCCCCGTCCACAAGGCCATGGCCAACAACCCGACCGGGCGCCGCACACGCGCAAAACCCTGTCATCGAGATGGTGACGGGACCGTCATCGAATTGGTGACGAAGTCGAGGAGCACGTCACCAAAATGAAGACAGGCCGTCACCAAAACAGTGACCTTCGGGGCCGTTCGGGCCCGCATCACGTCACCATTCCAGTGACATCCTTAATATACCATCTACCCCCGCCTGCTGTGTGCCCCTGCCAAGCAGGGGAAACCCAAGGCGCGCCCGTCCCGGCAGCCGCTCGGTCCACGACGAGCACAGCTCTGCGGAGAGCGCCATGACCCGTAACAGCGGATCGAATACGGACGCCCGCAATCCTTACGTCGACTTCGCCCCGGATGGCTCCGAATGGCCAGCGCCCTCCAGGAGGCGACCTGTCCAGGGTTGCCGCTGCCGCAGGTCGAGGCATGGCCAAGAGCACTCGCGAGGGTCCAACGCGATGCCCTGGGCCAGGGCTGTCTGTGGAGATCAGCATGAAAGGAGACTCCGAATGACGGAGCTTGAACGACGCCTGGTACGGCTGGAAGGCGTGAAGGGCGCACCCGCGAAGGAGGCATCCAACTTGGACGCGTCGCGCCTCTCGACGGGCCTCCTGGTGCGCCTCCTAGAGACCGGTGCCGACCTGTCGCGACTGTCTAACCAGGACCAAGCCGAACTGGAGGCGGTGTGGCTGGACCGGCACGGAGAGCAGGCATGACCCAGGTATCCGGACGCAAGCCCGACGGCACCTTCGCACCAGGCAACCCCGGCAAGCCGCCCGGCAGCCGCCACAAGGCCACCCAGGCCGTGCAGGCGCTTCTCGAGGGCGAGGCCGAGACCCTGACGCGCCGGGCGGTGGCCCGGGCGCTGGAGGGCGACACGATGGCGCTGCGGCTCTGCCTGGAGCGGATCGCACCCACCCGCAAGGACCCCCCTGCTCACCTTCGAGCTGCCGCCCATGAGCACGGCGGCCGATGCCGTTCAGGCGGCGGGCGCCATCCTCGCCGCTGTCGCAGGGGGCGAGCTCACCCCCGCCGAGGGAGCCCACGTCATGGCGCTGGTGGAGACATACCGGCGCACGCTCGAGACCACCGACCTCGAGCGCCGCCTTGCCGCCCTGGAGGGACATACCCGATGACCCGGAGACACCATCAGAACCGTCTGGGACCGCCTCGCCAGAACGACGCACCTGGCACACCCTGCACAGGTGTCAGGGGGCCTTGCTCCGATGATCCGCATGGCCTTGCGTCGCTCACGCCGCGCATCACCATCACCCGCCGTCCCGGCGAGAGCCCGGAGGACTTCTTTGCCCGCGTGGAGGCCGTCGCGGCCCGAGGAGGCCAGCAATGACCCTGGAACGACGTCTGGCCAAGCTGGAGACCGCCCGGGGGGCCATGGCCCCGGAGGGCCCCCGCGTGATCTTCCTGTCTGCCATGTCCCCTGACGACACAGGCGGGCTCAGCAACCGCGTCGAGGTCGCCCTGCTGGTCGGCGGCAGCAGCCTGGAGCGGGGTGAGGATGAGACCGAGGCCGACTTCGAGCGCCGCGCACTGGCAGCGGCCGAGGACTCGGCCGTGACACCGAGCCTGCCGGAGCCCCGCTGATGCGGACCACCGAGGAGGACCGGGCATGACCCTGCGGCGCCGGCTATGCCGGCTCGAGGCTGCGACTGGGGAGGCCGAGGCACGCCGGCACGCTGTGGTGCTGCTGCGTCCCATCCTAGCCCCGGGCGAGACGGGGCCGCACGTCGTGGCCGTGCTGCACCGGAATGCGGGCGGTCCCTGGGTGCGGCTGGAGCGGGAGGCGGGCGAGTCCTCGGCGGCGTTCCTGGGCCGAGCTGAGGCTGGCGCGGTCGTGGTGCTGCCCGACAACGGTCGCGATGCCCCTGAACTGGGCGGCATGGATCCCTGCACAAGAGGCACCAACCCGGCCTTGGGCGTCCCATGATGTGGGCGCAAATCCCCCAGCTTCTCAGCGGCGGGCGTAAAGCACGCTTTTGTTTACAGACCCGTGCTCATAAGGCAGCATTGTTCCTCACGCGATCCGATCTGCCTGCCACCGGCTGGCGTCTGGAGGGCCAGCCTCGCAGGGCATGGCCTCGCCGTCCGGCATCCCTGCCCCGCGCTTGTTCTGTCCTCGAGGTCAAAGGGAGGGATAAACGTGAGAACTTACATAGGAACATCGGCCGACGAGATTATCGGGCCAGACTTTGTGTCATCGACGGTCACGGCCGATCCTCCGGGCACAAGGCCGTCGGATGTCGCTGGTCTCCTGTTTGGTGACCTGCACACCGGCGAAGGCGACCTGACCGGCGGCAATGACACCCTGATGGGCGGTGCAGGTGCGGACGATTTGCAGGGCGACCGACACGAGGGCCATGGCCTACTGATGGGCGGGAATGACGCCGTCAACGGGGGGGAGGGCGACGACTTCCTATTTGGAGACGTCCACGCCGGTGAGGGCGACCTGATCGGCGGGGATGACACCCTGATGGGCGGCGCAGGTAACGACGAGTTGCAAGGTGACAGGCATGAGGGCGTCGGCCTTCTGACGGGCGGGAATGATGTCGTGAGGGGCGGAGATGGGAACGACTCCCTGTTCGGAGACCTGCATTTCGGCTCGGGCAACCTGATCGGTGGGGACGATACCCTGATCGGCGGACGAGGTGACGACGTACTGGTTGGCGACGATCACGAGGGCACTGTCACTCTGACCGGCGGCGATGACCGGCTGATCGGCGGGGCGGGCAAGGACAACCTGTGGGGTGCCGAGGGGCGCGACGGGCTCAAGGGTGGGGCTGACAAGGACTGGCTGGCTGGAGGTGAGGGTCGGGACCGGCTTACCGGAGGTACCGGCAACGACGAGTTCGTATTCCTCAGCCGATCCGACGCTGGCGACACCATCACCGACTTCGGGAGCAAGAGCGGCAACGACGACAAGTTTGTGATCGACGCAATGGGCTTCAAAGGTGGGTTGGAACCTGGCCGGCTCTCAAGCGGTCAGTTCCAGGCGAGCAACGGCCACGACGCCGAGGACAGCAACATTCGGTTCATCTTCGACACTGCGAACGAGACGCTGTGGTTCGACAGGAACGGCAGCAAGGACAGCGGGCTCACGCTAGTCGCTGACCTGCAGGCGAGTGCCACCGTGGAGGCCCACGACATCCTGCTGATCTGAGAGCACATCAGGGGAGTGTGGCGGACAGGGACTTCGCCATACTCGCCCGTAGTGCCTCGCCTAAGCATCTGATTCCGCTTTGCAGGGACGGGTGGTTGCCCTCAGGTGGACGGCTGGCCTGGTTGCATGATCGAAGGACCCAGCCTGTGGTATCTTCGAGAGCTATGGGAGGGCAGCTATGACCGCCGCAACTGTCGAGCAGCACTACACTCGCCATGATCTTCTGGGTGCGATCCGGGAGGGGCTGGAACGCGCGGGCAAGGACCTGACCCAACTCACGCGCGATACGTGCTCAGGAGCCGCGTGGAGCCGGTCCTGGCCGACGACGGGAGGGCGGCAAGACCCAGATGCAGATTGCCCGCCTGCGTCGCCGCTACGGGCTCTCTGTGAGCCTCGCCCGTGCACTGGCCCACCTCGCCTACGGGGAGCGGCCATGAGGCCGCAGGGCGCCCGTCTGGAGCGGCGGGAAGGCCACTGGCACGTCTGCGTCCTGAGAGGCGCGGAGGGAGCCGTGGATGCGGTCTGGTTGTCTCTGGGAGGCTGCCCCGCGCGCAGCTCGCCGCCCTGCGCCTCTGGCTGGCTCTCCTGGGCCAGGAGGAGGGTCGGTGAGCGGCAGCCACAAGGGCCACAAGCGCGGCCGGCGGCGTCCCCACGGGGGCGCCACGTCCAGCTCTACGAGTGATTTCAGGCGTGCCACGCCTGGGCCACCCTCAGCCCTGGTCCGCGTGCCCTCTACGTCGAGCTGAAACGCCGCTTCAACGGCTCGAACAACGGTCCCATCGTCCTAAGCCACCGGCAGGCAGCCGAGGCGCTCAACGTCCATCGCAACACGGTGGGACCATGGCTCCGCGAGTTGGAGGCACGGGGCTTCATCCGCATGATGCAGGGGCCGTGCCTCGGCCCCTCCGGCATCGGCCAGTCGGCGCTTTGGGCCTTGGATGATGAGCCCACCGACGATGGGCAGCCGGCGCGCAAGGCGTTCATGCGGTGGTCTGCGGAGCCCGCCCCAGCCCAGAAGCCCCGCACAAAATCCTTGCATCCCCGTCCTGTTGTTTGTGACGCCTGACCTCGCGGGGGGCCGTTCTGGCCCCTCGCCGTCACAATAGAACTGACGCAAAGAACCGAACCGCGCTCGCCCGCGTCACAAAAACGGGGACATATACAACTAGCCAGGGGCAGGTGTTTCGAGAGCAGCACGGCTTGTGACGCTCCCCTTATCTCCCGGACCCGATACTCTGCCCCCGCTGGCACCGGCTCGCGGTCCTGCTGGTCTCCCCTCATGACCCGCCGCAACACGCCCCAGCGCGATGTCGACGACTTAGCCTTCCCAATCCGGGTCAAGGTCGTGGTCCCACCAACTGGGCTTGGTCGCGGGCTGGACCGCATGGGCACATGGCTGAAGGCGAATGTGCCTCCCGGCGACTGTGCTCATCACCCGGCCTCCGGCTTGGGTTGTGATGCGTTGGGCTTCCAATTCCGGCGCATTGGAGGTGCCGCAGCGTTTCTGGCTGCTCGGACACCAGCTTGATGGACATGGCGCCTCCATGGGCTTGTCGGAGCGCTCCGAATGTGCAGGCTTTCACCCTAACTCGGCGATCTGCGCTGTCATGAAGATGCCCATGGCAAATACTCCGCAGGCTGAGATGATGAAGCGTAGGGCGGCCGTGGGTGGCCTGCCCCGATGAGCCGCGACCCGATGCCCCCCAAGTCCAATCCCACCTCCTTCGGCCTGAAGCTCGTTCAGCGGCTCAAGACCGCCATCGGCGACAGGAACCAGCTTTGCATCACCCACCGCCTTCTCGTGGACGCCCAGGATGGCCGCACGCCGCTGACGTTCACGGTCGACATCTTTCGCGAGCCCAAGGGCATGTTCGTGGCCACCTGCTGGCAGCTGCCCTTGGTCCTTGTCGCCGGTGAGACCGAGGACGAGGCTCTCGCCAAGGCCGAGACGGATATCAGGTTACTGCTCACCGCGCGGGACACCCCGCCCACGTCCGAGCGACGCAGCCCGCGCTCGCGAAGGTCAGGCAAAGGAGAGACGGGTGAGAGAACGATGAAGGACGAGATTGATCTCACATGGGAGCCAGGCGGCGGCGCTGGTCAGCCAGTCGTGGCCCGCGTTCCCGACGGCCCGGAATACTTCGTGCGGGCAGACGGCCGTGGCTGTTTCGTGCTCTTCGTGTTCGCCCGCCACTGCGCCGCCACCCCGATTGAGGTTCCCGGCACGGGCTGGGACCAGCCTTATGAGAGCCAAGAGGCAGCACAGTCTGCGGCCAACGCAATCGCAAGATCGAAGCGCCTCACCCCGCCAGAGCCACCGGGCCGTACGCCGCCATGACCCGCCGCACCGCAACCAGGCGCGACTATGTCCGCGCTCTCACCGTTGGCGCTGTCCTCGTTGGGCTGGGGCTCACGGGCTGGTGGGTCCGGGGGTGATGCTCGGCCGCAGCCATCTGCCCTCTTCAGCGTACTGAGGGCATCGGCTGCAGAAGGGCCGTCGCTGTTTGTCGACTTTGGTAGACTGTCGAAGCCCCGCCGGCGCGGAGCAGCCGGTTGCGGCGGGCAGAAGTTCGGCATTCTCTTGGTGCCGGTAGCGTCCAACAAAGCTAACGATACAAACGTCGATTGTGGTCTGCGGTTAGCCCTGCGCGTGCGCTGCCCTTGGCTTAGTCGTCTAACAATAGGCCAGTTCTGGCCGACCGAGCCGTCCTCGCGTATGTTGAACAGAGCGGTTGTGGCACTATTTCCCGGTGAGCGAGCTGATCACTGTTTTTCGCGCGGGAGCGTGCGGGAAAGGCGGATCGATGCTGCTGCCTTATCTGTTTTATGAGGTTCTAGGGGTCGGAGCCCTCATCGTCTGCCTGGCGATAGGCTTGGCCGTAGCGGGCGCTCTCATGGCCCTCGCCCTTGGCGCCAACGAGGGCCTGTTTAGCAACCTTCTCCTGGATAACCGCAAAGCGGAGCCACCCTGAGACGCCGCGCCGGGCGGGGTCCCGCCTCGCGCTTACATCGGCAACAGACCTGTCAGTGACGCCGAAAGGGCCGTCAACATGAGAGTGTTTTGCTTATGTGCCGTGAAGAACGAGTCTGACATCGTGGAGCAGGCTCTCAGGGCCGCCGCTAACTGGTCCGACGCCATATACGTGCTGGACAACGGCAGCAGCGACGGAACGTGGGAAATCGTCCAAGGCGTGGCCAG
Organism: Rubellimicrobium mesophilum DSM 19309; assembly: GCF_000600335.2. Taxonomy (GTDB): domain Bacteria; phylum Pseudomonadota; class Alphaproteobacteria; order Rhodobacterales; family Rhodobacteraceae; genus Rubellimicrobium; species Rubellimicrobium mesophilum. Next base: position 82,318 of record NZ_KK088522.1, on the reverse strand, counting down.
AGAGCTGCCAGCCGTCATCCCCTACAAGCAGGATCCTCGCCCTTTCGATGACGGGATCCGAGATAACCTCCTCCAAGCCTACAGGCCCCGCGCTCGGCCCGGCGATTGGTGGTGCATTCTGGACGCTGACGAGTTTTATATCGACAACCCGCGAGAGTTCCTCTCGAATGTTCCTGCTCGCTACAACTCGGTTTTCGCCCAGTTATATAACTTTGTATTCACCGAAAGGGATCTCATAGCCTATCGAAATGACCCGGCGCTCTACGGCAGCCATGTCCCCATAGAGCAGAGACTGCGGTATTTCACCATCAATGACTACAGCCCCATCCGTTTTGTGCGGCATTCGAGAACCCTCAGGAGCCTGCCGTATGAGGGCCTGCATCCAGTGTATCCCAGACTGATCAGGTTCAGACATTACATGTACCGGTCTCCGGAGCAGATTCGGAAGCGCTTCGAGACCCGGCGGGAGCCGATGCTGCGCGGAGAGTGGCTCCATGAACGGCGCTCTGCCTGGACTTTGGGTGCTGAGACCTCCCTTAGGCCAAGCCCGGCGCAGGCTGATGAACTTCCGGAGGACTGGACCGAGCGTCTGATACCAAGTTCGAAGTGCTGCTTCGACACAGGGACTGGCGAGTTTCCCGAAGGGCCTCATTGGGTTCCCCCAAGACCGCCGAACAATATCACGAGGATCAAGGATCGCGTCCGCTCTAGCTTGGGCCACCTAGCCCACTCCTTAGGACCGACGCTTGGCACTGGATCGACTTGAGCACCGCAAGCGCTGCGCTGACATTCAGTGCACAGGGCCTTGTAGGTTTGAAGTGCCACCAAAGCCAAACTCGGTTTGGAGCAACTTTACTAAACCGAAGGGCGTTGTTGCGTAACTCCCTAGGCGAGGGGCTCGCGTAGGTTCGGCGGGTGCCTATCTGGGCGGGCATGAGCAAGCCGCCACCCACCCGCTACCGCACGACGAACTGGTCCAGCTACAACGCCGCGCTGCGCCGGCGAGGCTCCCTGCTGATCTGGCTGGACCGGGAGATGGAGTGGCTCGCGAGCCCGAGCGGCCGTCCTGGTCGGCCCGAGACCTTCTCCGATGTCGCCATCCAGTTCTGCCTCAGTATCAAGGTGCTGTTTGGGCTGGCGCTGCGGCAGACGATCGGGATGGTGGCGAGCCTACTGAGGCTGGCGGGCCTGAACTGGCCGGTGCCAGACTACTCGACGCTCTGCCGCAGGCAGAAGACGGTCACCATTCAGATCCCCTCCCGGCGGTCGGGTGGTTCCTTGAACCTGCTGGTCGACAGCACGGGGGTGAAGATGCGTGGGGACGGCGAGTGGCAGGTGCGCAAGCACGGTCCTGGCCGGCGCAGGCAATGGCGCAAGGTCCACTTGGCCATGGACGTGGCCACCGGGGACATCCGGGCGGTGGAGTTCACTTCCAGCCGTGAGGGCGACAGCCCAGTGCTACCCGATCTGCTCGAGCAGATCCCGTCGGACCAAGCCATCGGCACTGTCACAGCCGATGGCGCTTACGACACCCGGACCTGCCACGCCGCCATCGCTGGGCGAGGCGGCACGGCTGTTATCCCGATCCGCAAGAACGGCCGCCCCTGGAAGGAGGACTGTCCCGCAGCCAGAGCCAGGAACGAGAACCTGCGATCCTCAAGGCACTTCGGTCGGGCGTTCTGGAAGCGACTGACGGGCTACCACGCCCGAAGTCGGATCGAGGCCCAGATGCTCCGCCTCAAAGCTTTCGGCGAACGCATCGCCTCACGCGATCCCGACCGCCAGACCGCCGAGATCCACACCCGCATCGCCCTGATGAACCGCTTCTCGGCCCTCGGACGGGCCGAGATCATGCGCGCCGACTAATCAGCAGGGGAAAGGGACAAGCTCGGCCTCAGGCTGAGTTACGCAACAACGCCAAACCGAAGGGTCAGACTGCGTCGGGAGTGCTCTAGCTCCGGTCCTTAGTCCGAGACTGTGCAGGGGCGGGACCCTCGTCTGCTGTCGCCGACATCTGATCTCAGGTTCCCCAGTACGTGGCGCTGAGCCACGGACCTTAATGTTTACACGGCCCAGCCCTCAGTTCTCTTCTTCACTGCCGTTATTCTGCCACGATATTTCCCCGTCGGGTCACCTCCTTGTCGCAGTCGTGCTGACTCCGCGTGCTTTGCTACGGATCACGTGCGCTTTCGCATGGCGACGGGATGAACGCGAGGGGACGCAATGTTGGCATCACTTGGACAACGACTCACCCGCTTTGCCCGCGACGAGGGCGGCATGGTCACGGTGTTCAACCTTTTCTTGACCGCAGCCGTGTGCTGCATCGGCGCAGCCGCATTGGACACCACTTACTTCTACCAAGAGCGGACCCACCTGCAGCTCACCGCAGACGCCACCGCTCATGCTGCTCTGTTCAGGCGCAACCAAGGCAGCAACACGGCCACAGCGGCCCGGACCGCCGCTATGCAAATTGCTGCGTTTGATATGCCATCGTCAGCCTTTGGCGAGGTGATCCAGCAGGCCGACATACAGTTTGGGACATGGGACACAACGACGGGCACGTTTCAGGACAACGCAGCCTCAAAATCAGCCGTTCTGGTCACCGCCAGCCGGGCAACCGATCATAACAACCCAGCCAGCACCTTCCTGTTCCGCATGGTGGGCATTGATTCGATGGATGTTCGCGCCTCAGCCATCTACGCCACTTATCAGCCCGCCTGCCTCCGCGACGGCATCACGGCGCAAGGACTGGTGGACATTCAGTCAGGCAGCCAATTCCTGAAGGGTTTCTGCATCCACTCGAATTCGAACGTGAAAGTTGGCAACAACAATACATTTCAGTCGGGCACAATCGTCTCCATGCCGGACGCAACTAACATCCAAATGGGTGGGTCCGGCCTCGCTCAAAACCCTGGCCTGCAGGACGCTCTACGCAGCGACGAGTTCGACATCCGCATCCTTGATCGAATCAGAACGACCGCAACCGATCCCCTGGATGTTGCGCTCAAGACGCCTAGCGACGACGACCGACCTGCTTATATCACAGCCGGCAGTGGTGTGCGCAGCCTCACTTCTGGGGCCAATGTCACCTACAATTCCACCAGCTCCTTCACCGAAGGACTGGTCCACACTCGTGATTGCACAAGCTCTGGTAATACGTTGACGCTGACGGGGCCTTCAGGCGGGATCACTTACAAGAACTTCGTCCTAATCACGAACTGCTTGGTCAGCATCGCGGGGAACGTGACGCTGGACAACGTAGTCATCTATACGACCAATACATCCGACACCTCAGTATCGGTCAGCACCGCCGGCGGCGGGGGCGGGTCGAGCCAAGGGCTGTGGGTGGGCCGCAATGACGCTTGTTCGCCGGGGAGTGGTGCTCAGATCATCACCAGGGGCGGGTTCAAGAACTCGGCCGCTCTCTACCTCTACGGTGCACAGATCGTCGCGCTCGGTCCTGTAGCTTTCTCCTCCAATGCCACTGGGGAGGGTGCCGCCATCACCTCGGGCTCAACCGTCAGCGGCACCTCAAACCTGAAGTTCTCCGGCTGCGATACTGGCATGGAGCAGAACTTCACAGCGGCATATTTCCAGCTTGTGCAATAGGACGAGCGGCGGACCTTGGTCCATAGTTGCCCGCCTCCCATCCCAATGCTGGCGCTCTCTGGGCGGATCCTGTTGACTGCCGCGTGGACAAGTTGTCGCTGTGTCTTTCGTCGAGATCATTCTTTCTGGCCGAATGTCTTCACACAACGGCAACTCTGCGCTGATGAGGCGCTACCTTGTGCTGTCCAAAATGATTGAACTCCAATCAAGGGCCTGGGTCAAACAACTCCCTGTTCGATTATAGCTCGGAACCTAGCTGACATTGCATTGGAGCCGGGAAAACGGGAGGCGCTGGGTCGGCCACTCCGCCCTTCGTCTCACCCTTTTCAGCAACTCCATTGCTCAAATAGAAAATCCCGCAGTTTGGTAACTGCGGGACGTCTGTGAATCTTTACCGGGCATGTCTTCGAGTCGGCTAATGAGGCGGTAACATGACTTCCTCGGCTCCGACCAGCAGTGGTATCATCGACGATTTCGGCGAGTGGCCTTACTGACGACGCTGTTCAATTAGGCTTATCATCATAGTCCAGTCGAAAACCCAAGTCCGAGGTGAGACTGACATACCAGGACTCACTCTGCTCTGCGTCCGATCCTTTATCCCAGTATACCCATGAGCCACCACTATATCCGCTGTCTGCCGTCGCAAATGTAGCAGAACCCGCCGATGTGGCCTCTAAAAGCACGACATACTGGCCTGGGCTGAGTAGCAGGCCACTCATGTCGGTGGTGTTGTTGGCATAATGGGACTCACCTGCCGTAATCCCCGAGCCGCTGAACAAGGCCGCACCTGTCACGTCGTTGCCGTCCCATGCGTAAACCGAAACGCTGTAGGTAATGGCCGTACCCTTGTCGTTGCTGCGGAACTCGAAGGACTTGAGCTCAACCGGCTCGTCAAAGGTTACCGTCTGTCCGTAAGTCGCTGTGGTGGCCTGCTCCCAAGGTGTGGCCTCGCCTGTCACACTGTTGAGCGTCGAGATGCCGGCCGCGTTCGCTGCTCCAGTGACCAGCAACGAAGCCGCAACGCCTAGCGATACCTTCCACATCGTGTCCATCTCCGATTGGCATGCGTGGGCGGCATATTCCATCCCAGCCACCCTTCCTCACTTCGTTAGATCACCGGAAGTAGACGGAAACGTGGCGGGGGTCGCCATGCCCTTGCCGCATTGCTCCCACCGGGCCAGATAATATTTCATATCGGCGGCCCTGAGGGGTGCTCTGGGCTTCTAGGGTGCGGGCTGTGCTGATCCGCTCTGTGAGTGAGCATGGAGGAAGGCGGCGATGCCCACGGGTCGACCTGTGCAGATTACGCACACCGAGTTTGCGGCGACCGGCGCGGAGCACGATTGAATAGTTCGCGGAGGGCGAAAAGGCAGAGGACCTGCGCGGCCATGTGCGAGCCTCGGCCGAGTTGCACGACGACCTTGGCCGCGCAGCGCTGGAAGTCTGGGGCTGGGACGACCTCACACCCGCTCTGATGAGCCGGCACGGCGCGACTTCGCCATCCGACCTGAAAACACCCGAGCAGGAGGAGGCCGAGGACACGCTCCTCGCCCACCTCGTGGCCCTCAACGCCGAGCGGCGGGCCGCGTCCGCTGGTTCCGCCCAGCCTATCACCGCCCCCGCCTCGGCGCCCGCATCCCTGGCGCGGGCAAGCAAGAGGAGTTCGACGTGGGCCTCCCCGCCGGCCTGCCCGAACCCCGCCCCTGGCCCCGAGGAGCCGCGCGCCCAGTTCGGAGCCGTCCGCGATCTCCTCGACTCAGCCGAGTCGCCCCTCTCGGCCGAGGACGTGGCCCGCGCGTTCAAGGGTCGCCTGAGCCCCACTAGGCGCCGCCGCGTTCAAGAGGTGCTGGCCATCATGGCCGACCTCGGCATCGCCCGTTACGGCCAGAATGCCAAGCTCTACGCCCCCCGCCGCTGAGAAAGTGGGGGACCATTGGGGGGACGACAGAGACTAAGGCAGGAATTTACAAGTCATCTCAGAATCTTGTTCGATTGATTTGGCGGAGCAGGATCCGCCATAGCCCTAGGCTAAGCTCCTGTCTGGCAATGGGTTCGTGGATGTGGTGACGAGCTGTCCCCCATTATACCCCCGTCGTGTCGGCAGTCGGGCCTTGAGCGCCAATGCAGTCGATCCCTTGCACAAGCGATGACACCGTGCTCGAGAAGTTTGCCAACGTGTGAGAGAGCTGGCGAACCAGCATGCCAAGGCGGGTGAGGGCGCTTCTTCTGGTTCTGTGTGCGGTCATGGCTGCATACGCAGGTGTGGTCGCCTGGAGCCGAGGCAGTTCGGATCCCCTCGACCGTTTGATCGAGTCCTTCCTCCAGGAGAGCGGCATCCCCGGAGCCGTGATCGCCTTTGGCCTGCCAGGCACCGAGCCGGAGCTGCGGGCGTATGGGATGGCGGACCCGATCAGCGGCGTTCCCATGCGCCCCGACGACCGCTTCAAGATCGCCAGCCTGTCCAAGCCGATCACCTCCGAAGCGATCCTGGAGCTGATCGCCCGTCGTGGTCTGAGCGTCGACACCCCGGTTGCTGACCTGCTCCCCTGGGCGCGGCAGGCCCGGGACAGCCGCGTGGCCGCGATCACTCTTCGCGACCTGCTCGAGCACAGCGGCGGATGGGATCCCGCCGAAACCTTTGCCCCCTTCTTCGTGCCGCGACGCGACCTGGTCGCCCGGCTGGGTGTGGATCCGGACCACCTCTCCGACTGCGCTCCCATCGCCCAAGCGATGCTTCAGCTCCCACTCCAGTACGACCCGGGGCAGCGGTATGCCTACTCAAACCTCGACTACTGCCTCTTGGGGCTGGTCGTCTCCCGCCTGTATGGCGGCTCCTACGAGGACGCCGTCCATGCACTCCTCCCAGAAACGGCGGGCATGAGCCTCGACCCGTCCACCCTCACCGTGAGGCATACCGTCCGGCCGGAGGAAGAGGGCTTTCTGGCCGAAAGACCCGAGATCGTCGCAGCGGCCGCAGGCTGGATCTCCGGGGCGCGTGATTACTTCCGGTTTGCCTCCCGCGCCGTGGCTCCGTTGAGCTATGAACGGCCCCCCTATGCATCCGGGCCTGAGTTCTATGGCTTGGGATGGATGGTCTGGGAACTTGGGGACGAAACGGTCCTGACCCACTTCGGCGCCATGCCAGGGGTGTTCAGCGTCGTGGTGAAGAGGCCAGGCGGTCCCATCTTCGTGGCCCTCTTCAACGGGCGGCCGCCGAATGCCGAAGGGGCCTATCGCACCTTGGTTGAAGGTGTGCTGACACTCGGGCCCGGCTGAACCGGTTGGGCAAAGCCGGCCTTCCGAACCACAACGTTGATTATGTCTGTGATATTAACGGTCTCGAAGGGTGATTCTGGGCTTCTCGGTCACGATAGGCGGTGATTCACTCCGTGCAGGAGCATGGAGGGAAGGTGTGATGCCGACCGGCCGACCTGTGGAGATCACGCGGACCGAGTTAACCGCCCCCCAATCCGCTCTGTCGCCACTCGAGCTTGGGCCAAGGTCCATGCCTAGGGCCGTTGGTATTAATCCTGAGGGAACAATTGGCTGATCGCGACCGAACTATATTGTTCCTGTTTACAGATTGCTCCCGGGTCAGCTACCATCTTCCTCAAGGAACCCAGCCGGACGTGTGCTGGTGACCGGGTTCAGTGGTTCGTGTTGTCCTGGTCATAGCGCCTGGTTCCCAAGAGGGAGGACGCATGACGCCGGCCCGGATCTTGGACGCCCGTCGAAGTCGTGGCGTCCCGCCCCGCCAACATCACTGATCTGTTCGGGCGCGAGAACGCTGTGAGGTCGGACACGCTGGTCTGACCGCACCTTTTCTGTGCCCGTATCATTCATCCCAACGTGCCCGCCGGGTGCGAACCATCTTCTGTGGAGGCTTACATGGTGACCTGGACGGGAACGGCGGGCAACGACACTTACACGGGCACCCTCGGGACTGACACGCTCAGCGGGGCGGGGGCAACGACGTCCTGTTCGGCAGAGCCGGGGATGACGTCCTCAACGGGGACGCGGGCGACGACACGCTGGAGGGCGGCGACGGCAAGGACAAGATCAACGGCGGGATCGGCACCGACCGGATCAACGGCGGTGCGGCTGCGGACGACCTCACAGGGGGCACGGGCGCCGACCGGTTCTACTACCGCTACGTGGCTGACACTGCCGCCCAGAGCGGGCGCTGGTCCAGCACCACGGGCGACACCATCCGGGACTTCTCGCAGTCGCAGGGCGACAAGATCGATTTCGGCGACCTCTGGAAGGGCAGCGGATACACCCCCGGTCCTTATGACAAGTTGCAGTGGCGAGGTCTCGCCCCAGCCACCCCGGGCGCCTACGCCGCCTGGTACACCCATGACGGCACCAACACCTTCGTGCTAGCCGACACCACCGGCGACGGCGTGGCCGATGTGGCCATCAGGGCGCTGGGCCTGATCACCTTCCAGGCCACCGACTTCCTGGGGGTGAACCGCAACCCCACCCTGGTGGGCGAAAGCATAGCCGTCCAGGATAGTAGCGCGATATTCCATGGATCCGTGCGGACCAACGACACCGATCCCGAAGGCGATAGCCTGACCTACGCTCTGGTCGGCAGCGCCCCGCGAGGGCTCGTTCTTCGGGCGGACGGCAGTTACAGCTTCGATTCCTGGCTCTTCGGGAACCTGGCGGCCGGCCAGACCCAGACCGTGACCGCCACCTACCGGGCGAGCGACGGCCATGGCGGGAGCGCCACGGCGACACTCAGTGTCAAGGTCACCGGTACCAGCTTCCAAGCCCGGGTCATCGAGGGCACCAACGACGTCAACGTCGCTGACAATCTGGTGGGCACGGCGGCCAATGAGACCATTTGGGGCTACGCGGGCCGCAACACCATAGATGCTGGCACGGGCGTGGACCGCGTTTTCGGCGGAATCCACGGAGACTCCGTCCACTTCGGCGACCTCAGCGTCGGGGACTTTGCCGATGGTGGCTCAAACTATGGAGACTCGTTCGACGCGGTCCTGGGGGCTAGCAGCGACACAATCACCATAACGGACGGTCAGCCAGCAAGAGGCTATGAGGTCCTCTTGAACGGTACGAGGGTCGCTACCCGGTTCGAATACTTCTCCTTCGGCCTGGGAGGTGGCAACGACGTCCTAGACGCGAGCCAGGTGGCGCTCAGGGAAGTCAGCTTCGCGGGTGGTGCCGGCGCTGACACCATCAAGGTCAATGCATACTGGGACTCGTATAAGGGCGATTACTACTACAGCACCGCCTACATTTTTGGGGGCGCCGGCAACGACACGCTGATCGGCAGCGGGGGTAGCGTTGTGATCAATGCCGGAACTGGGGCCGACCGCGTGGAGATGGACTCTAACTACGGCAGCGTCGTCTTCGACGACCTCAGCGCTGGCGACTTCGCCCAGACCAGTTCGGGGAGGCCAGTTTCATAGGCAAGGGTAGCGCCGGCAGCGACACAATCGCGATTCTGGACCGTCAGGTCTTTGTGGGTGGAGTCCAGATCGACGGGCGGGTACTGGGGCTCCATCCAGATTGATGCCGGCGCCGGCGACGACATCCTGCGCGCTACGTCTTGGAGCAGCATAAACGGCGGCGCCGGCAACGACCTCATGACCGGCAGCAATGCTTTTTTCTCCACCGGGACGGGCCAGGATCGGGTGGTAGTCAGCGGCGAACACAGCACGGTGTCCTTCGAGGACCTGGGTGTGGGCGACTCTGCGGAGGGAAACGGCACGCGAGACTACTTCAGCGGTTACGGTGGAGATGGCAATGACACCTTCGCGGCCGGCGATGGCGAAGTCTTCGTAGGCGGCGCCCGGATGGCCACGGGCTTCGAGAGCATCAACCTCTACGGCGGCGGCGGCAACGACGTCTTTACTAGCGTTGGTCTTTCCGGCCTGTTCGACGGCGGCGCCGGCGACGACGTCATCGGTGTTGGTGGAGCGGGCAGCAGCTTGGGTCTTGAAGCCTATGGGGGAGACGGCGACGACACGCTGACGGGCGGTTCGGCCATAGACCACCTGGCCGCCGGCAGGGGAGCCGATCATGTTTACGGCGGTGGCGGCAACGACACAGTTGATTTTGGGTACTACTACCTTGAAGGGGGTGCCCTCGACGCTGGCGACTATGCCGAGGGCGGCGAGGGCACCGACTCACTCATTGCTTTCACCGGCGCGGCCGCGGACTCGCTGATCTTCCGCAACCACGACGTACTCCTTGGTGGCGTCCGGGTGGCCACAGGGTTCGAGTCGACCCAAATCGGCGCGATGGAGGGAAATGACACCTTCACTTTCACGGGCGACAACATGCCGATCGAGGTGTCCGGCGGCGAGGGCGCCGACGCCTTCCGCTTCAGCAAGGGATTCGCTTCCGGAGCGGTCAGGATCTCCGACTTCGACTCGGGAATCGACAAGCTCTGGCTGCAGTACGCTGGGCCGGGTGACCCCAACGCGGTGACCATCGATTGGCAGCAGTACGATCCGAACTTCTATGGTCTTCGGCTGCGACTCTCGACCGGCGCGCTCGTGGAGCTGAGCGGTGTAACCGAGCTCGCGACAGGGGACGTCGTCTACGGCGACTGGGCCTAGCGCAATGATTTCGCTCTACTGATGTTCGGGGCAAGGCGATGTGCTTCGAGCCCGATTTCAAGCCGGGCTGTTGCTGTCGCAGACGACCTCGGGAATGCGGCGGTCCCGGGTGCCACCGCCCGCGCCCGCGCCGCCTCAGGCCAAGGGTTAAAGGTCCGGGATTACTGAGCCGGAGTCGGCGCAATGCTGGCTAAGCCGTTGATGACTTCGGCGACCGCCTGGTCGGCCGGATCGGGTTGGGGCAGCTGGTAACTCTGCTGGATAATAGGTGAGACCTCACTGCGACGGCCCCTTCGCTGGCATCAGCGTGAGTCGTCCGTCCTGCGTCCAACCCGAATTTTAGTTGATGCTCCTGTTGCATCCCGGCGCACCGAAGAACTTCCTTAATGGCGGGTGCGACGGCGGGTAAGCCCCCTGCACAGGAATATAATCCTATTAAAACATTCCCTTATGAGACTTTATGGCGGAGCGGGAGGGATTCGAACCCTCGAGACGGTTTCCCGCCTACACACTTTCCAGGCGTGCGCCTTCGACCACTCGGCCACCGCTCCGTTGGGTGCTCCATAGCCCTCGCGGTGTAGCAGACGCAAGGGGCGGTCAATGCGCCGCCAGCCAGAACGTCAGAGTCACATCCTCGGCGAAGTATTGATAACTGTCCGCAGCAGCGATGGCGCGCGGAGGAGCGCGAGTAGCCAGGTCGGCGCAGGTCGTGCGACCATAGCACTCGTCCTCGGTCCCGGCCGTGAATGGAAAGTGGCTCAGCTCGTGGATGAAGGTCCCCTCGCGCGTGCCATCCTCGATGTCGACCCGTCCCACGCGCGCGTCGGCCATCCCGGGCATCTCGAAGAACGACGGGCAGAGATGGACTACGCCAGGGCGCTCGAACATGACAAAGGCATAGGTGCCCTCCTTGCAGTCGACGTCCTGCGGCCCGAGGCACACTGCCTTCAAGTCGTCGGACCCCAGTTCATTGCGGATCGCCTTCAGGTTGGCGCGGACCTGCTCGCCGTTGCGAGAGGTGAAATGCCCGAACCAATGGCCGTACCCCGCCGTGTCTCCCACGGCTGCGGCGGCCCGCATCGCCAGGTCCGCTGCTCCCAGGATGGCCGCCCGCGCAACCTTTGCGTCGGGTCGACTGCAATGCTCGAAACTGGCAGCCAATGTCGGACCGCCCCAAGTCAGGCAGACGACGATCATACAGACCTTGAGCATCGGTCTCTCCCCTGCCTCATCAGTAGTGGAGGCTGATCTCTCGCATCAACAGGGCGGAGGTTCTCGTCTAGGGAATTCTTTCGTTTTCAGTTGTCCTATCCGCGCCCACCCGATCTCGACGGTGTGGTCAGCTCGAACCATGACGTAGACCTGCAGACTCTGCCTCCCTTGTGCCTGTCCGACCTCGAGGTGGCGAGCTGGGCCGATTGTATGTGCCGGTCTTACGACCGTCATGTTGGCTGCGCGCGCGTCAGTACCGAACCCGGCCCGGTCCACCCGTCCCTTCGTTGCGGCGAGGTCACGCGCGAATAAATTCTCTGGCGCAGTTTCGACCACCAAGGTCACCTGCTCGTCGCCCGGCGAACTGCTCGACGTCGTCTGGACGAGCGACGCATCGGGATCGGTCCGCAGGATTCGGCAAGGGACCTCGCACCGGTAGACGCAGATCAGGACAGAAGCTTGGTCCTCGGCTCAGGCGGCTGGCTTGGGCGGTGGCGCCGGCAACGCCGGTGGCGCGGCCGTATGGATGTGCTCGGCCAAGAAGCGCTTCGCGATCTCCTGGTTGATCTCGCTCCGCGTGGTCGTTCCGAAGTTCACGTCGCGGATGATGGCGCGAATCTCGAAGTTCAGGACGTCCGCCCCGAAGCCGGCAAGGACAACGGCGGGTGGCGGCGACAGCAGCACCATGGGATGCGCCTCGGCGATGTCGCGGAGGAGTCGCGTCACATGGTCCACATCGTTGCCGTAAGCCACCGACACGGGCATGATGATCCGCCCGACAAGGTTGCCACGCGTCCAGTTCACGACCTGCCCCGACACTAGGTCGGCATTGGGAACGATCACGTCCGTCCGGTCGAATGTCTCGATTCGCGTGGACCGGACCGAGATGTCGCGGACGTAGCCCATCCGGGGACCTACCTCGATCCAGTCCCCCTCGCTGATCGGCCGCTCGATGAGGAGGATGATGCCCGACACGAAGTTCTGGACGATGTTCTGCAGGCCGAAGCCGATCCCGACGGAGAGCGCCCCGGCGACGATGGCAAGGTTCGAGAGATCGAGCCCCGCGATGGTGAAGGCCAGGAGCGCCGCCAGAGTCAGGCCGAGATAGCCGAGACCCGCCACGATGGCATTCTGAGCTCCCGCGTCGAACTGCGTCTTGGGCAGCACTGTGGACCGAAGGGTTCCCTGGACCAGGCGGGTCAAGGCCCAGCCGAGGCCGAAAACGAGCCCGAACATCGCGAACTGCTTTGGCGAGAGTTGCGTTTCGCCGACGCTGATGCCGCCCAGGAAGCGCGTCCACGCCTCGGCCAGGTCCTCGGGCCGCGCCCCCCAGATGAGGGCGAGGATCGGCAGCGCCAGAAGGAAGAGAGCGAACCCGACCAGCACAGGAAGCAGGGCATCGCGGATGCCGTCCTCGCGCCGCAGGAGCAACGCATAGAGGTCGGTTGCAAACCATTGCAGCACGATAAGGACGCCCAGGAGCCCCAACGTGATGACGCTGGGCAGGAGAAGCGCACTCCCCGCGCGGTGGAAGCCCAGGATCATCAAGACCGGCGAGGCGGCCGCTACGCCGGAGATGGCGCGGCCGACATAGATCACCAAGCGACGGCGGAAGAGGATCGAATCGTCGTCGCTGTCCCTTGGCCGGCCCGCGGCTGCCAGACAACGTCCGAAGCGGAACACCACCACGGAGAGGAGGACATAGATCGGCAGCATCAGGGCAGCCCTGACCTCGGGCGCGATGTCGCCAACAGCCAGAAAGCCGCGTGCCAGCAGCGCCGCCGCAAGGATCCACCCGGACTGCCGCAGCCTGCCGGCGGCGGACTGCTTCACCTCGGGCGGGAAGTCGAAAGGGGGCGGATTGTTCCGTTCCGTCGAAAGGAACCGCCCAGCGAGCCAAGACGTGCCGAGCACGCAGGCCGCCGCAAGAGGAACGGACTGCAGAAGTGCGCTGGCGCGGGTCCCGAAGAGACCGGTCGTCTCGACGCCTGCCGTCAAGGCCGTGAAGCCTAGCAAGGGAATCAGCGCCTCGGCGACGGATAGGGCGAGGCGGATGACGTTGGCCGCGTGCGCTCCCCTGAAGCGACCCTTCGTCCGGTTCGCGGTCGCTCGGGTCCCCAGCCGTGTCAGCCAGGACCGCCCCCGCGTCAGAAGCATCGCGCCGATGCTCAGCAGAGCTAGCGCAATGGGCCAGTTCCTCCCGAAGACTTCGCGGCGCGGCTCGCTCCGGACCGAGGTCGTGACCTCCTTCCATAGGCCGAGGAGGCGCGTGCCAACTGCGTCCGTCAGTTCCGGCCAGAGGCGTGGGTCGAGCGGCGACGCGCTCCGGCTGAGGAGCGCTGCAGCCTGGCGGCTCCGCGTGAGCGAGTCGATCTCGCCGATCAGCCCATCGGCATGGACATAGGCCTCTTGGGCCAGCAATCCTGGCGCTCTCAGGCGAGCGAGCTGTTCCTCGAGCCCGGCGCGGCGGGACGCCACGCGAGGGTCCTCCGTGGGCGCGTCCTCGCCAGGAACCGCTCCGAGGGAATCGATCTGAGCCTGTACCGTGGCGATCCGGGCGGCGTTCGCGGCGCGGGCTGCCGCGAACACGTCGCGCCAGCCTACGATCTCCTCGCGCAGGCGCGTCAGGGCGAAGGCGGATCCACGCCCCGCCTCGGACAGCACCTCGGCACGGGAAGCCGTTTCCTCCCAAGCGGCATAGTCGGGCTGCCCGTCCGCGGTGACAAGCGCGACCTCGGTACCGTCCGCTGGCGCCTCGGAAGCCTCTTGCGCGAGGATAGGCGACGCGATTGCCACCACGAGTGCGGCGAAGAGCGCCCTGATGCCGCCCATCAGTCCTCGAACACGCCCGGGATCGAGGCCGGCGCGCGATCGAGCCAGTCCGGGACGGGCAGGCCCTTGTCCCGCAGGAACTCGGGGTTGAAGAGCTTGGACTGGTAGCGCGTGCCGTAGTCGCAGAGGACCGTCACGATGGTGTGCCCCGGTCCCATCTCACGCGCCATGCGGATCGCCCCCGCGACGTTGATCCCAGAGGAGCCACCAAGGCACAGCCCTTCCTCCGAGAGGAGATCGAAGACGATGGGCAGCGCCTCGCTGTCCGGAATGCGCCAGGCCATGTCGGGCCGGAAGCCTTCGAGATTGCCGGTGATCCGGCTCTGCCCGATCCCCTCGGTGATCGAGTTGCCAGGCATGTCGAAGGTGCCCTGGGTGTAGTAGCTGTAGAGTGCCGCCCCCTCCGGGTCGGCGAGGCCGATCTTCACCCCTTCGGCTGAAGGGCCATGCCCACGCCGGCCAGAGTGCCGCCGGTTCCCACCGCGCAGACGAAGCCGTCCACCTTGCCTCCAGTCTGCTCCCAGATCTCCGGCCCCGTGCCCTCGATGTGCGCCAGCCGGTTCGCCGTGTTGTCGAACTGGTTGGCCCATATGACTCCGTTGGGCTCGGTCCGCCGCAACTCGTCGGCCAGACGGCCCGAGTACTTAATGTAGTTGTTCGGGTTCCTGTAGGGCGCCGCCGGCACCTGAACCAGCTCCGCCCCGGCAAGGCGCAGCATGTCCTTCTTTTCCTGGCTCTGCGTCTCGGGGATGACGATCACCGTCTTGAACCCCATGGACGCGCCCACCAGCGCAAGGCCGATTCCGGTGTTCCCGGCCGTTCCCTCCACGATGGTGCCGCCGGGCTTGAGCTCGCCCTTGGAGATCGCGTCGCGGATGATCCAGAGGGCGGCGCGATCCTTGACCGACTGGCCGGGGTTCATGAACTCGGCCTTGCCGAGGATCTCGCAGCCAGTCTCCTCGGAGGCGCGGCGGAGGCGGATCAGGGGCGTGTTGCCCACGGTTGCGGCGAGATCGGGCTTGATGGGAGACATGCGACGGGCCTTTCGTTGCCCCGCCTGTCTAGGGGGCGGCCCCGGGCAACTCAAGGGACCCCCACCAAAACCCTGCAGGTCCCTGACTTGTCATCCACGTCCAGAGCGCCAGCGGTCGAGCCAGAGCAGCATCGAGATCAGCGGCATGGCGTTCGCCTCGCCACTCACGATCAGGTCAAGGGCTCGCTCGAAGGACAGCAGGTGGAGCTTCAGGTCCTCCTGCTCGGATTCGAGGCCACCGGAGGTTGCGTGATCGTCGGGGAGATCGCACAGGCCCAGGTAGGCGTAGAAGAAGTCTGTTGCGTTCCCCGGCGAGGCGTAGCCTGCGAACATCGGGACGAGTTCGCGAAACTTGAGAGCGGCCTCCTCCTGGCCCTCGCGTCGCGCGGCACCCTCCGGCGTCTCGCCGGCGTCGACGAGGCCCGCGACGGGTTCCAGGATCCAGGGCTGCGGATCGCCACGCCGGGCCGGGCCCAGCCGGAACTGCTCCACCAGAAGCAGCCGGTCGCGAGCCTCGTCGAACGGCAGGATCAGGGCCGCATCGGCACCCACCATGACCTCGCGCTTGAGACCCTCGGCCCGACCGCCGTCGAAGCGGCGGTGATCCACCTCGAGTTCCTCGAAGCGGAAGAAGCTCCCTGCGGGCGGGCGGATGCGGCGAAACGCGAAGTCGGCAGCGTCGGCCTTGGTCCGAAGGCTAGTCGGGGCGCCCCGCGCCCGCATCGACGCGGCGGCTCGATGGTCGATCATGGGGCTTTGCTGCTGCAGCGCCTCGCCGGCCAAGGGGGGCTCCTGCGCCGCGATCTCGGCGGCACGTCTCATGGGCAGCGGGAGGGAGTGCCTCAGCCAACCCTCGAAGGACCAGTCCTCCTCCGTCGCATCGAGCGACTCGGGCGGGTAATAGGCTTGGGCTTCGACCTCCTGGCCATCGACCAGGGCCTTGACCGACCGACGAGTGTACCCGAAGGGCAGCTCGTAGGCGTCGAGACGTTCCAGCGCGTCGTCGTGGAGGCCGGTCCAGAGCGTGCCGCGCACCACCGACTCCGCATCCTCCACGAGGATCGGCATGTCGCCTTCGCTCGACCGCAGGACGCGGTAGCCAGGCAGGACGGCATCACGACCTTCTCCGCCCGCCGTGCCGCCGGCCAGGAGATCGAGCATCGGCCGATGCCGCAACGTGCCATAGAAGAAGAATGTGGTCATTTGTACCTGCGCGCGACCCATTCGGTCGCAAGGCCACCGACGATGCCGCCGACCAGAAGGGTTCCCAAGACCTCGGGAGTGGCGATCATTGTGAACTTCTCGATCATCTGGGCGCACCACGTCCAGCAGTGCCTCGACCGGCCCTTCGTAGACACGGCGCATCGACTGGTTCAGCATCACGACCGTGCTGTTGAGGAACAGTGAGAGGAGCAGAATGCAGAACGCCGCCGTGATCCCGTAGGCCACCGCGTTGGGCCAGCTCGTGCGGGCCCGCCCGCCGGCGATCCACCAGCCCACCACCGCCCCGAGCCCCGCGTTGTACCACGCGAAGCGGCCGAAGTCCGTCCTGTCGGGGAACAACAGAGTGACGAGGTCCGAGACATACCAGGCCAGAAGTCCGAACAGGATCGCTGCGGCCAGCTTTGCGGCGGTCGGCATCGTGGGCTCGCGCGGTCCTTCAGGTTGGGCGGGTCATGGTGATCTGGGTTACGTCGCAGTTTCCGCCGTGGAAAGCAGCCGCGCAAGAGGCGAGATAGAAGTTCCACATTCTTCGAAAGCGATCGTCGAATCCAAGTCGCGCAACCTCGTCCCAGCGAGTGTTGAACGTCTCGTGCCAGCGCCGCAGAGTTTGGCTGTAGCTTTCCCCGAATTCCACGGAGTTCAGGAACCGCAGCCCCGCCTTCTCGACCTCGCCGCGCAGGATCGAGGGGCTGGGGAGCATCCCGCCCGGGAAGATGTACTTCTGGATGAAGTCCACGCTGGAGCGGTAGATGTCCCAGCGGTGATCGGCGATGGTGATGATCTGGAGCGTGGCCCTGCGCCCCGGCTTCAGGCACCGGCGCAGCGTGTCGAAGTAGGTGGGCCAGTAGCGCTCGCCCACCGCCTCGAACATCTCGATGGAGGCCACGCCATCATAGGTCCCGGTCTCGTCGCGATAGTCCTGGAGCTTCAGGGTCACGCGGTCCTGCAATCCGGCTCGGGCGATCCGCTCCTGCGCGTAAGCGAGTTGCTCCTTCGAGATGGTCAGCCCCGTGACCTTCAGCCCCCGTTCGCGCGCGGCGTATTCCGCAAAGCCCCCCCAGCCGCAGCCGATCTCGAGCACGTGGTCCCCGGGCTCGGCCCCCATCTGGTCGACGAGCGCCTCGTACTTGCGGCGTTGGGCCGCCTCCAGGCTCTGCTGCCCCCGGTCGAACAGGGCCGAGGAGTAGGTCATCGTTTCGTCGAGCCAGAGGCCGTAGAAGCTGTTTCCCAGGTCGTAATGGTAAGAAATGTTCCTGCGGGCCTGCCGCTTGCTGTTGCTCTGGAGCCAGAAGCGCAGCCTCTCGTAGGCCCGCACCAGCGCCGCCCCCGGGAAGCCGTCGTAGAGGTGGTTAGCGTCGTCGTGCATGAAATCGAGGAAGGCCATGAGGTCCGGCGTCGACCACCAGCCGTCCATGTAGGCTTCGCAGAAGCCCAGGTCGCCCTCCCGCACCGTCCGCGCGAAGACGTCCGGGTTGTGCACGTCGATCTCCGCGACATAGCCCGGCTCTGGCCCTTCGGCGCGGAACCGTCGCCCGTCCGGCAGGACGATATCGAGCCGGCCCTTCCTAAGCCTCGAGGCCATCCCGAAGACCTGCGCGAAGTAGCGCGGGAGGTCGCTCTGCCCCTCGGTCGAAGTGAAAATCATGCACAGGCTCCCGGTCTTCAACTTTCCGTCAGAAGTTAGGCAACTCGATGGCATTGTCACGCCCCTCCTTGCCCGGTCGCGTCTTGATCCCAGGGCCGCGCCCGGAAAGCCGCAAGGGCGGCCCTCCGCGCGACAGCCAGGTCCAGGACGGGCGCGGGATAGGTGTCCTTCTGCGACATGTGCCAGGATCGGGGGATGGCCTCGAAGTAGCTGAGCGCCGTCGAGGGTGGAGCAGCCTGCCACTCGGCGATCCAGGCCCTCGCGTAGTCGCCGTCAGGATCGTAGGCCTTGGCCTGGGCCTTGGGGCTGAAGATCCGGAAGAAGGGCGACGCGTCGGGCCCCGACCCCGCCACCCACTGCCAGTTGACCGCGTTCGACGCCGGGTCCCAGTCGGTCAGGCAGTCCTCGAACCATTTCAGGCCGATCCGCCAGTCGGTCAGCATGTGCTTGGTGAGCAGCGAGGCCACGATCATGCGCGACCGATTGTGCATCCGCCCCGTGACATACATCTCGCGCATCGCAGCATCCACGAGCCGTATGCCGGTCCTCCCCCTTCGCCACGCACTCACCAAGGGCGATTCCGTATCCCTGGTCCAGGGAAAGGATCGCCATTCGGGACGCCAGGCGTCAGTCGCGAGCTCGGGCGAGTGGAACAGGAGGTGGTGCGAGAAATCGCGCCAGGCGAGCTCCTTGAGGAACTGCTCCGCGCCAGCTTCTCCTCGGTGGAGCGCCGCGAGCGCGGCCAGCCAGCAGGTCCGGGCGCTGATCTCGCCATAGGCGAGGTTCTCGGACAGGCGCGAGGATCCATCCCGTCCCGGATAGTCTCGCGCTCCGGCGTAGGCACCGATCCTCTCGGCCACGAAGCGGTCGAGGCGCGCGCGAGCTTGCGTCTCGCCCGGCTGCTGCCAGGAAGCGACGATCGATCCGCCCCGGTTCATGGCGGCGTCGAGACGCCAGTCCTCCAGGCGCTCAGTGGCCGGCCAGGATGCCGGCGCCGTGAGACGGGAGGGCGGGGGGAGCGGCTCGCCCATGTCGCGGGTCCTCAGGGCCCTGAAGAAGGCGGCATAGCTGCGGAACGAGCCGCCTGCTCCCGTCCTGAGGGTCTCGGGCTCGTGCAGGAGATGGCCCGGAAAGGCCCTCGTCTCGACGCTCTCCAACTGCGGCCCGAGGCATTCGTCCTGACGCCTTGAAAGCGGATCGTGGAGCCGCGTCCACCATACGGCTCCCGCCCCGGTCTCGGCCAGCATCGCCCGGAGGACTCCATGTGTGGCGCCCCGGCGAAGGATCAGCCGGCTGCCCTTGTCCTTCAGGTCGCGCGCGAGTTGCTCCACGCCCAAGCCGATCCGCATCCGGGGAGCGGCCCCCAACGCCTCGACGCCCTCGTCGCAGAGGAAGACCGGGATGACGGGTCGGCCGCTCGCGGCGGCGGCATGCAGCGCCGGGTGGTCCGAGAGCCGGAGGTCGCGGCGGAACCAGAGCAGGATCGGCGAACGGTCGTGGGGCATGACGGAGGTCCGTATGGGGAGCGGAGGCGGTCCGGCCTAACCCGGCAGGACGTCGTCCAGCGCCCGGATGAGCCGTCCGACCTCCTCCTCCGAGGTGCAGTGCGTGAAGCTCATCCTCAGGACACCCTTCGCGGGATCGATCCCGAGCGCCCGGAGCGGGCACACCGCGTAGAAGTCGCCGCCCCCTGCCATGATCCCGTGCGGTGCAAGCGCCGC
This sequence comes from Rubellimicrobium mesophilum DSM 19309, assembly GCF_000600335.2. GTDB lineage: Bacteria > Pseudomonadota > Alphaproteobacteria > Rhodobacterales > Rhodobacteraceae > Rubellimicrobium > Rubellimicrobium mesophilum. Next base: position 62,452 of record NZ_KK088522.1, on the reverse strand, counting down.
GGCGGTGGGCTCGGCCTCGCCCGGGAGCTCGACGGCCACGGTCGGCGCACGCCGCGAAGCGTCCGTCGGTCCGAGGAGCCGGACGTCGTTGCGGCCCCGGAGGTAGTCGAGGAGCGGCTGCAGGAGCCCGACCTCGCGCGCACGCATCAGGTCGTGGGCGGAGCGTGCGGCCGGTGCGCCCCCGAAGGGGCCGCCGTGATGGGCGGAGAGGTCCTCGAAGTAGTCTGCCATTCCGGCCGAGGCGGCGACCTGCGCGTGGTCCGGGCCGGCCGGGGTGAATCGCTTGAAAAGGGCGTCGCCGTTGAAGAAGTGACCTTGGTTGGGAAGCTCGTTCCCGAAACCCTCGCGGATCACCATGAGCCCCTGGTGGGGCCCGTAGACCTTGTAGGCGCTGAACAGGTAGACGTCGCAGCCCAGCGCGCCCACGTCGGGCAGGCCGTGCGGCGCGTAGCTCACGCCGTCGACGCAGACCTTCGCCCCGGCAGCATGGGCCATCGCCGTTATGGCAGCCACATCATTGATTTCCGCGACGACGTTCGAGCAATGCGGGAAGCAGACCAACCTGACCTTCCCATCGGCGACAAGGGGTGCCAGCCGCTCCGGATCGAGGTGTCCGCTCATGGGGTCGATCCGCCATTCGCGTACCTCCACGCCGTCGTCGGAGAGCCGGCGCCAGGGGCCCGAGTTGGCCTCGTGGTCCTGGTCGGTGACGACGATGGCCTCGCCGGGCTTGAGCCAGCGACGGACGGCCTGGGCGAGCACATAGGTGTTGGCGCTCGTCGAGGGGCCGAAGGACAGCTCATGGGCGTCGACGCCCAGCATCGCGGCAAGGCGGCTCCGCGCCTCGTCCATCTCCTCGCCGGCGAGCCGGGAGGCGGCGTAGGGAGCGTAGGGCTGGACCTTTCTCTCGGTGTAGAATCGGTGAAGGCGGCTCACCACCTGCCCGCAGGGAAAGGAGCCTCCGGCGTTCTCGAAGAAGGCCTGGCCCTGGAGGGCGGGGACGGAGAAGGCGGGGAACTGGGAGCGGACCCAGGCGGTATCGAGTTGCATCGTGGTCACTTGGCGGTCTTTCGGATCGAAGCTGTCATTGTCCGGGGGCCGGCGTGGACATGGCCAGCAAGGGCAAGCGGGTCAGGCGTTCACGTCCACCACGACGCGTCCGCGCACATGGCCCTTCCGGATGGCCTCGCCCAATGCGGGGAGGTCGGAAAGCGTGGCGGGATGGGCCATGGCCTCGAGCTTGTCGCGGGGCAGGTCGCGGGCGATGCGGGCCCAGGCGGCCTCGCGGCGGGGGAGCGGGGCCATGACCGACTCGATGCCGAGAAGGTTCACGCCCCTCAGGATGAAGGGGAAGATGGTCGCGGGGACCTGCCCTCCCCGACGAGCCCCACCGCCGCGACCGAGGCGCCGTAGCGCATCTGGCCGAGCAGGCGCGCCAGCATGGCGCCGCCCACGTTGTCGATGGCGCCGGCCCAGACCTCGCGCTCCAGCGGACGCTCGCTCGTCCGGTCGAGGTCGGACCGGGGGACGACGCGGGCCGCGCCGAGGTCGCGGAGGTAGCTCTCGGTCTCCGGGCGGCCGGTCACGGCGGCGACCTCGTAGCCGGCAGCCTTGAGGAGAGCGACGGCGATGCTGCCCACGCCGCCCGAGGCGCCGGTCACGAGGACCTCGTCCGCGCCGGGCGCGAGGCCGTGTTCCTCCAGCGCCATGATGGCGAGGGCGGCGGTGTAGCCTGCGGTGCCGACCACCATGGCGTCGCGGGTCGTCAGGCCCTCGGGCACGCGGATCAGCCAGTCGCCCTGGACCCGCGTCCGGGTGGCGTAGCCGCCCCAGCGGAACTCGCCCACCCGCCAGCCGTTCAGGATCACCGCGTCGCCGGGGCGGAAGCGGGGGTCGTCGGAGGATTCGACCCGTCCGGCGAAGTCCACGCCGGGGACGTGCGGGAAGGACTTCACGACGCTGGACGCGCCGGAGAGCGCGAGGCCGTCCTTGTAGTTGAGCGTCGAGTATTCCACCGCCACCGTCACGTTCCCCTCGGGCAGGCGGTCGTCCTCGAACTCCTGGATGCCGACGCGCAGGCCGGAGTCGTCCTTCTCCACGAGCAGGGCCTTGAACATGAACCTCTCCTTCAACGGACGGGCGGTCGGGCATGAGCGTGACAGGCGGGTCCGGGGGCCGCAAGTGCGCTTGCTGCCGACCTCATCCGAGAGCCGCGACGGGACGGCACGGGCATTCGGCGCTTGAACCCCTTGGCGGGCGTTCCTAACGTCATGGCATCGCACGACACGTCCAACGGGAGAACCAACCACATGAAGATCGCGACCCTTCTGGGCGCCGCCTCGCTGGCGTCCCTGGTCCTGGGCAGCGCTGCCCTGGCCCAGGATTCCGAGCTCGTGGTGCTCGACTACCCCGGCTTCGAGGGCTCCGAATTCCACCAGCCCTATGTCGACAAGAACGGCGCCGACCCGACCTTCTCGTTTTTCGGCGACGAGGAGGAGGCGTTCCAGAAGGTCCAGGCCGGCTTCCAGGCCGACGTGGCCCACATCTGCGCCGGAAGCGTGCCCAAGTGGCAGGAGTCGGGCTTGATCGAGCCCTGGGACTTGTCCAAGATCGAGGCGGCGTCGACGCTCGATGCGACCCTGACGGGGACGCAGATCGGCGGCGGGGACGAGACCTACTTCATCCCCACCGACTGGGGCACCACCGCCATCGCCTACAACCCCGACGAGGTCCCGGCCGAGGACGTGGCGAGCCTCGACGTCTTCAAGAACCCGAAATACGCCGGCCGCATCGCGATCCCCGACAACGTCGACGACGCCTGGGCGCTGGCCTACCTCGCCACCGGCGTGACCGACTGGACCAACGTCACCGACGAGCAGTTCGAGGCCGCCGCGCAGTGGCTCCGCGACGTGCACCCGAACCTGCGGACCTACTGGACCGATCCGGCCGAGCTCGCGCAGCTCATGTCCTCGGGGGAGGTGCTGGTCGCCTGGGCCTGGAACGAGACCTATCCGACGATGAAGGAGGAAGGACGTCCGATCGGCTTCCAGCGGGAGCCGAAGGAGGGGTCGTCCGTCTGGCTCTGCGGTCTCGTGAACATGAAGGACGGTCCGGGGTCCGAGGACAAGGTCTACGACTACGCCAACGCCTTCCTCGCCCCGCAGACCGCGCCCGTGCTGGTAGCGGCCGGATGGGGAAGCGCCAACACCGCCGGGATGCAGGGGATCACGCCGGAGGACCTCGAAGCCTCGGGCCTTGGGCAGATCAGCGCTCCGATCTTCGCGCAGCTTCCGATCCCGATCGAGTCGCGGGAGCGTCATTCGGAGACCTTCGAGCAGATCAAGTCGGGGTTCTGACGGGCGGGGCCGGGGCGCGACGCGCCTCGGCCCTTTGTTCGTCCGGCCAGGACGAAGCCGCGGCAGGGCACGCCTGCGGGCAGCGTTGGGGCAGGCATCATCGGCGATGTAAGGCATATGGCTCTCCTGGGTCATGAGGCCAGGATGAGCGCGAGAAGTTAACGAGGCGTTACAATAACGAACGCAACGTTCACCCGATCTTAACGGATCGTCAGGACGACCCTCGGGCCGGGTGATTCGGTTGGCGGTGGCGGGCCGAGGCCCGCGCGACGAGAGCCGGAGCGGTCAGCCCTTTCCGAGCCGGTGCCAACCATAGAGGCACATGATCTCGGTCGCGATATGGGCGCCGGCGATGGCGGTGGCGCCGGTCGTGTCGTAGGGGGGCGAGACCTCGACCACGTCGCCGCCGACGACCCGGATTCCCGCGAGGCCGCGGAGGATCGCGGCGGCCTGCCAGCTCTGCAGGCCTCCCCAGACCGGCGTGCCGGTGCCGGGGGCGAAGGCGGGGTCGAGAGCGTCGATGTCGAAGGTGACGTAGGCGGGCGCGTCGCCGACGATGCGGCGGACCTGGTCGGCCACGGCGTCGGGCCCCTCCTCGTGGACGGCGCGGGCGTCGATCATGGGAAGGCCGAGCCGGTCCTCGGTGACGGTGCGGATGCCGATCTGGACGGAACGCGTGGGGTCCACGAGGCCCTGCTTCACGGCCTTGTAGAGGAACGTGCCGTGGTCGATCCGCTCCATGTCGTCGTCCTGCCAGAGATCCGAATGGGCGTCGAACTGGATGACCGACAGGGGGCCGAACTTCTCGGCATAGGCGCGCAGGATCGGCAGGGTGATGAAGTGGTCGCCACCTAGGGTGACGGTGCCGACGCCCTGGGCGAGGATCTCGCGGATGCGCGCCGTCAGGGCGTTCGGGAATTCCGAGGTCCGAGCGTAGTCGAAGGCGAGGTCGCCGGTATCCACGACGTGGAGCTCGGACAGCGGGTCGAAGGGCCAGCCATAGGGCGGGTCGTAGGGCTGGAGCGTCGAGGCCTCGCGGATCGCGCGGGGCCCGAAGCGGCTGCCGGGGCGGTGCGTCACCGCCTGGTCGAAGGGGACGCCGAGGATGGCGAGGTCGGCGCCGGTCACGTCCTTGCCGTAGCGGCGGCGGAGGAAGGAGGTCGCGCCGGCGAAGGCGTTCTCGTAGGCGAGGCCCCTGCCCTCGCCCGTGAAGGCGCGGTCCACTTGCGTCTTGGCGTCCTCAAGCGCCATGGGCGGGCTCCAGCGGCAGGGCCCGCTCGATGACGCGGGCGAAGAAGCTCGCGCCGAGCGGGGCGGAGCGGTCGTCGAAGTCGAAGGCGGGGTGGTGGCACATGGGCGTGTCGCCGTTGCCGAGGAGGACATAGGCGCCGGGGCGCTGCTCCAGCATGTAGGAGAAGTCTTCCGCGCCCATCTCGGGCGTGCGGCTCGGGTCGACGCGGGTCGCGACCTCGCGCGCGACCTCGACGGCGAAGGCGGCGCGGTCCGGGTCGTTGATCGTGGCGGGGTAGCCGTTGCGGTAGTCGATCTCGGCGGAAAGGCCGAAGGTGCTGGCGGTGACCCCGGACGATCTCCTCGATGCGCTGGCGGGCCATGGACTGGACGCCCTTGTCATAGCTGCGGACGGTGCCGGTGACGAGGGCGTCGCCAGGGATGACGTTGATGGCACTGCCGGCGTGGACCTGGGTCACGGAGACGACGAGCTGCTTCATCGGGTCGAGATTGCGGCTCGGGATCGTCTGGAGCGCCTGGACGAGCGCGCAGGCGCCGGGGATCGGGTCCACGGCCTCGTGCGGGTAGGCGGCGTGGCCGCCCTGGCCGCGAAGGGTGACGTAGAAGTCGTCCACGGCGGCGTGGATCGGGCCGGGGGTGGTCGCCATCTCGCCCACCGGGATCCCGGGGGCGGTGTGCATGGCGTAGACCTGCGTGACGCCGAAGCGGTCGAGGACACCTTCCTTGACCATGACCTCGCCGCCGCCGCCGTCCTCCTCGGCGGGCTGGAACATGAGGACGGCGGTGCCGGCGAAGTTGCGCGTCTCGGCGAGGTATCTCGCGGCGCCCAGCAGCATCGTCGTGTGGCCGTCATGGCCGCAGGCGTGCATCCTGCCGGGGATTTCGGACGCATAGGGGGCGCCGGTCTGCTCGGGCATGGGGAGGGCGTCCATGTCGGCGCGCAGGCCGATGGCGGGGCCGGGCTGGCGGCCTTGAATCAGGGCGACGACTCCGGTGCGGGCGATGCCCTCGTGGATCTCGTCTACGCCGAAGTCGCGCAGCCTGGCGGCGACGAAGGCGGCGGTCTCGTGACAGTCGAAGGAGAGCTCGGGGTGGCGGTGGAGATGGTGGCGCCAGGCGGCCATGTCCTCCGCGAAAGCGGCGATGCGGTTGACGACGGGCATGAGGGCCTCCGTTGGGGGTCGCGGGAGGCTAGCCCCGGCCGGTGGGGAACCGCAATGGGGTGGGCCGTGGCGTCACTCGCAGATGCGGAAGCCCCCGTCCCTCCCCTTGACGTCGAGGTGCAGGTGGTCGGCGTGGTCCTCCTGCCCGGGGCCGAGGACGGTGGTGAAGTCGAGGCAGGCGCCCGCGCGGACGGCGGCCTGGAAGGATTCGTCCAGCGTGCCGTCGCCGTCGCGCGGCTGGATGAGGAACGGGTCGCCCGAGGCGAACCGGAAGCCCATCACGTCGAGCGCGTTGCCGAAGGCATGCTCGGAGACCTCGCCGTCGGCGCGGGGGCGGCAGAGATAGGCGGTGCCCTGGTCGATGGTGGTGAGGGCGCCCCGGTCGGGGAGCTTGCGGCTGAACGGGAGGACGACCTCGGCGACCCAGCGGGCCGCGGCGAGGGTGGCGTCGCAGCGGAGCGTCGGCGGGGGCTCGAGGGCGACGCCGGGGGTCGATCTCGGAGACGGTGAGGGGTTGGCGATGCCGCAGTCGGGATTGTCGGGATCGGTGATGTGGTCGGCTCGCTCGTAGGTCACCCCGAGATCGTCGAGGGCGGCGAGGCAGGCCGAGAGCTCGGCCGAGGATTCGGCGAGGAGTTCGCGCATGGGCGGACCGGGAGGAACGGGCGTTTCCGCTGGTCCCTGGTCCGGCGCGAGCGTCGCGTTGGCCCCTCCCTCAGGAGCGGCCTCGGGAAGGCCGAAGCTCAGGCCTTCGCCTTCGTCGGGGCCGTCGGGCCCGGTCAGGGTGAAACCAGCAGCGGGCGACCCGGTGTCCATGCCTCTTGGTGGGATGAGTTGGGGGGTATCATCTGCGGCCGCCGCAGGTCCTTCCGCCTCGGTCGCACCGGCATCTGGCGCTTCGGACGGGATGAGCTGCGGGACCCCGCCGTCCGGCCGCGCCTCCGGGATCGGCGCGCGCTCGGGCGCGAAGTCCGTGCCCTCCTGCGCGAGCGCGGCCTGTCCGGCCAGCGCGAACGCCAGGGCCGCGCGCCTCATTCCACGAACTCGACCACCGTGCCGACCTGGACGAGGCTCGCCAGCTCCTCGGCGTCCCAGTTGGTGAGGCGCACGCAGCCGTGACTCGACCGCCGGAAGAGCGAGGAGGGCTCGGGCGTGCCGTGCAGGCCGTAGCTGGGCTTGGAGAGGTCGATCCAGACCGAGCCGACGGGACCGTTCGGACCGGGCGGCAGGACCAGGGGCTCGGTGTTCTCGCCCTGGACGAAGTTCTCGGGGTTGTAATGGTAGGTGGGGAGGTGGGCGATGGCGCTGACCTCCATGGTCCCTTCGGGCGACGGCGTGGAGGTCGAGCCGATGGTCACGGGATAGTTGGCGATCATGAAGCCCGAGGGGTCGAAGGCGGCGAGGCGGTTGCTGCCCTTGCGGACCTCGATGCGGCTCACGGTGCCCTGCAGGAAGGGGCCGGGGTCGGCGACGGTGACCGTCTCGCCCGCCGTGAAGGTCGCGCTGGGGTTGAGCGCGACGAGGAAGTCCTCGTCCATGTGGAAGCGCTCGGCCAGCATCTCGCTCACCCGCTGGTAGCCGAGCCACTGCATCTCGGCGAGCTGGGCGTAGTCCTCCGGCAGGCCGGGGGTGATGTTGTTCATGTCGTTGGGGGCGATGGTGTAGGCCTGCAGCACGGGGCCGGAGAGCGGGCCGCCCAGCGCCGCCCAGACATCGAAGTCGAGCACGCCGTCCACCGGAAGGCCGCGCTGATCCTCGAAGGCGCGCAGCGCGCTCTCCGACATGCCGCCCTTGTGGCCGTCGATCACCCCCGGCGAGATGCCGGCGCGGTCGAGGAGGACCTGCACCTTGACGGTGAGGGGCGACTGGTCCTCCGGCAGGTCGCCGCCGTCGTAGGTCGCGGCCTCGATGCCCTCGGCGGTGAGGGCCGCGGCACTAGTCGAGACCAGCGCGGGGGCCTCCACGAAGTGCTGGGCCAAAGCCAGGGCGGGGAGGCCGGCGACGGACAAGGACGCGAGGACGAGGCGAAGGCGGTGCATCAACGAAGCTCCAGGGGATCGATCGGGCTGTCAACGCGCCAAGAGGGTGTTCCGTTCAGTCCGACCGAAGACCGCAGCCCTGATCGAGTCATGCACGTCATGCATGTCCGTTAGCGGTAACTGTGCGTTGTGACGGGCCTCGGTATGCACCAAATGAAGGTCACAAGAAAAGAGAACGAACGAGGACGCCATGACCCTGCTGAACAACCTGCGCGATGCCGCCCGGAAGAGCTTCGCCTATCGTCGGACCCTGAACGAGCTTCGGGGCGTTCCGGAGCATCTGGCCGAGGACCTGGGGATCTACCCCGGCGACGCCCGGCGCCTGGCCCGCGAAGCCGTCTACGGCTGAACCGCGGACCGATCTGGGCCCAGAGCCCCTGCCCAAGCCGCCCCTTCGGGCGGCTTTCCTATGTCCGGGGGAAGCGCTCCTGCAGCACGGCTCGGACGGCCGGCGGGACGAACTTGGAGACGTCGCCACCGAGGCGCGCGATCTCCTTGACCAGCTTGGAGGCGATGGCTTGGTGCCGAGCCTCGGCCATCAGGAACACGGTCTCGATGGAGGCGTCCATCGCCCGGTTCATGCCGACCATCTGGAACTCGTATTCGAAGTCGGCGACGGCGCGCAGGCCGCGCACGATCACCTGCGCGCCGACGTCGCGGGCGCAGTCGATGAGCAGGTTCTCGAAGGGGTGGACGACGATGTCGCTCCCGCAGCTCTCGGCGATGCCGTCGATCTCGCCTTCGAGCATGGCGACCCGCTCTTCCAGGGAAAAGAGCGGGCCCTTGTCGCGGTTGATGGCCACGCCGATCACGAGGCGGTCCACGAGGGTGCAGGCCCGGCGGATGATGTCCGTGTGGCCGAGAGTCACCGGGTCGAAAGTGCCCGGGTAAAGTCCGATTCGCATCAACGGCCCGCAATCATCCCTTCGAGGGCGTCCTTCTCCATGGAGAGCTCGGAGAGCCGGGCCTTGACCACGTCGCCAATGGAGATGAGGCCGATCATCACCTCGTTCTCGACCACGGGCAGGTGGCGGAAGCGGCCTTGGGTCATCTTGGTCAGCACGTCGTCCGCCTGATCGTCGGCGACGCAGGTCTCCACCTTCTCGGTCATCATCTCCTCGACACGTTCGTCGAGGGCGCTGACGCCGCGCTTGCCCATCTCCCGGACGATGTCCCGCTCGGAGATGATGCCATCGACCCGTTGGCCGTCGGTGGAGACCACGAGGGAGCCGATCCGGCATTCGGAGAGGATCCGGGCGGCCTCGGCCACCGTGGCATCGGGCCGGATCGTCAGGACGCGGTCGCTGCCCTTGGACTTGAGGATCTGTCTCACGTGCATGGCGCGCTCCGTTCGCTGCTCTACGATGGAAGGGTCGTGCCGCCCTGCCCCTCTGTCAAGCTCGCAAGCCCTTCGAGCCGCAGGACTTCGTCCCTGAGGCCGCGGATCACCGCCGCCGCGAGGCGCGAGATGCGCTCGGACCGGCGGTCGGCGTCGTGGCGGACGAGGTAGAAGGCGCGGGTGAAGCTCACCTCGTCGGTGAGGATTCGGCCCAGCTCGGGCGCGTAGGGGAGCGCGAAGTCGTGGACCACCCCGACCCCGCCCTGGCGCAGCAGCATGAGCTGGACCGAGACGGAGTTCGAGGCGAGCTGCACCGCGCCGAGGCCCAGGCCACCCAAGTAGTCGAGCGCCCGGTCGAAGATCATGTCGGGGATGTAGCCCACCACCGGCCTGCCCCTGACGTCGGCGAGCGACCGGGCCTCGGGTGCGTCGCGACGCTGGGCGAGGTGGAGCTTGTAGTCGGTGATCTTCTGGACCGTCAGGCGCCCGGCGTCGGGCGGGCTGACGGTGATGGCCATGTCGGCCTCGCGCCGGGAGAGGTTCACGACGCGAGGGAGCGCGAGGATCTGGAACTCCAGCCCCGGATTCTCGGTTTGGATGCGGGCGGCGACCTGCGGAAGGAGATAGTTGGCGCATCCGTCCGGGGCCCCGACGCGGACCTGGCCGGTGAGCCCCTGCGAGGCGCCCTGCCCTTCCTCGATCGCGAGGCGCATGGCCTCCTCGGCCTCTTCGGCCCGGGCCTGGAGGCGGGCGCCGAAGTCGGTCAGCGCATAGCCCTGGGGGCTCTTGAGGAAGAGGGTGGCGCCCAGCGACTCCTCGAGCCGCGCGATCCGGCGGCCGACCGTGGCGGGGTCCATGCGCAGGCCCGGCGCGGCGCCGGAAAGGCTGCGCGCCCTGGCGACGCCGAGGAAGACCCGCATGTCGTCCCAGTCGATCATCCTGCATTCCTGCATGGCGGTTTTGGGATGATGGCCCTTTGTTCCGGAAAGTTGCAAGGCTAGAAGCCACCGCAACGCGACCGGGAGACCCACCATGCAGGAACTGACCCATTACATCAACGGCGAGCACGTGAAGGGCACCTCGGGCCGCTTCGCGGACGTCTATAACCCCGCCACGGGCGAGGTGCAGGCGCGCGTCCCCTCGCCTCGGTCGAGGAGATGGACCGCGCGGTCAGGGCCGCCGCCGCCGCGCAGCCCAAGTGGGCCGCCGTGAACCCGCAGCGCCGGGCACGGGTGATGATGAAGATGGTCGCGCTGCTCAACCGCGACATCGACAAGCTGGCCGAGGCGCTGAGCCGCGAGCACGGCAAGACGCTCCCCGACGCGGCGGGCGACGTGCAGCGCGGTCTCGAGGTCGTCGAGTTCTGCGTCGGCGCCCCGCACCTGCTGAAGGGCGAGTTCACCGACGGCGCGGGCCCCGGCATCGACATGTACTCGCTGCGCCAGCCGCTGGGCGTCACGGCGGGCATCACACCGTTCAACTTCCCCGCCATGATCCCGATGTGGATGTTCGCGCCCGCCATCGCGGCCGGCAACGCCTTCATCCTCAAGCCCTCCGAGCGCGATCCCTCCGTGCCGCTGATGCTCGCCGAGCTGATGGGAGGAGGCCGGGCTGCCCAAGGGCATCCTCCAGGTCGTCAACGGCGACAAGGAGGCCGTGGACGCCATCCTCGACCATCCGACGATCCAGGCGGTGGGCTTCGTGGGCTCGACGCCGATCGCGCAGTACATCTACGGGCGCGGCGCGGCCAACGGGAAGCGGGTGCAGGCCTTCGGCGGCGCCAAGAACCACATGATCGTCATGCCGGACGCCGACATGGACCAGGCGGCCGACGCGCTGGTGGGCGCGGGCTACGGCGCGGCCGGCGAGCGCTGCATGGCGATCTCGGTCGCGGTGCCGGTGGGCGAAGAGACGGCCGACCGGCTGATCGAGAAGCTCGTGCCGCGCATCGAGAAGCTGAAGGTCGGGCCCTACACCGCCGGCAAGGACGTGGACTACGGCCCGGTCGTCACCGCCGCCGCCAAGAGGAACATCCTGGCGCTGGTCGAGTCCGGCATCCAGCAGGGCGCGGAGCTCGTGGTGGATGGGCGGAACTTCTCGCTCCAGGGCTACGAGGATGGCTTCTTCGTCGGCCCGCACCTCTTCGACCGCGTGACGCCCGACATGGACATCTACCGCAAGGAGATCTTCGGGCCGGTCCTGTCCACCGTGCGGGCCAAGTCCTACGACGAGGCGCTGGGCCTTGCCATGAGCCACGAATACGGCAACGGGACCGCGATCTTCACCCGCGACGGCGACACGGCCCGCGACTTCGCGGCCAAGGTCAACGTGGGGATGATCGGGATCAACGTGCCGATCCCCGTGCCGCTGGCCTACCACACCTTCGGCGGCTGGAAGAAGTCGGCGTTCGGCGACCTCAACCAGCACGGCCCGGACAGCTTCCGCTTCTACACGCGGACCAAGACCGTGACCTCGCGCTGGCCCTCGGGGATCAAGGAAGGCGCCGCACTGAACTTCAAGCAGATGGAGTGAAGGGTGCGCGGAGGATCGTCCGGGTGTGACGGTCCTCCGTGATGAGCAGGCGAGCGCCCGTGAGCCCTGAGGTCGGACGGGGTCCGAGTGGAACCCTGCCTCAGGATCGGTTCGTCGTCGCATGGACGTCGGGCGAACGCCTGAGATCCTGCGACCTAGGTCGGTGGACAGCGCGAGGCCGCATCCCAAAGATGCGGCCCTGCGTTCCTCCGGCCCAAGGATCCTCCATCATGCCCGAGCCCACGCGACGTTCCCTCCCCGCAGGTGTCCTGAGCCTTCCGTTCCTGTCCTCCGTCGGGCAGGCCCAGTCCGCATCCGGCATCGTGGGAATGGCCTTCTCGCCCGCCGAGTTGACCATCGCCGCCGGACAGACCGTGTCGATCATCAACCAGGACGACGTGCGGCACACCTTCACCGCCGACAGCGGAGCCTTCGACATCGACGACCTTACCCCAGGCCGTTCGGTCGAGGTGACCTTCCCCACGGCAGGCACCTACTCCTACCACTGCGCGATCCACCCTTCGATGAAGGGCCTCCTGACCGTCCTCTGACGGGTCGCGGCAGCGCTCGATCGGGAGTTGGTCCTGGCCCGCGCTGTCACCGTCGGTGCAATCCAGGGACCAAGCATCCCTCCAAGGTGCCATGCCGATGCCATGATCCTGGCCCGGCGATCAGACTGGAGTCCCGATCCAGCCTGATGCGAACGCCCGGGCCATACGGCCCGGGCGTTCCTCGTTCCTCGTTCCAAGTCGGGGCGGGCCGCAGAGCCGCTCGCCCCAAGAGGCTCAGGCGACCTGCACGCGCGCCGCGCCGCGCGCCCTCAGGACGTAGTAGACCGCCCCGCCGATCGCCACGCCGAAGAACCAGCCGTAGATGCCCCACCAGGACGGCAGGATCGAGGTGAAGGTCGGCAGGATCGAGGAGAAGATCATGCCCACGATGAGGGCGATGAAGGCGTTGCGGTGCCAGCCGCCGTCGAAGCGGAACTCCCCGTTCTCCTGGTAGAGCGCGTTCACGTCGATCCGGCCGCGCCGGATCAGGTAGTAGTCCACCATCATGATGCCGAAGATCGGGCCCATGGTGGAGCCGATGAAGTTGACGAAGGAGGCCGCCCCCGTCTCCCACGGCGCCCAGGGGTAGAGGACCAGCGCGATCAGCGCCGCGATGTAGCCGCCGCGCTTGAAGTCGATCTGGCGCGGGAAGACGTTGGCGAAGTCGAAGGCCGGCGAGACGAAGTTGGCCACGACGTTGATGCCGAGCGTCGCCACCGCGAAGGTGAGTGCCGCAAGCAGCGCCAGGAACCACGAGTCGAACTTGGCCGAGATCGCCTCGGGGTGGAGGAGCACCTCCCCGTAGACGTCGAAGGCGGCGGTCGTGGTGACGCCCGCGACGAGGCAGAAGGCCAGGAGGTTGATCGGCAGGCCCCAGAGGTTGCCGGTCCGGAGCGCCCTCTCGCTGGTGGCGTAGCGCGAGAAGTCGCAGAAGTTGAGGTAGAGGGCCGCAAAGTAGGTGATCCAGGTCGCGGCCACGGCGGCGAGCGCCGGGAAGGAGCCCGGAGTGCCGAAGCTGCCCGCGTCCTTTGTGGCGTCGAGGAGCACGTCCTGGGGGATCCGCTCGCCGAAGGAGAAGGTGCCGGCCTTCACGACGAGGTAGATCGCGAGGAACAGCATCATGATCCAGACGGCTGGACCGGCCCAGTCCTGGAACTTGCGGACGGTCTCCATGCCCCGCTGGATGATGAGGAGCTGGAGCGCCCAGACGATGACGTAGCAGATCACCTCGAGCGTGGAATGGCCAAGAAGGTGGCTGTTCTGGTGGAACTCCAGCATCCCTGGGCTGCGGACGAGGAGCGCGACGATGGCGCCCGAGGCGGCGGCCGTCTGCGCGCCATACCAGAAGCAGGCGACCACGGCCCGCACCAGCGCCGGGACGTTGGCGCCGAAGGTCCCGAAGGAGGCCCGCGCCAGCACCGGGAAGGGCACGCCGGTGCGGACGCCGGCGTTGCCGACCATCGACATCAGGGCGAAGATCACCAGCGAGCCGATCCCGATGGCGATGACGAAGTTCACGAAGCTGCCGCAGAGCAGGAAGAGGCTCGCGGCGAGGTAGTAGCCCCAGAGGCTGTGGACGTCCGAGGTCCAGACGTTGAAGATCGAGAAGGCGCCCCACCTGCGCTCCTGCGCGGGGGCGAGGTCCTCGTTGTAGAGGGCCGGTGACGGGTTGGTGACGCGCATGTGGTGGAATGTCCCTTCCTGTTGGCCGGCCCCCGTGAGGCGCTGCAGGAGGGGTGCCGGGGTGCTGGTCGCAGCCTTCGCGGGCTGCTTGTTCTTGCGACTGGAACCGGGCGACCTCTACTCTGCCGTCCTGCCTCGAGCCTGCACCTGACGGAACGTCAATACAATGTCGGGATTCGCATCACCACCTTTCGGATATTTTTGAAGAAGCTTCCTTGCAACAAGAACGGTCTCCCTCCCGAGCAGAGGGATCACCGGCCCGACGGCAGCCCAGGCCATCACTCCGCCGCGACCTTCCGCGCCTCCAGCAGAGGCTTGAGGTAGTGGCCGGTGTGGCTCTCGTCGATCCCGGCAATCTCCTCCGGCGTACCGGTAGCGACGATCCGACCGCCCCCGTCCCCACCCTCCGGGCCGATGTCGATGACCCAGTCGGCGGTCTTCACCACGTCGAGGTTGTGCTCGATGACGACGACCGTGTTCCCCTGGTCCACCAACTCGTGCAGCACCTCGAGGAGCTTGCGGACGTCCTCGAAGTGGAGGCCCGTCGTGGGTTCGTCGAGGATGTAGAGCGTCCGGCCGGTGGAGCGCCGCGACAGCTCCTTGGCGAGCTTGACGCGCTGCGCCTCGCCGCCCGAGAGGGTCGTGGCCTGCTGGCCGACCTTGACGTAGCCCAGGCCCACGCGGACCAGCGCGTCCATCTTCTCGCGGATCGAGGGGACCGCCTTGAAGAACTCCTGCGCGTCCTCGACCGTCATGTCGAGCACGTCGGCGATGCTCTTGCCCTTGAAGTGGACCTCCAGGGTCTCGCGGTTGTAGCGCTTGCCCTTGCAGGTCTCGCAGGTGACGTAGACGTCGGGGAGGAAGTGCATCTCGATCTTGATGACGCCGTCGCCCTGGCAGGCCTCGCACCGCCCGCCCTTGACGTTGAAGGAGAAGCGGCCGGACTTGTAGCCGCGCGCCTGCGCCTCCGGGAGCCCGGCGAACCAGTCGCGGATCGGGGTGAAGGCGCCGACATAGGTCGCAGGGTTCGACCGGGGCGTCCGCCCGATGGGCCGCTGGTCGATGTCGATGACCTTGTCGAGATGCTCGAAGCCCGTGATCGTGTCGCAGGGCGCGGGAGTCTCGCGCGCGCCGTTCAGCTTCATCGCGGCGTTCTTGTAGAGCGTCTCGATGGTCAGCGTGGACTTGCCGCCGCCAGACACGCCGGTCACGCAGACGAACTTGCCGAGCGGGAACTCGGCGGTGACGTTCTTGAGGTTGTTGCCCGTGGCGTTGACCACGGTCAGCGTCTTCTTGTTGCCCGGACGGCGCTGGCCGGAGCGGACGGGGATGACCCGTCGGCCGGACAGGTATTCGCCGGTGATCGAGTCGGGGTTTGCCGCGATCTCCTGGGGCGTGCCATGGGCCACGACCGCGCCGCCGTGGACGCCCGCGCCGGGGCCGATGTCGAAGACATAGTCGGCGGTGCGGATCGCGTCCTCGTCGTGCTCGACCACGATGACAGTATTGCCCTGGTCGCGCAGGGACCTGAGCGTCGCGAGCAGCCGGTCGTTGTCGCGCTGGTGCAGGCCGATGGAGGGCTCGTCCAGCACGTAGAGCACGCCGGTCAGGCCCGAGCCGATCTGGGAGGCAAGCCGGATGCGCTGCGACTCCCCGCCCGACAGCGTGCCGGCGTTGCGCGACAGCGTCAGGTAGTCCAGGCCCACGTTGTTGAGGAAGCCGAGCCTCTCGCGGATCTCCTTGAGGATGGCGCGGGCGATCTCATTCTTCTGGTTCGACAGGCTGCCGGGCACGGTCTGGACCCAGTCGAAGGCCTGCCGGATCGACATCCGAACGACCTCGCCCACATGGAGGCCGCCGATCTTGACCGCCAGCGCCTCGGGCTTGAGGCGGAAGCCGCCGCAGGCGTGGCAGGGCCGCTCGTTCTGGTACTGCTCGAACTCCTCGCGCACCCAGGCCGAGTCGGTCTCCTTGTAGCGCCGCTCCATGTTGGGGATCACGCCTTCGAAGGGGCGACGGACCTGGTAGACGCGCCCGCCCTCGTCGTAGCGGAATACGATCTCCTCCGTGCCGGAGCCGCGCAGGATCACCTCCTTGGCGCGCTCGGGCAGGTCCTTCCAGCGCGAGGCCTTGTCGAAGGCGAAGTGCTTGGACAACGCCTCGATGGTCTGGGTGGAATAAGGCGACTTGGACTTGGCCCAGGGCGCGATGGCGCCTTGGGAGAGCTTGCGGGTGATGTCGGGCACCACCAGCCGCTCGTCGAAGAACAGCTCCGCGCCCAGGCCGTCGCAGACCGGACAGGCACCGTAGGGTGCGTTGAAGGAAAAGAGACGCGGCTCGATCTCGGGGATGGTGAAGCCAGAGACCGGGCAGGCGAACTTCTCGGAGAAGACGATCCGCTCGGGCTCACCCTCCTGCGGCGCGGTCTCCAGCACGGCGATGCCGTCGGCGTGGTCGAGCGCGGTGCGGAAGCTGTCGGCGAGGCGCGTCTCCAGGCCCGCGCGAACGACGATCCGGTCCACGACGATGTCGATGTCGTGGCGCAGCTTCTTGTCGAGCGCCGGGACCTCGTCGATCTCGTAATAGGTCCCGTCCACCTTGACGCGCTGGAAGCCCTGCTTGCGGAGGTCCAGGAGTTCCTTGCGGTATTCCCTCCGTCCGGTCCCGGACCATCGGCGCGAGGAGATAGCCCCGCGTCCCCTCGGGCAGGGCCATCACCCTGTCCACCATGTCCTGCACCTGCTGCGCCTCGATGGGGAGGCCGGTCGCGGGGCTATAAGGGGTGCCAGCGCGGGCGAAGAGCAGGCGTAGGTAGTCGTAGATCTCCGTCACCGTTCCCACGGTCGAGCGGGGGTTCTTGGAGGTCGTCTTCTGCTCGATGGAGATGGCGGGCGAGAGGCCCGTGATGTGGTCCACATCCGGCTTCTCCATCATGTCGAGGAACTGCCGGGCGTAGGCGCTCAGAGACTCGACATAACGGCGCTGTCCCTCGGCGTAGATCGTGTCGAAGGCGAGGGACGACTTGCCCGACCCGGACAGACCCGTGATGACCACGAGCTCGTCGCGGGGGATCCTGACGTCGATGTTCTTGAGGTTGTGCTCGCGGGCGCCCCGCACCTCGATGAACTTCTGCTCGGCCATGCGTTCGCCTCCTCGGGGACGAGGTTACATAGCGGAAACGCGCAGGACCGCCAACCGGAAAACGTGAACATTAGATGAACAGGCTGGGGAGCGCCGACGCACCTTCCCGCGACTGGCCAGCGAGACGAGGGGCCGTCAGGGCACGTTGTTGATGAGGAACGTTCCCACGCCCACGATGGAGCTGATGAGGGCCACGAACGCGCCCAGCACGACGATGAGACCCGGATAGCCCGGAAGGCGCGTGATCTCGCCTTCCATGCGGGACAGCCGCTCGGCCATGGAATCGACCTTCTCGGTCACGCGCTCGACCGATTTCTCGAGGGCCGTGAGACGGGCTTCCACGTCCGATGATCCTCCGCCGCCGGACGTGGATCGACCCACGCCCTGCTTTGGAAAGTTGACCACCGGCTCCTTCATTTCAAGGCCGAACTCAAAATGCGCCTCCGATTCTCGCGTTCATTCTACCAGAACGGGAATCCGTTCCAAGCACAAATGAGAACAAAATGAGAACATCGAGGAACGGCCCGAAGGAGGATCGGACCCTCAGCGTGCCCCTAGATGTGAAGCGCGCGGCCGTAGGCGTCGAGAACGGACTCGTGCATCATCTCTGACAGCGTCGGATGCGGGAATACCGTCTCCATCAGCTCGGCCTCGGTGGTCTCCAGCGAGCGGCCGACGATGTAACCTTGAATGAGCTCGGTCACCTCCGCCCCGATCATGTGGGCGCCCAGGAGCTCGCCCGTCTTGGCGTCGAACACCGTCTTCACCATGCCCTCGGGCTCGCCGAGGGCGATGGCCTTGCCGTTGCCGATGAAGGGGAAGCGGCCGACCTTGACCTCGTGGCCGAGCTCCTTGGCCCGCGCCTCGGTCATGCCCACGCTCGCCACCTGCGGGTGGCAGTAGGTGCAGCCGGCGATGGCCCCCGGCTTTATCGGGTGGACGTGCTTCCCGGCGATCAACTCGGCGACCATGACCCCTTCATGCGAGGCCTTGTGCGCGAGCCAGGGCGCCCCCGCCACGTCGCCTATAGCGTACAGGCCCTCGACACCGGTGCGGCAGAACTCGTCGGTGACGACATGGGTGCGGTCCACCTGCACGCCCACCGCCTCCAGCCCGAGGTTCTCCACGTTGCCGACGATGCCCACGGCCGAGATGACGGTGTCGAACTCCTGCGTCTCGGTCTTGCCGTTCGCCTCGATATGGGCCGTGACCTTGCCCTGCCCGCGGTCGAGCTTCCTGACGGTCGCCTTCTCCAGGATCGTCATGCCCTGCTTGACGAACTGCTTCTTGGCGAAGGCGCTGATCTCCGCGTCCTCGACGGGAAGGATGCGGTCCATGACCTCGACCACGGTGGTCTTGGCGCCCAGCGTGTTGAAGAAGCTCGCGAACTCGATGCCGATGGCGCCCGAGCCGATGACGAGGAGGTTCTTCGGCATCCGGGGCGGCTGCAGGGCGTGCTTGTAGTTCCAGACGAGGTCGCCGTCGGGCTCCAGCCCCGGCAGCGAGCGCGACCGAGCGCCGGTGGCGAGGACGATTGCAGGGGCCTGGAGCTCCTCCTCGCCCTTGTCGGTCGTGACCTTCACCCGGCCCTTGCCGGCGAGCGTGGCGGCCCCCATCACCACCTCGATCTTGTTCTTCTTCATCAGGTGGCCGATGCCCGAGGAGAGCTGCTTGGCCACGCCCCGCGACCGCTTCACTACGGCGTCGAAGTCGAAGCTCGCGCCCTCGACCTTGAGGCCGAAGTCCTTGGCACGGTGCATGAGGTGGAACACCTCGGCCGACCGCAGCAGCGCCTTGGTCGGGATGCAGCCCCAGTTGAGGCAGATGCCCCCCAGGTGCTCGCGCTCGACGATCACGACCTTCTTGCCGAGCTGAGCCGCGCGGATCGCGGCCACGTAGCCGCCCGGGCCCGCCCCGATCACGATCACGTCGAAGGTCCGGGTGGCCATGTGCGTCGTCTCCCTTCCGAAGGTTCAGAGGCGACTAGTAGTGCAAGCGAAGGGGCGCCGCCAGAGAGGGACGGCTCAGGCCGCCTCGGCACCCATCTCCTTCACCAGCGCGGGATAGCCGCCCCTGGCCAGGAACTCGGCCTCCTCGGGCGTGCTGGGGCGACGCAGGATCTCGTTGCGGGTCGGAAAGCGTCCGAATCGACGGATCTGCTCGCGGTGAGCGCGCGCGTGCAGGAGATACTCGGCCCCGAGCTCGGGCATGCGCGCCTTCGTCAGTCGGACGCAGCGGTCCTGGTCCACGAGGTTCTCGGAATGCTCGAGCGGCAGGTAGAAGAACACCCTTTCCCGCTCGGTCACCCGGAGATCCCAGTCGCGGTTGATCGCCGTCTTGGCGGCCGCCCGGGCGAGCGGGTCCGAGGCGAAGCTCCTCGGATCGCCCCGGAACATGTTGCGCGGGAACTGGTCGAGGAGGATGACATAGGCCAGCGCCTCGCGCGGGGTGGTGAGCCAAAGGCCGAGGCGCCCCTCCATCGCGGCCTCCCAGACGGGGAGGAAGCGGTCGCGCACCTTCCGGTCCAGCTCGTCTCCACCGCCGAACCATCCGTCCTCTCCGACCTCGTGGAGCCAGAAGTCCAGCACGTCCTTGGCACCGGGCAACATCATGCGACCTTCCTTTCGGTTACATCGGCGGCAACGGGGGTGGCGGCGGCGGGAATGGGCGTGAAGGTCGTCCTCTCGCCGACGATGGGCTTGCCTGGCGCGACGCGCATCCGCCACCAGGCATAGGCTGCGAGGGCGAGCATCACCACGGCGATGATCGTCCAGAAGCCCTGCGCCCCCATCACGTCCATCATCCATCCCACCACCAGGGGTCCGGCTATGGCGCCGAGCCCGTTGATGAACAAGAGCCCGGCCGAGGCGCCGGCCATGTCCTCGCGGTCAAGATAGTCGTTCGCGTAGGCGATGAGGAGCGCATAGAGGGGATTCGAGGTTCCTCCCACGACCGCCGCCGTCATCAGGATAAACCACAGGTGCGGCGGCAGCAGGATGGCCGCCAACGCCGTCCCGCCACCCAGGGCGGACAATCCCAGGATCAGCAAGCGCCGGTCGATCCGGTCCGAGAGCCAGCCGATGGGATACTGCGCCGCCATCGCCGCGATGTAGGTGAGCGAGACCATCCAGGTGATCTCGGCCTCGGTCAGGCCCGCGCGCGTGCCGTAGACGGCCGACATCCCGAACTGGGCGGAGAATACGCTGCCCAGGAGGAACATCCCGGCGCAGGCGAGCGGCGAGGCGGCGAGCAGCGTCTTGAGCTTCAGGGGCTTCGTCGTCGTGAACTCGGGGGTGGTCTGGGTGGCCGAGAGGAGCGCGGGCGCGAAGCTGAGGCTCACGAGGATGGAAGGGATAATGAAGATCGCGAATCCCGACACGTCGTTGAGCGAGATGAGCCATTGCGCAGTGATGATCCCGCCCATCTGCACGACCATGTAGAGCGACAGCGCCTTGCCCCGGTTCTCGTTCGAGGCGGCGGCGTTCAGCCAGGACTCGGCGGTGATGTAGACCCCGCAGTAGCAGAAGCCGATGGCCGCGCGGGCCAGGGCCCAGACCCAGGGCTCGGGCAGGATCGGGTAGAGGATCAGGATGGCCGAGATGCCGGAGCCCAGCGCCGAGAAGACGCGCACGTGCCCGACCCGCCGGATCAGGGTTGGCGCGAGGCGCGAGGCGAAGAGGAAGCCCACGAAGTAGGCCGACATCACGACCGAGATCTCGAGCGTCGTGAAGCTCTCGATCTCTCCGCGCAGGCCAAGGAGCGTCCCCTGGAGACCGTTGCCGATCATCAGGAGGTACATCCCGAGAAGGAGCGCCCAAGCGCTGGCGAGGACTTGCAGCATGGCCGTTCCTTGTTCCTGTCCCTGCCCCTACCATATTGCCGCGGCCCCACTCGCCTGAAGGCGACTCGCGCGCTCCGGTTAGCGGCCCTTGGGCAGAAGAAGCGAGGCGTCGCCGTACGAGAAGAAGCGGTAGCCCACGGCGATGGCGTGGTCGTAGACTTCGCGAATTCGGTCGAGGCCCAGCACGGCCGAGACCAGCATCATCAGCGTGGACCTCGGCAGGTGGAAGTTGGTCATCAGCCCGTCCGTCACCTGGAACTCGAAGCCCGGGGTGATGAAGATGTCGGTCTCGCCTCGCCAGGGCGCGATGGCGCCGCCTCGCGCGGCGGATTCGATCAACCGCAGCGCCGTGGTGCCGACCGGGATCACGCGTCCGCCTTCGCGCTTCGTCGCGGCGATCTGCTCGGCGGCGGCCTCGGTCACCTCGCCCCATTCGGCATGCATCTTGTGCTCGGCGATGTCATCGACCTTCACCGGCAGGAAGGTGCCGGCGCCGACGTGCAGCGTAACGTGGGTGAAGGCAATGCCACGCTTCCGTAGGGCGTCCAGCAGCGGCTCGTCGAAGTGGAGCGACGCGGTCGGCGCGGCGACGGCACCTTCGCGGGTGGCCCAGACGGTCTGGTAGTCCTCCCGGTCCTGCTCGTCCGGGGGACGCAGGGCCTCGATGTAGGGAGGCAGGGGCATCCGTCCGGCCTGGGCCAGCGCCACGGCGAAGGCCTCGGGCGAGAGGGTGAAGCGGAGGAGCCCCTCTTCGCCCTCGCGCCCTTCGAAGGTAGCAGAGAGGCCCTGCCCGAAGTCGATGGCCTCGCCTTCCCGGACCTTGCGGAGGGGCTTCAGGAGCGCCGTCCAGAGCCCCTCGCCCCGATCCGAGAGCAGCGTGGCCTCGATCCGCGCCACGGCCTCGCCGCGCCGGCGGGTGCCGGTGAGCCGCGCCGGGATCACCTTGGTGTCGTTGAGCACCAGCCGGTCGCCGGGCCGCAGCACCTCGGGCAGGTCCGAGACGCGCAGGTCCTCGATCGTGGAGGGCCCGGCCACGAGGAGGCGAGCGGAGGAGCGCGGCCGGGCAGGCCGTGTCGCGATCCGGTCGGGGGGCAGGTCGAAGTCGAAGTCCGAGAGCTTCATGCACCCCCGCTAGCGTGCGGGCTCCTCGGGGGCAACGGCCGGTGGCAGCCGGGGCACGCCACGGTGACGTCGCAGCAGGTCCCGCAGCGCGCCGGGGGCGAGCACGGATAGCGGGTTCACCCCGACCGCGGGCGCATCGGGATCGCCATTCAGGGTGAAGTTGAACCCTAGTAGCCCTTCGCCCGGCCGCGTCAGGATCGAGCCGATGCCGTTCAGGAGGTAGAGAGGCGACAGCACGCCTTGGAAGCTCATCAGGTAGTTCTCGGTGTCGAAGACCCCGGCCATCGAGATCCCCAGCCCCGCGCCCATGGCGCTCGCCCGGTTCACGGTGACCGCCGTCGGGTCGATGCGGAAATCGGCCGAGACCTCGTCGAAGAGGATCCCCTGCCCGCCGAGCTGCTGCAGGAGCCCGATCACCGACGCCGCATTGAGGAGCGAGGCCAGCACCGGGGCGTCGCGGACCTTGAGGTCGGTGATCCAGAGCTCGCCCGAGTAGCTCGCCTCGTCCACCGGCAGGATCAGGAGGTCGAGGGCGCCGCCCTCGGCGCGGGTGAAGAGGTTCGCGGCCTTCATCACGGCGCCGGCATCCTCGCCCTGGATGCGGGCGGCGACGCGGTCTCCCTGGGGAGCCACCCTCCCGGTCACCGGTGGTCCACCATTCACGAAGCCCGAGAATCGTCCCTCCAGCCCCGCCGTGGTCGAGAAGTCGCCGGCGAAATCCGTCAACGCGACGTCCTCGGTGACCTGCAGCCGGTCGAGCGCGACCTTGACCGGGCCACCGTCCCCGCTCCCGCCGCTCCCGAAGGCGGCGGCGGCGAGGTCCAGCGTCCCGCCCGAGACCTCCACGGCGGGGGTGTCGCTCCCCGGCCGTGCCGTCAGCGTCACCGGCGCGTCGAGCCAGTCTCCGACTTTCAGCCGTGAGATGCGGAGGCGGTCGAAGGCCCCCGCCCCGGTCAGCCGCAGGTCGCCCTCGGCCGAGAGGCCAGGGGCGGTGACGTCGATGCGGTCCACCTTGACGGGGCTCCCGAGGCTGCCCTCGACCAGCAGCTCGCCGCTGCGGCCCGCGCCCTTGGACCAGCCGATCTCGGGCACCGAGAGCGCCAGCCCCCCGAGCCCCGACCTGAGCGAGAAGGCCGGCGCCTTGCCGCTGGCGAAGTCCACGGTCAGATCACCTTGGCCTTCGCCCGAGACGCTGCCCTCGGGCAGGAGGATGCCGAACTCGTCCAGGACGCGCGGATTGATCTCGACCTGGGCCCGGACCTGCGACCGGCCCTTGTCCTCGGGCGCGAAGCCTTGCCGCCAGGAGCCCTCGACCCGGGCGGACCCCACGGTCGCAGGGCCGGCGATCTCGAGCCCGGCGGGCGTGACGGTCGCCGTAACGGCGTCCGAGCCCAGGGTGAACCCCGGAATCAGCAGGTCGGTGCTCACGTCGCGGAGAGTCGCGGCAACGTCGTAACGCAGCTCGCCCGGCTGCATGGTCCCGAGGAAGAGGTCGATGGTACCCGTGGCCTCGGCCCGCCCGTCGGCCAGCCTGACGGGCAGCCCGGCCGAGCTCAGGAACCGCCAGGGCGGCTGGTCCAGCAGCGACAGCGCCGCCGTGACCGGACCCCGGGCCGAAAGATCCACGGTCGCCGGGGACCGCCCATCGGGACCAGGCGGATGGATCGCGATGGCCGTGCCACCGATTTCGATCGGCCCACCCTCCGGCGCCTCGACCTGTCCCCTGTCGAGCGCCGCCGTGAAGACGCCGTCCTCCCAGGTCATGCGTCCGGACCCGCCGGTGATCGGCGGATGGGTCCAGAGCGGCTTCACGTCGAGCCCCGCGAAGTCCGCTGTGACCGCGATCCCCGGCGCATCTCCCGGGACGATCCGCAGCGCGGCGGCGAGGTTCCGCAGGGTGCCCGTCGTCAGGTTCGTGTCCAGCCAGGCGCGCAGGCCCGGCCGGAACCGTTCGGGCCAGAGCGCCATGATGCGGTCCCGCGCGATCTCGCCCAGATGGGCGTCGAGCGCCACGCGCCAGCCCTCCTCCGAGCCCGCGACTTGGCCGGACAGGTCGAGCCGGCTACCCTCCTCGCCGGGCAGGGCGAGGCTCGCCTGCGCGACATCCACCGTGAAGGGGTCGAGGCGGAGGCGGAACTGGGCGGTGGCCTCGGGCAGGTGCGCGGGGGCGTCGTAGAGGCCGGGCGGGTTCAGCGTCACGTCCCGCAAGGTGAACTGGCCCAGCAGCGCACGGGGCAAGCCCGCCTGGATCTCGCGCAGGTCGGCGCGGCCCGAGCCCAGCACGCCGCCCCAGTCGCTCCGCACCTCGACCCGGTCGAAGCGCACCGCCTGGGCGAGGGGATCGTAGGACAGGTAGGCACGGGCCACGTCGAAGCGCACGGGCTCCAGGCTCGGATGTGGGCGCAATTCCCCCTGGGCGATCTTGAGCGCCACGCTGGTCGGCCCCAGCGCCCCCTGTTCGTCGAGACTGGCCCGCAGCGCCATCGAGATCGGCGCGTCCACGACCCTGAGCCAGGTGAGCGCGGGACTCTGGCTCGCCACGTCGGCCGCAGCCACGTCCGTCACGATCACGTTGATGTCCGCCGCCGGACTCCCCCGAGGGCTCTCGTAGTCGATCCGGGCGCGCGTCACGTAGGACCGCCCCGAGAGGACCGAGACCTCGCCCGAGAGCCGGGTCATGCCGCCCGAGAGGTCGAGCCCGAGCGACCCGCCGTCCACGGTCCAGGTCCGCCCGACGCGCTCGTCCTGGTAGTTGACCACGAGGCCCTCGACCCGCACCTGCCGCAAGGCCGACAGGGCCGGCCGCTCGAAGAGCCGCTCGAACTGGTCGGGGAGCGAGGCCAAGCCCTCGGCCCGACCGACAGGCGGCCTTGGCCCCGGCGTCCCGAAGGCGAGATCGACGCGGCCGTCCCGCGCGCGCGACAGCGACAGCTCGGCGCCGTCCAGGTCGATCTCCTGCACGAGGAGGCGGTGCTCGAAGAGGAGTCCCCGGGGGGAGACCTGCATCGCGACGGACGGGACATGGGCCACGAGACGCCCCGCGCGGTCGCGGAGGGTCGCCCCGAGGAGGCGCACCTCGGGGTGGAGATCCGCCGGCACGCGCACGGTGATCGCCTCGAAGCGGAGCGCGCCCCCCCCGAGCGCCGAGGCCGCCGCCGCCTCGACCCGGTCGCGCACCCAGCTCGGGGCCGTGATCTCCTGCCCGACGAGGAGAAGAGGCGCGGCGAGGAGGAAGACGAGCGGTGCGAGCACCGTGACAAGGAGGACCCGAACCGACAGTCGCGTGCGGATGCCCAGCCGCGGCCCTGGGCGCGCGTCGCCGCTGGGACCGGGGGATGGCGCGTCGGGCTGGCGCGACGGCGGCGCACCCGCGCCGGGGCTCAGCGGCTCGGTCACGTGAAGGGTCATGGGATGAGAAACGGACCGCCGCGCATCCTGTCATCATCGCGCCACGTCCATGGGAAAGGAAGCAGCCAGGAGGTCACAGTCCTTGGCCAAAGGTCACGCCTGCGCGAAGAAGCGCCCATGACCGTCGCTCCCGGACAGCCCGCCCCGACCTTCACGCTGCCGCGCGACGGCGGCGGCACCGTCTCGCTGGCGGACCTGCGGGGCCGCCATGTCGTGCTGTTTTTCTACCCGAAGGACGACACCGCCGCCTGCACTCTCGAAGCGCAGGAGTTCACCGGCCTCCAGCCCCGGTTCGAAGCGGCTGGCGCGGCGGTTCTGGGAGTCTCCACCGGGACCGTCGCGGCCAAGGGCCGGTTCGTGAGGAAGGCAGGCCTGGGCATCCCCCTTCTTGCCGACGAGAAGGGCGAGACGCTCAGGGATTATGGAGTCTGGCAGGAGAAGACCATGTTCGGCAGAGCCTACATGGGCATCGTCCGCACGACCGTCCTGATCGACCCGGTGGGCGATGTCGCCCAAGTCTGGACCGTGAGGAAGGCGGAAGGCCACGCGCAGGAGGTACTCGGACACTTCGAGAGAATCGCAGGTTCGGCTCACGCCGGATAGCGGCGAGGCTGCCCCGCACGATCTGTGACCCATTTGCTTCACTCCTGTGACAAATGCGCAGAATTTAGTTCCCTGTGACCTTTCTGCTCGGCAGAATCTCGCCGCTCCCGGGCTGGATGACGCCTGTTGCGGCATGGACAGGGTCAAAGCTGTTGCGACGCGGGAGGACCACCGCTAGCCCAATCGCCGGGACAGCGGGCCACCAAGGCCCGGCAGGGAGGCGGATCATTGACCTCGCAAGTGATGCAGCGCGTGCACGCGGCCCTCGAACGCCGTTTTCCGGAACGACGCCTCTTCCTGAAATCCGAGGACCACACCCGCTTCATCCGCCTCAAGCCCGCGACGCAGCTCGTCGCCTGGACGGGCAGCACGATCTTCGTAGGCTGGACGACGGTTGCCACCGCGATCCTCCTCATGGACTCGATCGGCGCGGGCAACTTCCGGGCTCAGGCCGAGCGCGACAAGATGATCTACGAGGACCGGCTGAACGCGCTCTCGGCTGAGCGTGACCTCCGCGCGGAGGAGGCCGTCGCCGCACAGGACCGCTTCGCCGCCGCGCTCCAGCAAGTCTCCTCGATGCAGAGCGAGCTCCTGGCCTCGGAGGAGAGGCGCCGCGAGCTCGAGACTGGCCTCGGGGTCGTGCACGACACCCTGCGGCAGGCCATGACGGATCGGCAGGAGGCGCGCGAGCAGCTCGCCGCGCTGACCGCGCAGACCGACGCGCCGGGAGTGGACCCGGACGAGCTGACCGGCACCATCGATTTCGTGACCCAGGCCCTGGCCGAGACCGCGGCCGAACGCGACTCGCTCGAGGCCAAGGCCGAGTCGGCCGCGGAGCGTGCGAGCGACCTCGACCTCGAGCTGCGGCTGATGGACGAACGCAACGACGAGATCTTCGCCCAGCTCGAGGACGCCCTGACGATCTCGGTCGAGCCGCTCGACAACATGTTCCGCAGCGCGGGCCTGGACCCTGACGACCTGATCGACGAAGTCCAGAAAGGCTACGGCGGTCAGGGCGGCCCGCTGACCCCGATCCAGATGTCCACCATGGGCGCGCCCTCGCAGGACGACGCCACGCTGCGGGCCAACCGTATCCTGGACGAGCTCGACCGCATCAACCTTTATCGGATCGCCGTGGACCGCGTGCCTCTTAGCCTGCCGCTCCACGATGCGTTCCGTTACACTTCCGGCTTCAAGGTGCGCTGGGGGCGGATGCACGAGGGCGTGGACCTCGCCGGCCCGATCGGCACACCCGTCTATGCGACCGCCGAAGGTGTCGTGACCTTCGCTGGCTGGTCCTCGGGTTACGGCCGGCTCATCAAGGTCCAGCACGCCAACGGCATCGAGACGCGCTTCGGACACCTCAACGCGATCCGCGTGGAAGTCGGGCAAAGGGTCTCGCGCGGGGATAGGATCGGTGATATGGGCAACTCCGGACGCTCCACCGGGCCCCATCTCCACTACGAGATCCGGGTCAATGGCGAGCCTCTCGACCCCATGATCTACATCGGAGCAGGTGAGGATGTTCTCTAAGTCCAAGATCAACGAGCCGGGACCCGGCGCAGGCGTGCAGCCGCAGGCGACCCCCGCCCCGGCGCCCGCCACGGGAACGGCCGTCGGTCAGGCCGCCGACTACCGTCCCCAGGCCCCGAAGGCCAAGCCACCCGCGTCGATCCTGTCGACCGACCTGCACATCAAGGGCAACATCAAGACCACCGGCGACATCCAGATCGAGGGTCAGGTCGAGGGCGACATCCGCGCCCACCTTCTGACCGTCGGCGAGGGCGCCACCGTCCGGGGCGAGCTCGTGGCCGACGACGTGGTCATCAACGGCCGGATCATCGGCCGGGTGCGTGGCCTCAAGGTGCGCCTCACCTCCACCGCACGGGTCGAAGGCGACATCATCCACAAGACCATCGCGATCGAGTCCGGCGCCCACTTCGAAGGCTCAGTCCAGCGCCAGGAAGACCCCCTGAACGCCGCGACCAAGGTGCTGCCCAAGCCCTCCATGTCGGGCGAAGGCCAAGGCTGATCCGACCCGGCCTGCATGGATCGGGGCGCTGCGATCCGCTCGCGGCGCCCTTTCTCGTTCAGGAGAGTGCCCGGCGGTAGAGATGCCAGGTGGCATGGCCGAGCACGGGCAGCACGACCACGAGCCCCAGGAACCAGGGCACCAGCGCCAGGAGGGTCGTGACGGCGATCAGCAGCGCCCAGGCGCCCATCGTCACGGGATTCTGCGCGACGACGTTGAAGCTCAGGATCATGGCGCTCACGAAGTCCAGCTCGCGGTCGAGGAGGAGAGGCAGGCTCACCACCGTCAGCGCGTAGAGCAGGAAGGCCAGGACGCCGCCCACAGCGAACTCCACCGCGACCACGGTGAGGCCCTGCCGCGTCAGGAACGCGTCCCAGCCCGAGGAGACGTTGGTCATGGGCGAGAGGCCCATGAACAGGGCAAAGATCATATGGGCGAGGAAGGTGTAGAACAGGAAATAGATGACGATGATCGCTCCCGCCCAGGGGAGCTGCCTCGTCCGCTCCCTCCAGACGACGCCCAGGACACCCTCCCATGTCAGCCGCTCGCCCTGTTCGAGCCGACGGCTCACTTCGTAGAGGCCGGCTGCGGCGAAGGGCGGCACCAGGGGGAAGCCGAGCGAGACGGCGAGCGTCCAGACCACCGTTCCGGCGCCCAGCCAGACCATCAGGAAGCCGCCGAGCACGTAGACGGCGCTGAAGAACACTCCGAAGCGGGGGGCCGTCCTGAAGTCGAAAGCGCCCGCGCGCAATGCGTGGCCCAGATCGGCAAAGGTGACCGTGCCGATGTCGGGCAGCGACGACGCGACAAGATGCGCGTTTTCGGAGGGTGACGTGGCTTCGATCTCGATCATGCGGGGCTCCTCCCTCCACGCGGATGTTCGCGCGGAGGGAGGGTTCTGAGAAGCCCCTTTCGGGATCCTGATCCCGAGGTCAGGCCGGGCAGCCGATCCGCTGCCGGTCCTCGATCGCCGCCTGGCGCGCGACTTCGGTCGAGGCGGAGTCTTCGATCACGAGGGCCAGACGCTCGCACTCGCCCACCTGGCTCGGCTCGGCGAGTTGTGCCCGCAGGATGCCTTGCGGCGTGGTCGCGGTCGTCTGGATGTTGTCGGCCCCGACCTGGGTGTTCGTGCCGGACCCGATCGTGCCGGCATCTCCGGCCGTCTGGCCACCACCCATCATCATGGATTCATCGCATCCGGCGACGAGAAGAAGGGCGGGAACGGCGAGATAGGAAAGACGAAGTTGCATGTGCATGGCCTCCTTGGCGTTTAAGCGAGGAGCTAGAGGCCTTTACGTTTACGTCAATCCTCCGCGAGGGCTTCGGCTCGGCTCTTTCCCGCGACATCCTGCGCAAGGGTCGCCGCCATGAAGGCGTCGAGGTCGCCGTCGAGCACGCCCTGCGTGTCCGAGGTCTCGTAGCCGGTGCGCAGGTCCTTCACCATCTGGTAGGGCTGGAGCACGTAGGACCGGATCTGGTTGCCCCATCCGGCCTCGCCCTTGGCCTCGTGCGCGGCGTTGATGGCCGCATTCCGCTTGTCGAGCTCCATCTGGTAGAGCCGCGATTTCAGCGCCTGCATGGCAATGTCGCGGTTCTGGTGCTGCGACTTGAGCGACGACGTCACCACGATCCCGGTCGGGAAGTGGGTGATCCGCACGGCCGAGTCGGTCTTGTTGACGTGCTGCCCGCCGGCGCCCGAGCTGCGGAAGGTGTCGATGCGGATGTCCTTGTCCTGCACGTCGATCTCGATGGAATCGTCCACCACCGGATAGACCCACACGCTCGCGAAGGAAGTCTGGCGCTTGTCGCCCGAGCCGAAGGGGCTGATCCGCACGAGCCGGTGCACGCCCGACTCGCTCTTGAGCCAGCCATAGGCGTTGTGGCCCATGATCTTGTAGGACGCGGACTTGATCCCCGTCTCCTCGCCCGCCGTCTCGGACTCGAGTTCCACCTTGTAGCCATGCGCCTCGGCCCAGCGGACATACATCCGGGCGAGCATCGCGGCCCAGTCGCAGCTCTCGGTGCCGCCCGCGCCGGCGTTGATCTCGAGGAAGGTGTCGTTCGCGTCCGCCTCGCCGTCGAGCAGGGCCTCGAGCTCCTTCCCGGCGGCCCGCTCCTTCAGCGCCCGCAGCGCGGCCTCGGCGTCGGCGACGATCCCCTCGTCGCCCTCCATCTCTCCCATCTCGATCAGCTCGACGTTGTCGTTGAGATCGCGCTCCATGGCCTCGACGCCGGTCAGCTTGTCGAGCAGCACCTGCCGGTCGCGCATGAGCTTCTGCGCCGCCTCGGGATCGTTCCAGAGCGTCGGGTCCTCGACGCGGGCGTTGAACTCCTCCAGGCGGTGCCGGGCCGTCTCGCGGTCCATCCGCCGGCTCACGAGCTCGATGGAGCCCCGGATGGAGTCGACGACGTTCTGCGTCTCGGTGCGCATGGAAAATCCTCTCGCGGAATCCGCTGGCTCATATCCCGCCCACATGGGGGCGGCAAGGCGGGCCTAGTAGAGCCCGCCCGAGGAGATTGTCCCGAAGCTCGCGTTCCCCTCGCCCACCGTCGCGGTCTGGCCGGTTGAGGTGGTGACATTGCGCGAGGCCGAGCGAACCTCCTCGACCAGCGGCAGGTCGCCCGAGACCTCGAAGCCGCCGTCGAAGGTCACGCCGAAGACCGGCTCCTCGCCGGCGCGGAAGCACTCGGACTGGACGTTGTCGCCCGTCGCGTCGTCGGACAGGCGCGCGCCCGAGAAGCGGTCGATGTTGATGAAGCTGCACCCCTCGGGGACCGGGAACTCGCTGCCGCCGAAGCGGTCCACCACGGGCTTCATGAACTCCTGGAACACCGGCGCGCAGACGCCCCCGCCCGAGGCCCCGCCCATGGAGCGCGGCGTGTCGTAGCCGATGTAGCAGCCCGCGACGATGTTCGAGGAGAAGCCGATGAACCAGACGTCCTTGGCCTCGTTGGTGGTCCCGGTCTTGCCGGCGATGGGCACGGGCAGGTCGATGGCCTTGGCGGCCGTGCCGCGCCGGACCACGCCCTCGAGCATCGAGGTCAGCTCGTAGGCGGTCACCGCGTTCATGATGCGCGTGCGGTGGCTCTCGATGTGGGGCCCCTCGCCGGGCGGGAGGCTCGGGTCCGCGCAGTCGGTGCAGACGCGCTGGTCGTGCCGGTAGATCGTGTTGCCGTAGCGGTCCTGGATGCGGTCCACGAGCGTGGGCTCCACCCGCTCGCCGCCGTTGGCGAACATGGCGTAAGCGGCGACCATGCGGAACAGGGTCGTCTCCTGAGAGCCCAGAGCGTTCGACAGGTAGGGGTTCATGTCGTCGTAGACGCCGAACCGTTCGGCGTACTCCGCGACGGTCTCCATGCCGATCTCCTGCGCGAGGCGGATCGTCATCAGGTTCCGCGACTGTTCGATCCCGGTCCGAAGCGGCGTCGGCCCGTAGTATTCGCCGCTCGCGTTCTGGGGCTGCCAGAGCCCGTCGGGCGTGTTGATCTCGATGGGCGCGTCCACCACGATGGTGGCGGGCGTGTAGCCCGAATCCAGCGCCGCCGCGTAGACGAAGGGCTTGAAGGCGGAGCCCGGCTGCCGTCGCGCCTGCGTCGCGCGGTTGAAGACCGAGGCCTGGTAGCTGAACCCCCCCTGCATGGCGAGGACGCGCCCGGTGTTCACGTCCATGGCCATGAAGGCGCCTTCGACCTCGGGCACCTGCCGCAGGGTCCAGTTCAGGAAGGCGCCGTCATCCCCCGTCTTCTCGCGGACCAGCACCACGTCGCCCACGTCGAAGTTGTCGTCGAAGTTGCCGGGGATCCAGTCGATGTCCGACCGGGGCACCACCGGGTCCTCCGCGTGCTCCCCCTCGATCCCGAGCCGCATCTGCTGGTCGCCGATCTCCAGCACCACGGCCGGGTACCACTGGCCGTCCAGCGTGATGTCGCGCGGAGCGTCGGTGTCGGCCAGAGCCTGCCGCCAGGTCGCCTCGTCTGCCAGCGACTCCGGCGGCAGCTTGGTCACGACCCCGTGCCATTTCCCCTGCCCCCGGTCGAAGTTCTCCAGCGCCCGTTGGAGCGCGTGGGCCCGCATCCAACTGGAGCTCCGGGTCCACGGTCGCGCGGATCGCGTAGCCGCCCGAGGCGAACTGCTCGTCCCCGAAGCTCTCGGAGAGCTGGCGACGGATCTCGTCGGTGAAGTAGTCGCGCGGCGGCAGCTCCGCACGGAAGCTCTCGTAGTCGCCGGACTGCACGCTCCTGAGCGGCAGGCCAGCCTCCACCTCGGCGGTCTGCTGGTCGATGTAGCCGTCCTCGGCCATGCGTCGCAGCACGTAGTTCCGCCGCGCCACCGCGTCGTCGTAGTCGCGCACCGGGTGGAGGTTCCCCGGCCGTTGCGCCAGCGCCGCGAGGTAGGCGGCCTCGCCGGGAGTCAGGTCGGTGAGCGGCTTGTTGAAATAGGTCTGGGCCGCGGCGGTGATGCCGTAGGAATTCTGGCCCAGGAAGATCTCGTTGAGGTAGAGCTCGAGGATGTCCTCCTTGCTCATCGCCCTCTCGATGCGCACGGCGAGGATCAGCTCCTTGATCTTGCGTTCCGCCGTGCGGTCGGCCGAGAGCAGGAAGTTCTTCATCACCTGCTGCGTGATGGTCGATGCCCCGCGCATGTCGTGGCCGCGCGACCGCACGGCCTCCACGGCGGCGGCGGCCATGCCGCGGATGTCGAAGCCGGGATGGGTGTAGAAGTTCTGGTCCTCGGCCGAGACGAAGGCGTGCTTGACGAGGTCCGGGATCTCCTCGGACGGGGTGAAGAGCCGTCGTTCGGTGGCGAACTCGTCGATGATCCGGCCTTCGCCGCTATAGACGCGGCTGATCGTTCGCGGCGTATACTGCTGCAGAACCTCGATGGAGGGGAGATCCCGGCCATACATGTAGAACACCGCCCCCAGCGTGACGGCGCCCATCGCGAGGCCCAGGGTCAGCATCGAGAAGACGCCCCCGAGGAAGGACATGACGAATCGCAGCAAGGGGCCCGTCCAAGCAGCCAGAGGAACGCACCGCTTATAGGGGTGCTGCCCCTCGCGGTCAAAAGCCGATGGCCCTATGTCGGCGCCATGACGCCCGCCGGCCCTTCACGAGGGCGTGGGGGCAGAACACCGCCGCGCCGCGCGCCAAGGAAAGACGAGTGATGAAGCCCGAGCCCAAGAAGCCCGAGGACGTGATCCCGACCTACGACCGCGAGGGGGCCCAGTGGGCCCAGTCGCGCGATCGCCGCCTGACCGAGAGGCCCTGGCTCGACCGCGCCCTCGCGGTGGCGCCGCATCCCAAGGGCCGTAAGCGCGTCCTCGACCTCGGCTGCGGCGCCGGGCGGCCCATCGCGGAATACCTCCTCGACCGGGGCTGCATGGTCACGGGGGTGGACGCCTCGCGCCCGATGATCGAGCTCTTCGCCAAGGTCGTGCCCCGCGCGATCGCGCTCCACGCGGACATGCGGGGGCTCAAGCTCAGCGAGACCTTCGACCTCATCCTTGCTTGGGACAGCTTCTTCCATCTGCCGCCCGACGACCAGCGGGCGATGTTCCGCACCTTCGCCGACCTCGCGGGTCCCGGCGCGGCGCTCCTCTTCACCTCGGGGCCCCACGCCGGAGAGGCCACGGGTCGCGTCGGGGACTCGGACGTCTACCACGCGAGCCTCGACCCGGGCGAATACAGCGCGCTGCTCGACGACGCGGGCTTCGACGTCCTGGGCTACTGGCCCGAGGAGCCCGCCTGCGAGGGGCATACGATCTGGCTCGCGCGGCGGCGCTAACGGGTGAGCGGCTCCGGCCGCCCGGCCTCCTCGGCCGCCCACCTTGTCAGCGCCGCGACGATTCCCCGCACGATCGGCGCCCGCCCGCCGGGCGTCGAGAGCCGCCCCCGGTCGCCCGCATCCGACAGGAAGCCGGTCTCGAGGAGCACGCTCGGAAAGTCCGCCGCGTTCAGCACCGCAAGCGGCGCCTGCCGCAGCGCATGGTCGTTCAGGGCCGCGCCCGCCTTGGGCAGCTCCCGCGCCAACGCCTGGGCCAGGCGGCGCGACGCCGGAACGGTACCGGCGCGCGCCAGGTCCATGAGGGCCGTCGCCACCGCGTCGTCCTCCCCCCGGAGGTCCAGCCCGGCGAGCAGGTCGCTGCCCTGGTGCCGCTCCACCATCTTGCCCGAGGCCTCGCCCACCGCCTCGTCCGTCAGCGTATAGACCGACGCCCCGGAGGCATCCTCCTCCTTGAGGGCGTCCGCGTGCAGCGACACCAGCACGTCCGCCCCCGCAGCCCGCGCCAGTGTCATCCGCTCCTGAAGCGGCACGAAGCTGTCCTCCTCTCGCGTCAGCACCGGGACCACGCCGGCGCCCTCCAGTGCCTCGGCCAGCTCCTCGGCCAACGCGAGCATCAGGTCCGCCTCCTTGAGACCCGCGCGCTCGGCACCGGGATCGACGCCGCCATGGCCCGGGTCGATGGCCACGACGAAGGTCCCGTCCGCCGGCGGCGCGGCCGGCGGGGAGGCCAGAGCCGGCTCCTGCGACGGCGGGGCCGCCGCCGAAGCCGCGAAGCTCTCGTCGTCCGTCACCTCCAGGACCAGATGGAGCCTCGCCGACGAGCCCCCTTCCGCGACCGTCATGCCAGCCTCGGTCACGGCGAGAGCGCGGCCGAGCTCCACCTCCAGGCGCGCCCAGCCGGACGTCCCTTCGCCCAGCGTCAGTCCCGTCGCGTTGTCGCCCAGGAGGAGACTGTCGGTTTCCACGCCCGCCCAGTCGACACCCCGCACCTCGACCACGAGCCGCCTGGGGCTGTCGAGCGTGAAGACCCGCCAGGGCACCGCGCGGCTCAGGACGAGGCTCAGCTCGATCCCTCGCCAGCGGTCGTCGATCCAGCTTTCCGCCGGGTCGAGCCTCGCCGGAGCCTCCTGAGCCAGGAGCGGTTGCCCAACCAGGACGAGGGTCAGGAGCACCCCCTTCGCGACGGCTCCGATTCCCATGCACCCTCCTTCGTCCGGCAGCAGCCCAGTCCCACGGGCGGGCCGGGACCATGCCTCAAGCCTGCGTGAGCCGCAGCCCGGCCCTTGGAAATTCGGGCCCGTTGTGCGCAGATCGCCACAGACCGGACCGGAGACCCGCCGATGCCCTTGCGCCACCTCGCCCTTGCCGCCCTGCTCGTCGGCACCGCCCTGCCCGCCCACGCGCTGGACCTGAACGCGATGACGGACGAGGAGCGGGAGGCCTTCCGGGCCGAGGTGCGCAGCTACCTCCTCGAGAACCCGGAGGTCCTGACCGAGGCGATCTCGGTCCTCCAGCAGCGCGAGCAGGAGCAGCAGATCGAGGCCGACGAGGCCCTCGTCCGGCAGAACATGGACGCCATCGCCAACGACGGCCACTCCTGGGTCGGCGGCAACCCCGATGGCGACGTGACGGTGGTCGAGTTCATGGACTACCGCTGCCACTATTGCCGACAAGCCTTCCAGGAGGTCGAGGACCTCGTGTCCGGCGACGGAAACGTCCGCTTCATCCTCAAGGAATTCCCGATCCTCGGCCCGCAGAGCGACCTATCCTCTCGCTTCGCGATCGCCGTGCAGCAGCTCCATGGAGCGGACGTCTACAAGGACGTCCACGACGCGCTGATGCTCCTGCAGGCCGATGCCGACGAGGGCTCCCTCACCAAGCTCGCCGAGAGCTTCGACCTCGACCCCGCTCCCATCTTCGACCGCATGGACTCGCCCGAGGTCCAAGCGGTGATCGACGAGAACCATGCCCTCGCCCAGACGCTCGGAATCTCGGGCACGCCGACCTTCGTCTTCGGCGACCAGATGGTGAGGGGCTATGTGCCCCTGAACTTGATGCAGGGCATCGTCGAGGAGGAGCGGGCGGGCTAGGCCCTACTCCGCCGCTTGAGCTTGGGCCGCCCGCGCGGCCTCCAGCTCCGCCGCCTTGGCCTCGACCTGCTCGACGATGTGGTCGACCATCCGGTCGTTGTCCATGCGGTGGCTCTGCTTGCCGGCGAGGTAGACCATCCCGTGCCCGGCCCCGCCGCCGGTAAAGCCGACGTCGGTCATCAGCGCTTCGCCCGGCCCGTTCACCACGCAGCCGATGATCGACAGCGACATCGGCGTCTTGATATGGGCGAGCCGCTTCTCCAGCACCTCGACCGTCTTGATGACATCGAAGCCCTGCCGCGCGCAGGACGGGCAGGAGATGATCTGCACCCCCCGGTGCCGCAGGCCCAGCGACTTCAGGATCTCGTAGCCGACGCGCACCTCCTCGACCGGGTCGGCGCTCAGCGATACCCGGATCGTGTCTCCGATTCCCATCCAGAGGAGGAAGCCGAGGCCCACCGCGCTCTTGACCGTGCCGGTCATCAGCCCGCCGGCCTCGGTGATCCCCAGATGCAGCGGGGCGTCCGTGACCTCGGCCAGTGCCTGATAGGCGGCGGCGGCCAGGAACACGTCCGAGGCCTTCACGCTGATCTTGAACTCGTGGAAGTCGAGGTCCTGCAGGAGCTTGATGTGATCCAGCCCCGACTGCACCATCGCCTCCGGGCAGGGCTCGCCATACTGCTCCAGCAGGTGCCGCTCCAGCGACCCGGCGTTGACCCCGATGCGCATGGAGCAGCCGTGATCGCGCGCGGCCTTCACCACCTCGCGCACGCGCTCGGGGCTGCCGATGTTGCCGGGGTTGATCCGCAGGCAGGCCGCGCCCGCCTCGGCGGCCTCGATGGCGCGGCGGTAGTGGAAATGGATGTCCGCCACGATCGGCACGGGCGAGCCGCGCACGATCTCACGCAGGGCGCGCGTCGACTCCTCGTCGGGCGTGGAGACGCGGACGATGTCCGCCCCCGCCTCCGCCGCCGCGAGGACCTGGCCCAGGGTGCCCGCCACGTCGGTCGTGAGGGTGTTGGTCATCGTCTGGACGGAAATCGGAGCCCCGCCCCCGACCGGCACGTTCCCGACCATGATCCGGCGCGAGGGGCGCCGGTCGATGTTGCGCCAGGGGCGGACAGGATTGAGGGACATGCGCAGCCTCCGACAGGGACGCGCGACACCTAATCGCGCGCGTCCTGCCCTGCAACCGGGCGCGTTGCCTCACTCGGTCAGGGCGGGGTCCTCGGGCTCAGCCGGCGCGACCTCGACTCCGGGCATGGTCCGGGCCTGCGCCTGCTCTGCCGAGGCGACAGCCACGTATTCTGCCAGCTTCTCGTCCTGCGCGGGGTCGGCGGCGGCATAGCTGGTCGTGATCGTCTCGGCCGAGAGAGCGACGCCGGACGTGACCGCACCGTCGTCGCCCACCGGGCCATAGGGCACGCCGTTCACCGCCATGTAGAGCGCACCCGAATCGCCGACACGAAGCTTGGCCGGCTCCACGGTCGCCGGCAGCTCGAAAGTGTCGCCCGGCTTCAGGATGCCCTCGAAGATCACCGAGCCATCCGGCGCATTCACGCGCACCCAGGCGTCGCGCGCGGCGACCAGCTCCAGCTTTGGGGCGGGCCCGGTCGTCACCTGCACGGCGTCCGGATCCGCCGGCATCGGCCCCAGGACGCTGGCCAGCGCCTCTTCGACACCGGTCGGGTCGGCCGCAGCCGAAGGCGGAGCCGGCGGCCCGTAGACCTGCGTTGCGGCGACGTTCACCGTGGCCTCCGGCGCGACCGAAGCACCTGCCGACGTGGGCGCGGGGATCGTCCCCACCGAAGCCGGATCGAGCGCCGCGATGGGTCCGTCGCGCGGGACAAGCACGGGCACGTCCAGCGCCTCGGGCTGGTAGAGCCGATCCAACGCCTCGGCCGAGGGCACCACGATCGACGCGAATTGCGGATCCTCGGCCTCGGGCTTGGCGCCGCCAGCGAGGGGATCGACCTCCGCCACGACGGTTGGCGCCTGCTCCACCGGAGCGAAGGTCACCTTCTGAATCTCGCGCAGCACGGTCCAGCCGCCATAGCCCAGTCCGGCCAGGAGCGCCACGAGCACGAGGACCGAGCCCACGGCACGCGGCTCGACATTGGCCAGGAAGCCCTCGCCGGCCGGCAGGAACGGACCACCCTGGATCGCGAAGATCTCCTTCCCGAGCCCGGTGTCGGCGACCTTCTCCTCTCGCGGGCCGCGACCCGCCGACGACATAGGCGCCCCGCTGGGGGTCGCGAAGCCGGACTCCCTGCAGAAGGTCTCGAAGGCCCAGTCCGGGTCCATGTTGAGGTAACGCGCATAGGACCGCACGTAACCCGCTATGAATCCAGGGGTATCGAACGCCGACGGATCGGCGTTCTCGATCGCGGCGATGTAGGCGGCCTTGATCTTGAGTTCGCGCTGGATGTCGAGGAGCGACTTGCCCATCGTCGCGCGCTCGCCCCGCATGAGATCGCCCAATCGCAACTCGAAGGCGTCGAACCCTCTCTGGTCCGCCTCTTCCACAGCCTTGGTGCGCAGATAGCCCCGCCCGATCATCAGGTCCGCCCCACAGTCCCGTCCCGCCCCAAAATGGCCCTTAACGATTCGCTTTCGTGGGCCCATTGTGGCGACCGTAACACGGTCGTGACCTCAACGCATCAGATCAATTCTGGTTCATCCAGCCAATTCGGCGCGATTCAGCGCACAATGGCTCCAGAGCCTGTCCAAAGCGCGCACGAGCGCGTCCATCTCCTTGGGCCCATGCACCGGCGAGGGGGTGAAGCGGAGACGCTCCGTCCCGCGCGGCACGGTGGGGAAGTTGATCGGCTGGACGTAGATGCCGAAGTCGCTCAACAGCATGTCCGAGATCATCTTGGTGTGCACCGGATCGCCCACGATCAGCGGCACGATGTGCGAGCCGTGGTCGATGATCGGAAGCCCGAGCCCCTTGAGCCGGGTCTTGAGGATCTTTGCCTGCGTCTGGTGCTTGTCCCGCAGCGCCTGGTCCCTCTTGAGGTGCGCGACCGAGGCGGCCGCGCCGGCCGCGATGACCGGGGGCAGCGAGGTCGTGAAGATGAAGCCGGGCGCATAGGAGCGGATCGCATCGCACA
Source organism: Rubellimicrobium mesophilum DSM 19309 (assembly GCF_000600335.2). Classification (GTDB taxonomy): domain Bacteria; phylum Pseudomonadota; class Alphaproteobacteria; order Rhodobacterales; family Rhodobacteraceae; genus Rubellimicrobium; species Rubellimicrobium mesophilum. The sequence continues at coordinate 23,403 of NZ_KK088522.1, read as the reverse complement.
TCCGGGCGGACGCCGCGATGTAGCCCCCCACCACGCCGACGGCCTTGCCGAGCGTCGCGTTGATGATGTCGATGCGGTGCATCAGGCCGAGCTGCTCGGCCACGCCGCCGCCGCGCGGGCCGTACATCCCGACCGCGTGCACCTCGTCGAGGTAGGTCAGGGCCCCGAACTCCTCCGCGAGCTCCACGATGGCCTTGATCGGGCCGAAGTCGCCGTCCATCGAATAGACCGACTCGAAGGCGATCAGCTTCGGCGCCTGCGCGTCGTCCTTCTCCAGCAGCTCGCGCAGATGCGCCACGTCGTTGTGGCGGAAGATGCGCTTGGCCCCGCCGCCACGACGGATGCCCTCGATCATCGAGGCGTGGTTCAGCTCGTCGGAGTAGATGATGAGGCCGGGGAACAGCGTCCTGAGCGTGCTCAGCGTCGCGTCGTTCGCGATGTAGGCGGAGGTGAAGAGAAGGGCCGCCTCCTTCCCATGGAGGTCCGCCAGCTCGGCCTCGAGCCGCTTGTGGTAGACCGTGGTGCCCGAGATATTCCGCGTCCCGCCCGACCCCGCGCCGACCGCGTCCAGCGCCTCGTGCATCGCGGCGATCACGACCGGATGCTGCCCCATGCCGAGGTAGTCGTTGCCGCACCAGACGGTGATCGGCTGCTCGGTCCCGTCGGGCCGGTGCCAGACGGCGTGCGGGAAATGGCCCTTGTCACGCGCGATGTCGATGAAGGTGCGGTAGCGCCCCTCCTGATGAAGGCGGGAGAGCGCTGCGTCCAGTTGGGCGTTGTAATCCACGGTCGAAGTCCTTGCCGTTGGCTGCCGAACGGGGACTACAGGCCCCTCAGTGCCGACGCCTTGTCCTAGATCAAACAGGCGGTGAGACCAATGGCACAAAACGTCGCCCCGCCAAAGGTCGGAAAACCCGACCCCGACGCGCGGGCGTTGCGCCGCCGGAATCGCCGTCCTAGCCTCCCGCCAACCAACCGGAGACTCCCATGCTCGACCCCGTCCTCGCCCGCATCGACGCCGACATGCCGCACGCGATCCAGCGGCTGCTCGCGCTCCTGCGCATCCCCTCGATCTCCACGGACCGGGTGCACGCCCCCGACTGCGAGGTAGCGGCCGAGTGGCTCGTGCAGGATCTCCGCGACATGGGCTTCTCCGCCGACAAGCACCCGACCACGGGCCGCTCGATGGTCGTGGGCCAAGGCGGCCAGGGCGACCGGCACCTCCTGTTCTACGGGCATTACGACGTGCAACCGGTCGATCCGCTGAACCTCTGGCACTGCCCGCCCTTCGTGCCGCAGATCGAGGAGACGCCGCACGGCCAGGTGATCCGCGGCCGGGGCGCCTCGGACGACAAGGGCCAGCTCATGACCTTCGTCGAGGCCTGCCGCGCCTGGATCGCCGTCCACGGCAAGCTCCCCGCCCGCGTCACCATGTTCTTCGAGGGCGAGGAGGAGTCGGGCAGTCCCTCCCTCATCCCCTTCATGGAGGCGAACAGGGACCTCCTGAAGGCCGACCTAGCCCTCATCTGCGACACCGACCTCTTCGACCGGGACACGCCCGCCATCACCACGATGCTGCGCGGCCTCCTGGGCGAGGAGATCGTCATCACCGGGCCCCGCATGGACCTGCACTCCGGCATGTACGGCGGCGCGGCCACGAACCCGATCCGCGTTCTCGTCCGCATCCTTTCCCGGCTCCACGACGACAGCGGGCGCGTCACCGTCCCCGGGTTCTACGACGGCGTGGAGGAGCTCACGCCCGAGCTTCGCGCCCAATGGGAGGCGCTGGGCTTCGACGAGGCGCAGTTCCTGGCCGACGTGGGACTCTCCCTCTCGGCCGGGGAGAAGGGCCGGGGCGTGCTCGAGTCCGTCTGGGCTCGCCCGACCTGCGAGTTCAACGGCATCACCGGCGGCTACGGCGGTGACGGCTTCAAGACGGTGCTGCCGTCCAAGGCCAGCGCCAAGGTCAGCTTCCGCCTCGTCGGCCGGCAGGACCCGCTCGCGATCCGCGAAGCCTTCCGCGAGATGGTGCGCGCGATGGTCCCCGCCGACTGCCAGGTGGAGTTCAAGTCCCACGGCGCGAGCTTCGCCAGCGTCATGGACACCTCCGACCCCGCCTTCGAGAAGGCCCGGACGGCGCTGTCCGACGAATGGCCCCGGCCGGCGGCCTTCACCGGCTCCGGCGGCTCGATTCCGGTGGCCGGCCATTTCAAGACGATCCTCGACATGGACGCCATGCTGATCGGCTTCGCCATGGACGACGACCTGATCCACTCGCCCAACGAGAAGTACGATGTGAGGAGCTACCACAAGGGCATCCGAAGCTGGGCCCGCATCCTCGCGGCGCTGGCCTAGGCGAACCCGGGAGAGCGCCCCTCGCCTGGGCGCGCGCCGGGAGGGGCGCCGCCCGGCGCAGTCGCCATGCAGCCTGGGGTTCCACCCTACGCGGCTCTCGAGGCAAGGTCGCGGGGGCGCTCCCGCACGTCACCCTCGGGCGGCTTCGGCCCTGGCCGCCACCTGTGAGGCCCGAATCGCGCCCGTATCATGACTCCGGGGTGTTGCGTCGCCCCCGCCCGAGCACCGTTCGTTGCTATCGAAATTCGTTAAGCTTCGTCTGCGATCCTGGTCCCATCAAAGCCGAATCGCCCGGAGGCCTAACCGGGACCAGGAGAGACCATGACCACGACACGCCGAGGCAGAGCGCCCCGACCCCATGCATCGCCGCCCGCCCTCCAAGGGAGGGATCATGCCGTGCGTGATCTATCGGAAGGAAGGGAGGCAGTGGCGCGGTTGACGGGGCTCGAACCCGCGACCCCCGGCGTGACAGGCCGGTACTCTAACCGACTGAGCTACAACCGCGCGTCTGCCGCCGACGCTGTCGTCTGCGTCGGACAAGGGGGCTTCTATGGGCTGCATCAGGCGGCGTCAAGCGGCTTCGGACAGGTCCGCCCGATGACCCTGCGGGACCCTGGTTCGGCTCCCTTCCATGGACATCGCCCCTGCCCTGCGGCAGAGGTCGGGCGAGGCGTCAGTTCCCAAGGGATCGGAAGAATGCGAATCGTCGTCCATGTGGGCATGCACAAGACCGGCAGCACCGCGATCCAGCAGCACTTCGGCAAGCTGCTCCACCGGGGCTTCGAATACGCCACTTACGAGGAACGCAACCACAGCATGATGGTCGCCCTCCTCTTCTCGTCGCCCGATCGGCTGGCCGACTTCTACGTGTTCCGCCAGAAGGGTCCGGCCTATGTCGCCGCCCTGCCCGACCTGCGCGGCAAGTGGCAATCCCGTTTGGACGCCCAGCTCGACCGCCTCAGGGGCACCGACGCGACGGTCCTCATCTCGGCCGAGGGACTCTCCACCGCTGGTCCGGCCGCGAACGAACGACGCGAGAACCTCGCCCGCTACCTCGACCGGCTGGGCGCCGACATCGAGGTCGTGGGCTATGTCCGCTCACCCCTGTCCTTCATCCGCAGCGACATCCAGCAGCGGCTCAAGGATCTGTCCCGCCCCATCCAGGGACTCGAGGTCGTCTGGCCCCACTACCGCAAGCGGTTCGAACCTCTCGACCAAAGCTTCGGACGAGATCGCGTGCGGCTGAAGGTCTTCCGGCCCGACCGCCTGCACGGCGGCGACGTCGTCTCGGACCTGGGGCGCCTCCTCGGCATCGACGTGCCCCCCGGCAGCGCCCGCCGCGTGAACGAGACGCTGAGCCTCGAGGCCACGGCATTCCTCTACGCGCAGCGCCGCTGGGGTGGCGGGGAGGCCTTCGGCTCGCCCGAGGCGCTGAAGGGGAGCCACCGCTTCGTCAAGGCCCTGAGTGGCCTCAAGGGCCGCCGCATGACGGTGGCCGAGCCGCTCTGGCGCGATGCCCTGGCCCGGAATGCCGAGGACCTGGCCTGGATGGAGGCACGCCTGGGCGAGCCCCTCAGGGAGCAGGAAGAGGGCGACGCCCGGATCGCGATCGGCTCCGAGGACGACCTCATGGCGGTTGCGATCGACAGCCTTCCCCAGCTCGAGGGCGTCCTTCGCGACACCATCTCGACGCGCAGGTTCGAAGAGCTGGCGCTTTCCGACCTGACCCCGCAGCACCGAATGCTCCGGGCGCTCCAAGCCCTTCGGCAAGCGACGGCCGCCTGATGGGGACCTGCGCCGCCGCCCACTGGGTCCGGCCGCACCAAGACCAGGAGCCGGGTGGAAGTTCGAGGCAGGAGATAATCCCTCGGTCCAACCCCACGGACCGCTCCGCCCCGATCCGCTCGGCTTGCTGCCACTCGATCAATAAGCCCAGGCTCCGCCCGCGCCCGAGGCGGAGTCTCCGCAGCAGACTGGCCCCATCGTCCAGAACCGTCAGCCGCGTTGGCCCCAGTCCGATCAGTCTGATCGCATCTCGCACCTTGCTGCGGCATCCATTCGGAAAGCAGTATTCTAGGGCGTTCGACAAAAAGCCTTGTCGCCACCCGTCTAGTCGGCACGACACGATCCGCTGGCAACCCGACAGGCTCGGTCGCGGCGGCGAGCGCCACCCGCATACCCGCGCTCTCGACCGTGTACGGAGCCAAGGTCCGCGGAAAGGCCCAGCCGTCCACCTCCCGGACCTGCGGGCCACGCAGGAGTTCCCTCAGCCGCGACAACCTGCAGCCACCCCGTTGCCTCCGGTGTCCAGACCGCCCACCTACTACTGCCGCCCCACCCCGGGCGGGGGCGTCACGACGGCGACGTCGACCCCGGCATCAGGATTGGCGGCCATCGTGCGGCAAGACGCTTCGCCGGCGCCACCACGAGAGCAGCTTTCGTGAGGCCCAACGAAGAATAGGGCCGCGCGACGCAAGCAGCGTTTCCGAGATGGCGTCGAGGATCGGTTCGGAGAGGGCGCACCCCAATCAGTAGCTGATGCTGGCCGTCAAATCCGTCACTCGCGCGTGGTGGGTGGTGAGGGGCTCGAACCCCCGACATCCTCGGTGTAAACGAGACGCTCTACCGACTGAGCTAACCACCCGTCCGGATCGGGTTAGCGGCAAGGGCCGGCTCTGGCAAGTGCGCCTCAAGCACCTCCATCCGGCCGCCGGCGATCCGATGCACCGACCCCTGCCGAGTCGGAAGGCGCCCCCCCTCCTCGACCGGAAGGCCTAGGGCGAGCGCGCAGAGCACCCGCAGGGTGATGCCATGCGTCACGATCACGGTGGGACGGTCCAGTCCCGCCAGCACCTCCTCCGCGCGCCCGGCAAGATCGGTGAACGTCTCGCCTCCCGGGCAACGACAATAGAAGTCGAAGAGAGGCTCATCCGGAGGTCCAGGCCAGCGCCCGTCGATGTCGGCACGGGTCAGGCCCGTCCAATCCCCCATCCCGATCTCGACCAAGCGCGGGTCGTCGCCGGCCCCGAGGCCCAACGGTCCCAGCGCCAGCCTTGCCGTGTCCCGCGCCCGTCCCTGAGGGCTGGTCAGCGCCATATAGCTTTCGGCCCCGACGCCCAGCTCGCGCAGAACGTTCCCCATGGCGGCGGCCTGCGCGCAACCGAGCTCGGTCAGCCGCGAATCCCGTGCACCCTGGAAGCGGCCCTCGCGGTTCCACTCGGTTTGGCCGTGGCGCAGCAACAGGAGCTCAGGTAGGGCTCGGGTCATGTCATCTGAAGTGGATGGTGGGCGATGAGGGATTCGAACCCCCGACTTCTTCCGTGTGAAGGAAGCACTCTACCACTGAGTTAATCGCCCGTGCCGCGCTCCTCTAGACGGTCTGGTCGGGGTCCGCAAGGCCCCCGGAGCCGACCTCTGCGCATGAAAATGGGGCGCGGCCTGCGCCACGCCCCCTCTCATTCTCGTCTCTCCGAGGCTCAGTGCGCGACCGCGCCCGGCACCTCGTCCACGACCTTGGCGCGGGCCGCCGCAGCGGCCTCCTCGGCTTCCTCGTCCCACTCCACGGGCTCGGGCTGCCGCACCAGCGCGTGCTTCAGGACCTCCGAGACATGCGACACGGGGATGATCGTCAGCCCCTGCTTCACGTTCTCCGGAATCTCCGGCAGGTCGCGCTCGTTCTCCTTGGGGATCAGCACCGTCTTGATGCCGCCCCTAAGGGCCGCGAGCAGCTTCTCCTTCAGGCCGCCGATGGCCAGCGCGTTGCCCCGCAGCGTGACCTCGCCGGTCATGGCGATGTCCTTGCGGACGGGGATCTGCGTCAGCACCGACACGATCGACGTCACCATCGCGAGGCCCGCCGAGGGGCCGTCCTTGGGCGTCGCGCCTTCGGGCACGTGGACGTGGATGTCGATCTTGTCGAACTTCGGAGGCTTCACCCCGATCTGCGGGCCGATGGACCGCACATAGGAGGCCGCCGCCTCGATCGACTCCTTCATCACGTCGCCGAGCTTGCCGGTCGTCTTCATCCGGCCCTTGCCTGGCAGCCGCAGCGCCTCAATGGACAGCAGGTCCCCGCCGACCGACGTCCAGGCCAGGCCCGTGACGACGCCGATCTGGTCCTCCTGCTCCGCGAGCCCGTAGCGGAACTTCTTCACGCCCAGGTAGTCGTCGAGGTTCTCCTCGGTCACGACGACCTTGGTCAGCTCGCGCTTGACGAGCTTGGTCGTCGCCTTCCGGGCGATCTTCGCGATCTCGCGCTCCAGGTTCCGCACGCCAGCCTCGCGGGTGTAGGTGCGGACCATCTCGTTCAGCGCCCCGTCGGTGATCTCGAACTCGCCGGCCTTGAGGCCGTGGTTCTTCATCACCTTGGGCAGCAGGTGCTGCTTGGCGATCTCGCGCTTCTCGTCCTCGGTGTAGCCAGCGAGGGAGATGATCTCCATCCGGTCGAGGAGCGGCCCCGGCATGTTGTACGAGTTGGCCGTCGTGATGAACATCACGTTGGACAGGTCGTACTCCACCTCGAGGTAGTGGTCGACGAAGGTCGAGTTCTGCTCGGGGTCGAGGACCTCCAGCATGGCCGAGGCCGGGTCGCCACGGAAGTCCTGCCCCATCTTGTCGATCTCGTCGAGAAGGATGAGGGGGTTCGTGGTCTTCGCCTTCTTCAGCGACTGGATGATCTTGCCCGGCATGGAGCCGATGTAGGTCCGGCGATGGCCGCGAATCTCCGACTCGTCCCGAACGCCGCCTAGCGAGATGCGGATGAACTCACGTCCGGTCGCCTTGGCGACCGACTTCCCGAGCGAGGTCTTGCCCACGCCGGGAGGACCGACGAGGCAGAGGATCGGGCCCTTGAGCTTCTGCGACCGCGCCTGCACGGCGAGGTACTCGACGATCCGCTCCTTGACCTTCTCCAGGCCGTAGTGGTCCGCGTTCAGCACGGCCTCGGCCTTGCCGATGTCCTTGGAGACCTTGGACTTGACGCCCCACGGCACGCCGAGGAGCCAGTCGAGGTAGTTGCGGACGACCGTCGCCTCGGCGGACATCGGCGACATGGACTTGAGCTTCTTCAGCTCACCCTCGGCCTTCTCGCGCGCCTCCTTCGAGAACTTGGTCTCCGCGACCCGCTTCTCGAGCTCCGCGATCTCGTTCTGGCCTTCGTCGCCGTCGCCCAGCTCGCGCTGGATCGCCTTCATCTGCTCGTTGAGGTAGTACTCGCGCTGGGTTCGCTCCATCTGGGACTTCACGCGGGTCTTGATCTTCTTCTCGACCTGCAGGACCGACATCTCGCCCTGCATCAGGCCATAGACCTTCTCCAGCCGCTCGGCGATGACGAGCGTCTCCAGCAGGTCCTGCTTCTGCTTGACCTCGATGCCCAGGTGCCCGGCGATGAGGTCGCCCAGCTTGGCGGGGTCGGTCGCCTCGGTGACGGCCGCGACCGCCTCCTCGGGGATGTTCTTCTTGATCTTGGCGTACTTCTCGAACTCCGCGCCCACGGAGCGGACGAGGGCCTGCACGACCTCCTCGTCGCCCATCGACTCGGAGAGCGGCTGGATGCTCGCCTCGAAGAAGCGGTCGTTCTTGACGAATTCGGTGATGCGGACGCGCGACTTGCCCTCGACGAGGACCTTCACGGTGCCGTCGGGCAGCTTCAGCAGTTGCAGCACGTTGGCGAGGACGCCCGCCTTGTAGATGCCGTCCGTGCCCGGGTCGTCCACGCCCGGATCGATCTGCGAGGACAGCAGGATCTGCTTGTCCTCGGCCATCACGGCCTCCAGCGCGCGCACGGACTTCTCGCGGCCGACGAACAGCGGCACGATCATGTGCGGGAAGACCACGATGTCGCGAAGCGGCAGGACGGGATAGCTGGACGCGAGTGGTTCGGTCATTGAGTTGTCCCTCTTAGCGGAAAGGCTCTGGCCCCGGTCATTCGGCGGCGCTCGGCCCTCCCCGATCGGTGGTGGATAGTTGGGGGCTCAAATGGGGGGTGTCAACCGGCGGGCAGCCCAAGGTCCCTGCCCGGGTGGGCAGGTTCACACAGCCGCGAGCGGCCCTCAGAGGGGCTCAACATCCCCCTCCGCCCGCGACGCGTGGAACCCCGACTCCCACGCCTCGAAGCGCCCGCCGGCGATGGCCTCGCGCATCCCGGCCATGATCTCCTGGAAGTAGTGCAGGTTGTGCCAGGTCAGCAGCATCCCCGCGATCATCTCGCCCGCCCGCACGACATGATGCAGGTAGGCGCGCGAGTAGCTTCGGCAGGCCGGGCAGGTGCAGGCCTCGTCCAGCGGCCTGGGGTCCTCGGCGTGCCGGGCGTTGCGCAGGTTCACCTGCCCTCGGCGGGTCCAGGCCTGTCCCGTACGGCCCGACCGGGTCGGCAGAACGCAGTCCATCATGTCGATGCCGCGCTTGACCGCTCCCACGATGTCGTCCGGCTTCCCCACGCCCATGAGGTAGCGTGGCTTGTCCTCGGGCAGCAGGCCGGGGGCGTAGTCCAGGACCCCGAACATCGCCTCCTGTCCCTCGCCCACCGCAAGGCCACCCACCGCGTAGCCTTCGAAGCCGATCCCCTTGAGCGCCTCGGCCGACTCCTCCCGCAGCTCCCGCGTGACGCCGCCCTGCATGATTCCGAAGAGCGCGTGGCCGGGCCGATCCCCGAAGGCCTCGCGCGAGCGTGCCGCCCAGCGCATCGAGAGACGCATGGACTTCGCGACGGTGTCCTCCGCGGCCGGCAGAGCCGGGCATTCGTCGAAGGCCATCACGATATCCGAGCCGAGGAGCCTCTGGATCTCCATGCTCCGCTCTGGCGTGAGGTGGTGCTTCGAGCCGTCCACGTGGGACGAGAAGGTCACCCCCTCCTCCGTCAGCTTCCGCAGGGTCGACAGGCTCATCACCTGGAACCCACCGGAATCCGTCAGGATCGGCCGCTCCCAGTTCATGAAACGGTGCAGGCCGCCAAGCCGCGCGAGCCGCTCCGCCCCCGGCCGCAGCATCAGATGGTAGGTGTTGCCCAGCAGGATGTCGGCTCCCGTCGCGCGCACGCTCTCGGGCAGCATCGCTTTGACCGTCCCGGCCGTGCCCACCGGCATGAAGGCCGGCGTCCGTATTTCGCCGCGGGGCGTCGAGATCACGCCGGTGCGAGCGCGCCCATCGGTCGCGTTCAGCGTGAAGGAAAAGCCTGAGCCCATGATGCGCGCCTCCTGACGGGCCTCCGTAGCCGAGCCGTACGCCGGACGGAACCCACCCCTCGCGGCCCCGTGTTGCCGCGATCGGCAGGACCACGTAGGATCGCCTATTCGTCCGAGCCGGAGCGCGCCCGTGATCCGACCTGTCCTTCTCCTCCTAGCCCTCACGACGGGCGCACATGCACACGGACGCTCGCCGGGGCGAACCCCGACGCATGACTCCGGCGGCTCGGTCATTCTGCGGGCGGCCGAAATCCGGGATCTGGAGGCTCGGCACGAGGAGAAGCGCCTCTCGGGCGAATGCATGTCCGCCTGCACGATGTATCTCGGGCTCTCCACTGCCTGCTTCGAGCCCGGCACGATCCTTGGCTTCCACGGCCCGCGTCTCGCCTATGGGCTGCCGATGCCGCCAGCGCTGTTCGAATCGGTCAGTCGTACCATGGCCGCCTATTATCCGCCGCGCGTAGCCCGGCGTTTCATGGAGAAGTGGCGCTATAGCGACCATCTCGTCCGCATCCGCGCCGACCGCCTGATCGCCCGTGGGGAAGCCCGCGCCTGCGACTGATTGCGGCAGGGACGGCCCTTTACCCGCGCCCCTCATTCCTTATATGAACGCTCAGGATTTCAATCTCGGGGACTCGCCCATGTCGTACAGCGAAGCCAGGATCGAGGGGACGCCCCTGATCGCCCCCTCCACCGTCGACCACCCGCTCTACGATGCGGTCGTGGAGGCCTGCCGCACGGTCTACGACCCCGAGATTCCCGTAAACATCTTCGACCTCGGCCTCGTCTACACCGTCCAAATCGCCGACGACGGGGCCGTGAGGATCGTGATGACCCTGACTGCCCCGGGGTGCCCGGTCGCGGGGGAGATGCCGGGTTGGGTCGCCGACGCCGTGGGCGCCATTCCAGGCGTCAAGCAGGTGGATGTCGAGATGACCTTCGAGCCCCAGTGGGGCATGGAGATGATGTCCGACGAAGCTCGGCTCGAACTCGGCTTCATGTAAGATCGGCGCGAAGGCGGGTCTTGGGAAAGAAGAAGGGCCCGGACGCCGGTCCAGGCCCAGTCTCTCGGGATGCAAGTGCCGCTCTACTTCACCGGGCCGATCATCATCACCATCTGGCGGCCTTCGAGGCGGGGCATCGACTCGATCTTGCCCTGGGCCTTCACGTCCTCGGCCACTCGATCGAGCAGCGCCTTGCCGAGTTCCTGGTGAGCCATCTCGCGGCCGCGGAAGCGGAGCGTGACCTTGACCTTGTCGCCTTCCTCCAGGAACTTGAACACCGAGCGCATCTTCACGTCGTAGTCGTGCGTGTCGGTGCCGGGGCGGAACTTGACCTCCTTGATCTCGATGACCTTCTGGTTCTTCCGAGCCTCGGCTTCCTTCTTCTGGGTCTCGTACTTGAACTTGCCGAAGTCCATGATCTTGCAGACCGGCGGGACGGCCGTCGGAGAGATCTCGACGAGGTCGAGACCCGCCTCCTCGGCCAGGGTCAGTGCCCGTTCGGGCGAGGTGACGCCGAGGTTCTCGCCGTTGGCCCCGATCAGGCGGATGTCGCCGCCGCGCAGGAGGCGCTCGTTGATCCGGGGTCCGGTTTCGCGCACCGGCGGTGCGTTGTGGGGTCTGCGTCCTATGGCCTTGGTCCTTCGGCAGTGACAGGGAATGCGGGCGGCAAGATAGACGCATGGGCAAGCACCTTCAAGCCCGCCGAGCCGCCGTCACCTCGCCGCGACCGGCCTTTCCAAGCACACGGGCGCGTGACATATCACCCCAGGAAGGTCAGGCGCCGCCCGCGCCTGCGCGAGCATTCAAAGGGATAGCGTGTCATGACACGGATCATTGCCATCGTCGTGGTGATCGCCGCCGCGGTGATCGCCTACATGTACACCAGCGCAGGCGACGTGGAGGTCGGCACCGACGCCGAGGCGACCTCGACCGAGCCCGCCGCCGGCAACGCCGACGCGGCCAGTACCGAGACCCCCGGAGAGGAGCAAGGCGCCGACGTGGACGCCACCGTGGCCCCGGCGAACCAGCCCGAGGCCGAAGGCGCGACCGCCGAGCTGCCCGTCGCGACCGAAGACACGACCGCCGCGACCGAGACCGACGAGACCGCCCAGCCCGAGTCGTCCGAGGCAGGCCTCTCCGACACCGAGCCGGACACCGGCGTCGGGGCCACCTCGACCGAAGAGGAGACCGACGGCGCGGGCACTGCTGGAACGACCAACGACGCGAGCGAGGGCGCAGCGGAGCCCGAGGGCAACGATGCCGGTACCACGGACACCCAGGGTGCCGCCGATCAGGCCGCTCCCGCCGAGGGCACCGAGGCAGCCACGGCCGAGGAGCCCGCCCCGGCCGAGACCGCAGCGACCGACACCGAGGCCGCCCCAGCCGAAGGTGCGGCGAGCGGAACCGAGGCTACGGCCGAAGAGCCCGCCGCGACGACCGAAGCGACCGCGACCGAGGAGCCGGCTGCCGCCGAGACGGCCTCGACGGGGACCGAAGGCGCGACCGCCGCCACTGAGGAACCCGCCGCGACCACCGAGACGGCCACCGCCGAGCCTGCCACGACCGAAGCGAACTCGACCGAGGACGCAACGTCCGACACCGCCGGAGCCGCTGCGCCTGAAGCCACGGCCGCCGAGACCGCTCCGACCGCGGAGGTCACTACCAACGAGACGGCCACTACCGAGCCCGCCGCCACGGAAACCGCGACCGAGCAGCCTGCCGCCACCACCGAAGAAGTAACCGCCGCGACCGACGCGGGCGCTGCGACGGCCACCACCGGAACGGCCGCGACCGGCACCGAAGCTGCCAGCACCGAAGAGGCGACCGCCATCACCGAGGGCGCCGCGACGACTGCCGAGACCGGCACCGAGGGCGCCGCGACCGAGGAGCCGGCCACGTCCACCGAAAGCGCCGCGACGACGGCCGCCGACGCCGGGCCCGCGCTTCGCACCACCGCCGGCACCGAGGCCGCCGTCCAGCCTGCCGATCTCGACACGCTGCTCGACCCCGACAACCTCGACGTCGCGGCGGTGACGCAGGCGATCGAGGCCTCCAGCCTCGAGCCTGCGCTCAAGACGCAGCTCACCACCGCGCTGAACGTCGCCCAGAACAGCCCCACGCTGCTCCCCGACGTGCTGACCCGCATCCGTCAGGCGCTCACCGAAGGCCAGTGAGCCGCTGGGCCGCTAGGCCTCTTCCCCAAACCAGACGCCGCAGGCCTGCGCCTGCGGCGTTTCTCATTGCCGGTGCCCGTCGATCTCTTGCGCGACGAGTCGCTGGAGCCGCCAGAGGTTCCGGTCCCGGATGCCGTGCTCCTCGAGCGACGCCACGGTGTTCCGCAGGTACTCCGCGTTCGACTCCTTCGGCCCGCAGGCTCTTGCGATCTGCCAAGCCGCCTCCTCCAGCGGCAGCCCACGCTGTACGCCGGACCCTGTCGGACCGGCCCAGAACACGAGACCCCGGATCGGCCCTTCCGCGGTGTCGAGCCTCAGCCAGCGCCGGTAGGCGAGCGTCTCCACGAAGGGGAACTCCCGCCGGATCGAGTCCTCCAGCACTCTCCGTTCCTCTCCTGCCCGCACCTCCAGCGCGAGGCCCGCGCAGCGTCCTCCGGGCATCAGCGTCATCATCAGGCCGGGCGCCTCAGGCGTGGCGCGATGCCCGCGCAGGACCAGGGCGAACTGCCGGTGCCAGCCGCGCGCCACCGCCCGGCGCCGCGCCACGGCCTCGAAGGTCGGCTTCCAGATCAGAGAGCCATAGGCGAAGACGTGGAGCGGTCCCTCCGGCCGCTCAGCCACCAGGCGGTCCACCAGCGCCGCATAATCCTCTTCCGAGGCACGGGCAAAGGACGAGGGATAGGAGAACTCCTCCACGGGCCGGGTCGCGCGGGCCACGTGGTCCTCGGTCAGGTGCAGGGTCCTGAACGACGAAGGGTGCATGACCGGATCATGCGCCCTTCCCATGGATCATGTCAAAGACGCCTCAGACTCCGTCGCCGACGAAGGCCTTCTCGACCACGAACTCGGCCGGGTCGCTGTTCGCCCCCTCGCGCAGGCCCGCCTTTTCCAGCAGCGCCTTAATGTCGAGGTTGAACGCGAGCGACCCGCAGACCATCGCCCGGTCCACCGCCGGGTCGAGAGGAGGAATGCCGATGTCGCGGAAGACCTCGCCGCTCTCGATCAGAGTCGTGATGCGGCCCATCTTGGGCGACTGCTCGCGCGTGGTCGTCGGGTAGTAGACCAGTTTGTCGCCCACCATCTCGCCGATCAGTTCGTCACCCTTGAGCGACTCCACGATCTCGCGCCCGTAGGTGAGCTCGGCCACCTCGCGGCAGGTGTGGGTCATGATGACCTGATCGTACTTATCCCAGGTATCCGGGTCGCGCAGCAGCGAGGCGAAGGGCGCGAAGCCCGTCCCGGTGGCGAAGAGCCAGAGCCGCTTGCCCGGCAGCAGCGCGTCGTGCACCAACGTCCCTACGGGCTTGGGCCGCAGGATGATCTGGTCGCCCGGCTGGATGTGCTGGAGCCTGGAGGTCAGCGGCCCATCCGGCACCTTGATCGAGTAGAACTCCAGCTCCTCGTCCCAGGAGGGCGAGGCGATGGAGTAGGCCCGCAGCAGCGGCTTCCCGTTGTCGCCCATCAGGCCGATCATCACGAACTCGCCCGAGCGGAACCGCAGGCTCTGCGGCCGCGTCACGCGGAAGGCGAAGAGGCGGTCGGTGTAGTGCTTCACGCTCGTGACGGTCTGCGCGTCGGGCAAGGTCACGGGGTGGCGGCCTTCTCGGCAATGGGGGTCTGGTCGGTCATCGGTCCTCGCACGCTCGCGGTCGAGCGCCTCATGTAACTATGTCTTGGCCCAAGGGAATGCGGCTCAGGCGCGCAGGCGGGCCTGATACCAGTTGTCCCGCCAGTTGGCGCGGGCGAGCCATTGGTCCTCCGGCTGCCGGGCGCCGAGGCTCTCGTCGATCTCGACCTCGTCGAAGCCCACGCGCCGCGCCATGGCGTACTGGTCCGCGAGGACGTGCCCCACGGCCCGCAGCCGCCCGGTGTAGCCGAAGCTCCTCAGGTCGCGCGCGTGGGAGAAGCCGCGCCCGTCGTTGAAGGCCGGGAAGCGGACCCGGATCAGGCCCACCTGCCCCAGCACGCCGACCAGCGCGCGGGGGTCGTCGGCGGGGCCGATCTCGACTCCCTCGCCGTCTTGCACCTGGTCGATCTCGGCCAGGGGCCGGACCGGGCTGGCGAAGTCGTCGGTGGTGAAGCCCTTGTCGGTGACGATGATGGCCATGGTTTCTCTCCTCAGGCCGCCGCGACGGGGCCGCGCACCAGCTTCCCGTCCACGAAATGGATGCCGCACTCTTCCTTCTCGAGGTTCCGCCAGCGCCCCGCGCGCGGGTCCTCGCCGTCGTTCACGCGGGTCGTGCAGGGAGCGCAGCCGATGCTCGGATACCCCTTGGCGACCAGCGGGTGACGCGGCAGCCGGTTCTCGGCGATGTAGTCCTGCAGGTCCTCGCTCGTCCAGTGGGCGAGCGGGTTGACCTTGATCCGGATGTCGCCCTCGTTCTCGAAGAACTCCAGCGCCGCGCGGCTCTTGCCTTGGTAGCGCTTCCGCCCGGTGATCCAGGCGTCATAGCCGAGAAGGGCGTTCTGTAGCGGCTCGGTCTTCCTCAGCGCGCAGCAGGCGTCCGGGTCCGACTGATGGAGGAGCCCCTCGTTGTCCCGCTCGAACACCGCCTCGCGGCTCGCGCGGATCACCTGCACGTTGGTGAGCCGCAGCCGCTCGGTCAGCTCCATCTGATAGGCCAGCGTTTCGGCGAACAGCATCTCGGTGTCGATGAACAGAACCGGCAGGTTGCGGTTCTTGATCGCCACCATGTGCAGGAGCACGACCGACTCGGCCCCGAAGGACGAGACCAGCGCCAGCCGCCCGACCTGCGGGTCGGTCATGGCGTGGTGCAGCACGTCCGTGGCGCTGTGGTGCCGGTAGCGGGCGTTGAGCTCCGCCACCCGACCGGCGACGGGGCTCAGGCCGTTGACCGGCTCGGCGCCCGTCTGCGCGATGAAGTCAGGCCGCATCCGCCGTTTCCTCCTGTTCGTAGAGGAAGGCCCTGAAGGGCTCGAGCCCGACGCGTCGGACGCATTCGAGGAAGGTCTCCTCGGCGTCGCGCCGGATCTCCAAGTAGCCCAGGACCAGCCGCTCGATGGCGCCCACGATCTCGCTGGCCGCGAAGCCCGGGCCCATCTTCTCGCCGATGGACGCCGTCTCGGTCCCGTCGCCGCCGAGCGTGATCTGGTAGTTCTCCACCCCCGCCTTATCGAGGCCCAGGATGCCGATATGCCCGACATGGTGGTGCCCGCAGGCGTTGATGCAGCCCGAGATCTTGATCTTCAGCGGCCCGACCTCGTGCTCGACCTTCAGCTCGTCGAAGCGGAGCGCGATCTGCTGGGCGATCGGGATCGCCCGCGCGGTGGCGAGCGAGCAGTAGTCCATCCCCGGGCAGGCGATGATGTCGGACACGAGCCCGATGTTGGCCGTCGCCAGCTCCGCCTCGCGCAGCGCCTGCCACACCGCCGGCAGGTCCGACTTGTGGACATGCGGCAGGATGATGTTCTGCTCGTGCGAGACGCGCAGGTCGCCGTGGCCGTACTTCTCGGCCAGGTCCGCCATGACGCGCATCTGGTCCGAGGTCGCGTCGCCCGGCGTCGCCCCGTGCTTCTTGAGCGAGATCGACACGATGGCGTAGCCGTCCACCTTGTGCTCGTGGAGGTTCGTGTCGGTCCAGGCCCGGAACACCGGGTTGGCGGCGCGGAAGGCCTCGTAGGAATCGACCGGCGCGTTGCGGAAGGCCGGCGGCGCGAAATGGGGCCTGATCTCCGCGAGGATGTCCTGGTCCACGCCCGACCACTGCGACCGCAGCCGCTCGAACCGCTCCTCCACATCCGCGCGGAAGGCGTCGAGGCCGTTCTCGAAGACGGTGATCTTGATGCGGGCCTTCCACTTGTTGTCGCGCCGGCCCTTGAGGTTGTAGGCCCCGAGGATCGCCTCGAGATAGGGCAGCAGGTCCGCCTGGGGCAGGAAGTCCCGGATCACCTGCGCCAGCATGGGCGTCCGGCCGAGGCCGCCGCCCACATAGACCTCGAAGCCCGGCTCGCCCGCCGCGTTGCGGACCATCCGCAGGCCGACGTCGTGCGAGCGGATCACCGCCCGGTCGTGGGGCGACCCGGTGATGCCGATCTTGAACTTGCGGGGCAGGAACTGGAACTCCGGGTGGTCGGTGGACCACTGGCGGATCAGCTCCGCGATGGGCCGGGGGTCCTCGATCTCGTCGGCGGCGGCGCCGGCGAAGTGGTCGGCGGTCACGTTCCGCACGCAGTTGCCCGAGGTCTGGATCGAATGCATCCCGACATCCGCGAGCGCCTCGAGCATGTCCGGCACGTCCTTCAGGCGCGGCCAGTTGAGCTGGAGGTTCGTCCGCGTCGTGAAGTGGCCATAGCCCTTGTCCCACCGCTCGGCGATGGTGGCGAGCTGCCGCATCTTTGCGGGGTTCAGCGTCCCGTAGGGCACCGCGATCCGCAGCATGTAGGCGTGGAGCTGGAGATACAGCCCGTTCATCAGGCGCAGCGGACGGAACTCGTCCTCGGTCAGCGACCCGTCGATGCGCCGCTGGACCTGCGCGCGGAACTGCGCCACGCGCGAGCGGACGGCGGCCTCGTCGAATTCGTTGTACTTATACATTCTGCGTCTCGTTTCCCGGGATCTTGCCGCGCGACCGCAGGCCTTGGGCCCGCTTGCCCAGCACGTAGTTGGTGGGGCCGTGAGTGCGGAACGCCTCGCGGAAGTGCGTGGGCACCGGGCCGTCCGTGCCCTTCGCGGCGTCCACGAGCTCGGCACCCACGACGGTGTTGGGCTGCCCCTTGGCGAAGAGCAGCCGCAGCTGCGCCACGGCCTCGTCCTCGATGAGCTCGGCCTCGGCCATGTCGCGGGTCCAGCGGTCGTCGGCGGTCAGCCAGACGGCGTCGCCCTCGACGAGGTGGTTGGCGGAAACGACCTTGGGAGTGAAACGGCGGCTCATGATACGGCCTCCTGAACGATGTTGCGTGCTATGACCTGGGCTTCTCGCGGGGCCAGCCCGATGAAGGTGAGGGCCGGCCCGTCGATACAGGCCTCCGTCATCTTCGGCTCCATATCTGACAGGAGCATGACAATCACCCGCTGGTCCGCGCGCGAGGCATTCTCCACCACCGTCACCGGCGTCGAGGGATCGGCGCCGTGCATCAGGAGTCGCCCCTGCACGAAGCGGGCCGATTTCTTCCCCATGTAGATCGCGGCGACCTCGCCCGGACGGGCCAGCGCCTTCCAGTCGTGATCGGCGAATCCCTGCACGTCATGCCCGGTCAGCAGCCGGACCGAGGAGTTGCGCCCCCGCTTCGTCAAGCTCTGCCCGATGGCCGCCACCGCCGCCGAGGCCGCGGTGATCCCCGGCACGATGGCGAAGGAGACGCCCGCGGCCTCCACCGCCTCGATCTCCTCGTCGAGCCGCCCGAACACCGTCGGGTCGCCCGCCTTGAGCCGCACGACGTGCCGCCCCTTCTTCGCATGGCGAACGATCAGCGCGTCGATCTCGGCCTGCGGGGTGGCCGGGCCGAAGCCCTCCTTCCCCGCGTCCACGATCAGCGCCTCGCGCCGCGCGAGGTCGAGGATCGCGGGCGTCACCAGCCGGTCGTGGATCACCACGTCGGCCGCGTCCAGCGCCCGCCGGGCCCGCACGGTCAGCAGTTCCGGGTCGCCCGGCCCGGCGCCCACGAAGTCCACATGGCCCCGCTTCGGCACCTCGGCCAAGTGGTCCGCCAGAAGCTGCGCCAGCGCCGGCGCGACCGCCTCCTCGCCGCCCTTCGCATGGGCCTGCGGCCCGACGCTTCCGTAGTAGTCCGCCCAGAAGTCCCGGCGCCGGCGCCCCATCGGCAGCCGCTCGGCCGCTTGCCGGAACGACTTGCCGACCCGGGTCAGCAATCCCAGCGACGACGGCAGCCGCGCCTCCAGTTCCGCCTTGATAGACCGCGCCAGCACCGGCGCCGCGCCCTCGGTCCCGATGGCGACCACAACGGGGTCGCGGTCCACGATGGCGGGCGTGATGAAGGCGCTGTCCTCGAGGCTGTCCACGATGTTGTGCGGCACCCGCGTCTCGGCCGCGAGAGCCGAGAGCCGCGCGTCCAGGAGGTCCTCCTCGTCCGCGCCATAGGCCAGCACCGCCCCCATCAGGTCCGAGGCCTCGATGTGCCGCCGGAGAAGGGCGAGCTTCCCCTCGGCCGCCCAAGCCTCGATCTCCGGCGCCGCCTCGGTCGCATAGACCTCGATCCTGGCCTCGGTCTTGAGCAGCAGGCGCAGCTTCGCCAGCGCGGCGTCGCCACCGCCCGAGACGACGATCCGCCGTCCCTTGACCGCCATGAAGACCGGAAAGTGCTGCATCGACTCGCTCCGCGTCCCAGGCCCATCGCCTGTCGGCGCAATATAGAACTTTGTCCCGGTTTTTCGCCATTGCCCGGCGCAGATAAGGACGTATGTTCGGCCATGGCTCCCCCGCAGGACCAACTTCCCGTTATCCGGAGGACTCAGGGATGGCGTTCCGTCTGGACGACACCGACCGGAAAATCCTCACGGAACTTCAGGCCGACGCGAGCCGCTCGCTCGACGAGATCGCCCGTGCCGTGGGCTCCTCCAAGACCCCGGTCTGGAACCGCATCAAGAAGATGCGGGACGCCGGGATCATCCGCCAGCAGACCGTCCTCCTCGATGCCGAGGCCCTCGGATTCGAGGCCACCTTCTTCGTCCTGATCCGCACCTCGGAGCACGAGGCCGAATGGCAGCGCAAGTTCCTCGCGACCCTCCGCGCCCGCCCCGAGGTGCAGGAGGCCCACCGCCTCGCCGGCGACATCGACTACATCCTCAAGGTCCGCGTGAAGAACGCCCGTGCCTACGACCAGTTCTACCAGGCGCTCATCTCCGAGGTCCGCATCTACAACGTGACAGCGCTGCTGAGCATGGAGGAGATCAAGAGCACACTGGCGCTTCCTTTATAATGCAAATACTTACGGCCCGAAGCTGCGGTGACGCCGTAGGGTTGGTGGATCCCGCCTCGCGGGCGCAACCCATGCGCCACCATGACCGACGAACGGTGCTACGCAGGGGTTTCACCAAACCTACGCCTGCACTACCAACCGCTCCAGCCCATGGAAGTGGTACACGTCCCCGTACCTCGGCGCCTCCACGATCCGCAGCTCCGGACACCGCTCGAACAGCTTCGAGAGCCCGACCAGCAGCTCCAGCCGCGCCAGCGGAGCGCCCACGCAGAAATGGATGCCGCCCCGAAGGACACGTTCGCCGGCCCCTCGCGCCAGGGATCGAACCGCCCCGGCTCCGCATAGGCCACCGGGTCACGGTTCGCCGCCCCGAGCAGAAGCGCGACCTGGTCCCCCCGCCGGAATCGCTCGCCATAAAGCTCCACGTCTTCATAGACCCAGCGCGTGAACATATGCAGCGGCGGGTCGAAGCGCAGCACCTCCTCCACCGCCGCCTCATCCACCGTCCGGACCCCATGCTCCAGCAGCGCCTTGGCCCCGTTCCCCATCGTGTGGACCGTGGCCTCGTGCCCGGCATTGAGCAGCAGGATGCAGGTCGTCACCAACTCGTCGGTGGAGAGCCGCTCGCCCGCCTCCTCCGCCGCGATCAGATGCGTCAGCAGGTCGCCCCCCGGCCGCTTCCGTCGCGCCTCAATGGTCTCCACAACGAAGCCCTGGAACGCGAGCGCCGCCTCGACGGCCCTGTCTTCGATCTCCCGCGTCCGCCGCGCCTGGTACATGGCGACCATGGCGTTCGACCAGCGCAGCAGGTCCGCCGACCGCTCCTCGGGCACGCCAAGGAGTCGCGAGATCACGATGACCGGGATCAGGCGGCCATAGGCATCCAGCAGGTCGAATGGCCCGCTCGGGAACCCCTCGATCAGCCTCTCGCACAGCGCCTCGATCTCCGGCTGCATCGCCGCGATCCGCCGCGAGGTGAAGGCGCGCAGCACCAGTCCCCGCAGCCGCGTGTGCCGGGGCGGCTCCAGCTCCAGCATCGAGTGCGCCTCGATGTCGTAGAAGGGCCGCGTGTGGGGCGGGAACCCCGGCGCGAACTCCGCCGGCGCCTCCCTCCCCAACCTACGGTCCCGCAGCAGCGCCGACACGGCCCGGTGCGAGGTCGCGCAGGCGAGACCGTAATCCTCCCAGAAGAAGAGGTCACCCCCCTCCCGCGCCCGGTCGTAGAAGGGGTACGGGTCCTGCACGAAGGCGGGATCGGTCGCCGGCTGCGAGAGCCGCAGCATCAGGGCAGCTCCATCTCCGCGACCTGCTCCAGCGCCGCGATGATGGGCGAGAAGTCGGCGGCCTTGAGGCTCGCTCCGCCCACCAGCGCCCCGTCCACGTCGGGGATCGCGAAGATCTCAGCCGCGTTCGACGGCTTCACGCTGCCGCCGTAGAGCAGCCGGAAGAAGGCCGCGTCCGCTCCGAACCGCGCCGACAGCCGCGACCGCAGCGCCTGATGCACCTCCGCGATCTGTTCCGAGGTCGGCGTGAGCCCCGTTCCGATGGCCCAGACCGGCTCGTAGGCGATCACCGTGTTCTCGCCCGTCGCCCCCTCGGGCACGGAATGCTCGAGCTGCCGCGACACCACGTCGAGCGTATGGCCTCCCTCGCGCTCGGCGAGGGTCTCGCCGATGCAGACCACGGCGACGAGACCTTCCTCATGCGCCGCCTCGGCCTTGGCGCGGACCTGCTCGTCCGTCTCCTTGTGATCCGTCCGCCGCTCGGAGTGGCCGACGATGACGAAGGTCGCCCCCGCGTCCCGCAACTGCGCCGCCGAGATGTCGCCCGTATGCGCGCCCGAGGCCTCGGCATGGCAGTCCTGCCCGCCCAGGGCCAGTGGATGCTGCCCCTTCTTCCAGTTCATCTGGGCGATCAGCGTCGCCGGCGGGCAGAGCAGGATCTCGACGCTCGGCGAGACATGCGCCTGCAGGAGCTTCTCGACCTCGGACAGGCTCGCCGCCGTCCCGTTCATCTTCCAGTTCCCGGCGGCCAGCCTGCGGCGCATCTCGATCCCTCCAGTATGACTCGGAGCGGATTAGCAGGCGCCCGGAGGGGCGGAAAGCCTCAGCGGGCGGGGACCTCGGAGAACTTGACCGACTCGCCGCAGCCGCAGGCGTCCACGACGTTGGGATTGATGAACTTGAACCCGGATTCGAGGAGCCCGGTCTCATAGTCGATTTCGGTGCCGATCAGGAACATCTGCGCCATGGGCGCGATCATCACCCGCGCCCCGTCCTGCTCCACGACCTCGTCGAGCGGGTTTACGCTGTCCGCCCACTCCATCGTGTATTCCATCCCCGCGCAGCCGCCCTTGCGGACGCCGATCCGAAGGCCCTGCCGCCCGTCGCGCTGCATCATCCGCGCGATCTGGCCCGCCGCGCGCGGCGTCATGGTCACGGCCTGCTTTCCGGGGATCGAGAACATCGGCGCCTCCTGGGATGGACACAGAAGATAAGTCCCGGAGGCGGACATGAAAAGGGGGCCGCGCGGGCGGCCCCCTGTCGCACTCGTCACGGAAACCGGTTCACTGGGCCGAGGCCACCTGCTCACCCAGGAGCGGCGTGATCCGCCGGATCGTGGCGCGCCGGTTCTCGGCCGAGGGCCCTTCCGTCGGCTCCTTCAGGAACTCCTCCCCGTAACCCTGGACGACGAGGTTCTCGGGCGGGATATCGAAGTTCTCGGCCAGCGCCAGAGCCACCGACTCCGCCCGCCGATCCGACAGCGCGAGGTTCGAGGCGTCCGAGCCGACGGCGTCGGTGTGCCCCTCGACCAGGAACACCTCCGACGGGTTGTCCACCAGCGCGTCCTCGATCTCGATGCCGATCTCGACGAGGTCCGAGAGCTGGTCGCCCGGGATCGCGGCCGAGCCCGTCGGGAAGTTCACGTCGAGGTCGATGGCCGGCATCAGGTTCCGCACCGCCGAGATGTCCCGGATCTGCCCCAGGGAGAAGCTCCGCCCCGGATCGTATTCCGGTCCCTCGTCCAGCAGCGCGCTCAGTTCCTCCACGTCCAGGTCCTGGGCATCCACCACCACCGGCGGCGGCGCCTGGTCGAGCAGCGACACCACGTTGACGGGCTGCGCCTCCTCGAGGTCGTCGAAGAGCTGGATCTGCGTGCCGTCCGGCAGCACCTTGGCCCGCCGCAGCACACGACCGGTCGCGTCGCGGATCGTGACCACCTGGGTCCCGTCCTCGCGCTCCAGGATCGTCCGGGTCGAGCCGTCCGGGTAGGTCTCGGTGCGCACCTGCGCGCCCGGCTGGTAGAGGATCGCGTCGTCGTCGCGGTAGACCTCGAGGTCGCCCTGCTCGCCGCGCGTCACCACCCGGTCGCCCGAGTTCGCGACGACCTCCTCGCCGTTGTTGAGGAAGCTCCCCACGGCCGCCGCGCCAAGCCCGAGAAGCAGGATCTTCTCGATGTCGCTCAGCCCGTCGTTGTCGTCGTCGTTCTCGGCCTCGGCGTTGTTCTCGTCCTCCGCGCGGGCTCGGGCCCGGGCCCGCTCGCGTCGGCGCTCGCCGGTGACGGTCGTGTCGAAGTCCTCGGTCGCCCGGCGGACCTCGTCCTCGGTGATCGTCTGCACGTTCACCGTCACGTTGTTCGTATTGGTGTTCGTGTTGACGTTGCTGTTGTCGTTGTCGGCGTTCGTCTCGGCCTCGGCCGCCGCGGCGGCCTCCAGACGGCGCTGCTCGCGGCGCGCCTGGCGGCGGGCCTCCCGCTCGGCCTCGTCCCGCGCCTCGGCGCGGGCGGCTTCGT
>NZ_KK088521.1 GCF_000600335.2 Rubellimicrobium mesophilum DSM 19309 | reverse complement strand
TCCTGACCAAGGAGGAGGGCGGGCGCCACACGCCGTTCTTCGCCAACTACCGGCCGCAGTTCTACTTCCGCACCACCGACGTGACCGGCACCGTGCAGCTCCCCGAGGGCACCGAGATGGTGATGCCGGGCGACAACCTGAAGTTCAACGTCGAGCTCATCGCCCCCATCGCCATGGAGGACGGCCTGCGCTTCGCCATCCGCGAAGGCGGCCGCACCGTCGGCGCCGGCGTCGTGTCGAAGATCATCGCGTAAGGCTAGGGCCCAGGCTCTGGACCAAGGGGCGTCCTTCGGGGCGCCCCTTTTTCGTTTTCGGGCCCATGCGGAGAAGGAGGGGGCGCCCGCCCAGCGCGATCCTTCGGGAAAGGTCGGCCCCGAGCCGCTGCGGCGGTCAGGACCTCGGCGACTCTCCGGTGAACACCGCCCGCTGCGCCTCGAACGCCCGCTGGTAGGCGGGCCGCGCCTGGGCTCGGGCAACATAGGCGGCGAGGTTCGGGTATTCGTCCAGCAGGCCCGATGCGCCCAGCCGGAGCAGCGCGTGCACCATCAGGAGGTCGCCCGCGCTGAACCCGCCGTCGAGCCAGTCGGCCCCACCCAGATGGGCCGAGAGATCGCCCAGCCGGACGCGGATGCGGTCGTCGACGAGGGGCAGGCGCTCCTTGGTCCAGGGCTTGTCGCGCTCCGCGATCACGGCGGTCGCGCGCTCCAGGATCGGCGGCTCCACGGTGCCGAGCGCGGCGAACATCCAGGCGATGGCGCGGGCGCGGGCGTTCGGGTCGTCCGGCAGCAGCCCGGCACGGCGCTCCGCGACGTGGAGGACGATGGCGCCCGACTCGAAGAGGACGAGGTCGCCCTCCTCGTAGGTCGGGATCTGGCCGAAGGGGTGACGCGCCCGGTGCTCGGGCTCCTTCATCTCGCGGAACGAGACGAGGCGGACGTCGTAGGGCTGGCCGACCTCCTCGAGCGCCCAGCGGACGCGCATGTCGCGGGCCAGTCCCTTGCCGCCGTCGGGCGAGCGTTCGAAGGCGGTGATGATAGGGGTCACGGCGGGGCTCCTCCTGCGCGGGAAGGATGGCCTGGGAGGCAGGCTGTCAAGGCAAAGGCGCGGCGGAGGCGGGCCGGTCCTGGGGCCAGCCTTCCGACGTGCTCGCGGGCCGGAGCCCGCCCTACGGGCGATCCGGCTCGGGCCGGCGACTGATTCCGCCCTCCGGCCCCAGCCCGGCCAGCGCGCGGGCCTCGGCGCTGGCGGCGTTCAGCGCCTCGGTGAGGCTTTGCAGCATCCCGGCATGGGTCGCGGGATCGACGCGGCGGGGGAGGTCGCGGCGCCACAGGCGCCAGACGACGGCGCCCTGGCTGAAGGGCTTGGGCAGGATCGTGCGGTCCCAGCTTCCTAGGCGCAGGTGGCGGCGGGTGGCGGCGCCGTAGACGAAGACCGGCCGCCCCGTGGCCCGCGCCCATTCGAGCGGCGCGTCCTTCATCACGCGCGCCGGACCCTGCGGCCCGTCGCCGGTGAGGCCGACGCTCTGCCCCTCGCGCTGGCGGCGCAGGACCTCGCGCGAGGCCGACATGTTGCCCTTGCGGGAGTCCATGGCGACCGGGACGAGGCCCACGTGCCGCAGGAGCCCCCCCGCGACCCGGCCCGCGAAGC
Source organism: Rubellimicrobium mesophilum DSM 19309 (assembly GCF_000600335.2). Lineage (GTDB taxonomy): Bacteria > Pseudomonadota > Alphaproteobacteria > Rhodobacterales > Rhodobacteraceae > Rubellimicrobium > Rubellimicrobium mesophilum. The sequence goes on along the minus strand of NZ_KK088521.1, from coordinate 266,285 downwards.
GCGGGGTGTGGAGGGCGGCGACGGGCCCCCAGTCGCGGCGCCAGTGGACGCCGACCATGGCGAGCCCCTCGTGCCAGAGCACCACGACGATCGGCCCCTCGCGCAGCGCGGCCTCGACCTCGGATTCGCCGCGCCGCTCCCACCGGGTGGTGGCGACGCAGAGGCGGACCCAGAGGCCCAGGAGGCCACCGAGACCGTCCGTGATCCAGGGCTGCCGTTCGAGCCATTTGCGCGGGCGCATCGTGGTCCCTCCCCCGGGCGGCGATAGCGCGGGCGCGCGGGGACGGGCAAGCCTTGGAGGAGCGGACCGTGCGCCCTATCTGCCCCTTCGGAAGTCAGCCAAGGAGGCCCGCCATGACCGACGCCACCGCCCGCACGATTCTCGAACGTCTCCTGACCGAGGGCCGGGCCCTCGCCCAGCAGGCCGAGGACGCGGCCGCCGAGCGCCTGGGGGTGGGCGACGACCCGGCCTCGCGCCAGCGGCTGCGGCAGACCGGCCTCGCCGGGGGCGCCGCTCTGGGCGTGGCCGCGATGCTGCTGGGAAGCCGGCGGCGCAGCAGCTTCTCGCGGAACGCGCTGCTGATCGGCGGCCTGGGCGCGCTGGGCAAGATCGCGATGGACGCCTGGAGCAAGGGGGGCGGGCAGCACGCGCTCCCCTCCGAACGGGCCATCGGGCAACTCGGCGACCGGGACGCGGAGGACCGGGCCCACACGATCCTGATCGCCATGGTCGCCGCCGCCAAGGCCGACGGCCACATCGACGAGGAGGAGCAAAGCGCCATCGAGGCCGAGATGGACGACGCGCCCGAGGCGGTCCGCGCCCTCATGGACGAGGCGCTGCGGGCGCCCTCGGACCCGGAGAGCATCGCCGCCCGCGTCACCGGCGGCCAGGAGAGGCGCGAGGTCTACGCGGCCTCGGCGCTCCTGTGCGGGCGGGATCATCCGATGGAAGTGGACTACCTCGACAGGCTCGCCCGGGCGCTGGGGCTGTCGGAGGAGGAGGCGCGGCGGATCGAAGGGGACGTGCTGGCCACGGCCTGACCCTCTTGATCCCCGGCGGCGGGTGGGCTAGTGCGGGGTCGGCCTAGGGGTATAGCTCAGCCGGTAGAGCGACGGTCTCCAAAACCGTAGGTCGCGGGTTCGAACCCTGCTGCCCCTGCCACGTTCCTCCCGATCCTGTTCGCGCGGCGGCGCCCCGAGGGGGCTCGGCCGGGTCGCCGGGCTTCTGGGCGCGCGCGCCACAGTCCGCCGCATTTCGGACGCGGGGCGGTGCAAATTCCGCTCCACCTCGGGTCTACCAAGGGGGCGAGCACGGAGCCCGCCCATGTCCGAGATCGCCGACCTGACCACCCGCCGCGCCCGCGTCCTGGCGCAGGCCTTCATGACCTCCTACCAGCGCCAGCGCGACGCGATGCGGATCGTGGGCCTGCCCTCGGCCGAGCTGGCGGAGGGGGACGACGGCGACACCATCGTCGCGGACGTGGCCGCCTGCATGACGGTGGCGACCTCGCTGCCCCGCGTGGGGCTGACGCCCGCCGTGCTCGACCGGATGCGGACGGCGGAGGAGGGGGCCTTCCACGTCCTGAGCAAGGCGGCCGAGGCCTACTTCGGCTCCGAGGCGCTGCGGCGCGAGCTCGGGCGCATCGCGGTGGAGCCGTTCCGCCTCCTGCGCGAGGCCCTGCCCGGGACCGCCTGAGGGTAGGCCCCCGGGCCCAGGACCACGACGATCACACAGGCGTGAGGATTCGTGCTAACCTTCCCCCGTCGGCTCCCTCCCCAGGGGGTCCGGCGCGGTGCATTGCAGAGGGAGGTTGACGACATGACGACACGAGCAACCGGCCCGGTCCTTGGGGCCATCCTGCTCCTGGCCGGCGGGGCCTCCGCAAGGGCGGAGGAGATCACCGTCGACGACGCCTACTTCGCCTATGGCGGGACGGGGACGACCTACAGCCTGGCGGACGACCACCTCTACTGGGTCGGCGACCTCACGGGGATGTCGACCACCCATGGCGCCGGCGACCCCCGCTTCGACAACGTGGCCGTGCAGTGCCCCGGCTGGCTCGACATCGACATCGGCGCCAACCGGCAGAAGGGCGCGGGCTTCTGCACCCACATCGCCCCGGGGGGCGCCACCTTCGTCTCGGAATGGAGCTGCGAGGGGACGATCGACCCCGACACCTGCACCGGCTCCAACACGGTGGTGAGCGGCAGCGGGACGGGTGCGCTGGAGGGCCTGACCGGGACGGGGACCATCGCCGCCACGGCCACCATCGTCCATGCGAACGGGGCCACATCGTCCTACACCATGGTGGACATGACCTACGTCCTGCCCTGACCGGGCGGGGCCGGTCGCCGCGGCATGGGCGCCTCGGACGCGAGTGGGACCCTCCCGCATCGGCCGGATCGCCTGATCCTCACCCTGGCCCTCGAAGGGGCCAGCTTCGCCCGCCTCGACGCCGAGAGGCGGGCGTTCGTCCCGCCGCGCCTGAACCGCATCCCTGCCCATGCGATGCTGTTCCACCACCTCCCCGGGGCCGGCGGCCGCAGCCGAGGTCCCTTCGCGGGCGCGTGACGGCGGCGCCCTTGCGCTCGGTCCGGGGCGCGCGTATGTCGCGCGGGTTCCGCCTGGAGGACGCCGCATGGCCACCAACCCCGTCGAGTTCATCAACCAGGCCCGCGCCGAGATCGGCAAGGTCGTCTGGCCCACGCGGCGCGAGGTCCTGCTGACCACGGGCATGGTCCTGTTCCTGGCGGCGCTGGCGGCGGTGTTCTTCAGCCTGGTGGACCTGCTGATCCGGACGGGGCTCACGGGACTGCTCTCCGTCGTGGGCGGCTGAGGAAGGGCCTTGCGCTCGGCGCCCCAGGGGCGTAAGAGCGCCGGGCTCTGAAGGGGACGGGCGCGGGTGCGGCGAATCGCGCCCCCGCCCCGTTTTCGTTTGGAGCGGGGGCCAAGGCCCTCACGGGAAGGGGCCGGCAACGTCCGGTCGGGCATGGGTGCGGCAAGAATGGCGAAACGCTGGTATTCGGTCTCGGTGCTGTCGAACTTCGAGAAGAAGATCGCCGAGCAGATCCGCGCCAAGGCCCAGGAGCAGGGCCTGACGGACCGCATCGACGAGGTGCTCGTCCCCACCGAGGACGTGATCGAGATGCGCCGGGGCAAGAAGGTCCAGGCCGAGCGGCGCTTCATGCCGGGCTACGTGCTCGTGCACATGGAGCTGTCGGACGAGACCTATCACCTCATCACCTCGATCAACCGCGTCACCGGCTTCCTGGGACCCCAGGGCAAGCCGATGCCGATGCGGGACAGCGAGGTGAACGCGATCCTGAACCGGGTGGAGGAGGGCGAATCGACGCCGCGCAACCTCATCCGCTTCGAGATCGGGGAGCGGGTCAAGGTCAACGACGGCCCGTTCGAGGACTTCGACGGCATGGTCGAGGGCGTCGACGAGGAGCATCAGCGCCTCAAGGTCTCGGTCTCGATCTTCGGCCGCGCCACGCCGGTCGATCTGGAATTCTCCCAGGTGACGAAGCTCGCCTGAGGAGGTCGGCCCCGGAAACGGGGTCCGTGGGAGGGAAAGGGGACGCGTCCCCGGGACCCGGACCACGCAAGTAAGGCCCCCTCGGCGCGCCGGGGCGGGAGTTGGACAAGGGGGCTTGTCCCCCACGATGAAGGAGAGGCCACATGGCCAAGAAAGTCATCGGGTCGCTGAAGCTGCAGGTGAAGGCCCAGCAGGCGAACCCCTCCCCGCCGGTGGGCCCCGCCCTCGGCCAGCGGGGCATCAACATCATGGCGTTCGTGAAGGAATTCAACGCCAAGACCGCGGACATCGAGGCGGGCGCCCCCGTTCCGGTGGTCATCACCTACTACGCCGACAAGTCGTTCTCCCTTGAGCTGAAGACGCCCCCGGCGTCCTTCTTCCTCAAGAAGGCGGCCGGTCTGAAGCCGGTGGGCAAGCGCAACCGTCCCAAGGCCTCGACCAAGCCGGGCAAGGAAGTGGCGGGCACCGTGACCCTCGCGCAGGTGCGCGAGATCGCGACCGCCAAGATGAAGGACCTGAACGCGATCTCCGTCGAGGCGGCCATGCAGACGATCATGGGCTCGGCGAAGTCGATGGGCATCGAGGTGAAGGGCTGATCATGGCGAAGCTTGGCAAGCGTATCCGCGCCGCGCGCGCGGCCTTCGAGGGCAAGGACAACCTGCCGCTGGCCTCGGCCGTGGAGCTCGTGAAGGCGAACGCCTCCGCGAAGTTCGACGAGACCGTGGAGGTCGCGGTGAACCTGGGCGTCGACCCGCGCCACGCCGACCAGATGGTCCGCGGCACGGTCAACCTGCCCAACGGCACCGGCAAGACGGTCCGCGTGGCGGTCTTCGCCCGTGGCGAGAAGGCCGACGAGGCCCGCGCGGCCGGGGCCGACATCGTCGGCGCCGAGGACCTGATGCAGACGATCCAGGGTGGCACGATCGACTTCGACCGCTGCATCGCGACCCCGGACATGATGCCGATCGTGGGCCGCCTGGGCAAGATCCTGGGCCCGCGCAACCTGATGCCGAACCCGAAGATCGGCACCGTGACCCCCGACGTGGCGGAGGCCGTGCGCGCCGCCAAGGGCGGCCAGGTGCAGTTCAAGGTCGAGAAGGCGGGCATCGTGCACGCCGGCATCGGCAAGGCCTCGTTCGATGCCGAGAAGCTCGCGGAGAACATCCGCGCCTTCGTCGACGCCGTGAACCGCGCCAAGCCCACGGGCGCCAAGGGTGCCTACATGAAGAAGGTCTCCATCGCCTCGACGATGGGCCCGGGCGTGTCGGTCGACCTCGCGTCGGCCACGGACAACGCCTGACGAGATTCCCTCCGGGCCGCAGGGCACGGGGGGTCTGGCGGGGCCTGCAAGGGCCCCGTCCTGTCCGAGACGGAGGGCGGGGGACGGTCGAGAGATCGGGCCCGGAAGTCCTTCCCGAGACGGGACGCGAGACCAGGATTTCCGTTTTGGGGGCTTCCCCGGGGCGGGCGATCTGAGGCTCGGGTTCCGTAACAAGGACCCGAACGCAGCCCCGCGAGGGGGTGCACCTAGAGCCGGGGGAAACCCCAACTTGGAGTGAAACTGTGGATAGAGCCAAGAAAGAGAAAGTGGTCGAGGAACTCGGCCAGATCTTCGAAAGCTCTGGCGTCGTGGTGGTCGCCCGCTACGAAGGCATGACGGTTGCACAGATGCAGGACCTGCGCGCGAAGATGCGTGATGCGGGCGGGTCCGTTCGCGTGGCCAAGAACAAGCTCGCCAAGATCGCCCTTGATGGGAAGCCCGGCGTCAGCATGGCTCCCCTCCTCACGGGCATGACCGTGTTCGCCTATTCCGAGGACCCCGTGGCTGCGGCCAAGGTCGTCGATGCCTACGCCAAGACCAACGACAAATTCGTGGTCCTGGGCGGGGCGATGGGGAACGCGGCTCTCGACCCGGCCGGGGTCAAGGCCGTTGCCCAACTGCCGTCGCGCGAGGAGCTCATCGCTTCGATCGTGGCGTGCATCGGGGCACCGGGCGCGACCCTTGCCGGTGCGATTGGCGCGCCGGCCGCGAACATTGCGGGCATTCTCTCGACCATCGAAGAGAAGGCCGCCGCCTGAGCAGCGACGTGATGCCGCGGGGGGCCTTGGCCCCTTGCGTTGGAACCCTTATCTGAACGGAAAGCACAAATGGCTGATCTCAACCAACTGGCCGAGCAAATCGTCGGCCTCACCCTCCTGCAAGCCCAGGAGCTGAAGCAAATCCTCAAGGACCAATACGGCATCGAGCCCGCCGCCGGCGGCGCGGTGATGATGGCCGCCGGTCCCGCCGCGGGCGCCGCCGCCCCGGCCGAGGAAGAGAAGACCGAGTTCGACGTCGTCCTCAAGGACGCGGGCGCCCAGAAGATCAACGTGATCAAGGAAGTCCGCGCGATCACCGGCCTCGGCCTCAAGGAAGCCAAGGACCTCGTGGAAGCCGGCGGCAAGGTCAAGGAAGGCGTCTCCAAGGCCGACGCCGAGGCCATGAAGAAGAAGCTCGAAGAGGCTGGCGCCAAGGTCGAGCTGGCCTGATCGGAATGCGCCTCGGCGCGAACTGATCGACCGAATTGGGCTGGGGCCGCCGGACGGCGGCTCCAGCCTGACCCGTCTTGGAGGCCGGCCCCCGATGGGCCCGCATCTTGGACCGGTCGAACGGGTCGTGAGGCTGCCCTTGGGAAGGCGGTCTCGGATGGACCTTCGAGGAAGTCCGCTCTCACTGAGAGGCGCGCCGCGGCCCCGGCGTCGTGCCCCTCGCAGAGAAAAGGGTGACGTTGCTCATGCCCCAGTCCGTCCGTGGCCAGAAGCGCCTCCGCAAGTACTACGGCAAGATCCGCGAAGTGCTGGAGATGCCGAACCTCATCGAGGTTCAGAAATCCTCCTACGACCTGTTCCTGAAGTCCGGCGAGGGCGACAAGCCCAACGACGGCGAGGGCATCCAGGGCGTCTTCCAGTCGGTCTTCCCCATCGAGGACTTCAACGGCACCGCCCGGCTCGAGTTCGTCCGCTACGAGCTGGAGAAGCCCAAGTACGACGTCGACGAATGCCAGGCGCGCGACATGACCTATGCCGCGCCGCTGAAGGTCACGCTGCGCCTGATCGTCTACGAGGTGGACGAGATCACCGGCGCCAAGACCGTCAAGAACTTCAAGGACCAGGAAGTGTACATGGGGGACATGCCCCTCATGACGCCGAACGGCACCTTCATCGTGAACGGCACCGAGCGGGTCATCGTCTCCCAGATGCACCGGTCCCCCGGCGTGTTCTTCGACCACGACAAGGGCAAGACCCACTCCTCGGGCAAGCTGCTGTTCGCCTGCCGGATCATCCCCTACCGCGGCTCCTGGCTCGACTTCGAGTTCGACGCCAAGGACCTCGTCTTCGCGCGCATCGACCGTCGCCGGAAGCTGCCGGTGACGACGCTGCTTTATGCGCTCGGCATGGACCAGGAAGACATCGTCTCCGCCTATTTCGATACCGTGGACTTCCGGCTCGAGCCCCGGACCCGCCAGTGGGTCACGAAGTTCTTCCCCAGGCGCGTCTCGGGCACCCGTCCGACCTATGACCTGGTGGATGCCGCGACCGGCGAGGTGATCGTCAAGGCGGGCGACAAGGTCACGCCGCGCATGGTCAAGAAGCTGCAGGACGAGGGTCAGGTGACCGAGCTCCTCGTGCCCTTCAAGTCCATCGCCGGCCGCTACGTCGCGCAGGACCTCATCGACGAGAACACCGGCGCCATCTTCGTCGAGGCGGGCGACGAGCTCACGCTCGAGGTCGACCGCGACGGCGAGATCATCGGCGGCACCGTCAAGGCGCTGCTCGACGCGGGCTTCACCTCGATCCCCGTGCTCGACATCGACAACGTGAACGTGGGTCCCTACATCCGCAACACCATGGCGGCGGACAAGAACATGAACCGGGAAACCGCGCTCATGGACATCTACCGCGTCATGCGCCCGGGCGAGCCGCCGACAGTCGACGCGGCCTCGGCGCTCTTCGACACGCTGTTCTTCGACAAGGAGCGGTACGACCTCTCCGCCGTCGGCCGCGTGAAGATGAACATGCGCCTGGACCTCCAGAAGCCCGACACCCAGCGGACGCTCGACCGCGAGGACATCATCGCCTGCATCAAGGCGCTGGTGGAACTGCGCGACGGCAAGGGCGAGATCGACGACATCGACCACCTCGGCAACCGCCGTGTGCGCTCGGTCGGCGAGCTCATGGAGAACCAGTACCGCGTGGGCCTGCTCCGCATGGAGCGCGCCATCAAGGAACGGATGAGCTCGGTCGACATCGACACCGAGATGCCGCAGAACCTCATCAACGCGAAGCCCGCCGCGGCCGCGGTGCGGGAGTTCTTCGGCTCCTCGCAGCTCTCGCAGTTCATGGACCAGACCAACCCGCTCTCCGAGGTCACGCACAAGCGGCGTCTCTCGGCGCTCGGGCCGGGCGGCCTGACGCGGGAACGCGCGGGCTTCGAGGTGCGCGACGTGCACCCGACCCACTACGGCCGGATGTGCCCGATCGAGACGCCGGAAGGCCCGAACATCGGCCTCATCAACTCTCTGGCGACCTACGCCCGCGTCAACAAGTACGGCTTCATCGAGACCCCCTACCGCAAGGTGGTGGACAGCAAGGTCACCGATGACGTGCAGTACATGTCCGCGACCGAGGAGATGCGCCACGTCATCGCCCAGGCGAATGCCAACCTGACCCAGGAAGGCTCCTTCGCCAACGAGCTGGTGAACACCCGGCAGGCCGGCGACTACACCCTCGCGCCCCGCGAGCAGGTGGACCTCATCGACGTGTCGCCCAAGCAGCTCGTGTCCGTGGCCGCCTCGCTGATCCCGTTCCTCGAGAACGACGACGCGAACCGCGCGCTCATGGGCTCGAACATGCAGCGGCAGGCGGTGCCGCTCCTCCAGGCCGAGGCGCCGCTCGTCGGCACCGGCATCGAGGAGGTCGTGGCGCGCGACTCCGGGGCGGCGATCATGGCCCGCCGGTCGGGCATCATCGACCAGGTGGACGCGACCCGCATCGTGGTCCGCGCGACCGAGGATCTCGAGCTCGGCGACGCCGGGGTCGACATTTACCGGATGCGCAAGTTCCAGCGCTCCAACCAGAACACCTGCATCAACCAGCGCCCGCTGGTGAAGGTGGGCGACACCGTCCGCAAGGGCGAGGTCATCGCCGACGGCCCCTCCACGGAGTTGGGCGAGCTCGCGCTCGGCAAGAACGTGGTCGTCGCCTTCATGCCCTGGAACGGCTACAACTACGAGGACTCCATCCTCATCTCGGAACGCATCGTGCAGGATGACGTGTTCACGTCCATCCACATCGAGGAGTTCGAGGTCGCGGCGCGGGACACCAAGCTCGGGCCCGAGGAGATCACGCGGGACATTCCCAACGTCGGCGAGGAGGCGCTGCGCAACCTCGACGAGGCGGGGATCGTCTATATCGGCGCCGAAGTGGGGCCGGGCGACATCCTCGTGGGCAAGATCACCCCGAAGGGCGAGAGCCCGATGACGCCGGAGGAGAAGCTCCTCCGCGCCATCTTCGGGGAGAAGGCGTCCGACGTGCGCGACACCTCGCTGCGTCTGCCTCCGGGCGACTACGGCACGGTGGTCGAGGTGCGGGTCTTCAACCGGCACGGCGTCGACAAGGACGAGCGCGCGCTCCAGATCGAGCGCGAGGAGATCGAGAGCCTCGCCCGTGACCGGGACGACGAGCTCGCCATCCTCGACCGCAACATCTACGCGCGCCTTCGCACGCTCCTGATCGGCAAGACCGCCGTGAAGGGCCCGCGCGGCTTCAAGGCCAACTCGACCATCACCGAGGACTCGCTCAAGGAGATCGGGCGCGGCGCCTGGTGGCAGTTCGCGCTGGCCGAGGAAGGGGACGCCAAGATCGTCGAGGCCCTGAACGAGCAGTACGAGGTGCAGAAGCGCACGCTCGACGCCCGCTTCGAGGACAAGGTCGAGAAGGTCCGTCGCGGCGACGACCTGCCCCCGGCGTGATGAAGATGGTCAAGGTCTTCGTCGCGGTGAAGCGCAAGCTGCAGCCCGGCGACAAGATGGCCGGCCGTCACGGCAACAAGGGCGTCATCAGCCGCGTGGTGCCGATCGAGGACATGCCGTTCCTGGCGGACGGCACGCCCGTGGACTTCTGCCTCAACCCGCTCGGCGTGCCGTCGCGGATGAACGTGGGGCAGATCCTCGAGACCCACATGGGCTGGGCCTCGCGTGGCCTCGGCATCCAGATCGACGAGGCGCTGCACGAGTACCGCCGGTCGGGCGACCTGACCCGGTGCGCGAGGCCATGCGCATCGCCTATGGCGAGGAGGCCTATGAGGAGGCGCTCTCGCAACTGGGCGAGGACGAGCTGGTCGAGACCGCCGAGATCGGGTCCAAGGGCGTGGCCGTGGCGACGCCGGTCTTCGACGGCGCCAAGGAGGGCGACGTGGACGACGCGCTGAAGCGCGCGGGCTTCGACACCTCGGGGCAGTCGGTCCTCTTCGACGGCCGCACGGGCGAGCAGTTCCAGCGGAAGGTCACCGTCGGGGTGAAGTACCTGCTGAAGCTGCACCACCTCGTGGACGACAAGATCCACGCGCGTTCGACCGGTCCCTACTCGCTCGTCACCCAGCAGCCGCTGGGCGGCAAGGCGCAGTTCGGCGGCCAGCGCTTCGGCGAGATGGAGGTCTGGGCCCTCGAGGCCTACGGCGCCGCCTACACGCTGCAGGAGATGCTGACCGTGAAGTCGGACGACGTGGCGGGCCGGACGAAGGTCTACGAGGCGATCGTCAAGGGCGAGGACAACTTCGAGGCCGGCGTGCCGGAATCGTTCAACGTGCTCGTGAAGGAAGTCAGGGGCCTCGGCCTCAACATGGAGCTCATGGACGCGGAGACCGAGGAGTAACGACTCCTCCGGCCTTCGGGGCGGCCCCTTGCGGGGGGCCGTCCGTGTCCCCATTTCCATCGCCCCCCGGAAGGGAACGAGATGAACCAGGAACTGACGAACAACCCGTTCAACCCCCTGACCCCCGCCAAGACCTTCGACGAGATCCGTGTCTCCCTGGCGTCGCCGGAGCGGATCCTCTCGTGGTCCTTCGGCGAGATCAAGAAGCCCGAGACGATCAACTACCGCACGTTCAAGCCCGAGCGTGACGGCCTGTTCTGCGCGCGCATCTTCGGGCCGATCAAGGACTACGAGTGCCTCTGCGGCAAGTACAAGCGCATGAAGTATCGCGGCGTCGTCTGCGAGAAGTGCGGCGTGGAAGTGACGCTCCAGAAGGTCCGCCGCGAGCGGATGGGCCACATCGAGCTCGCCGCCCCGGTGGCGCATATCTGGTTCCTGAAGTCGCTCCCCTCGCGGATCGGCCTCATGCTGGACATGACGCTTCGTGACCTCGAGCGCATCCTCTACTTCGAGCAGTACGTCGTCATCGAGCCGGGCCTCACCGACCTCAAGCAGAACCAGCTTCTGACCGAGGAGGAGTTCCTCGACGCGCAGGACCAGTACGGCACCGACGCCTTCCAGGCGAACATCGGCGCCGAGGCGATCCGCGAGATGCTGGCCGCCATCGACCTCGAAGGCGAGGCCGAGCACCTGCGCGCCGAGCTCAAGGAAGCCACCGGCGAGCTCAAGCCCAAGAAGATCATCAAGCGGCTCAAGATCATCGAGAGCTTCATCGAGTCGGGCAACCGGCCCGAGTGGATGATCATGACCGTGATCCCGGTCATCCCGCCCGAGCTGCGCCCGCTGGTGCCGCTCGACGGCGGTCGCTTCGCCACGTCGGACCTGAACGACCTCTACCGCCGGGTCATCAACCGGAACAACCGCCTCAAGCGGCTGATCGAGCTGCGCGCGCCGGACATCATTGTCCGCAACGAGAAGCGGATGCTCCAGGAGTCGGTGGACGCGCTCTTCGACAACGGCCGTCGCGGCCGCGTCATCACCGGCGCCAACAAGCGCCCGCTGAAGTCGCTGTCCGACATGCTCAAGGGCAAGCAGGGGCGGTTCCGCCAGAACCTGCTCGGCAAGCGCGTGGACTTCTCGGGCCGCTCGGTGATCGTGACCGGGCCCGAGCTGAAGCTGCACCAGTGCGGCCTGCCCAAGAAGATGGCGCTCGAGCTGTTCAAGCCGTTCATCTACTCGCGTCTTGAGGCCAAGGGGCTGTCCTCGACGGTCAAGCAGGCCAAGAAGCTCGTGGAGAAGGAGCGTCCCGAGGTCTGGGACATCCTCGACGAGGTCATCCGGGAGCATCCGGTGCTGCTGAACCGCGCGCCGACGCTGCACCGCCTGGGCATTCAGGCCTTCGAGCCGATCCTGATCGAAGGCAAGGCGATCCAGCTCCACCCGCTCGTCTGCTCGGCCTTCAACGCCGACTTCGACGGCGACCAGATGGCCGTGCACGTCCCGCTGTCGCTTGAAGCGCAGTTGGAAGCGCGCGTCCTGATGATGTCCACGAACAACGTGCTGTCGCCCGCGAACGGCAGCCCGATCATCGTGCCGTCGCAGGACATGGTGCTCGGCCTCTACTACACCACCATCGAGCGCGAGGGGATGCCCGGCGAGGGCATGGTCTTCCGTGACATCGAGGAGGTGGAGCAGGCGCTCTCCGCCGGCGTCGTGCACCTGCACGCCAAGATCACCGCGCGGATCAAGCAGATCGACGAGGAAGGCAACGAGGTCTGGCAGCGCGTCGAGACTACGCCCGGCCGCCTGCGTCTGGGCAACCTGCTGCCGCTCAACGCCAAGGCGCCGTTCTCCCTCGTCAACCGCCTCCTGCGGAAGAAGGAGGTCCAGCAGGTCATCGACACCGTCTACCGCTACTGCGGCCAGAAGGAATCGGTCATCTTCTGCGACCAGATCATGGGGGCGGGCTTCAAGGAGGCCTTCCGCGCCGGGATCAGCTTCGGCAAGGACGACATGGTGGTTCCGGACGCCAAGTGGCGGCTGGTCGAGGAGACCCGCGAGCAGGTCAAGGACTTCGAGCAGCAGTACATGGACGGCCTGATCACCCAGGGCGAGAAGTACAACAAGGTCGTGGACGCCTGGTCGAAGTGCAACGACAAGGTCACGGCCGCCATGATGGAGACCATCTCGGCCGTCCAGAAGGACGAGAACGGCGCCGCCAAGGAGCCGAACTCGGTCTACATGATGGCCCACTCCGGCGCCCGGGGCTCGGTCACGCAGATGAAGCAGCTCGGCGGGATGCGCGGCCTGATGTCCAAGCCCTCGGGCGAGATCATCGAGACGCCTATCATCTCGAACTTCAAGGAAGGCCTCACGGTGCTCGAGTACTTCAACTCGACCCACGGGGCCCGGAAGGGTCTGTCGGACACCGCGCTCAAGACCGCGAACTCGGGCTACCTCACCCGCCGTCTCGTGGACGTGGCGCAGGACTGCATCATCCGCATCCCCGATTGCGGCACCGACCGGGCGATCACCGCGACGGCCGCCGTGAACGACGGCGAGGTCGTGTCCTCGCTCGCCGAGCGGGTGCTGGGCCGGGTGGCGGCGGACGACGTGCTGCGGCCGGGCTCGGACGAGATCCTGGTCGCGGCGGGCGAGCTCATCGACGAGCGGCGCGCCGACCTCATCGAGACCTCCGGCGTGAGCCGGATGCGCATCCGCAGCCCGCTCACCTGCGAGAGCGACGACGGCGTCTGCGCGGCCTGCTACGGGCGCGACCTCGCCCGGGGCACCATGGTCAACATCGGCGAGGCCGTGGGCATCATCGCGGCCCAGTCGATCGGGGAGCCGGGGACCCAGCTCACCATGCGGACGTTCCACATCGGGGGCGTGGCGCAGGGCGGGCAGCAGTCCTTCCTCGAGGCGAGCCAGGCCGGGACCATCGAGTTCCGCAACGCGCAGCTCCTGCTCAACGCGGCGGGGGAGCAGATCGCCATGGGGCGGAACATGGTCCTCGCGATCATGGACGACCAGGGCGAGGAGCGGGCCCTCCACAAGGTGGGCTACGGGACCAAGGTCTTCGTGAAGGAAGGCGCCCGCGTCGAGCGGGGCGAACGCCTGCTCGAATGGGACCCCTACACGCTCCCCATCATCGCCGAGAAGGGCGGTGTGGCGCGCTACGTGGACCTCGTGGGCGGCATCTCGGTGCGCGAGGAGACCGACGAGGCCACCGGCATGACCCAGCGGATCGTGTCCGACTGGCGGTCGGTGCCCAAGGGCGGCGACCTCAAGCCGGCGGTCCTGATCGTGGACGCGGACGGGAACACCGTGCTGAACGACGCCGGGAACCCCGTCTCCTACCAGATGTCCGTGGACGCGATCCTGTCGGTCGAGGACGGCCAGCAGATCCAGGCCGGTGACGTCGTCGCGCGCATCCCGCGCGAGGGCGCCCGGACCAAGGACATCACCGGGGGCCTGCCGCGGGTGGCCGAGCTCTTCGAGGCGCGTCGCCCGAAGGACCACGCCATCATCGCGGAGATCGACGGCTACGTCCGCTTCGGCAAGGACTACAAGAACAAGCGCCGGATCACGATCGAGCCGACCGACGAGAGCCTCGAGAAGCGCGAATACATGATCCCCAAGGGCAAGCACATTCCCGTCCAGGAAGGTGACTTCATCCAGAAGGGCGAGTTCGTGATGGACGGCAACCCCGCCCCGCACGACATCCTCGCGATCCTGGGGGTCGAGGCTCTGGCCGACTACATGATCAACGAGGTGCAGGAGGTCTATCGCCTGCAAGGCGTGAAGATCAACGACAAGCACATCGAGGTCATCGTCCGGCAGATGCTCCAGAAGTGGGAGATCGCGGACTCGGGCGACACCACGCTCCTCAAGGGCGAGACGGTGGACAAGGCCGAGTTCGACGAGGCCAACGACAAGGCCATCGCGCGGGGCGGACGCCCGGCGCAGGGCGAGCCTATCCTGCTCGGCATCACCAAGGCGTCGCTCCAGACCCGTAGCTTCATCTCGGCGGCGTCGTTCCAGGAGACCACCCGCGTCCTCACCGAGGCGGCGGTCCAGGGCAAGGTCGACAAGCTCGTGGGCCTCAAGGAGAACGTCATCGTCGGCCGGCTCATCCCGGCCGGCACCGGCGGCGCCACCGCGCGGGTCCGCAAGATCGCGACGGACCGCGACCATGCCGTCATCGAGCAGCGCCGCGAGGAGGCCACCGCGGCCGCCCAGCTCGCCGCGCCGCAGGCGATGGACATGGGCGAGGCGCAGGACCTCGACAGCCTGCTCGTGGACACGCCGGAGGAAAGCCGGGAGTGATCCCGCGCCGGGTATGATGTTGGAGAGGCCCCCGGAGACGGGGGCCTTTTCGTTTGGACGGAGGAAGTCGAGGGGCATGGGGCTGATTCGCTGCTGATGCCCCCAGGATGCCGGAGAAGGGTTAACGAAGTCCGTCAGCAACGGGCGTTGCGTCGGGGTGGGGGTCGGGCGTTAACCATTCCGGTCTGTCGCGTGGAAGCTGCGAGACATCCCAGAGGCTTCCATCGGAGGCGCGTCGCGGGTCCCGTTAACCTGTCGTCCTGCAGGTGTCTGCTCGGGTCGCTGCGTGGCAGAGCCATCGAAGGGTGGGCTCCGGCCCGCCATCAGACTTGGGCAGGCGGTGCTCCCGTAGCCGGCGGCGCATGGCGGGCCGGAGCTCGCCCTACGGGTGGTGCGTTTCCGGGATCGCCCGGTCTGGCCTCCGCCCCGCGCGGCTGATAGCCCACCGGGGCCATGACCTCCTCCCCGAACCTGCACGGCGCCGCGCTGATGGTCGCCGGCATGACCTCCTTCACGCTCTCCGACGCCTGCATGAAGGCGCTCGGGACGGCGATGCCGCTGTCGCAGTCGCTCCTCCTGCGCGGGGCCGCGGTCACGCTGATCCTGGCGCTGGTGCTGGGGAGGGCCCTGGCCGAGCCGGTCGGGCGGCGGGACTGGGGAATCATGCTCCTGCGCGCGGCGGCCGAGGCGGGGGCGGCGTGGTTCTTCTTCCTGGCGCTGGCGCGGATGCCGCTGGCCAACCTGTCGGCGGTGATGCAGGCCTCGCCGCTGGCGATCACGCTGGCGGCCTGGCCGGTGCTGGGGCAGCGGGTGGGGGCGGGGCGGCTCCTCGCCATCCTGGGGGGACTGGCCGGCGTCCTCCTGATCGTGCGGCCGGGGGCGGAGGGCTGGGGCTGGCCGGTTTGCCAGGCCCTGGGCTCGGTGGCCTGCGTGACGGTGCGGGACCTCGCCTCGCGCGGGCTGGGGCCCAAGGTGCCGACGCCGCTGGTGGTGCTGGTGACGGGGGCGGGGGTGGCGCTGTCGGGCGCCCTGGTCGCGCCGTTCCAGGGGGGCTGGGTGGCGCTCGACGGGCGGGCGGCGCTGCTGCTGGCGGCCACGACGGTCTTCGTGATGGGCGGCTACGGCGGGATCACGGCGGCCATGCGGCGGGGCGAGGTGAGCTTCGTCGCACCCTTCCGCTATGCGGGGCTGCTCGTCGCCATCGTCGTGGGGGTGGCCGCCTTCGGGACCTTTCCCGACTCGCCGACGCTGCTGGGCGCCGGGGTGGTGGTCGCGACGGGGCTCTTCACCCTCCTGCGCGAGGCCCGGCGGCCCCGGCCCGAGGAGGAGGCCGCGCCCGGCGTCTGACGGGGCCGCGACAGCCGGGCGCAGCCGGGCCGGGCTCTGTTGACATCCCGCCCTGTTGCCCATATGTCGCCCGCACCCTGACGAGGGGCGTGGTCCGTGCCGCGCGTCCGTCCGGGTGCCGAAGATTATCAGGTGCACGATCCGGGCCGGCAACGCCCCGATCCTCTGCGAGCCAAACCGCATCGGTCGCAGGTAGCGAGAACGATGCGGGCTTTTTGTGCTTCACGCGTGCCGTGGGGCTTCATCGACGGCGGAGCCCTTCGGGCCCGCGGCACAGAAACGGTAGGAAACGGGAAACAAACCCCATGCCGACGATCCAGCAGCTGATCCGGAAGCCCCGGCAGCGCCAAGTCACCCGGTCCAAGTCGCAGCACCTTGAGGGCTGCCCCCAGAAGCGCGGCGTCTGCACCCGCGTCTACACGACGACCCCGAAGAAGCCGAACTCGGCCATGCGGAAGGTCGCCAAGGTGCGCCTGACGAACTCGTTCGAGGTGATCTCCTACATCCCCGGCGAGAGCCACAACCTGCAGGAGCACTCGGTGGTGCTCATCCGTGGCGGCCGCGTGAAGGACCTTCCCGGCGTGCGCTACCACATCCTGCGCGGCGTCCTCGACACCCAGGGCGTCAAGAACCGCAAGCAGCGCCGGTCGAAGTACGGCGCCAAGCGTCCGAAGTGAGGATCTGAAGAATGTCCCGTCGTCACGCCGCCGAGAAGCGCGAGATCCTGCCCGACGCCAAGTACGGCGACCGGGTGGTCAGCAAGTTCATGAACAACCTGATGGTCGACGGCAAGAAGTCCGTCGCCGAGACCATCGTCTACAACGCCTTCGACCGGGTGCAGCAGCGTGCCCGCAAGGAGCCCGTGGAGGTCTTCCACGAGGCGCTGGACAACGTGAAGCCGGCCGTCGAGGTCCGCTCCCGCCGGGTCGGCGGCGCGACCTACCAGGTCCCCGTCGAGGTGCGCCCCGAGCGCCGCGAGGCCCTGGCGATCCGCTGGCTGATCGACGCGTCCAAGAAGCGCAACGAGAACACCATGGAAGAGCGCCTCGCGGGCGAGCTCCTCGACGCGATGAACGGCCGGGGCACCGCCGTGAAGAAGCGCGAGGACACCCACAAGATGGCCGACGCCAACAAGGCGTTCAGCCACTACCGCTGGTAACACCGGCACGGGGGCGCGCCCGGCGTGCCCCCGCCCATCCGTGACACGAACGCCCGGGGCCCCGCCTCGGACCAAGCGAGGAAAAGGCCCATGGCCCGCGAATACCCTCTGCGCCTGTACCGTAACTTCGGGATCATGGCGCATATCGACGCCGGCAAGACGACGACGACCGAGCGCATCCTCTACTACACCGGCAAGTCCCACAAGATCGGCGAAGTCCATGACGGCGCCGCGACGATGGACTGGATGGAGCAGGAGCAGGAGCGCGGCATCACGATCACGTCCGCCGCCACGACCACGTTCTGGGAGCGCACCGAGAACCCCGGTGAGCACGTCGGCGAGAAGCACCGCTTCAACATCATCGACACGCCCGGACACGTGGACTTCACCATCGAGGTCGAGCGCTCGCTCGCCGTGCTCGACGGCGCCGTCTGCCTGCTCGACGCCAACGCCGGCGTGGAGCCCCAGACCGAGACCGTCTGGCGCCAGGCCGACCGCTACGAGGTCCCCCGGATCGTGTTCGTCAACAAGATGGACAAGATCGGCGCGGACTTCTTCAACTGCGTCCGCATGATCAAGGACCGCACGGGCGCGACCCCGTGCCCCGTCGCGCTGCCGATCGGGGCCGAGGACAAGCTCGAGGGCATCATCGACCTCATCACGATGGAAGAGTGGACCTGGAAGGGCGAGGACCTCGGCGCCTCCTGGACCCGCCAGCCCATCCGTGACGAGCTCAAGGGCCTCGCCGACGAATGGCGCGGCAAGATGGTCGAGCTCGCCGTCGAGATGGACGACGACGCCATGGAGCGGTACCTCGAGGGCGAGGAGCCCGGGGTGGAGGAGCTGCGCAAGCTCATCCGCAAGGGCTGCCTGAGCATGGCCTTCGTCCCCGTGACCGCCGGTTCCGCGTTCAAGAACAAGGGCGTCCAGCCCATGCTGAACTGCGTGATCGACTTCCTGCCGAGCCCCCTCGACGTGCCCGCCTACCAGGGCTTCAAGCCGGGCGACGAGACCGAGACGCGGAACATCCCCCGCTCGGCCGACGACGAGCAGCCGTTCTCGGCGCTGGCGTTCAAGATCATGAACGACCCCTTCGTGGGCTCGCTCACCTTCACGCGCATCTACTCGGGCACCCTCAAGAAGGGTGACGGCATGCTCAACTCGACCAAGGGCAAGCGCGAGCGCGTGGGCCGGATGATGATGATGCACGCCATCAACCGGGAAGAGATCGACGAAGCCTTCGCGGGCGACATCATCGCGCTGGCGGGCCTCAAGGACACCACCACGGGCGACACGCTCTGCTCCGAGAAGGAGCCGGTGGTCCTCGAGACCATGACCTTCCCCGAGCCGGTGATCGAGATCGCCGTCGAGCCCAAGACCAAGGCCGACCAGGAGAAGATGGCGACCGCCCTCGCTCGCCTGGCCGCCGAGGACCCGTCCTTCCGCGTCGAGACCGACATCGAGTCGGGCCAGACGATCATGAAGGGCATGGGCGAGCTTCACCTCGACATCCTCGTCGACCGGATGCGTCGCGAGTTCAAGGTCGAGGCGAACATCGGCGCGCCGCAGGTGGCCTACCGCGAGACCATCTCGCATCCGGTCACGCACACCTACACGCACAAGAAGCAGACCGGTGGCTCGGGCCAGTTCGCCGAGGTCAAGCTCGACATCAACCCGACCGCTCCGGGCGAGGGCTACTCGTTCGAGTCGAAGATCATCGGCGGCACCGTGCCCAAGGAGTACATCCCGGGCGTCGAGAAGGGCATCAAGTCCGTCATGGACTCGGGCCCGCTGGCCGGCTTCCCGGTGATCGACTTCAAGGTCGCGCTGGTGGACGGCAAGTTCCACGACGTGGACTCCTCGGTCCTGGCCTTCGAGATCGCCTCGCGCATGTGCATGCGGGAAGGCCTCAAGAAGGCGGGCGCGAAGCTCCTCGAGCCGATCATGAAGGTCGAGGTGGTGACCCCCGAGGAGTACACGGGCGGCGTCATCGGCGACCTGACCTCGCGCCGGGGCATGGTGCAGGGGCAGGACAGCCGCGGCAACGCGAACGTCATCAACGCCTTCGTGCCGCTCGCGAACATGTTCGGCTACATCAACACGCTGCGCTCCATGTCCTCGGGCCGCGCGCAGTTCACGATGCAGTTCGACCACTACGAGCCGGTCCCCGAGAACATCTCGCAAGAGATCCAGAAGAAGTACGCCTGACGGCGACGCGGGGCGGCGATGCCCGCCCCGCACCCCCAGACTGCCGGGCCCCGGCCTGGTGAATGTGTGACGAACAGGAGAAGCCATCATGGCGAAGGCGAAGTTCGAGCGGAACAAACCGCACGTGAACATTGGGACGATTGGTCACGTGGACCATGGCAAGACGACGCTGACGGCGGCGATCACCAAGTACTATGGGGACTTCAAGGCCTACGACCAGATCGACGCGGCGCCGGAGGAGCGGGCGCGGGGGATCACGATCTCGACGGCGCACGTGGAGTATGAGACGGCGAACCGGCACTACGCGCACGTGGACTGCCCCGGGCACGCCGACTACGTGAAGAACATGATCACGGGCGCCGCGCAGATGGACGGCGGCATCCTGGTCTGCGCGGCCTCGGACGGGCCGATGCCGCAGACGCGCGAGCACATCCTCCTGGCGCGCCAGGTGGGGGTGCCGGCGCTGGTGGTGTACATGAACAAGATCGACCTGGTGGACGACCCCGAGCTGATCGAGCTGGTGGAGATGGAGCTGCGCGAGCTGCTCTCGTCCTACGAGTTCCCGGGCGACGACATCCCGATCATCAAGGGCTCGGCGCACCAGGCGATGATCGGCGAGTCGAAGGAGATCGGCGAGGACTCGATCCGGGCGCTGATGGCGGCGGTGGACGAGTACATCCCGACGCCGGTGCGGGCCGTGGACCAGCCGTTCCTGATGCCGATCGAGGACGTGTTCTCGATCTCGGGCCGGGGCACGGTGGTGACGGGCCGCGTGGAGCGGGGCGTGATCAACGTGGGCGACGAGGTGGAGATCGTGGGCATCCGCGAGACCCGCAAGTCGACCTGCACGGGCGTGGAGATGTTCCGCAAGCTCCTGGACCGCGGCGAGGCGGGCGACAACATCGGCGCGCTTCTGCGCGGCGTGAACCGCGACGACGTGGAGCGCGGGCAGGTGCTGTGCAAGCCCGGCTCGGTGAAGCCGCACACCAAGTTCGAGGCCGAGGCCTACATCCTGACCAAGGAGGAGGGCGGGCGCCACACGCCGTTCTTCGCCAACTACCGGCCGCAGTTCTACTTCCGCACCACCGACGTGACCGGCACCGTGCAGCTCCCCGAGGGCACCGAGATGGTGATGCCGGGCGACAACCTGAAGTTCAACGTCGAGCTCATCGCCCCCATCGCCATGGAGGACGGCCTGCGCTTCGCCATCCGCGAAGGCGGCCGCACCGTCGGCGCCGGCGTCGTGTCGAAGATCATCGCCTGATCCTCGCTTGACTTACCCGAGGGCGCGCGCTAGACGCGCGCCCTCAGCATTAGACGACCGGTCCGACGTGGCCCGGCAATCCCGCCGGTTCACCTCTCGACCGTTTTGAGCCTTGAAAGGCAAGACCGATGGCCGTCCAGAGCCAGACCATCCGCATCCGCCTCAAGGCGTTCGACTACCGCGTGCTGGATGCCAGCACCGCCGAGATCGTGTCGACCGCCAAGCGCACCGGCGCCAATGTCCGTGGCCCCATCCCGCTTCCGAACAAGATCGAGAAGTTCACGGTGCTGCGCGGCCCGCACATCGACAAGAAGTCCCGTGACCAGTTCGAGATCCGCACCCACAAGCGGCTCCTGGACATCGTGGACCCCACCCCGCAGACCGTGGACGCGCTGATGAAGCTCGACCTCGCCGCGGGCGTGGACGTCGAGATCAAGGTCTGAAGAGGGTCATCGGATGCTCCGTTCGGGCGTGATCGCAAAGAAGGTGGGGATGACCCGCCTGTTCCTGGAAGACGGCAAGCAGGTTCCCGTCACCGTCCTCCAACTCGACAACGTTCAGGTCGTCGCGCAGCGCACGGTCGAGAAGGATGGCTACAGCGCCGTCCAGCTCGGCGCCGGCGCCGCCAAGGCCAAGAACACCACCCAGCCCATGCGCGGCCACTTCGCCAAGGCGCAGGTCGAGCCCAAGCGCAAGATTGTGGAGTTCCGGGTCGACCCGGACAACCTGATCGGCGTGGGCGAGGAGATCATCGCGGCCCACTACTTCCCCGGCCAGTTCGTCGACGTGTCCGGCACGTCGATCGGCAAGGGCTTCGCGGGCGTCATGAAGCGGCACAACTTCGGCGGCCTCCGGGCGTCGCACGGCGTGTCGGTCTCGCACCGCTCGCACGGCTCCGTGGGCCAGTGCCAGGACCCCGGCCGCATCTTCAAAGGCAAGAAGATGGCCGGCCACATGGGCACCACCCGCGTGACCACGCAGAACCTGCAGGTCGTCCGCATCGACACCGACCGCGGCCTTGTGATGGTCAAGGGCGCCGTGCCGGGCAACAAGGGCGGCTGGGTCACCGTCAAGGACGCCGTCAAGAAGCCGGCGCCCGAGAACCTGATCTTCCCGGCCGCGCTGCGCTCGGCCGAGCGTGAGGCCAAGCGCCTCGCCGAGGAGGCCGCCGCCCAGGCTGCCGCCGAGGCGGAAGCCGCCGCGCGCGCCGCCGCCGAGGCCGAGCAGGCCGCCATCGAGGCCGCGGAAGCCGCCGCCAAGGAAGCCCCGGCCGGCGAAGAGCCCGCCGCTGACGAGGGGAGCGCCCAGTAATGCAGGCCCAAGCCATCACCCTCGCCGGCGAGAGCGCCGGCACCGTGGAGCTGGACGACGCGATCTTCGGCCTCGAGCCGCGCGCCGACATCCTGCACCGCGTCGTCCGCTGGCAGCGCGCCAAGGCCCAGGCCGGCACGCACTCGACCCTCACCCGGGCCGAGGTCAGCTACTCGACCAAGAAGATCTATCGCCAGAAGGGCACCGGCGGCGCTCGCCACGGGTCGAAGAAGGCGTCGATCTTCCGGCACGGCGGCGTCGCGAAGGGCCCGACCCCTCGCAGCCACGCGCATGACCTGAACAAGAAGTTCCGGAAGCTCGGGCTGATGCACGCGCTCTCCGCCAAGGCGCGTGCCGGCGAGCTGGTCGTGGTCGAGAACCTCGACATCACCGAGGCCAAGACCCGCATCCTCGCGAAGCAGGTCGAGTCGCTCGGCTGGAAGCGTGCCCTCGTCATCGACGCGGCGGTCAACGACAACTTCGCCCGCGCCGCCCGCAACATCGAGACCCTGGACGTGCTGCCGGCCATCGGCGCCAACGTCTACGACATCCTGCGCCGCGACACGCTCGTGCTCACCCGCGCCGGGGTCGAAGCCCTGGAGGCCCGCCTGAAATGACCGCGACCCCCGCCCAGTACGACATCATCCGCCGCCCGGTCATCACCGAGAAGGCCACGCTCGCGTCCGAATCGAACGCGGTCGTCTTCGAGGTCGCGCCGGAGGCGACGAAGCCCCTCATCAAGCAGGCCGTCGAGGCCCTGTTCGGGGTGAAGGTGAAGGCGGTCAACACCGTCGTCACCAAGGGCAAGAACAAGCGTTTCCGGGGCCGCCCCGGCACGCGCAACGACGTCAAGAAGGCCTACGTGACCCTCGAGGAGGGTCACACCATTGACGTCTCCACGGGTCTCGCGTAAGGGACCGCACCTGACCGGCCCCGGGCGCAACCCCGGGGCCTCGTCATTCCAAGCCGGGGACCTTCGGGGCCCTTCATCTAACGGACGCACCGTACGGTGCGCGAAGCAGACGGAAGACAGAAAGCATGGCACTCAAGTCGTACAAGCCGACGACGCCTGGCCAGCGTGGGCTGGTTCTGATCGACCGTTCGGAGCTCTGGAAGGGGCGCCCCGTCAAGGCGCTCACCGAAGGTCTGCACAAGACCGGCGGCCGGAACAACACCGGGCGGATCACGATGTGGCACAAGGGTGGCGGCGCCAAGCGCCTCTACCGCGTCGTCGATTTCAAGCGTCGCAAGTTCGACGTCCCCGCGACCGTGGAGCGGATCGAGTACGATCCCAACCGGACCGCGTTCATCGCCCTCATCCGCTACAATGATGGCGAGCAGTCCTACATCCTCGCACCCCAGCGCCTCGCGGTCGGTGACACCGTGGTGGCCGGCGCCAAGACCGACGTGAAGCCCGGCAACGCGATGCCCTTCTCGGGAATCGCCGATCGGGACCATCGTCCACAACGTCGAGCTGAAGGCCGGCAAGGGCGGGCAGATCGCGCGCGCCGCCGGGACCTACGCGCAGTTCGTCGGCCGCGACGGCGGCTACGCCCAGCTCCGCCTGTCGTCGGGCGAGCTGCGGATGGTCCGGCAGGAATGCATGGCCACCATCGGCGCCGTGTCGAACCCTGACAACTCGAACCAGAACCTCGGCAAGGCGGGTCGCTCGCGCCACATGGGCATCCGCCCGACCGTGCGCGGCGTCGCCATGAACCCGATCGACCACCCGCATGGTGGTGGTGAAGGCCGGACCTCGGGCGGCCGTCACCCGGTCACCCCCTGGGGCAAGGGCACCAAGGGCAACCGCACCCGCAATCCCAACAAGGCGTCGCAACGGCTCATCGTCCGCTCGCGCCACGCGAAGAAAGGCCGCTGATCCATGTCGCGTTCCGTTTGGAAAGGCCCCTTCGTCGATGCCTACGTCCTCAAGAAGGCCGAGGCCGCGCGGGGGTCGAGCCGCAACGAGGTCATCAAGATCTGGTCGCGCCGCTCCACCATCCTGCCCCAGTTCGTGGGGCTCACCTTCGGCGTCTACAATGGCAAGAAGCATATCCCGGTCAACGTCACCGAGGAGATGATCGGCCAGAAGTTCGGTGAGTACTCGCCGACGCGCACCTACTACGGCCACGCCGCCGACAAGAAAGCCAAGAGGAAGTAAGCCATGGGTCAGGAGAAGAATCCGCGCCGCGTGGCGGAGAACGAGGCGCAGGCGAAGTCGCGCATGCTGCGCATCTCACCGCAGAAGCTGAACCTCGTGGCCGCCATGATCCGGGGCAAGAAGGTCGAGAACGCTCTCGCGGACCTCACCTTCTCGAAGCGCCGCATCGCCGGCGACGTCAAGAAGTGCCTCCAATCGGCCATCGCCAACGCCGAGAACAACCACAACCTCGACGTCGACAGCCTGGTCGTCGCCGAGGCCTGGGTCGGCAAGAACCTGGTCATGAAGCGGGGCCGCCCGCGTGCCCGTGGCCGCTTCGGCAAGATCATGAAGCCGTTCTCGGAACTCACCATCACCGTGCGTCAGATCGACGCTGTCCAGGGGGAGCAAGCCTGATGGGCAACAAGGTCAATCCCGTCGGCATGCGTCTGCAGGTCAACCGGACCTGGGACAGCCGGTGGTTCGCCAACTCCAAGGACTTCGGCGACCTGCTGCTTGAGGACGTCCGCATCAAGGACTTCATCAAGAAGGAAGCCAAGGCCGCCGGCATCAGCCGCATCATCATCGAGCGTCCGCACAAGAAGTGCCGCGTCACGATCCATGCCGCCCGCCCCGGCGTCATCATCGGCAAGAAGGGCGCCGACATCGAGACGCTGCGCAAGAAGGTCGCGGCGCTCACGAAGTCCGAGCTGCACCTCAACATCGTCGAGGTCCGCAAGCCCGAGCTCGACTCGGCCCTGGTCGGAGAGAGCATCGCCCAGCAGCTCGAGCGTCGCGTCTCGTTCCGCCGCGCCATGAAGCGCGCCGTGCAGAACGCGATGCGCATGGGCGCCCTCGGCATCCGCGTGAACGTGTCGGGCCGCCTGGGCGGCGCCGAGATCGCGCGGACGGAGTGGTATCGCGAGGGCCGCGTGCCCCTGCACACCCTTCGCGCCGACATCGACTACGCGCTGAGCGAGGCCGAGACGCCCTACGGGATCATCGGCATCAAGGTCTGGATCTTCAAGGGCGAGATCATGGAGCACGATCCGCAGGCGCGCGACCGCAAGGCCGCCGAGCTGCAGGACTCGGCCGTTCCGCGTGGTGCCCGTCCCGAGCGTCGCGACCGTGATCGCGAACGCGGCGACCGGTA
This sequence comes from Rubellimicrobium mesophilum DSM 19309, assembly GCF_000600335.2. Lineage (GTDB taxonomy): Bacteria > Pseudomonadota > Alphaproteobacteria > Rhodobacterales > Rhodobacteraceae > Rubellimicrobium > Rubellimicrobium mesophilum. Next base: position 240,923 of record NZ_KK088521.1, on the reverse strand, counting down.
AGGAGTAGAGAAAAATGCTTCAACCGAAGCGCACCAAGTTCCGCAAGCTCCACAAGGGCCGCATCCATGGCGACGCCAAGGGCGGCTCGGACCTCAACTTCGGCACCTTCGGCCTGAAGGCGACCGAGCCCGAGCGCGTCACCGCGCGCCAGATCGAGGCCGCCCGCCGGGCGCTGACCCGTCACATGAAGCGCCAGGGTCGCGTCTGGATCCGCGTCTTCCCGGACGTGCCGGTGACCTCCAAGCCCATCGAAGTGCGCATGGGCAAGGGCAAGGGCTCGGTGGACTACTGGGCCTGCCGCGTGAAGCCCGGCCGCATCATGTTCGAGGTTGACGGCGTGCCCGAGGATGTGGCAAGGGAAGCCCTCCGACTCGCGGCGATGAAGTTGCCGGTCAAGACGCGCACCATCGTCCGCGAGGACTGGTAGGGATTTCGCGGGGCCCCCGTCGTTCGGGGGCCCTGTGCATTGGAAAAGCGGCGGCCTGGCTGCCGACTTCTGAGAGGAAGATACGGCGATGAACGCCAAGGACCTTCGCGGGCAGACGCCCGACCAACTGCGCGACCAGTTGGCGCAGCTCAAGAAAGAGAGCTTCAACCTCCGCTTCCAGCAGGCGACGGGTCAGCTCGAGAACACCGCGCGGATGCGGTCCGCTCGCCGCGAGGCCGCCCGCGTCATGACCATCCTCAACGAAAAGGCGGCCCAGGCCGCGCAAGAGGCCTGAGCCCATGCCCAAGCGCATCCTCCAGGGCGTCGTGACCTCCGACAAGAACGACAAGACGGTGACCGTCCTCGTCGAGCGTCGCTTCACGCACCCGATCCTCAAGAAGACGATCCGACGGTCCAAGAAGTACCGCGCCCACGATGAGCTGAACCAGTTCAAGACGGGCGACTCGGTCCGCATCATCGAATGCGCGCCGAAATCGGCATCGAAGCGCTGGGAGGTCCTCACGGCCGAGCAGGCCTGAGCGACCCTTCCGGTTCAAACGAAACCCAGGGGACACGGGCTCCCAGCCCCCCTTAGGTCGGGAGAAACCACATGATCCAGATGCAGACCAATCTGGATGTCGCTGACAACTCCGGCGCCCGCCGGGTTCAGTGCATCAAGGTCCTGGGCGGCTCGCACCGGCGCTACGCGTCGGTGGGCGACATCATCGTCGTCTCCGTCAAGGAAGCGATCCCCCGGGGTCGCGTGAAGAAGGGCGATGTCCGCAAGGCCGTCGTCGTGCGCACCGCCAAGGAAGTCCGCCGCGAGGACGGGACGACCATCCGCTTCGACCGCAACGCCGCCGTCATCCTGAACAACCAGGGCGAGCCGGTCGGCACCCGCATCTTCGGGCCGGTCGTGCGCGAGCTGCGCGCCAAGAACTTCATGAAGATCATCTCGCTCGCCCCGGAGGTGCTGTGATGGCCGCCAAGCTCCGCAAGGGTGATCGCGTCGTCGTGCTCGCGGGCCGCGACAAGGGCAAGACCGGCGAGATCGAGCAGGTCCTCCCCAAGGAAGGCCGCGCCGTCGTCGGCGGGATCAACATGGCGATCCGCCACGTGAAGCAGTCGCAGACCAGCCAGGGCGGCCGCGTGCCCAAGGCGCTGCCCATCGACCTGTCGAACCTCGCGCTCGTGGACGCCAACGGCAAGGCCACGCGCGTCGGCTTCCGCTTCGACGAGGCCGGCAACAAGGTCCGCTACGCCAAGACCACGGGGGACGTGATCTGATGCTCGACGCAGCCAACTACACCCCGCGCCTTAAGGCCGTCTATCGGGAGCGCATCCGCGCCGCCCTGAAGGAAGAGTTCGGCTACAAGAACGACATGATGATCCCGAAGCTCGAGAAGATCGTGCTGAACATCGGGGCCGGGTCGGAAGCCGTGCGCGATTCCAAGAAGGTCAAGTCCGCCCAGGAGGACCTGTCCACCATCGCCGGCCAGCGGGCCGTCATCACCAAGGCCAAGAAGTCGATCGCCGGCTTCCGGGTCCGCGAGGAGATGCCGCTCGGCACGATGGTCACGCTTCGGGGCGACCGGATGTACGAGTTCCTCGACCGCATCATCACCGTCGCCATGCCGCGCATCCGCGACTTCCGCGGCGTGAAGGGCACCAGCTTCGACGGTCGGGGCAACTACGCCTTCGGCCTCAAGGAGCACATCGTCTTCCCGGAGATCAACTTCGACAAGGTCGACGAGGTCTGGGGCATGGACGTCGTCATCTGCACCACCGCGAAGACCGACGCGGAAGCCAAGGCGCTGTTGAAGCACTTCAACATGCCCTTCAACAGCTGAGCCGCGGGAGAGAGAACACCATGGCCAAGAAATCCATGATCGAACGCGAGCGGAAGCGGCAGAAGCTGGTCGACCAGTACGCCGCCCGCCGGGCCGCTCTCAAGGCCTCCGCCGCGGACAAGAACGCCTCCGTGGAGGAGCGGTTCAAGGCGACGCTCAAGCTCGCCGAGCTGCCCCGCAACTCCTCGGCCACCCGCCTGCGGAACCGGTGCCAGCTCACCGGCCGTCCGCGCGCCTATTACCGCAAGCTGAAGATCAGCCGGATCATGCTGCGCGAGCTCGGCTCGAACGGCGAGATCCCCGGGCTGGTGAAGTCGAGCTGGTAAGGAGGTCACGATGAACGATCCTATCGGCGATATGCTGACCCGCATCCGCAACGCGCAGTCGCGGGGCAAGAACGAGGTCCTCACGCCGGCCTCCAAGTTGCGGGCCTGGGTGCTCGACGTGCTCAAGGACGAGGGGTACATCCGGGGTTACGAGCAGGTGACCGGCGCCGGGGGCCACCCCGAGCTGCGCATCGAGCTCAAGTACTTCGAGGGCACGCCCGTGATCCGCGAGATCAAGCGCGTCTCCAAGCCCGGCCGTCGCGTCTACATGGGCGTCAAGGAGCTGCCGCAGGTGCGTCAGGGCCTGGGCGTGTCCATCGTCTCGACGCCGCGCGGCGTGATGTCCGATGCGCATGCGCGCGCCGCCAACGTCGGCGGCGAAGTGCTCTGCACCGTGTTCTGAGGAGGCTTCCATGTCCCGTATCGGCAAGAAGCCCGTTCCGCTCCCGTCGGGCGTCACCGCCACCATCGACGGCCAGACCATCTCGGTGAAGGGCCCGAAGGGCACCCTGTCCTTCAAGGCCACCGACGACGTGACGATCGCGCAGGACAACGGCGCGGTCACCATAACGCCGCGCGGCCTCTCCAAGCGCGCCCGCCAGCAGTGGGGATGTCGCGCTCCATGGTGGAGAACCTGGTCACCGGCGTGACGCAGGGCTTCAAGAAGGAGCTCGACATCACCGGCGTGGGCTACCGCGCCAACATGCAGGGCAACACGCTCCGGCTCGCGCTCGGCTATTCGCACGACGTGAGCTACGAGCAGCCCGCCGGCATCAAGATCACCACGCCGTCGGCCCGTAACGACGTCATCGTGATCGAGGGCAACGACGCGCAGCAGGTGGGCCAGGTCGCCGCGGAGATCCGCGAGTTCCGGGGTCCCGAGCCCTACAAGGGCAAGGGCGTCCGCTACCGCGGCGAGTTCATCTTCCGCAAGGAAGGCAAGAAGAAGTAAGGAACGCACATCATGGCCAGCACGAAGCTCGAGCTGTTCCAGAAGCGCCGGATGCGCGTTCGGAACAAGCTCAAGGCGGTGAACGAGGGCAAGCTCCGCTTGTCCGTCCACCGTTCCAGCAAGAACATCTCGGTCCAGCTCATCGACGACGCCCGTGGCGTGACGCTCGCGTCCGCCTCGACGCTAGAGAAGGATCTGGGCCTGGTCGGCAAGAACAACGTCGAGGCCGCGGCCAAGATCGGCGCGACCATCGCCGAGCGCGCCAAGGCCGCCGGCGTGACGGAGGCCTATTTCGACCGGGGTGGCTTCCTGTTCCACGGCAAGATCAAGGCGCTTGCCGACGCGGCCCGTGAGAACGGGCTGACGATCTGAAGCGGCGGACGTCTGTCCGCACCTGCAGGGTGGGCGAAGAGCCCGCCCTCGATGACCGGGGCCGAAGGGCACTGCGGTTGATCCAAGCGGCGCGATGCGCCACCATCAAGGGAATGCCTTATGGCAGAACGTGAACAACGCCGCGACCGTCGGGACCGCGAGGACGCGGCCCCCGAGTTCGCCGATCGCCTCGTCGCGATCAACCGGGTCTCCAAGACCGTGAAGGGGGGCAAGCGCTTCGGCTTCGCCGCTCTCGTGGTGGTGGGCGACCAGAAGGGCCGCGTCGGCTACGGCAAGGGCAAGGCCAAGGAAGTGCCCGAGGCGATCCGCAAGGCGACCGAGCAGGCCAAGCGCAGCATGGTCCGCGTTCCCCTCCGGGAAGGCCGGACCCTGCACCACGACATCGAAGGGCGCTGGGGCGCCGGTCGCGTCGTGATGCGCACCGCCGTCGCGGGCACCGGGATCATCGCGGGCGGTCCGATGCGGGCCGTGTTCGAGATGCTGGGCCTTCAGGACGTCGTGTCCAAGTCGCTGGGCTCGAACAACCCCTACAACATGATCCGCGCGACCATCGACGGCCTGACCAAGGAAGCGTCGCCCCGGTCCGTGGCGCAGCGTCGCGGCAAGAAGGTGGCGGACATCCTCCGCACCCCCGAGACCGCCGCGCAGCCCGAAGCCGTGGAGGCCTGAGCATGGCGAAGACCATCGTCGTCAAGCAGATCGCCTCGCCGTCCCGCCGTCCCGACGTGCAGCGCCAGACCCTCGTCGGTCTTGGCCTCAACAAGGTCGGCAAGACCCGCGAGCTCGAGGACACGCCCTCGGTCCGTGGCATGGTCCGCGCGATCCCGCACCTCGTCACCATCGTCGAGGAGCGGGGCTGAGAACCCCCAGGGTGCCCTCGGGGGCGCCCTGTTTCCCGTGTGCGCCCCGCCCGTCGCTCGGCGGAGCGTCTTCCGGAAAGGAGAAGCGACATGAAACTGCATGAGCTCCGCGACAACGACGGCGCGGCGAAGAAGAAGAAGCGCGTGGGCCGTGGTCCCGGCTCGGGCGTCGGCAAGACCGCCGGGCGCGGCATCAAGGGCCAGAAGTCCCGTTCGGGCGTGGCCCTGGGGGGCTACGAAGGCGGGCAGATGCCGCTCTACATGCGGCTGCCCAAGCGCGGCTTCAACAAGCCGAACCGCAAGGAATACGCGGTCGTCAACCTGGGCCTGATCCAGAAGTTCATCGACGAGGGCAAGATCGACGCCGCCCAGCCGATCACCGAGGCGGTGCTCGTCTCGTCCGGCGTGCTGCGCCGGTCGCGCGACGGCATCCGCGTGCTGGCCAAGGGCGCGATCACGTCCAAGGTCACGATCGAGGTGACCGGCGCCTCCTCCGGCGCGGTGGCGGCGGTCGAGGCGGCTGGCGGCTCGCTCAAGGTCGCGCAGGCGGCCGAGGCGGCTCCGGCGGACACCGCCGCGTGAGAAAGGGCCTCGGCCCCCTCGCACCCCGCGTCCATTCCGGATAAGTTCCCCTTCGCGCCGCCGCCGGTTCCCCGGTCGGCGGCGCGGTCTTGACGGAGAAAGCTAGTGGCAAGCGCAGCGGAACAGATGGCCTCGAACATGAGCTGGGCGGCCTTCGGCAAGGCCACCGAGCTCAAGCAACGCATCCTCTTCACCCTCGGCCTGCTGGTGATCTACCGGGTCGGGACCTACATCCCGGTCCCCGGCATCGATGGCGCGGCGCTCCAGGACTTCATGGACAACGCGGCCGCCGGCATCGGCGGGATGCTCGCGATGTTCACCGGGGGCGCGCTGTCGCGCATGGGCATCTTCGCCCTCGGCATCATGCCCTACATCTCGGCCTCGATCATCGTCCAGCTCGTCGCCTCGATGTACGAGCCCTGGAAGAACCTCAAGAACGAGGGGCAGCAGGGCCGCAAGAAGCTGAACCAGTACACCCGCTACGGCACCGTGCTGCTGGCAGGGTTCCAGGCCTACGGTCTGGCCGTGAGCCTCGAGGCCGGGAACCTCGCCCACAGCCCGGGCTGGGAGTTCGTCGCCGCCTGCATCGTCACGCTGGTCGGCGGCACGATGTTCCTGATGTGGATCGGCGAGCAGATCACCGCGCGCGGGATCGGCAACGGCGTCTCGCTCATCATCTTCGTGGGCATCATCGCCAACATGCCGGGCGCCATCGCCCGCTTCCTGGAGCAGGGGCGGACGGGTGCGATCAGCCCGCTGGTGATCCTGGTCGTGGCGCTGATGGTCGTCGCGGTGCTGGGCTTCATCGTCTTCATGGAGCGGTCGCTCCGCAAGATCCACATCCAGTATCCGCGCCGGCAGGTCGGGATGAAGGTCTACGACGGCGGCTCGTCGCACCTGCCGATCAAGGTGAACCCCTCGGGCGTGATCCCGGCCGTCTTCGCCTCGGCGCTGCTGCTGCTGCCGACGACGATCGCGACCTTCTCGCATTCGACCTCGGGGCCGATCATGTCCACCTTCCTGGCCTATTTCGGGCCGGGGCAGCCGCTCTACCTGCTGTTCTTCGTCGCGATGATCGTGTTCTTCACCTACTTCTACACCCACGAGGTCGCCTTCAAGACCGAGGACGTGTCGGAGAACCTGAAGAACCAGAACGGCTTCATCCCCGGCATCCGGCCCGGCAAGAAGACGGCGGACTACCTGACCTACGTGGTGAACCGCGTGCTGGTGCTCGGCTCGGCCTATCTCGCGCTCGTGTGCCTGCTGCCCGAGATCCTCAGGTCCCAGCTTGCGGTGCCGTTCTACTTCGGCGGCACATCCGTGCTCATCATCGTGTCGGTGGGGATGGACACGATCCAGCAAATCCAGTCCCATCTGCTGGCGCATCAGTACGAAGGGCTGATCGAGCGGTCGCAACTGCGCGGACGCTCGAAGGCCCGGACGCCGCGCACCGGCGGGCCGGCCCGCCGCTGAGACAGTCGCGAAGAGGGGAGGGCCTGTCGCCCATGAACATCGTCCTGTTGGGACCGCCGGGCGCCGGCAAGGGAACGCAGGCGCGCCTGCTGGTGGAGCGGCGCGGCATGGTGCAGCTCTCGACCGGCGACATGCTGCGCGCGGCGCGGAAGTCGGGGACCGAGATGGGCCGCCGCGTGGCCGAGGTCATGGACAAGGGCCACCTCGTCACCGACGAGATCGTGATCGGGCTGATCCGCGAGCGGCTCCTGCAGGGCGACCTGGGTGGCGGAGTCATCTTCGACGGCTTCCCCCGGACGCTGGCCCAGGCCGACGCCCTCATGGAGATGCTGAAGGCGGAAGGATTGCGGCTCGACCATGTGGTCGAGATGCGGGTCCAGGACGACGAGGCGCTGGTGCTCCGGGTCTCGGGTCGGTCGACCTGCGCCACCTGCGGCGAAGTGTACCACGACGTGACGAAGCCCGTGCCGGCCGATGGCCATTGCGTGAAGTGCGGTGGGACCACCTTCACGCGCCGGGGGGACGACAACCCCGAGAGCATGAGGACCCGGCTCTTCGCCTACTACAAGGAGACGGCGCCGCTGGTGGGCTACTACCACGCGCTGCGTCTCCTGCGGACGGTCGGCGGCATGGGCGAGATCGAGGAGGTCGCCTCCGAGATCGAGGCCATCCTGGCCCGTCCATCGGCCCACGCCCGGATTCCGCAGGAGGCCTGATCCGCCGCGGAGCGGAGGGGGTTGACGCTGCCGGTGCATCCCCCTAAGACGCCCCATCCCAGCCGGGGAATCGCCGGCCGTGGGCTGCGCGCCATTGGCTCGCTGTCCCGGCCTGACCACCTCTGAGGAGCGGTGCCGAGCCGGCGCCGCAGGTTGTGAAAAAAGGCTCCGGCACCACGGAGCCGCAACGAAAGGACCACGCACGTGGCACGTATCGCCGGGGTCAACATCCCGACCAAGAAGAGGGTTCCGATCGCCCTCACCTACATCCATGGCATCGGCCCCACCTCGGCCAAGGACATCTGCGCCGCCGTCGGCATCGACGAGAGCCGCCGCGTGGACAGCCTGACCGACGCCGAGATCCTCGCCATCCGCGAGAAGATCGACGAGAACTACGTGGTCGAGGGCGACCTGCGCCGCGAGACCACCATGAACATCAAGCGGCTGATGGACCTCGGCTGCTACCGTGGCCTGCGCCACCGCCGCAACCTTCCGGTCCGCGGCCAGCGCACCCACACCAACGCGCGCACCCGCAAGGGTCCCGCCAAGCCGATCGCCGGCAAGAAGAAGTAAGGGGTAGAACAGATGGCTCGTGATACCCGCCGCGGCGGCAAGAAGAAGGTCTCGAAGAACATCGCGGCGGGCGTGGCCCACGTGAACTCTTCGTTCAACAACACCAAGATCCTCATCTCGGACGTGCAGGGCAACGCGATCGCGTGGTCCTCGGCCGGGACCATGGGGTTCAAGGGGTCGCGCAAGTCCACGCCCTACGCCGCCCAGATGGCCGCCGAGGACGCGGGCCGCAAGGCGCAGGAGCATGGCGTCAAGACCCTCGAGGTCGAGGTGCAGGGCCCGGGCTCGGGCCGCGAGTCGGCGCTTCGGGCCCTCGCGGCGGTGGGCTTCTCCATCACCTCGATCCGCGACGTGACGCCCATCGCGCACAACGGCTGCCGCCCGCCGAAGCGCCGCCGCGTTTGACGCCGCACATCATCCTTGGGCGGGGCTGCGCTGCGCGCGGCCCCGCTTCGCCGTTTTTCACAGTCAACCTCGGGAGTGGAGCCTTGTTGGACATGAAGGGCACCGCGAGAATGGAGGGACGCATGATCCACAAGAACTGGTCCGAGCTCATCAAGCCGCAGCAGCTTGAGGTCCGGCCCGGCAACGATCCGCAGCGCCAGGCGACCCTCGTCGCCGAGCCGCTGGAGCGGGGCTTCGGCCTCACGCTCGGCAACGCGCTGCGCCGTGTGCTGCTGAGCTCACTGCAAGGCGGGGCGATCACCTCGGTCCAGATCGACAACGTCCTGCACGAGTTCTCCTCGGTCGCGGGCGTGCGCGAGGATGTGACCGACATCGTGCTGAACCTCAAGGGCGTGGCGCTCAAGATGGACGTGGACGGGCCCAAGCGGCTGACCGTCCAGGCCAAGGGCCCGGGCGCGGTGACGGCGGGCGACATCTCGGAATCGGCCGGCATCGAGGTCCTGAACAAGGACCACGTGATCTGCCACCTCGACGAGGGCGCGTCGCTCTACATGGAGCTGACCGTCAACACCGGGAAGGGCTACGTCTCGGCCGACAAGAACAAGCCCGAGGATGCGCCCATCGGCCTGATCCCGATCGACGCCATCTACTCGCCGGTCAAGAAGGTCAGCTACGACGTCCAGCCCACCCGCGAGGGACAGGTGCTCGACTACGACAAGCTGACCATGAAGATCGAGACGGACGGCTCGCTGACGCCGGACGACGCCGTGGCCTACGCCGCGCGCATCCTGCAGGACCAGCTCTCCATCTTCCTCAACTTCGAGGAGCCCGAGTCGGCGACGGCCTCGGCGCTGGAGGCGGGGCTGGAGTTCAACCCGCTCCTCCTCAAGAAGGTGGACGAGCTGGAGCTGTCGGTCCGTTCGGCCAACTGCCTCAAGAACGACAACATCGTCTACATCGGCGACCTCATCCAGAAGACCGAGGCCGAGATGCTGCGGACGCCCAACTTCGGGCGGAAGTCGCTCAACGAGATCAAGGAAGTGCTGTCCGGCATGGGTCTGCACCTCGGCATGGAAGTCGAGGACTGGCCGCCGGACAACATCGAGGACCTGGCCAAGAAGTTCGAGGACCAGTTCTGACATTTCGGGCCGGGCAACGCCGGGTCCGAGGGCAAGGGGCGGCGGCCAACTCCGTCGCCCTTGGGCATCCCGCCCCAACAAGGTGAGCGGCGAGACGTGAGCGCCGCCGGACAAAGCATAGCAAACGGAGAACCATCATGAACCACGGCAGTGGCTATCGCCGCCTCAACCGCACCCACGAGCACCGCAAGGCCCTCTGGGCCAACATGGCCGGCTCGCTGATCGAGCACGAGCAGATCAAGACGACGCTCCCCAAGGCCAAGGAGCTGAAGCGGATCATCGACAAGCTCATCACCCTCGGCAAGCGCGGCGACCTGCACGCGCGTCGTCAGGCGGCGGCGCAGCTCAAGCAGGACATCCACGTCCAGAAGCTCTTCGCGACGCTCGGGCCCCGCTACCAGGAGCGCCAGGGCGGCTACTGCCGCGTGCTGAAGGCGGGCTTCCGCTACGGCGACATGGCGCCCATGGCGATCATCGAGCTCGTGGACCGCGACCGCGACGCGAAGGGCGCCGCCGACCGCGCCTACCTCGCCGCCCAGGAGGAGCTGGCCGACGCCGAGTGAGCCCGGCCGAGGTCCGACGGATCGAGGCCCCGTCCCGCGTGGACGGGGCCTTTTTCATGTGCCCGGGCCTGTTGCGGCCGTGGCCGAGCGGATAGGTTCCGGGCATGGCTGACCTCTTCGACCTCCAACCGCAGGACGACGGCCCAACGCCGGGCACCCCCCGGCCGCTCGCCGACCGGCTGCGGCCGCGCCGGCTCTCCGAGGTCATCGGGCAGGACCATCTGCTCGGGCCGGACGGGCCCATCGGGGCGATGCTGGCCTCGGGCGCGCTGTCCTCCATGATCCTCTGGGGGCCGCCGGGGGTAGGCAAGACGACCATCGCGCGGCTTCTCGCGGACGAGACGAAGCTGCACTTCGAGCAGATCAGCGCGATCTTCACGGGGGTGCAGGATCTTCGGAAGGTCTTCGAGGCGGCCAAGCTGCGCCGACGGCAGGGGCGGGGGACGCTGCTGTTCGTCGACGAGATCCACCGCTTCAACAAGGCGCAGCAGGACGGTTTCCTCCCGCACATGGAGGACGGGACCATCGTCCTCGTGGGGGCGACGACCGAGAACCCGAGCTTCGAGCTGAACGCGGCCGTCCTGTCCCGCGCGCAGGTGCTGACGCTGCACCGGCTCACGCTGGCCGATCTGGAGATGCTGGCGCAGCGGGCGGAGAAGGAGCTGGGACGGCGGCTGCCGCTCGACGGGCCCGCGCGCGAGGCGCTGCTGGAGATGGCGGACGGCGACGGGCGGGCGCTCTTGAACCTCATCGAGCAGGTCGTGTCGTGGAACCTGAAGGCGCCGCTGGATGCCAAGGGGCTGGGTGCGAGGCTGCGGCGGCGGGCGGCCAACTACGACAAGAGCGGGGACGGGCACTACAACCTGATCTCGGCGCTGCACAAGTCGGTGCGGGGCTCGGACCCGGACGCGGCGCTCTACTGGTTCGCACGGATGCTGGAGGGGGGCGAGGACCCGCGCTTCCTGGCGCGCCGCATCACCCGGATGGCGGTGGAGGACATCGGCCTCGCCGACCCGCAGGCGCATCGTGTCTCCCTTGATGCCTGGGAGACCTACGAGCGTCTCGGCAGCCCCGAGGGGGAGCTCGCGCTGGCGCAGGCGGTGATCTACCTCGCGCTCGCGCCCAAGTCGAACGCGGGCTACGCGGCCTACAAGGCGGCGCGGGAGGCGGCGCGCAGGACGGGGTCGCTCGCGCCGCCCATGCACATCCTGAACGCGCCGACGCGGCTGATGAAGGAGCAGGGGTTCGGCACGGGCTACCAGTACGACCACGACGCCGAGGACGCCTTCTCGGGGCAGGAGTATTTCCCGGAGGGGATGAAACGGGGCGTCTACTACGTGCCGGTGGACCGGGGCTTCGAGCGGGACCTGAGGAAGCGGGTGGACTTCTTCGCGGGGCTCCGGGCCAAGCGGCAGAAGGGGTAGGGGCGCCGAAATCGCCTTCCCGGGCGGTTCGGCGGGCGCTGGCCCGTTGACACCGGCGGCGCGCACCCCAAGAAGCCCCGCATGACCTATGTCCTTCCCCTCGTAGCCCTGGGCGGCGCACTGGGCGCCTCGCTGCGCTACCTGGCCAGCCTGCTCTGGCCCGCCCCTTGGGGCGTCATGGCCATCAACGTCTTCGGCTCCTTCGCCATCGGCACCCTGGCCGTGCCGCTGCTGCTGTCGGAGAGGGGGCCGCATCCGCTGGCGCCTCTGATCATCACGGGCGTGCTGGGCGGGTTCACCACCTTCTCGGCCTTCTCGCTCGACACGCTGGGGCTGATCTCGGCCGGGCGGGTCGGGACGGCGATGCTCTACGTGGGCGGTTCGGTCGGGCTGTCGCTCCTCGCCTGCGGGCTGGGGCTCTGGATCGGGAGGCTCGCATGAGCGGCGTGCGGATGCTGACGGTTGGCGCGGACGAGGGGGACCAGCGGCTCGACCGCTGGCTGAGGAAGCAGTTCCCGAACCTCACCCAGGGGGCCATCGAGAAGATGTGCCGCAAGGGCGAGCTGCGGGTGGACGGCGGGCGCGTGACCTCGGCGACGCGGGTGGCCGAGGGGCAGACCGTGCGTGTCCCGCCGCTCCCCGACGTCCAGCAGCCCGCACCGCCGCCCTCGCGCCTCGCGCGCTCGGACGAGGCGATGATCCAGGCGGCGGTGATGTGGAAGGACGAGCACATCATCGTGCTCAACAAGCCCCCGGGGCTCGCCTCGCAGGGCGGCTCGGGGCAGGGGGACCGGCACGTGGACGGCCTGACCCCGGCGCTCATGTTCGGCTACAAGGAACGGCCGAAGCTCGTGCACCGGCTGGACCAGGACACGTCGGGGGTGCTGCTGCTGGCGCGCACCGACCGCGTGGCGCGGGGGCTCTCCGAGGCGCTGCGGCACCGCAACGTCCGCAAGATCTACTGGGCGGCGGTGGCCGGGGTGCCCACGCCCCGCGCCGGGACGATCCGCTTCGGCCTCGTCAAGGAAGGCGGGCGCGGGAACGAGAAGATGCGCGCCGTCCATCCGCGCGAGGTCGAGGCGACGCCGGGTGCCAAACGCGCGGTCACCGAGTTCGCCACCATCGAGAACGCCGGCGGGCGGCTGTCCTGGGTCGCCATGCAACTGGTGACGGGCCGGACGCACCAGCTTCGCGCCCACATGGCCGAGATCGGGCACCCGATCCTGGGCGACGGGAAGTATGGCGGCAGCGCGCAGGAAAATCTCGGTGATGGCTGGGGCGCCGGGGTTGGCGGCGACCTGTCGCGGAAGCTGCATCTCCACGCCCGGACCCTGATCGTCGAGCACCCGATCACCAAGGCCATGCTGACCCTGACCGCGCCGCTGCCCCCCCACATGAAGGCCACCTGGGACTACCTGGGCTGGAACGAGAAGGACGCGCCGCTCGACCCCTTCGAGAACCGCGAATGAGCGGCTGGACCCCCAAGCGGTTCTGGACCGAGGTCGCCGTCGTGCCCGAAGGCGAGGACTTCGCCGTGACGCTCGACGGGCGGCCGGTGCGGACGCCGCTCAAGGCGCAACTGAGGGTGCCGACGCGACCCTTCGCCGAGGAGGTGGCGCAGGAATGGGCCGGGCAGGGCGAGGTGCTGGACCCCAACACCATGCCGGCCACGCGGCTCGCCAACGCCGCCATCGACAAAGTGCGCGCCCAGCGGGACGAGGTGGTGGAGATGCTGGCCTCCTACGGGGCCTCGGACCTGCTCTGCTACCGCGCCGAGGGGCCGGACAAGCTGATCGCGCGCCAGCAGGCGGGCTGGGACCCGCTCCTCGCCTGGAGTGCCGAGGCGCTGGGGGCGGACCTCGCCGTGGGGTGCGGGGTGATGCCGGTCGCGCAGGCGCCGGGGGACCTCGAGCGCCTGAGGGAGCCGCTGGAGGCGATGGACGCCTTCGAGCTCGCGGCCTTCCACGACCTCGTGACGCTGTCGGGGTCGCTGGTGCTGGGGCTCGCGGTGGCGCTCGGGCGGCTCTCGGCCGAGGAGGCCTGGCGGCTGTCGCGCCTCGACGAGGACTTCCAGATCGAGGAATGGGGCGAGGACGAGGAGGCGGCCGAGGCGGCGGCGCGGCGCCGGGCGGCCCTCCTCGACGCGGCGCGATTCCACGCGCAACTGACCCCGCGCCGCCCACGGCCCTGACGGAAGCGGCGCGGCGGGCGCTTCCGTGGCGCCGAGATGGGCCGTTTCGTCAGGGAACGCTTGACCCGAAGGGGAATCAGCCGACAGTTGGGGGAGTTGAGGAAACAACCTCACCTCCGTCCCGGTGCGCCGGGGCGCGTGGCTGACAGGAACGCGCCGGAACGACGCGGCGCGGCACAACGGGAAGGGAGACCCATGAAGAAGATCATGTCCTTGGGGGCGCTGGCGGTGCTTGGCCTCGCCGGGGCCGCGCAGGGCGGCGACGCTCGACGACGTCAGGTCGCGCGGCACGCTGAACTGCGGCGTCAACCCGGGCCTCACGGGGTTTGCCGCGCCCGACGCGAGCGGCCGCTGGGAAGGCTTCGACGTGGACCTCTGCCGCGCCGTCGCCGCCACCATCTTCGGCGACCCGGAGAAGGTGACCTTCACCCCGCTCTCGGGCGAGACCCGCTTCACCGCGCTCGCCGCCGGCGAGGTCGACATGCTGGCCCGGAACTCGACCTGGACCTTCTCGCGCGATACCGACCTCAAGCTCGATTTCGTCGCGGTCAACTACTACGACGGCCAGGGCTTCCTCGTGCCCAAGGCGCTGGGCGTGGCCTCGGCCAAGGACCTCGACGGCGCCACGGTCTGCATCCAGACCGGCACCACCACCGAGCTGAACCTCGCGGACTTCTTCCGCGTCAACAACATCACCTACGAGCCCGTCCCGATCCAGAACGACGCCGAGGGACGGCAGCAGTACCTCGCGGGGGCCTGCGACACCTACACGACCGACGCCTCGGGCCTCGCGGCGGCGCGCTCGACCTTCGAGACGCCGGACGACCACATCATCCTGCCCGAGATCATCTCCAAGGAGCCGCTGGGCCCGGCCGTGCGCCATGGCGACAACCAGTGGGCCGACCTCGTCCGCTGGACCTTCTACGCCCTCGTCGCCGCCGAGGAACTGGGCATCACCCAGGCCAACGTCGAGGAGATGGCGGCGGCGGCGGGCGACAACCCGGAGATCAACCGTCTCCTCGGCACCGAGGACGAGCTCGGGCCCATGATGGGTGCCGACATCAGCCCGCAATGGGCTGTGAACGTCATCAAGGCCGTCGGCAACTACGGCGAGGTCTTCGACCGCCACCTGGGGCCGAACACGCCCCTCGGCATCGAGCGCGGGCTCAACGCCCAGTGGACCCAGGGCGGCCTGATGTACGCCCCGCCGTTCCGGTGATCGCAGAGGGGGCGTCCCGCAAGGGGCGCCCTCGTCGCATCCGAGGGGACCAGGGAAGGGGACGCCGCGCATGACCATCGCACAGGCCGGACCGCCGCGACAGGCCTTCAGGCTCAGCCAGCTTCTCTACGACACGCGCTACCGCAGCCTGACGATCCAGGTGATCGCCCTGTTCCTGCTGGCGGCGCTGATCGCCTACCTGATCCGCAACCTGGTCGTGAACCTGCACGACCTCGGCAAGGACTTCGACTTCGGCTTCCTGAACCGGCGGGCGGGCTACGACATCGCCCAGACGCTGATTCCCTACACCAACAACGACACCCACCTCCGCGCGGCGATGGTGGGGATCGTCAACACGCTGCTCGTGGCGGGGCTGGGGATCGTCACGGCCACGATCGTCGGCATCCTCGCCGGCGTGCTGCGGCTGTCGAAGAACTGGCTCGTCGGGCGGCTCATGACCGTCTACGTCGAGACCTTCCGGAACGTCCCTCTGCTCCTCTGGATCATCCTGGTCTATGCCGTCCTGAGCGAATCCACCCCGGCGCCCGCCGCCTTCCGCGGCGACGAGCCGGAGGCGTCCAAGCTGTTCGGCCTGGTCGCCTTCACCAACCGGGGCACCTACTTCCCGAGCCTCGTCTGGGGCGAGGGGGCGGGGACGCTGGCGATCATGCTCCTCCTGTCGATCCTGGCCGCGCTCCTCTGGCAGGGCTATGCGCGCCGGAGGCAGGCGGCGACGGGGCAGCCCCTGCCGTCGCTCTGGGTCATGGTCGCGATCCTGGTGCTGCCGGTGACGGTGGCCTTCGTCCTGCTGGGCGCGCCGGTGTCCGTCGAGGTGCCGACGGTGCGCCCGACGGGGATCGCGCGGTTCCAGGGCGGGATCAACGTCCTCAACTCGCTGGTGGCGCTCTGGGTGGCGCTGACGCTCTACACCGGCGCCTTCATCGCCGAGATCGTGCGGGCGGGCATCCTCGCCGTGTCCAAGGGGCAGACCGAGGCGGCCTTCGCGCTGGGGCTGCGGCCGGGGCGGACGACGCGGCTCGTGATCCTGCCCCAGGCGCTGCGGGTGATCGTGCCGCCGCTGATCTCGCAATACCTCAACCTCATCAAGAACTCCTCGCTCGCCGTGGCGGTGGGCTACCCGGACGTGAAGGCGACGCTGGGCGGCGTGACCATGAACCAGACCGGGCGCGAGCTGGAGAGCATCCTGCTCCTCGCGCTGTTCTACCTCGTGGTGAGCCTCGTCATCTCCCTGGTGCTCAACATCTACAACCGCCGCATCTCGCTGAAGGAGCGCTGATGTCCGAGCTCCACGCCCAGACGGTCGCGCAGGTCCGCGACACGATGCTGCCCCCGGTGCCGCCGCCCCGGCGCGAGACCGGCGCGATCCGCTGGCTGCGCCAGAACCTATTCTCGGGGCCGCTCAACATCATCCTCACGGTGCTGGCGATCTGGCTCCTGTGGGTGGCGCTGCGCGACGTCGTCCCCTGGGCCTGGAGGGGCGTCTGGCGCGCGAGCAGCCTGAACGAGTGCCGGGCGATCCGCGACCAGCTCTATCCGGAGGGGACCTCGGCGGCCTGCTGGGCGGTGCTCACGGACCGCTGGCGGCAGCTCGTCTTCGGCTTCTATCCGGCCTCGCAGATCTGGCGGCCGCCGCTGGCGCTGGTGGTGTTCCTGCTGGCGGTGTCGCCGATCCTGTTCGCGCGGCTCCCGCGCCGCCTGCTATGGCTCACCCCGGCGGCGCCGTTCCTCATCTTCTGGCTCCTCTGGGGCGGGACGATCTGGGGGCCGGTCGCGGCGGCGCTGGGCTTCGCGCTGGGCGTGGCCGCCTTCCTGGCGCTGTCCCGCGCGCGGTACCCGATCCTCGCGCTGCTGGCCGGGATCCTCCTGCCGGTCCTCTACTGGAGCTTCGTGGCAGGGCCCCTCGCGCGGGCGCTGGCCGGGGTCGCGCCGCTCGCGCTGCCGGCGGTCGCCTCCAAGGACTTCGGGGGCTTCACGCTGTCGATCATCATCGGCCTCTCGGGCATCAGCCTGTCGCTGCCGCTGGGCGTCCTCCTCGCCCTCGGGCGGCGATCGGACATGCTCATCATCTCCAAGGCCTCGGTGTTCTACATCGAGGTCATCCGGGGCGTGCCGCTGATCGTCTGGCTCTTCGTGGCGCAGCTCATCCTCAACTACTTCCTGCCCAGGGGCACCAACTTCGACCTGATGCTGCGCGTCATCATCATGGTGACGCTCTTCGCCGCCGCCTACATCGCCGAGGTGATCCGCGGCGGCCTCGCCGCGCTGCCCCGGGGGCAGTACGAGGCCGGGGACGCGCTGGGGCTGACCTACTGGCAGGCGATGCAACTCATCGTGCTGCCGCAGGCGCTCAAGATCTCGATCCCGGGGATCGTCAACAGCTTCATCGGCCTCTTCAAGGACACGACGCTGGTCTCGATCATCGCCATGTTCGACCCGATCCGCATGGCCTCCTCGATCCGCGCGACGACCGCCTGGGGTGGCATCTACTGGGAGCTCTACGTCTTCATCGGGCTCACCTTCTGGGTCTTCTGCTTTTCCATGTCCCGCTACTCGATCTGGCTCGAACGCCGGCTCGAACGTGGCCACCGCTAGGAGCCTTCCATGACCGACGCCGCTCTCGCCGCCCCGCCGCCCGTCACGGAGGAGGTGGCGGTGCAGATCACCAAGATGAACAAGTGGTACGGGTCCTTCCACGTCCTGCGGGACATCGACCTGACCGTCTACCGGGGCGAGCGGATCGTGATCTGCGGGCCGTCCGGGTCGGGCAAGTCCACCCTGATCCGCTGCATCAACCGCCTGGAGGAGCACCAGCAGGGCCAGATCGTCGTGGACGGGACGGAGCTGACCTCGAACCTGCGCAACGTCGACAAGGTCCGGTCCGAGGTCGGGATGGTGTTCCAGCACTTCAACCTCTTCCCGCACCTGACCGTGCTGGAGAACTGCACGCTGGCGCCGATCTGGGTCCGCAAGGTGCCCAAGCGCGAGGCCGAGGAGACGGCCATGCACTTCCTCAAGAAGGTTCGCATCCCCGAGCAGGCCGCCAAGTATCCCGGCCAGCTCTCGGGCGGGCAGCAGCAGCGGGTGGCCATCGCCCGCGCGCTCTGCATGAGGCCGAAGATCATGCTCTTCGACGAGCCGACCTCGGCGCTCGACCCCGAGATGATCAAGGAGGTGCTCGACACCATGATCGAGCTCGCGCGCGAGGGGATGACCATGCTCTGCGTGACGCACGAGATGGGCTTCGCGCAGGCGGTGGCGAACCGGGTCATCTTCATGGACCAGGGTCAGATCGTGGAGCAGAACACGCCCCGCGAGTTCTTCAACAACCCGCAGTCGGAGCGGACCAAGCTGTTCCTGAGCCAGATCCTGGGGCACTGAGGGAGGCGCCGGCCGCGCGGAGTGCCCTCGCGGGATTTCCCTCGGCTCTTAACCGTATCTTAACCCCTCTGTGCCAAGGTGACCCTGTCCCTGGGTCGCCGCCCGGCGGGGTAGGGGAAGTTGCGCCTGCATCCTGGGCCATGACTAACACGTTCATCGTAGGGCGGGCTTCAGCCCGCCACGCGCCGCCGACGATACGCTGACCGATGGCCGGAATCCCATGGCGGGCTGAAGCCCGCCCTACGGGCGGTCCGGGTCGGTTGAGCGGCCAAAGAGGTCCGGCCCCGGCTCGAACGCCCCCGCCGCGTTGTGGGCGAGGCGGATCGGCTGCGGCAGCCGATACTTGGGCGAACACGCCATCACGATGTCGATGGCGCTCGCGAGGTCGATGAGGTGGCCGGGCGAGACGAAGACTGGGCTGGTGCTCGCGCGGGTGCGGAGGGCGGCGCCCACGACCTCGTCCTTGTCGAGGAGCGGGGCCCAGGCGCCCTTCTCGGGCGGGACCTCGTCATGGCGCCCCGTGAGGCGCGTCTTGGAGCAGCCGATGGTGGGGCGCCCGAGCCAGAGGCCCATGTGGCAGGCGATGCCGATGCGGCGGGGATGGGCGTAGCCGCTGCCATCGAAGACGAAGACGTCGGGCTCGACAGTCAGCTTGCCGAACGCCTCCTCCAGCACCGGCCCCTCGCGGAAGGACAGGAGGCCCGGGACGTAGGGAAAGGGCGTGGGGCGGACCGCCCGCGCGACCTCAATGGTCTCGAAGCCGGGGAAGGTGGCGACGACGACCGCCGCCTGCGAGACGTTCTCCTTCACGCTCACGTCCACGCCGGCCACGAGCCGCACCCCGGCGAGGTCGAGCGGCCGGTCGGTCACGACCTCGGCGCGCAGCTCCTGCTGGAGGGCGACGGCCTCCTTGGGCGTCAGGTCCCAGCGGTGGCGGCGGTGGAGGTCCATGCGCGTCAGCCCAGGTCGGCGGGCGTCGCGAAGGCCAGGACCTTGCCGCGTCCCTCGCCGATGGCGAACCACGAGTCGGCCTCGAAGCGGAGGGCGGCCACGGCGCAGGTCGGAAAATCGGCCCAGCGGAGATGCACCGGCGCCTCGCGGGCGAGGTTGGCGGCGAGCGCGGCGATGCCGGGGTTGTGGCCCACGAGGGCCACGCGCTCCGCCTCGGCCTGTTCGAGCGCCCGCAGCATCGTCTCGGGCGTCGCGTGATAGAGCTCGGCCAGATAGGCCAGGCGGGGCGGCTCGGACCATTCGGGGAGCATGAGGTCCAGCGTCTCGCGCGTCCGCACGGCGTCCGAGCAGAGAACCTCGCCGGGGACGAGGCCCTGCCCGGCGATCCACCGACCTATCAGCGGGGCGTCGTGGCGGCCGCGCTTGGCCAAGGGGCGCTCGTGGTCGGCCTGGGCGGGGCTGCCGGGCTCGCTCTTGGCGTGGCGGATGAGGAGGGTCAGGGTCATGCCGGGTGGAACGCCTTCATGTGGAAGGCGGATTGCGCCGGGTCCCGCCGCCCCGCCCCCACCGGGCAGGCGCGCCGGACCAGGCAGCCGCCCTGGAGGCAGTCGCGCCCCCCGGGGCTATCTAGCACGGCATGGCAGGCAGCCACGTCGTAGGCCTCGGCGGTGAGCGCGTTCGCCGGGCAGGCGCTCAGGCAGGGCTTCGGGCAGTCGTCGCAAGGGCGCGTGGAGTGGGCGGACGGCGCCTCCTCCTCCAGCAGCACGCCGCCCCGATAGGAGATCCAGAGCCCCGCCGTGTCGTGGACGAGGAGCCCCACGGGCGAGGGCCAGGCACGGCCCGAGCGGCGGGCCCAGCCGGTGAAGGGGCGCCAGGGCGGACCGCCGAAGGGGAACACGGCCTTGGTGCCGAGCGCGCAGGCGACGCGGCCGATGACCCGGCGCGACCAGCGGTCGAGCGGATCGGGGGCGCCGTCCGACATCTCCGGCGAGGCCGAGAAGATCGGCCAGAACCCGGGCTCGTCGGGGGCGAGGAGGGCGACGCAGCGGAATCGCTCCGGCACGCCGTCCTCGGGGCGAAGCGGGGCCACGCCCGCGACGAGGAGGCCCTCGCGGGCGGCACCCTCCTCGAGGTCGGGGAGGAGGCTCATCGCCGCCTGCGCTGGGCCTCGGACTCGGGTCCCCGGATGATCGAGCCCGCCCCATGGTCGGTGAAGAGCTCGATCAGCGAGGCGTTGGGCAGGCGGCCGTCGAGGATCACCACGGCGCGGACCCCGGCCTCGATGGCGGAGAGCGCGGTCTCGGTCTTGGGGATCATGCCGCCCTTGACCACGCCGGTCGCGATCATCTCGCGCAGGCGGTCGGCGGAAAGGTTGGTCACGACCTCGCCGCTCTCGTCCTTCACGCCCGCCACGTCGGTGAGGAGCAGCAGGCGGTCGGCCTGGAGCGCCCCCGCGATGGCGCCGGCGGCGGTGTCGCCGTTGACGTTGAAGGTCTCGTTCTCGGCCATGCCGGTGGCGACGGGGGCCACGACCGGGATGATCCCGGCGTTGTAGAGGTCGCGCAGCACCTGCACGTTCATCTCCACCGGGCGGCCGACGAAGCCCAGCTCGGGGTCGTCGGCCACGCAGACCATGAGGTCGTCGTCCTTGCCCGAGAGGCCCACCGCGCGCCCGCCCGCGTCGTTGATCGCCTGCACGATCCGCTTGTTGACGAGGCCGGAGAGGATCATCTCCACCACCTCGACGGTGGCCTTGTCGGTCACGCGCTTGCCGCGGACGAAGGTCGACTCGATGCCGAGCTTGTCGAGCATGGCGTTGATCATCGGCCCGCCGCCGTGGACCACGACCGGGTGGATGCCGACCTGCCGCAGCAGCACCATGTCGCGGGCGAACTGGGCCATGGCCTCGTCGTCGCCCATGGCATTGCCGCCGAACTTCACGACGACGACGGCGCCGGAGTAGCGCTGGAGGTAGGGCAGGGCCTCGGAGAGGGTGCGGGCCGTGGCGATCCAGTCGCGCTTGGCTGGCCTGACGTGCGTGTCCATGGAGTCCCTCAACTGATGCCGGCGATGATGGCGCGGAGCGTGGCGATGCCCTCGCCCGTCTCGGACGAGGTCATGACCAGCTCCGGATAGGCGGCGGGGTGCTTCTGGAGGGCGCCGCGCACCTGCTCCAGCACCTTGCCGCGGTCGCGCGGACCGATCTTGTCGGCCTTGGTCAGCACCGCCTGGAAGGTCACGGCGGACTTGTCGAGGAGGCTCAGGATCTCGTCGTCGACGGCCTTGATGCCGTGCCGCGCGTCGATCAGCACGAAGGCGCGGCGGAGCGTCTGGCGGCCCTGGAGGTAGGACTTGAGGAGCGCCTGCCACTTGGCGACCACCGCCACGGGCGCCTCGGCGAAGCCGTAGCCGGGGAGGTCCACGAGGTAGTGGCTCTCGCCCAGGGTGAAGTAGTTGACCTCCTGCGTGCGCCCCGGCGTGTTGGACGCGCGCGCCAGTGCCTTGCGCCCCGTCAGCGCGTTGATGAGGCTCGACTTGCCGACGTTGGAGCGGCCGGCGAAGCAGACCTCGGCCCGGTCGGCGGGGGCAGGCCGGACATCGCGACCACGCCCTTGAGGAAGTCGACCTGTCCCGCGAAGAGAAGGCGGCCGCGTTCCAGGGACGCCTCGTCAGGGACAGGGGCCTCGGGGAAGGTGAGCTTGGTCACAGGACCTCCACCCGGTCGGCCGGCCGGATCTCGCCGCCTTGGATCACCTCGGCATAGACGCCGAAGATCTGGCCGTCGCGCGACTCGCGCAGGGCGCGCAGCGTGTCCACGTCGATCTCGCCCGTGTCAGGGTTGGCAGAGGTCGCCTTGCAGCGGCCGATCCTCTCGCGGACCTTCAGGAGCGCTTCACCGATCCGAAGCTCCTTGCCGACCCAGCCCTCCTCCTCCCAGGGCGCGAGCCCGTCGAGCCAGAGGTTGCCACGCCAGCGGTGGATGGAGAGGTCCGCGCCCAGCTGCCGGCCCAGGTCGGCGAGGGAGGCTAGGTTCAGCACGGAGACCGAGGGCCAGTCGCTGTCGGTCATGGCGCGGCCCGGCGCGCGGACCACGCGCGCGGGGGCGAAGCGCGCATCGCTGGGGCTGATCGGGGCCACCCAGTCCAGGAACGGCGCGGTGTCGCCCTCAGGGTCGAAGCTGACCTCGCCCAGGTCGGGGTGGGCCAGCGTCATCAGCCCCGCCTCCTCGTCCCAGCGGGCGACGATCACCATCACGGCCGGCGTGCGCGCCCCGCGCTGGAAGTTGCCGCAGGGCGCCCAGGCCGGGAACTCCGGGTCGAAATGCGAGGCCTGGTGGGCCACCGCCCAGGTCCGGTCCCAGGGCAGCGCCTCGCCCGGGACGAGCCGGACCGAGGCCAGCTCCTCGCGCCCATGCCCCTTGATCGGGTGGCGCAGGATGTGGGCGAGCGTGGCGGTCATTTCCCGGCCGGGGTGCTCCGCCGCAGGCTCGAGCGGATGTTGCCGAAGATGTCGGGCTTGGTCCCGTGGCTCCGCATGATGAGGTACTGCTGGGTGAACGTGATGAGGTTGTTCGCGATCCAGTAGAGCACGAGGCCGGAGGCGAAGCTGCCCAGCATGAACATGAACACCCAGGGCATCCAGGCGAAGATCATCTTCTGCGAGGGGTCCGTGGGGGCGGGGTTCAGCTTCTGCTGGAGCCACATCGAGATGCCGAGCAGGATCGGCAGGAGGCCCAGGGAGAAGATGTAGAAGATCGAGCCCGGCTCGGGCGTGGCGTAGGGCAGGAGGCCGAAGAGGTTCAGGATCGAGGACGGGTCGGGCGCCGAGAGGTCGCGGACCCAGCCCACGAAGGGCGCGTGGTAGAGCTCGATGGTGACGAAGATCACCTTGTAGAGCGAGAAGAAGATCGGGATCTGGATCAGCACCGGCAGGCAGCCCGAGGCCGGGTTCACCTTGTTGTCCCGGTAGAGCTTCATCATGCCCTGCTGGAGCGCCATGCGGTCGTCGCCGGCCTTCTCCTTGAGCTTCTCCATCTCGGGCTGGAGCTCGCGCATCCGGGCCATGGAGCTGAAGGACTTCCAGGCCAGCGGCAGCACCAGCGCCTTGATGACGAGGGTGAGCCCGATGATGGCGAAGCCCATGTTGCCGACGACCTTGTGCAGGTTGTGCAGCAGCCAGAACATCGGCTTGGTGAAGAACCAGAACATGCCCCAGTCGATGGAATCGATGAAGCGGTCCACGCCGGCGTTGTTCTGGTAGGCGCGGATGGTCTCCCACTCCTTGGCGCCGGCGAACACGCGGGTCTCGACCGTCACCTCCTGGCCGGGCGCGACGGTCCGGGGGGCCTCGCGGGCGAAGGTCTGGAACACGTCCCCGCCGGGCAGGTAGCGGGCGACCGAGCGGAACGGGGTTCCGGCCTGGGGGATGAGCGTGGTCATCCAGTACTTGTCGGTGAACCCGATCCAGCCGCGATCCGCGACCTCGATCGCCTCCTGGTGCGAGCCGTCGGTGGCCTCGTCGAGGTCGGGGAGGTTCTTGTAGGTGATCTCCTGGAGCTCGCCGTCCGACATCCGCACGACGCCCTCGTGCAGGATGTAGTTCGACCGCGTCTGCTCGCGCCCGTCACGGGCGATGAAGGCATAGGGCGAGAGCGTCGCAGGGGCCGCGCCGGAGTTGGCGACGGTGTCCTGCACGGTGAACATGTACTTGTCGTCCACGCTGATCCGCCGCGTGAAGACGAGGCCCCGGCCGTTGTCCCAGGTGAGCGTGACGGGCGAGTCGGTGGTCAGCGTGGCGACGAGGTCGGCTGCCTGGGCGGCGGTGTCGGCCGCCTCGTCCCCGGACGCGGCCTCGGGGGCCGGCGGCGGCGCGCCTTCGGCGAGGGTCCAGACGGTGTCGGGGCCGGGCACGTCCTCGGGCGCGAGGTCCCCGTCGGCGGACCAGCCGTTGACGACGTAGTAGGGATAGGGCGAGCCCTCGGGCGTCAGCAGCTTCACGAGATCGTCGCCGTCGAGGGTGACGCGGTAGCCTTTGAGGGCGAGGTCGTCGAGGCGCGCGCCATGCAGCGAGAGCGAGCCGGTCAGCGAGGGCGTGTCGATGGCCACGCGAGGCGCGTCGGCGGCGGCCGGGGCGCTCTCCTCGGCCACGTCGGCGGCGACGGCGCCCGCCTCGTTCGCGTCGGGCGCGGCGACGGCCTCGGGCACCTCCTGCGACGTCACGGTCGCCGGGTCGGGCGAGGGAGCCTGCTCCTTGGGCGGGAAGAGGAAGAACCACACCAGGATCACGACGAAGCTCAGCGCCGTCGCCAGGAGGAGGTTCTTGTTCTGGTCGTCCATGGAAGGATCCCCGCCACGATTTTATCCCGGCGCTTCAAGACCCGCAGGGGGGAAAGGTCAAGCGGTTTTCCCCGCGCCCAAGGGACGCGCCGGGCGGCGGGCACCTCGGCGGGCGGTTGCCGGGGAGGCGGGCCCAAGTCCGTGGATCCCCTGGGCGAGCCCGCCAGCCCTGCTAGGTCCGCTCGCATCGAGCGAGCGGGATTTCAAGGGTGCGTCGTCATGAATGATCCAGGCGTATTGAGCCCCTGCCTGGACTGCGGCGGGGACGACATCGACGTCAGCGCCGCCAGTCCCGGCCTCGCGCCGGCCTATGTGCGATGCCGCGATTGTGGGACGGCCGTGATGGGCGACACGACCGAGCGCGCGCTCTGGATCTGGAGCCTGCCGCGGCAGGGCGACGCCTCGGGCGCCGGCCAGGAGCCCTGGGCCGGGCTTCCCCCGCAGGGACTTCAGCGCAGCTTCGGCACGTCCTGAAGGTCGTCCACGGACCGCCGGCCCTCGGGGTCGCGCAGGAGCCCCGCGAAGTCGAAGAGGTCGGGGTCGAGGAGGTGCGAGGGGCGGACCTGCGTCAGCGCCCGGAACATCTTCTGCCGCCGGCCGGGGACCTTGCGCTCCCACTCGTCGAGCAGCGCCTTGACCTGCATCCGCTGGAGCCCCTCCTGCGAGCCGCAGAGGTCGCAGGGGATGATCGGGTAGCTCATGCCCTTGGCGAAGCGCTCGCAGTCGGCCTCGGCCACATGGGCGAGGGGGCGCAGCACGAAGAGGTCGCCCTCCTCGTTGAGGAGCTTGGGCGGCATCGTGGCGAGGCGTCCGCCGTGGAAGAGGTTGAGGAAGAAGGTCTCGAGGATGTCGTCGCGGTGGTGCCCCAGGACGACCGCCGAGCACCCTTCCTCGCGCGCGATGCGGTAGAGGTTGCCGCGCCGGAGCCGCGAGCAGAGCGAGCAGTAGGTCTTGCCTTCCGGGATCTTGGAGGTGACGACCGAATAGGTGTCCTGGTACTCGATCCGGTGGGGGACGCCCATCCTGGCCAGGAACTCCGGCAGCACGGTCGCCGGGAAGCCCGGCTGCCCCTGGTCGAGGTTGCAGGCCAGCAGGTCCACCGGCAGGAGGCCCCGCCACTTCAGCTCGTGCAGGATGGCGAGCAGCGTGTAGCTGTCCTTGCCGCCCGAGAGGCAGACGAGCCAGCGTGCCCCGGGCTCGACCATGCCGAAGCGGTCGATGGCCTCGCGCACGTCCTGCACGAGGCGCTTCCTCAGCTTGCGGAACTCGGTCGACTTCGGCGCGCCGAAGAAGAGCGGGTGGATGTCGTTGGGGGCGTCGGTGTCGTCGAGCATGGGCCCGGTCCTAGCCCTAGTCGGGCACGTCGTCCACGCCGAACCCGCCCCAGGGATGGCACCGCGCGAGGCGGCGGAGCGTCAGCCAGCCACCCTTGAGGGCGCCGTGCTTTTGCAGGGCCTCCAGCGCGTAGGCCGAGCAGGTGGGCGTGTAGCGGCAGTTGTGGCCGACGTAGGGGGAGAGGAGGAGCCGGTAGGCCCGGACGGGGAGCGCGAGGACCCAGGCCGCCGGCGTCATGCCTTGGCGTGCACGCGGGCGAGCGCGTGGCTCAGGTCGGCGAGGAGCTGGTCGAAGGGCAGGGTGGCGGTGACCTCGGGCCGGCCGATCAGGACGTAGTCCCAGCCCTCGCGCCCCTCGGCGGGCAGGACGGCGCGCGCCACCTCGCGCAGCCGGCGCTTGGCGCGGTTGCGGGCGACGGCGTTGCCGACCTTCTTGGAGCAGGTGAACCCCACGCGTAGGCCTTCAGGCTCGCCCCCCTCGCGGGGACGGGCCTGGAGCGTGAAGCCGGTCGTGGACGCGCGCAGGGCCGAGGAGGCGCGGACGAAATCCGCGCGCTTCGTCAGGACCTGCGGGAAGCGGCTCAGGCGCAGAGGACCTTGCGGCCGCGGGCGCGGCGGCGGTTCAGGACCGCGCGGCCGTTCTTGGTCGCCATGCGGGCGCGGAAGCCGTGACGGGCCTTGCGGACGCGGTTCGAGGGCTGGAAGGTACGCTTCATGTCGCAAACTCCTGTGGCGCGACCCGGCCCCCTGGCCCGCGCGCGATATCCGAAGCCCGTCCCATAGTGGTCGTGCGACGCCCTGTCAACGCAAGGGCGCGGACCTGGGACGCCGGTCCGGTGTTATCTCCGCACGGCATACACAAATCCGCGAGCCTGCCCTACATGAGGAGCGGAGGCCGGGAGGGCCCGGAATGCTGAACTCGCTCTCGGGGCGATTCCTGATCCTGACCATGGCCTTCGTCATCCTGGCGGAGGTGCTGGTCTTCGTGCCCTCCGTCGCCCGTTCGCGCGTGAACTACCTCGAGCTGCGGCTCGAGGCGGCGCAGATCGCGTCCCTGGCCAAGCTCGCCTCCGACTCGCTCGACGAGGCGCTGGAGCAGGAGCTTCTCGACAACGCGGGCGTCTACAACGTCGTCCTGCGGCGGGACGAGGTGCGGCAGCTCGTGCTGAACTCGTCCATCCCCGAGCCGATCGAGGCCACCTACGACCTGCGCGACGCCACCGCCATGTCGCTGATCCGCGATGCTCTGACCACGCTGGCCGATCCCGGGGACCACATCATCCGGGTCATCGGCCGACCGGTGCAGGAGGGGGGCTCCTGATCGAGATCACGCTGGACCAGGGGCCGCTGCGCCACGCCATGATCGAGGACGGGCTGCGGGTCCTGACCCTCTCGGCCGTCATCATCGTGCTCCTGGCGGCGCTGCTCTTCTTCGCGGTCCGGGTGCTGATGCTGCGGCCCATCGGCCGGCTCGTCGGGCACATGCGGGGCTACGCGGCCGCCCCCGAGGACACGCGGCTCATCATCTCGCCCACGGCCTCGGTGACGGAGCTACGCGAAGCCGAGGAGGCGCTGCGGTCGATGCAGACCCAGCTCACCACGGCGCTGCGGCAGCGGGCACGGCTCGCGCAGCTCGGCTCGGCGGTGGCCAAGATCAGCCACGACCTCCGCAACATCCTGGCCTCGGCCCAGCTCTTCGCCGACCGGCTGGAGGAGACCGAGGACCCGCTGGTGCGGCGGATGGCGCCCAAGATCGTGGCCTCGCTGTCCCGCGCGATCTCCCTGTGCGAAGCGACCCTGGCCTTCGGCCGCGTCGAGGAGCCCCGCCCCGCCTGACGCGCGTGCCGCTCGCCGCCGTGGTGTCCGAGGTCATCGACGGCGAGCGGCTCGCGGCGGGCGAGGCGGACATCTCCTTCTCAGAGGACATCCCGGCGGGCATGGTGGTCCGCGCCGACGGCGAGCAGCTCTACCGCGTGATCCTGAACCTCGTCCGCAACGCGCGCCAGGCCATCGCGGCGAGCGGGCGACCCGGCGAGATCGGCCTCTCGGCCGTGGAGGACGACGAGGCCTGGTGGATCTTCGTCACCGACACCGGCCCCGGCCTGCCGCCCAAGGCGCGCGAGCACCTCTTCCAGGCCTTCCAGGGCGGGGCGAGCAAGGGCGGCACCGGCCTCGGCCTTGCCATCGCCAACGAGATCGTCCGTGGCCATGGCGGGCGGCTGGAGCTGCGCCGGTCGGACGAGCGGGGGACCGAGTTCGCGATCCGCCTGCCCAAGGAGACGGCCCAGCTCGCGCCGCCACCGCCCTTCGCCGACGACCTGCCGGCCGAGGAGGCCGAGGAGGTTCCCCCGCTCCACCGGGGTGGGACGGAGGCTGCGGAGTAGGGGTCCGGCGGACCTTGCGGCAGGTCGGCCGCAAGATGCGGAATGGCCCTTGCAAAGCCCAGAGGGCACCGCTACATCGCCCCCACTCTGCCGCGCGCTGGTAGCTCAGTTGGATAGAGTACTTGACTACGAATCAAGGGGTCGGGGGTTCGAATCCTCCCCAGCGCGCCAGAGTCTTCCGACACGCCAGCCGGACGCGGCGCCTTTCGGCGGTCGACTGGGCCATCGTCGAAGTCACTGCCAAACCGACCTCACGCTCGTTGTTCCATCCGTCTTGACCCTTGCCAACACCTGGACTAACGGACCCGCAAGGACGTCGCATGAAAACGTCAGTCAACCGTGTGACGACAACGTGAAACGACGCACAAGTCGCATTTGGAGACATTTGGCGGACGTTGGCCACCCTGCTCGATGGCGACGAACGGTGACGCGAATTGGCGGCATGGACGGTAGCGGCGGAGACAGTCAAACGGGTCGACGTTCGATATTAGGTTTCTGAAGTCCTAAAGAAGCTGCACTTCTGGTCCGGGCAATGCCAGAAGAGACCAATCATCATAAGTCATTTCCGAAATGGAGTTGCGCTCAGTCCATTAGGCATAGCTTATTTATAATCCTGCGTAGAGTATCGTTCGATCTGTGTAAACATCCTGTGAGACCCAGACTATGAAACTGCCGACCGAAAAGGAACTTGCCGACTTGCGCAGGTCGGAATTCTTTGATCCTTCCTGGTATCGACGCACCTATCCGGACGTCGATGTGCTCGGCATGGATCCCGCCGAGCACTACTTGAAATACGGGACCCGGATGTGCCGAGATCCTGGACCTAACATTTCGTCGGTCTTCCTCCGCGTCGCGTTCAATATGGGCGTGGAGCATGAGCCGATCGCGCGGCTGCAGTGGTTGACACAGAAAGGCATCGACGTCACGACACCCGAGCGCAAGAATCTGCTAAAAGCGGCGCATTCCCTTGCTCTGCGTGGCGAACATGCACGCGCGATTGCTCTGGCAGAACAGTACATGCCCGAGGATCTCGCTCACACCATACATATCCTGAGGGCTAACGCGGCGATCTCGGTCGGGCACGAGGCCGCTTGGCTAGAACACCTGAATTCCTATCTCAACCATTTCGACGTTGCTCCCGTCCGCTTGGACGGCAGCGGGACCGTGATCGACCGCCTGTCGACCACGGCGCTGCCGGAGGTGACTGGCGGACCGCTGATCTCGGTCATCATGCCAGCCTGGAACGCGGAAAAGACGGTCCGAATGGCGGCGGGATCAATTCTGAACCAAACGTGGCGCAACCTAGAGTTGCTGATTGTGGACGATTGCTCCGATGATGGAACTTGGACCATCCTGCAGCAGATCGCGGCCAGCGATGACCGAGTGAGGATCCAAAGAAGTAGGGTCAACGCCGGGCCTTACGTGTCCAAGAACGTTGCCTTGATGCAGGCGCGCGGCGAGTGGATCACTGGCCATGATGCTGACGACTGGGCGCATCCCCAGAGACTGGAACGTCAGATTTCGTTCCTTCGGGCAAGGGACCAATCGGCCTGTCTAGCAGGTATGCTGCGCATGACAGCGCAGGGCAACTTCGTGCGCCTGAACTCTCTTGGCAAGAATACTCAGGACGGGGCTTGTCGTAGTGCATTCATCTCCCTGATGGTGGAATCTACCTTTTTTCACGACCTGCTGGGATCTTGGGACCAAGTGAGGGTCGGAGGCGACTCCGAGATGATCCGGCGGATCGAAAAATTGAATGGCAAAGATATCGCTCAACTCGACTCCGTGACCATGCTGTGCCTAGATAATCCCGAGGGTCTTACAAACCACCCAGTCCTTGGCTTTGTTGACGGCCAAAGGGCTTCTCCGTTCCGAATCGAGTACATGAAGTCGTATGCGGCTTGGCACCAAGAACTGCACAAGCTGAAATCTCGGCTAGCGTTTCCGTCGGTTAAGCGCGCGTTTGCAGCCCCGGCCGAAATCCTGAATGGGACTGAAGTAGTTGGCGAGTTGATGCGTGAGTTGTCCACGGCCGACGCTGCCGTCTGCCCTGAGTTATTTGATGTCGCCATTGTCACTAATCTTGTATTTCCAGGCGGAAACACGTCATCTACCTTGGATGAGTTGTCGTTCTTTCAGGCTCATGGTCTCAAGGTGCTTCTTGTCCACAGCCCGACTAATGGATGCTTGGGCAAGCCGATCTCGCATCGGTACAATGAATACAAGTCCATCATCAGGCACTGGACGCAAGTCGGTAACATCAAGGCGAAAGTTCTGATCTGCCGTCACCCTGGCGTGATCACGTCAGATTCCTTCCGCCACCTTGTGGGTAGGATAGAGGCCGTTCATGTCTTCGCAGTGATAAACAACTCGCACTTGCGCCCAGACGGAGGTCTCATTTACGATATTGGATCGATGGCCGAGATGATCGGAAAGATTAAGTCCGAACGAACGACGATCTGTCCGATCAGCCCTGTCATGCGCGAGGAACTGGTCAGCTATAGCAAGGCGACCGGGATGGAATTCGATGTCTCGCCCATAGATTGGACGCCAACCTTCGATCTGGCGATGTATCGCCAACCACCCAAGCCGACGATGGCGCGACCGTTCCAAATCGGTCGTCATGGGAGGGATGGCCCCGAGAAGTGGCATGAGGACAGGGAAAAACTGTCTCTTGTCTACCCCAGCAGCCCCGATTTTGAAATTCGTATCCTCGGAGGTGCATCGCGGGCGAAGAAGACCCTCGGAGCGCTACCGAGCAACTGGGAGGTTCACGAGTTCGGGGCAATCGAGCCCTACGACTATCTCAGCACCCTCGATGCTTTCGTCTACTTCCCGCACACGGGCTTGACGGAGGGCTTTGGCCGGACGGTGGTAGAGGCCATGCTGGCAGGGGTTCCTTGCATCCTGCCGTCAAGCTTCCGCGGAACGTTCGGCGATCTCGCCATCTACTGCGAGCCAGAGGCTGTCGAGAGTGTGGTGCGTTGCCTGGCTGCAGACGATCAGGGCCGCCTCGGCTATCTGCTTGAGGTACAAAACATCGCTGTCGAACGCTTCTCAAGCGCCGTCATCGCCGGTCGGCTGGCGGGAACCCGCCTGGATGTCATCGCCGGCGAGCCCACAGGTGGTTTGCAACTCTCTGTTGAAGGTCGCAACTTCAAGCGCATGATTGAGTCCTCAGTGGTCGCGGAGGTCTAAGGTACGTACGAGATGGAATTCCAGGAGATCGACAATGTAGGCGCCCTTAAACGCAGTGGCTTCTACCGACTGCGCTTTGGTGGCCCTGAGATATCGGTGAGATTCAAAAGGGGAACAGCAGACGGGCTTATCGTGGTCTTCCATGGCGCCGTGAACCGACAGACGCGCACTATCCCGTGCTTCCAGCCGTTTCTGCCCAATGTAGGTGGATTTCATCAGCTGACCATATCTGATGCAACTCTGGAGCTTAGCGACTCGCTGCGTGCGGGTTGGTACGCAGGCGGCCGTTGTCTGCGCCTTCAGGATGGGCTGGTAGAGACGATCGCAAAAGTCAGCGATAGGCTTGGAAGCAAGCGTCGTATCTATGTGGGTGGTTCGGCTGGCGGCTTCGCCGCCCTATATTGCTCGTATTTTGACTCTGACAGCGTCTGCGTCGCTGCGAATCCTCAGGTCGATTTGAAGGCCTACTTGCCTTCGGCTGTCGCTGCTTGGCTTGACGCAGCTTGGCCAGGTGCGGAATCCGTCAGCGACATTGAGGGTCAGGTCTGCCTCCGTCTCGGCGAGCTTTATGCAGGCGGTTTCAAGAACCTTGTTGTGTATCTGCAAAGTTGCGGCGACGATCGGCATTTTTCGGGACAATTACCCGGGTTCTTTAATTCCGCGATCGGTACACCTGATCGCTTCATCTTGCAATGCGGATATTACGGAATTCCGGGGCACAGTAACTCTGTCCCATCTTCGGTCTACTATCCCTGGGTGCAGGCGGCCGTCTTGGCACCAAGCTCCGAGAAACAGGCGCTTCTGGACGCATATCACCAGATCGTCTCGGCGGCGTCAGTTGGACCGAGTTCTGTAGGATCGACCTCGCCGGAGAAGACGAGAGCCTTTTCGGCCCAGGATCTTCTCAAGGCCGATCTCCTCCGCGACTTGCAACTGGCCCACGACTCCTGAAGGTTGACATGGCAGGCTCATCTCACCCCTATGCCACACAGCCCCCGCGGGCCTTCTGGAAGGCCGCAGTCGGCACCCGGCACTATGCGGACCTCTCTGAACTTTGGCCCTCGATGCCATTGGTTCGCGCCGATCGCGTGGCGACAGCGGGAAGCTGCTTCGCACAGCATATTGGCCGGAGTCTCGCGAGCAGGGGCGCGGCCTATATGGATATGGAGCCTGCGCCTCCTGTCTTCTCGTCTCAGGCGGAGGCACGTCGGTGGGGTTACGGGGTCTTCTCCTGCCGGTACGGCAATATCTACACCTCACGCCAACTCGTGCAGTTATTCGACGAGGCCCATGGCTGCCGGACGCCGGTCGAGCGAGTCTGGGAGAAGGATGGCCGGTACTTCGACGCCTTAAGGCCAGGCATAGACTCTGTCGGCCAGGATAGCGCCGAGACGGTGCTAGCCCTACGCACGAGGCATCTCGCGGCAGTGCGCCAGATGTTCGCAAACCTAGACGTGTTCGTTTTCACGATGGGCCTGACCGAGGGCTGGGAATCGACCGCGGATGGCACGATGTTCCCCATGGCTCCCGGCACTGTTGCAGGCACTTATGAGCCCGAACGCTATGCGTTTCGCAATCTTCGTCACAACGATGTCCGCGGCGACATGCTCGCCTTCTGGGAGCGGCTGCGCAGTGTGAACCCGGCTGCGCGCATGCTGTTGACCGTCTCGCCAGTCCCCCTGGCCGCAACAGCAACCGCGAACCACGTTCTTGTAGCTACGACTTATTCCAAGTCGGTGCTCCGGGCCGTCGCGGGGGAACTGTCCGAGGATATTGCCGATATTTACTACTTTCCCTCCTTCGAAATCATCTCGTCACATCCTGGCCGGGGGATGTTCTTCGAACCCGATCTGCGTAACGTCAACCAGTTCGGCGTCGACTTTGTCATGGATCACTTCTTCTCCAACGGGCTGGAGGCCGAATTCGCGGCCCAGAGTCTGGCCGAGGATGATCTGGAGCTCATCTGCGACGAAGAGAAACTGGACATTAACGTGTGATTTCTGACTTGACTACCGGAACTGAACGTAGCGACCTGTCCCAATGGTTTCCAACCAGCGGCACGCGTCCGCGGCTCGTGCTGCATATCGGACAGACCAAATCGGGAAGCACGTCTCTTCAAAACTACCTGGAGGATCAAAGAGAGGCCCTTCTGGGCGAGGGCATTCTCTTTCCTGCCAGCGTATTCGAGCGACGAAATCCGTTCGACAACACACGGACCGCCGGGCATCTCATGTTCGTGCGCAACCTCGTCGCGAACCGGCTTGAAGCATTTCATGAAGAGCTTGCCCGGCACAAAGCGCCTATTGTGGTTCTATCGATCGAGAACCTGATGATGGATCGGCCCGATGCCGAACTTGCCCAGATAGGCGATTACTTCAAAGATTGGGACGTGCAGGTCGTGGCCGTTCTGCGAGATCAGTGCAGTTGGCTTCGGTCGCGCTACGTGGAGAGTGTAGTTAGCGGCTTCAAGTGTCTGACGGACAGCTTTGAACACTTCACTCTCGATATGCTCGACAGTGGCGCTCTCGAATACGACCTACGCCTCCGGCACGTCTCCCGCCTTCTTCACGCAAAGACCGTGAGCGTCATCGACTACAATCGAACACAGGAGAGCGGCGGCGTCGTCCCCGCTTTCCTGAAGGCGGCGGGCCTGCCAATTACATCCACGACGCTGGCTCTGTCTCTCCATGCTAACGTCAGCGAGAAGGCGGGAATCCTTGTCGAGGCCAAGCGGCGCCTGAACATGCTCACTCGCTCACTGGCCCGACTTGTGCAACTCGAGCTCGAGACCGAGATGCGTCAAGCGGCGAGGGCTTTGGTCCAGCGCAGGCCAGCGGCCGGGACGCATTCGATCCACCCATCGTGCTCTCGCCAGTCGTTTCTGCGACTCTTGAGGCCTCGAACGCCCGACTGGCGGACGACTTCGGATTGCCGCTCCCGTTCGGCGTCGGCGATCTTGGTGCGCCGAGCGGTTTCTCTCGGATTCGAGAGGAAGCGGTGGAGGAGATGCTGCGCTTTGGGGTCTTGACTGCCTGCAGTCTAGAAGCAAGGGCTCGCGGCAAAGCCCCTGGCCGAAAGCCTGGCGCGGCCGCCGTCTGCACGCTGAGTCCCAGCGGACTGGAACGACTGTTGGACCTACTTTCGGATGCGGCGATCAGCCTGCATCTCGGCTCGCCGCAGACGGCGCTGATCGCATCCACCTTTCGTGGCAAGCTGCCGATCCTGATGATGCAGCGATCGAGTAGCAGCTTACGCATGGCTCGCGAGATACATTGGCTCGACCTGCCGTCCCATCTCGTCGTTCTCGATGTGGCGCAGACAAGCCACGAGCGATACTTCGAGCCGCTCACGGTGCTCTCAGCCTGTTCTCTTCCACAGCCAGAGCTTCTGGTGGTAGGGCCAGACCTGGACCCACAGGCTGTCTGGTCTCAGCTTCGGTCATGTGAAACGTTGACAAGGGTCATGTTCGTAAAACCCATCATGAAGTCCCTGTTCCGCTTGCAGCAACATTCTTCGCTCCTTAAGGCGGACATAGGAGAGGACTTCGCGGTCCTCACTCTCAGAGCCAACGCCTCGAGGGATCAAGAGTGACGTCCGAGATTGACATCTGCGATACTAACCCGGCTGCCGAGTTCCTGAGACCAGCCACGATACAGACCCTGTTCTGGCGTCCGCGGCTGATGACGCAGTCTCCTTCGCTTGCGTATGTACCATTCCTTTTCTGGTTAAGCAGCACCCTGAGACCCCGCAGCATCGAAGTCCTCGGCGTCGGCGACGGGTCATCCTACTTCGCGCTCTGCCAGGCACTCGACAAGCTAAGTATTTCGGGCCGATGCCGGGGGTTTGGCTACTGGACCGGTGAGACGCCCGGTCTGCGGCTGCAGACTCCTCCTGTCATCTTGCGCAAGCACGAGGCTATGCTCTACGAGGATATCTCAAGCCTTTCCGCAGGTCGGAGGCCGACAGAGGATCTCTCCCGGAACGGGATGGAGAACCTTGATCTATTGCTCGTCGACCTCGACAACCTGCCCGAGGGCGAGAACCTGGACGGCCAGGTTTGTTTGAGCCGGCTTCATCCGAACGGCGTACTGGTCCTGCACGGCACCAATGATCTGGACCGCCGCAAGGGTGACGGCGCCGACCTAATGAAACTAATCGAGACGTGCCAAAGGATCGAGTTCCAAGCAAACGCAGGCATGACTGTGATCTTCAAGGGCAAGGAGCTTCCTTTTGCGCTGAGGGCACTGATCGACTCCTGCTCCGACGGGGTGCTCCCGACCGATATCGAGGCAGTATTCCGCAGGTCGGGACAGTCGCTCGAAGCAATGGTCCAAGCCCAAGCATCGGATGCCGCCGCCGCTCAGACACAGCAGGAGCTGCTCACGACGCAGGCAGCACTCGACGCCGCCGAAGCCGCTTTGAAAGAGATGACAGCCGTCTACGAGCAGTGCAGCCGGAATCTGGCCCAGGTACAGGGAGAGGTGTTCACCCTCCATGTGGCACAGGCCGAGATGGAGGAGAGCCTCGCGCGGGAGAACGCCCGATTGCGCTCTGAAAGCGAGGCGCGTGGCGCCGCCGAAAGAACCATGCGCTTCGAGGAGACGGCAGCGCTCACACGACTGCTGGAAGAGGCCCGTGTTGCAGCAAACGTCGCCAGAGCGGAGGCGGCCCGGACCCGCAAGTCACTGCAAGCCGAAGTGGACCGCCTGCGTGCACAGAGTGAAGCCTGGGAACAGAGAGTTGAGGCGCTACTTAGGAGCAGCTCGTGGCGGATCACCGCGCCGGTCCGCCTGATTAAGCAATCGCTTACACGGCATCGGTGAGGACTGTCGCCGCGCTGGACCGCGGCAGATCCCCTCGGATCAGGTCAGTCCTCTCAGCCAGTCCGGCCAAGGCAATATGATGGGGCAAAGGGTTGCGTCGGTCGCGGGAGTCAGTCCCGTCTTATGCAGTGAGACGCGCTTGGAGGTTCTATGGATGCCGGATGTTGGTCCACAGGAGCCAGGTTCATAGAAGGCGCGGCAACCCCGCTGGAGGTCCGTAAGGAACCTGCTAGACGGGTGCACCTCAGTCTTGCTTCCCAGAGCTATGAAGTCAACGGAAAGGAGTCACTCGCTTATGTTTGAAAGTACCAAGATTGCCGTCATCGGCCTTGGCTATGTCGGCCTGCCACTGGCTGCCGAGTTCGGCAAGAAGTACACAACGGTTGGTTTCGACATCAATTCTGAGCGGGTCGGGGAACTCCGGGCCGGCCGTGACAGCACGGGCGAGGTGGAGCCTGCCGACCTCGAGGCCGCGAGCCGCCTTAGCTTTACGTCGGATATAGAGGATCTTCGTCAGTGCAACGTATATATCGTTGCTGTCCCTACACCCATCGACTCCTCGCGCCGCCCAAACCTGGGTCCGCTCATCTCGGCCTCCCAAGTGGTAGGACAGGTGATCACATCCGGTGATGTGGTGGTCTATGAGTCCACCGTCTACCCCGGCGCCACTGAGGAGGACTGTCTTCCGGTGGTGGAGAGGGTGTCGGGCCTGACCTACAACAAGGATTTCTTTGCTGGCTATTCGCCCGAGCGGATCAACCCGGGCGATAAGCAGAACACTCTGACCAAGATTCTGAAGGTGACCTCCGGCTCCACACCCGAGATTGCCGACTTCGTGGACAGCCTTTACCGCAGCATCATTCCAGCCGGCACCTTCCGGGCCAGCAGCATCAAGGTGGCCGAGGCGGCCAAGGTGATCGAGAATACTCAACGCGATGTCAACATTGCGCTCATCAACGAGTTCTCCATCATTTTCTCGCATCTTGGCATCGATACAGCCGAGGTAATCGAGGCCGCCTCGACCAAGTGGAACTTTATGCGTCTTATGCCTGGGCTTGTGGGGGGGCACTGCATCGGCGTGGATCCATATTATCTCATGCACAAGTCCGAGGCCGTGGGCCACATTCCCGACATCATCCGCGTATCGCGGGTAATTAACAACGGCATGGCACGGAATGCTGCCTCGCGGTTGGTTCGGACCATGGTGAAGAAGGGGCTCCAGGTGAAGGGCTCGCGTGCGCTTGTCCTGGGCGTCACCTTCAAAGAGAATTGCCCTGACACACGCAATACCAAGGTAGTCGACCTCGTATCAGCGATGTCCGACTGGGGGATTGAATGCGACATCTACGATCCCTGGGCCGACCCTCAGCAGATCAAGGAGGAGTATGGGCTCAGCCTCAAGGAGCCCCATGGGCTCTATGATGCCCTGGTGCTCGCCGTGCCGCATACCGAGTTTCGGCAGGCTGGGGCGGAGACGCTCAAGCGGCATCTCACTCCAGAGGGAGCATTCTTCGACCTGAAGTCAGTCTTCGGATGCGATGACAGCGACTTGAGACTCTGAGCATGAGGGCGGTGCGGAGCACGATGCCCGGCCAACCGTGTGACGCTTCAGAGCCCCACTGGTTCACTGGGTTGGCCGGACCCGACCGCCCCGGCTGAGGCTGGAGGCTTGAAGTGGGATTGGCGTGTGAGAGCACGTGGAGCGACGGGGGAGCGGCTCAGGGACACGGAGCCGATCGCCCATTGTGATGAGTTGGGCGGCGAAGGTGGCCGGAGCTTGGTAGCTCAGTAAGCGTTCGGCCTGACCGCTACTGCCGCCAAGACCAGGGCAGCAGCTTGTCGATCCTGTTGATCTTGTGGTCGGGCAGGCGCGCGAGGGTGTCGGCGAGCCAGGCTTGTGGATCGACGCCGTTGAGCTTGGCGGTCTCGATCATAGGCAATAGCCGTCGCCTTGCCGCCCACCTCGGAACCGACGAAGGGATGATTCTTCGGCCGAGCACGACGGCAAGCATGCTGAGCTCGGCGGCGTTGTTGTCCAATTCCAGGATTCCGTTCTCGAGCTAGGGCTTGAGCCGTGCTGCTGTGACCCCCGACATCTCCCCCAAGTGAAGCTAGAGTTCGGCCCAGAGGAAGGACCGGACCATGAAGCGACCGAAGTTCAGCCAGGAGCAGATCATCGGTAAGCGTCCGGTCTTGCTGCTCTGACGCGCGGAGGTGTCGAGAGATAGTGTCCACTTGCTGATAATGGACACTATCGAGGTCTCGGGTGGCGCAAGGACGGAAGCGGCGGGTCTGGTCGGACGAGGAGAAGCGGGCGATCTGCGCGCAGACGCGGGTGCCGGGCGTCTCAGTGAGCCAGGTCGCGCGGCGCTACAACGCGAACACCAACCTGGTCTTCACCTGGCTCAGAGACCCACGGTTCGCCCCCGACAAAGCGGCCGAGGGGACGGGCACCTTCCTGCCCGTCGAGATCGTCGCGGAGCGTGGCTGCCCTGAGCCTGCAACACCAGCCATCGAGAACCGGATCGAGATCGACTTGGCCGGTGGCCACCGGCTGCGGGTCAGTGGCCCCTACGACCCGGAAGCACTGGCGCGGCTGATCCGGGGCCTCTCGGCGTGATCCCGGTCCCGGCGAACACCCGGGTCTGGCTGGCGGCCGGGGTGACCGACATGCGGCGCGGCTTCGCGGCGCTGGCGGCGCAGGCGGAGACGCTGCTGAAGCAGGACCCCTTCGCGGGCCATCTCTTCGTGTTTCGCGGCCGGCGGGGTGACCTGGTCAAGGTGATCTGGTGGGATGGCCAGGGGGCCTGCCTGTTCGTGAAGAGGCTGGAGAAGGGCCGCTTTGTCTGGCCCGCGGCCACCGAGGGCAAGGTGGCGCTGACCCCGGCGCAGCTCGCGATGCTGCTCGAGGGGATCGACTGGCGTGCGCCGCAGCGGAGCTGGCGGCCCCTGACCGCCGGATAGGAACGGGAGCGGAGCGAACAGGATTCCCTCACTGAAGCCGGCCGGATAGGCTTCGGCCATGCTGGACGAGGCCCACGCGCTGCCGCACGACCCCGAAGACCTGCGGGCCTTTGCGGCGCGGCTGCTGGCCGAGGTGAAGGCGCAGGCGATCCTGATCGAGAAGCTGCGGCATCAGCTCGCCGGCCACCGCGCCCACCGGTTCGGCGCCTCGTCGGAGACGGCCGAGCAATTGCAGCTTGCCCTGGAGACCAGCGAGATCGCCTCAGCGGCGATGGCGGCCAGGCTGCGGCTCCCGGATGTGGAAGAGAAGGACAAGCCCACGCGCCGCCCGATCCCGGAGCACATCCCGCGCCAGGAGGTCGAGCTCACGCCGGCGGGCGACTGCTGCGCCGGCTGTGGTGGCACCCTGCGTCGCCTCGGCGAGGATGTGACCGAGGAGCTGGAGTATGTGCCCGGCCGCTTCATCGTGAACCGCATTGTCCGTCCCCGGCTGGCCTGCTCGGGCTGCGAGCGCTTCACCCAGGCGCCGCTGCCGTCGCGCCCGATCGAGCGGGGACGTCCTGGCCCCGGGCTACTCGCGCATGTGCTGGTCAGCAAGTATGCCGACCATCTGCCGCTCTACCGGCAGAGCCAGATCTTCGATCGCGACGGCCTCGACCTCGACCGCTCCACGCTGGCGGACTGGGTCGGCAAGTCCACGGCCCTTCTTGAGCCCTTGGCCGAGGCGATCGGCCGGCACGTGCGGGCGGGCAAGGCGATCTTCGCGGACGACACGCCGGTGGCGATGCTCGCCCCCGGCACCGGCAAGACGCAGACCGCGCGGCTCTGGATCTATGGTCGCGACGAGCGCCCCTGGGGCGGCGAGGCCCCACCTGCTTCGTGGTATCGCTTCTCGATCGACCGCAAGGGCCAGCACCCAAGGGATCACCTCTCGGGCTATGCGGGCTGGATGCATGCGGATGGCTACGCCGGCTTTGAGGACCTCTACCGCGCCGGCGCCATCCGCGAGGCCGCCTGCCTGGCCCATGTCCGGCGCAAGTTCGTCGACGTGCATCGGGCGCAAGGCTCGCCGATCGCCGAGGAGGCGATCAGGCGCATCGCTCAGCTCTATGCTGTCGAGGCGGAGGCCCGGGGCTCGCCGCCCGACCGGCGCATCGCGATCCGGCAGGCCAGGGCACGGCCGATCTTCGAAGACCTGGAGACCTGGCTGGCCGCGCAGCTTCCCGCCATCTCCGGCAAGAGCCCGCTCGCCACGGCGATCCGCTATGCGCTGGTCCGGATGATGCGGCTCAGGCCTTACCTCGAGCACGGCATCCTCGAGATCGACAACAACGCGGCCGAGCGGGGGATGCGCGCCATTGCTCTCGGCCGGAAAAACTACCTCTTCGTCGGCTCGGAGGCGGGCGGGAAGTCCGCGGCCATCGCCTATACCCTGATCGAGACGGCCAAGCTCAACAACGTCGACCCACAGGCCTGGCTCGCCGACACCCTGGCGCGCCTGCCCGACCACAAGATCACCAGGGTCGAAGAGCTGCTGCCCTGGTCCTGGCGGCCCTAGCGGTCAGGCCGGACGCTTACGATCATCGGGATCCTGCGCGAGCAGGGCCGACGCACTGCGTCGGCGGGAGCGCGACGGCCGAGGTGTGCCGCCGGCACGGCATCAGCAGCGCCACCTTCTACGCCTGGAAGGCCAAGTTCGGGGGCATGGAGGTCTCCGAGGCCAAGCGGCTGAAGGCGCTTGAGGACGAGAACGCCAAGCTCAAGCGGCTGCTGGCCGACGCCATGCTCGACAACGCGGGCCTGAAGGATTTGCTGTCGCGAAAGTGGTGACGCCAGGCGCGAGGCCGTGGCTCATCTCGTGAAGGTCCATGAGATGAGCCAGCGGCGGGCGTGTTCTATCACGGGGGCTGATCGGTCGACGGTTCGTTACCAAAGCCGCAGACCAGCCGACGCGGAGTTGTGCGAGCGGCTGCGGGCCTTGGCCGCCGAACGACGCCGGTTCGGCCACCGTCGTCTGCATGTGCGCCTTCGGCGAGAGGGCTACGTGGTCAACCGCAAGCGCACGCAGAGACTCTACCGCGAGGAGGGCCTTTCAGTTCGGAAGCGGAGGGGCCGGAAACGGGCCACAGGGACGCGAGCGCCGCTCCTCACCCTAGCCGTACCGAACGCCCGCTGGTCGGTGGACTTCGTCCATGACCAGTTCGCGGATGGCCGGCGCTTCCGCGTCCTCAACGTCGTCGACGACGTCACTGATCTGGCCCCCGTTTGACCGAACACTCAGGCGGTTGCGGTTTGGGCGGCGATGAACTCGCGAGGCGAGCGCATTTTCAGCCCGGAGTGCGGGTGGTGGGCGTTGTAGTCCTCGAACCAGCTTGGGAGCAATCCGAGGACAGCGGCAGCGTCCGGCAAGGGCGTGACCTGGACGTAGTCGCGCTTCAGGGTGCGGACGAAGGCCTCGGAGATGCCATTGCTTTGGGGGCTCTTCACGGGCGTGAAGCAGGGCTTCAGCCCGAGCTGGCGGGCGAAGATGCGGGTGTCCTTGGCGGTGTAGCACGAGCCGTTGTCGCTGAGCATCTCCACGGGCTGGGGTGCCCGATGGGCGCCAAAGCGCTTCTCCACCGCTTCCAGCATCATGTCGCGGATATCCGAGCCGCCGATGCCGGCGTTCGCCACGGCGCACCAGGCGATGATCTCCCGGTCATGCGCATCGATGATGAAGGCGCCTCGGACGACCTCACCGTTCCAGCAGGTGAACTCGAAGCCGTCGCTGCACCAGCGCAGGTTGGAGCGCATGACGATGACCTTGCCGTCGTGAGCGAGGTCCGGCCGCTCGGTGTAGTGCCGGGCCAGGAGAAGGCTGTGCGACTGCATGATGCGGTAAACGCGCTTGTGGTTCACCGGGGCCAGTCCGTCGGACCGGAGCTGCCGGTTCAGCACCGCCGTGATCCGGCGGTAGCCATAGGTCGGCCGGGCTGTGACGAGGGCCGTGATCAGCGGCAGCAGCGCTGCGTCCTGCGCCTTGTGGTAGCGCCGACGCGGCTTGGTCGTCCCCTTCAGCCGGTCATGAAGGTTCGAGCGGGATACCCCGAGCACCTCCGCGACGGTCTTCATCGGCCACCGTCCTTCACAGGCGATTGCGCAAGCCACATCGGTTTTTTTGGGCGCGCCTTGTCCAGGGCCTCCTTCAGGATCTCGACTTCCAGGGTCTTGCGGCCGAGCTGGCGCTCGAGTTCGCGGATGCGCTCCTCGAGCTGACGGACGGCTCGGTTGCTGGTGACCTCGTCATCGTTGGACACGGCGACAGCTCCCCCCTCCAGCATCAGGCGTCGCCAACGATAGAGCAGGTTCGGAGCCACGCCATTGCGGCGCGCCACCACCGAGATGCTGGATCGCTCGTCTAGGGTCTCTTCGACGATCCGCAGCTTCTCGGCGCCACTCCAGCGACGGCGACGGCCACCGTCGGTGATGATCTCAACGTCAGACATAAGCACGTGCTTAGGGCTGTCCCTAAGCCTCCATGGTCATGCCCAGGTGTCCGGTCAAAATGGGGGCCAGTTCACTGGGTTGCCTCCTAGCCCGAAGCATCTCCGTTAGCCGGCGAGTGGGTAAACCCCGGCACGACGTAGGCCGCTCATAGGATGGCGGGCCGTGCGTCGATGAGGTCGGAGCGGACGCTCCGGCCCATGATATGAGTGGGGACTCAGGGAGGGGTCGGGGCGGATGCTCCGGCCCCTTTGTCTACGCGCGTAGACGGTCTCGACCCTATAGAGGTGGTTCAGGAACATCTCCATCGCTCAGCGCGAGACGGCTAGTCCTTCTCGGGCTCGCTGGTAGCCGGATTAGCATAGATCGGGACGGTCTTAAGCTCACGCTCCAGCCAGGCTTTGATCCTCTCCAAGTCAGCAACCGTCACATGATTAGGGTCGATCCCAAGTTCATCTGTCATGAGCACGAACCAGAAGCCGTGCTCGGGAGGTGGCGGATATTTCTCCAGCAATGCTGCCACGATCTCAGCGTTCATCGACCTGCTGTTGGCCTCGGCTGCGCGAGCAACACGGTCCTTGAGGTCCGGCGGCATCCTGAGGCCGAAGGGTGCGATGCGAGGGGCTTGGCTATCGTCGCTCATGGCTTCACTTGGTAGCCATTTTCCTCTTGTGTGCAATGACTACCAATGGTAGTTAGTTACCAGTGGTAGTCATGAGAGGAGACCATGGACCAGGAGCGCGCACCGTTCGGCCTACGGATGTCGGAGGCCCTTAAGCAGAAGGTAAGGGAGTTTGCCGAGAAGAACGGCCGCAGCCTGAACCGCGAGATCATCTACAGGCTTGAGCAAGCCTACAAAGCCGAAGCAGCTCTGCACAACGAGTGAAGGCCGCCGGGAGGTGGGCTCCCAACGGCCTTCGTGAACCCAACGGGAGAGAAAGGTTCTTCCATGAACGTAACATCTCAAGGGGCTGGTTTCCAGCCCACGACCCGCCGCGCCCTGCTGAAAGGTGCTGCCATGTTGACCGCCATTCCCGTCGCCACCGCAGCGGTGGCCATGCCCCTCTTCGACGTGGTCGGCGACCCCGACCTCTCCACGGTGGAGGGGCGCATCGCAGCCGTCTGTCGGTGGTTCGACCTCACGCCCCCTGCCCTGACGCCGGGCGAGGACCCGCTTCAAAGCGAGGAGGTGCTCGACTGGATGATTGCCTCGGACGTCTCCATCGACTGGCTGGTGCGGGGCGACGTGAAGGGCCTCGTCATCGCCTTCCGCAACGATGAGGCGCGGCGGCGCGCGGCGTTGTCCGAGAC
This sequence comes from Rubellimicrobium mesophilum DSM 19309, assembly GCF_000600335.2. GTDB lineage: Bacteria > Pseudomonadota > Alphaproteobacteria > Rhodobacterales > Rhodobacteraceae > Rubellimicrobium > Rubellimicrobium mesophilum. Next base: position 196,646 of record NZ_KK088521.1, on the reverse strand, counting down.
GCCCATCCAGCGGCTCTTCCGCGAGTGGGAAGCCGCCATGGAGCGGTGCTGTGCCCCGGGCCTCAGCGACGAGGAGGGCGACGCCCTCGACAAAGACCTGCGGCACCCGCTTGAGGACGCCATCGCGACCGCAACCCCGACCGACATGCGCGACCTCGCCATCAAAGTCGTGATTGGCTCGGGCGACGGCTGCTGGGGCTTGGACGATGCGCTCACCCTGGAGTGCGCCGCCATCGCGGGCCGCAATTTCGACCAGCTGCCGCGCTGCCTGTTCAAGGAGGGCTGAGGTCAGCACAAGTGTCGTCTTTGGTATTCACTCGAATATTCTCTTGCGCGTCTGTCTGAATCTGCGTATGAATATGCAGGTAAATAAGAGGGACACCATGACGACCCAGCGTGAAGCCATCGAGGCGTTCGTCGCCACCATGGACAAGTACACCTACCTCCAGCCGGTGGTCGCCGAGGCGATCGGAGCAGCACAGACCGACCTCAACACCTGGCGGTCTCGCGAGCTTCTGCGCACCGGCTGGCGCAAGGAAGGCGGGCGCATCGTCTACACCGGGCGCGGCCTCCTCTTGGCGGGGCTCATGAACGAGTGGGCCTGGCTCTTTGACCCGTCTCGCGCCCGCTTCCTGTCCGAGCAATTCATCGACGTGCTCGTTCCTTCTGACGACTACGACGTGAATCTGAAGACCTTGCTCTCGTACACGGTGATCACCGAGTTCAACAAAGGACCGGATCGGCGGCCCGAACACCAGTCCGAAATCAACAAGTGGGAGCAGCTCAACCTCGCGCTGACCCCACATTCCACCCCTAAGACCATCTCCTGTGACCGCCGCATTATCGCTTTCAACGTTGGCAAACTGTGTCGGGAGTGGGCGATGAAAGCCCAAGCCCTGCTCAATCATCCCGGACTTTGAGGCTCGTCCATGGCCACCCGCCCCGCACTCCTCAAGCAGTCCGACCTCACCCGCTACCTCAAGGCCATGCGCGCCGCTGGCGTAACTGGCCGCGTCGAGGCGGACCCGAGGACCGGTCGGCACATCATCGTATTCGGGGAGGCCGACATCGACCTCGACGCCTCCCCGAACCCCTGCGACCGGCTGCTTAAGTGAAGCGCAAGCACAACCCGTTCCCGGGTGTGTCACGCGTCACCGACCGTCACGGCCGGGTGCGCTTCCGGTTCCGGCGCAAGGGCTTCGACACCTACCTCCCCGGCTCCTATGCGTCGGCCGAGTTCCGCGCGGCCTATGAGGCCGCTGTCACTGGTGCCAAGACCCCGATACGTTCCAAGGCGGCGCTCGGCACCTTCGGCTGGCTCATCGAGTTCTACTTGGCCAGCGGCCGGTTCAAGGACCTCTCCGAGCAGGCCCGCCGGGTATTCCGCCACGAGCTGGATTGGATCCGCCGCGAGATCGGCGACCTTCCCTTCGCGCGCTTCGGCGTTCGCCATGTCGAAGCCCTCATGAGCAAGAAGGAAGGTCCTGCGGCGGCGAACCGGGTCAAGAAGAACCTGTCGATCCTCTTCAACTTCGCCATCAAGCACGAGATGGGGATCACCGCGAACCCGGCCCGCCATGCCGAGCGGCGCAAACAGAACCCGGACGGGTATCACACCTGGACCGACGCCGAGATCCTGCGGTTCCTCGACGTGCACGGACCCGGCACTCAGGCGCGGCTCTGCCTCCTCCTCGCTCTCAACACCGGCATGGCGCGGCAGGACCTCTGCCGCGCGGGCTGGCAGGACGTGACGGGCTGGGGCGGACCAGAGCCACGGATCGCTTACCGGCGCGGCAAGACGGGGCAGGGGGCTGACCTGCCGATCTTACCCGAGTTGGCCGAGGAACTGGCGCAGCTGCCCCGCGACCGCATGCTCTTCCTCACGCATGGCGCGCGCGGTCTGCCTTACAAGCCCGAGACGCTGGGCAACTGGTGGCAGGACCGACGTCGCGAGGCAGGCGTCCCTGGCTCGCTCCATGGGCTGCGCAAGGCTGGTGCGACTCGACTGGCCAATGCCGGCGCGGGAGAGCGCGAAATCATGGCCTTCCTGGCTCACGCCACGCCCAAAGAGGGCGCCACCTACACCAAGAAGGCCGACCGGGCGCGACTCGCCGACAGCGGCCTTGCGAAGCTTCAAGACGCAAATCCCGGGCGCAAGTTGTCCACCCTTCGCCCGAAGTTGGACAAAGGAGACGCTAAGTAAATGTCCCACAAGGGAAATTTCGTTGGCGTGGTAGGCCGGGAGGGACTCGAACCCCCAACCAAAGCGTTATGAGCGCTCGGCTCTAACCATTGAGCTACCGGCCCGCCGGTCCTTCCCGTCGCACCCGCCGCCCCTGGCGTCAAGCCGCTCTGGTCCTGCGACGCGCTCTCGGCTATCGGAGGCGCGGGCAATGGGGAGCGGACCATGAGCGGCAACGGGCTGACCTATGCGCAGGCAGGCGTGGACATCGACGCCGGCAACGCGCTCGTGGAGCGGATCAAGCCCTTCGCCCGACGCACCGAACGCTCCGGCACCATGGCGGGCCTCGGCGGCTTCGGCGCCCTCTTCGACCTCCGGGCCGCTGGCTACTCCGACCCGATCCTCGTCGCCGCGACCGACGGGGTGGGCACCAAGCTCCGCATCGCCATCGAGACCGGCCACCTCGACGAGGTCGGCATCGACCTCGTGGCCATGTGCGTCAACGACCTCGTCTGCCAGGGGGCCGAGCCGCTCCTGTTCCTCGACTACTTCGCGACCGGCAAGCTCCAGGTCGAGGAGGCCGCCCGCGTCATCGCCGGCATCGCGCTGGGCTGCGAACGTTCCGGCTGCGCCCTCGTCGGCGGCGAGACGGCCGAGATGCCGGGGATGTACCACGGCGGCGACTTCGACCTCGCGGGCTTCGCCGTGGGCGCCATGGAGCGCGGGACCGACCTTCCCCGTGGCGTGGAGGAGGGCGACGTCCTCCTCGGCCTTACCTCGGCCGGCGTCCACTCCAACGGCTTCTCGCTCGTGCGCCGCGTCAAGGAGGTCTCGGGGATGTCGTGGGACTCACCCGCTCCCTGGGGTGGCGCCTCGCTGGGCGAAGAGCTCCTCGCCCCCACGCGCCTCTACGTGAAGCCCGCCCTTGCGGCGATCCGCGCGGGTGGCGTCCATGCGCTCGCCCACATCACCGGCGGCGGCCTGACCGAGAACCTGCCCCGCGTCCTCCCCGAAGGCCTTGGCGCCCGGATCGACCTCTCGTCCTGGCGGCTTCCCCCCGTCTTCGCCTGGCTTCGTCAGGCGGGCGGCATCGCGGAGGCGGAGATGCTCAAGACCTTCAACTCCGGCATCGGCATGGTCGCCGTCGTCGCCGCCGACCGGGCCGAGGCGCTGGCCCGCCTTCTCATCGAGGCCGGCGAGACGGTCGTCCCCCTCGGCACCGTGACGGCGGGGCAGGGGGTCAGCTACTCGGGCCAGCTCGCGTGAACCCCAAGCGGGTCGCCATCCTGATCTCGGGCGGCGGCTCCAACATGGTGGAGCTGCTGCGCACCATGACCGGGGACCACCCGGCGCGGCCCGTGCTGGTCCTGTCGAACGACCCCGCGGCCGGGGGCCTCGCCAAGGCGCGCGACCTCGGCGTCGAAACCGCCGTCGTGGATCACCGGCCCCACGGCCGCGACCGCACCGCCTTCGAATCCGCCCTGCAGGCGGCGCTGGCCCCCTACGCTCCCGACATCCTCTGCCTCGCGGGCTTCATGCGAATCCTCACGCCCGGCTTCGTCGCCCCGTGGAAGGGTCGGATGCTCAACATCCACCCCTCGCTCCTGCCGCTCTATCCCGGCCTCCACACCCACGCTCGCGCGCTGGCCAACCGCGACCGGGAGCATGGCTGCACCGTCCACGAGGTCACCGAGGAGCTCGACCACGGCCCCATCCTCGGCCAGGCCCGCGTCCTCGTGCTCCCCGGCGACACGCCCGACACCCTCGCCGCCCGCGTGCTCGGGCGGGAGCACGTCCTCTACCCGGCGGTGTTGCGCCGTTACGCAGCCGGCGACCGCACTCCAGTGCTGCTGCCCTGACGCGCTTTCCTTCGCGGCCTCAATGACCTAAGCGTCAATCATGCAGATCATCACGACCACCGAGCAGCTTGCCGACTTCTGCGACCGCGCCGCGCAGCACCCCTTCGTGACCGTGGACACCGAGTTCCTGCGCGAGCGGACCTACTACTCCAAGCTCTGCCTCCTCCAGATCGCCTATCCCGGCGACGGGGACGAGACCGCCGCCATCGTGGACCCGCTCGCCGGAGAGGGCTTCAGCCTCGCGCCGCTCTACGAGCTGTTCCGGAACCCCGACGTGGTGAAGGTCTTCCACGCCGCGCGCCAGGACCTCGAGATCTTCTACGTGGATGCCGGGATCATCCCCGCGCCGCTCTTCGACACGCAGGTCGCGGGCATGGTCTGCGGCTTCGGCGACCAGGTCAGCTACGAGACGCTGGTCCGCAAGATCTGCAAGGCCGAGGTGGACAAGTCCTCGCGCTTCACCGACTGGTCGCAGCGCCCCCTCAGCGACGCCCAGCTCCGCTACGCGCTCGCGGACGTGACGCATCTCCGTGCCATCTACGTCTACCTCTCCGAGCGTCTGAAGCGCTCCGACCGCGAATCCTGGGTGACCGAGGAGATGGCCGTCCTCCAGGGACCCCGCCACCTACCGCACTGACCCCCGCCGACGCCTGGGAGAGGGTTCGCGCCCGCCCCGGCTCCAACAAGATGCTCGCCGCGCTGGTCGAACTCGCCCGCTTCCGCGAGGAATACGCGCAGGGCAGGGACGTGCCCCGCTCGCGCGTCTTCAAGGACGACGCCCTGGTCGAGCTCGCCACCACCCGGCCCACCAACGAGGCCGAGCTGTCGAAGTCCCGGCTGCTGTTGCGCGAAGGGCGTCGCGGCGACATCGCCGAGGGCATCCTCGCCGCCGTCAAGCGCGCGGGGACCCTCAGGCCCGAGGACCTGCCTCGCCCGGACGGTGGCCGTGAGCAGCTCCAGGTCAACCCGGCGCTCGCGGACCTGCTTCGCGTCCTCCTCAAGGCCAAGTCCGAGAGCGAGGGCGTCGCCGCGCGCCTCATCGCCTCCTCCGCCGACCTCGACGCCATCGCGGCGGGCGAGCGGAGCCTCCCCGCGCTGACCGGCTGGCGCCGCGAGGTCTTCGGCGAGGATGCGATCCGCCTCTGCGAGGGCAAGGTGGCGCTCGCGGCCAAGGGACAGAATGTGGTGACGGTGCGCTTGCAGGGCTGAGGCGCGCCTGGACGACCCCTCGGGGGGCTGTCGTCAGCGCCGAAGGCCCGGCCCCGGCCACGGGCCGGCCAGGGCATTCGGCATCGCCCGAACCTCTGGACCTTGCCGCCCTCGGCCCTTACCTACCTGCCGTCACCACCGGAGCCCCGCCAATGGCCACCCCCGCCTTCGAGGACATCGCCGAGACCTTCGAGTTCCTCCCCGACTGGGAGGACCGCTACCGCGAGGTCATCGCGCTCGGCAAGGCCATGGAGCCCATGCCCGAGGCCCTCAAGGTCCCCGCGACCAAGGTCACCGGCTGCGCCTCGCAGGTCTGGATCCACCCCGAGATCGCGGGCGGCACGTATGCCTTCCAGGGCGACAGCGACGCCTCCATCGTCCGAGGCCTCATCGCGATCCTCAAGGCGCTCTACACCGGCGTCCCCCTGGAGGAGGTCGGGAAGGTCAACGCCCCCGCCGAGTTCGCCCGCCTCGGCCTCGACAGCCACCTGAGCGCGCAGAGGTCGAATGGCCTCAAGTCGATGATCAAACGCATCCAGGAGACGGCGCGCGAGGCCGCGTAGGGCCCCGACCCCCGAGTCCGCCGAGCACGCCACGGACTGTCGTAGGGCTGGATTCAGCCCGCCATTCCAACCGAGCGAAGAATTCTGCTCGCGTTAACCGAATCGTAACCTTTGCCTGCTAGAACCGACCTCGGGACCCCGCCAGGGTCCTCGCAGCCCGAAGTGCGTCCGGCAATATCGAGCCGTGGCCGACCGGAACGTTCCCGCCGAAACGTCATAGGGCGCGCTTCGGCGCACCATTGTCCGCCCGCCCGAGCGGCGCGCTGCAGCGCGCCCTACGCCAGGCCAGCCGCCGTCAAACGAGTCGTAACCGTCCCTCGCTACAACCGCCCCAGGACCCCGCCCAGGTCTCCATAGCCCGTGAACCGCCGCTCGAAGGCAAGCCCCAGCCGCTCCGCGCAGGCCCGTGCCTTCTCCGTCAACGCCGGATCGTCGGTCTGCGCCTGATAGACCAGGGTCTCGTAGTTGCCGAAGTAGAGGTCCCGCAATTCCGGGTGCCGGTCGAGGCCCAGCGGCTTCCACACGAAGGCATCGAACTGCCGCACCAGGAAGTCCGTCAGGTAGAAGGCCGTCGCCTCCTCCCGCGCGGCGAAGGCCTCGTTCCCCTCGTAGAAGCTGTAGCAATGCGGCCCGGGGACCATCTCGACCCCCAGCCGCTCGCAGGCCGCCTGGAGCAGCCCCCCGGTCCCGCAATCGCCATAGACCACGAAGACGGAATCGTAGCGCCCCCGCGCCTCCGCCACCGTCGCCTCGACGGCCGGCACGATCCTCTGCGGCGTGTTGTGCAGGATCGCGGGGAGGCACTGGAGGTCCAGATGCTCCCACCCGTTCGCGACCTTGAGCGCCAGGATCTCGCGCGCCAGCGCCCCGCAGGCGATGAGCAGGACGCGACCCCGCCCCTCGGCGGTCAGGCCCGCGTCCCTCAGCGCCTCGTCCGAGGGCGCCTCAGCGCGCCCCGGCACCGACATTGTGCCTGCGGGCCACCTGGGCCTTCGCGGTCTCCACGGCCACGGCGGCGTCGCGGCAATAGGCGTCCGCCCCGATCGCGCGGCCGAACTCCTCGTTCAGCGGAGCGCCACCCACGAGCACGATGTAGTCCTCGCGGATGCCCTTCTCCTTCAGGGTGTCGATCACGACCTTCATGTAGGGCATCGTGGTGGTCAGCAGCGCCGACATGCCGAGGATGTCCGGCTTCTCGGTCTCCAGCGCGTCGAGGTACTTCTCGACCGCGTTGTTGATGCCGAGGTCCACGACCTCGAAGCCCGCGCCTTCCATCATCATCGACACGAGGTTCTTGCCGATGTCGTGGATGTCGCCCTTGACGGTGCCGATGACCATCTTGCCCACGCGCGGGGCGCCGGTCTCGGCCAGCAGCGGCTTCAGGATCGTCATCCCGGCCTTCATGGCGTTGGCCGCCAGGAGCACCTCGGGCACGAACAGGATGCCGTCACGGAAGTCATCGCCGACGACCTTCATGCCGCCGACCAGCGCCTTGGTCAGCACGTCGTAGGGGGTCCAGCCACGGTCCAGAAGGATGTGGGTGGCCTCCTCGATCTCCTCCTTGAGACCGTCGTAGAGGTCGTCGAACATCTGCGCGACGAGCTCCTCGTCGTCGAGTTCGCTCAGGATGATCTCGTCGTCGGCCATTTGGGATCCTCGATCTAAGGTTGCGGCCTATGTGCGCCCGGGGCGCCAGGGGGTCGCGGCGGAAACCGACACCGAGTGCCGCGCAACCGACCAAAGGGCAAGCCCCCGCGTGCGACTCACCTTGTCACGTTCTTCATTTGTTCTAACAATGCGCGTCATGACCGAGGAGCCGTCCCCAGTCCCCGCCGACCGGCGCCCCGGCCGTGCCGCCGCCTCGAACGCGACCGGCCGGTTCGAGCCCTATGCCCGCGTCGCCGTCGATGACGGCTGGGACCGGGACGAGATCCTGCCGCCCCTCCGCACCGAGGTGTCGGAGGAACGTCCGCGGAAGGTCATCACGGCCAACAACTCGCCGGACGTGCCCTTCGAGCAGTCGCTGAATCCTTATCGGGGTTGCGAGCACGGCTGCATCTACTGCTTCGCCCGCCCGACCCACGCCTATCTCGGCCTGTCCCCGGGCCTCGACTTCGAGACCCGGCTCATCGCCAAGCCGCAGGCGCCCGCTGCCCTCGCGAGGGAGCTTCGGGCGAGGGGCTACGTCCCCAAGGTCCTCGCCATCGGCACCAACACCGACCCGTACCAGCCCATCGAGCGCGACCGGCGGATCATGCGCGGCCTCCTCGAGGTGCTGTCGGACCATGGCCACCCCGTCGCGATCACCACCAAGGGCACGCTGATCGAGCGGGACCTCGACCTGCTCGCGCCCTTGGCGGCCCGGGGCCTTGTCCATGTCGGCCTCTCGGTCACGACGCTCGACCCGGCCACCTCCCGCGCCATGGAGCCGCGCGTGCCACCCCCGGCTCGCCGCCTCGCCACCATCCGGCGCCTCACCGAAGCCGGGGTCCCGGTCCGCATCCAGGTCTCGCCCGTGGTCCCGGCGCTCACCGACCACGAACTCGAATCGATCCTCGCCGCCGGGGTCGAGGCGGGCGCCAGGGCGGCGAGCATGATCGTCCTGCGCCTCCCGCGCGAGGTGGCGGGACTCTTTCGGGACTGGCTGGGGGAACGGTTCCCCGACCGCGCCGCCCGCGTCATGGGCCGGGTGAGGGAGCTTCACGGTGGCCGCGACTACGACCCCGAATGGGGCACGCGCATGACGGGGCAGGGGGAATGGGCGCGGCTTCTCTCAGCGCGGTTCGACCTCGCGAAGCGGAGGCTCGGCTTCGCGCCCCTGCCGCCCCTCCGCATGGACCTGTTCCGGGTCCCCAGGGACCCGGACCCTCAGCTCTCGCTGTTCTGACGCCGCTCGATGGCGAGCTTCACGAGGTCGGGCAGCGCCTCGACCGGCAGCACGAAGCACACGTCCGACCAGCCCCAGCGACACGGGGATCTTCGACTCGAACAGAAGCTCCGTCCCGTCCTCGCTCAGCCGTGTCGTGACGTCCGCGTCGACCTTCCCATAGCGCCGCCGCGTGTGGCCCTTCCGAAGGACCTGGTTGCCTTCCAATTGCATCATCATCTCCTGGACTCTTGCCAAGGAGATATGGGGATCGGAGGGCAAAAATATAAGTGGCGGCCGGGATTTGCCGGCCGATTCTCACTCGCTGCGGGAAGGTCTCAGCCCCGCCCGCGCCGGCCCCCGCGCCGCGCCGCCGGCTCGTCCGCGCCGGTCCCGTCGCCGGCCGAGGAGAAGCCGCCCAGCTTCTCCGCGATGACCTCGAGCGTCGGCCGCTCGCCGCGCGGGCGACTCTCCAGCGCCTCGCGCATCCGGCGCAGGTGGTCGGTCATGGTGCCGCAGCAGCCGCCGATGATCGTGGCCCCGGCGTCCCGCGCGAGCACGGCATATTCGGCCATCAGCTCGGGCGTGCCGTCGTAGTGGATGTGCCCCTCGTGGTAGCGCGGGATGCCCGCGTTGCCCTTGGCGATGATCGGCCGCTCCGGCCCTGCCGCCGCGAAGCCCAGCACCGTGCGCAGCAGGTCCGAGGCGCCCACACCGCAGTTGGCCCCGAAGGCCAAGGGCTGGTGCGGCAGCTTGCCCACCATCTTGACCATCTCGGCCGAGGTGATCCCCATCATGGTCCGCCCGGCGGTGTCGAAGCTCATGGTCCCGCACCAGGGCATCCCGGCCAGCCGGAAGGCCTCGGCCGCCGCCTTGAACTCCTCGGCGGCGCTGATCGTCTCGACCCAGAGCACGTCCGCGCCACCCTCCTTCAGGGCCTCGGCCTGCTCGTGGAACATCTCCACCGCCGCCTCGTGGGTGAGCGTGCCCATGGGGGCCATGATCTCGCCCGTGGGGCCCATGTCGCCGGCCACGACCACCGGGCGGCCCGCCTTGTCGGCCACCTCGCGCGCGATCTCGGTCGCGGCCCGGTTCAGCTCGCGCACCCGCCCCTCGGCGCCGTGCAGCTTCAGGCGCGAGGCGTTGCCGCCGAAGGTGTTGGTGAGGAAGATGTCGCTCCCCGCGTCCACCCAGCCCTGGTAGAGCGCGCGGATGCGCTCGGGGTGGTCGAGGTTCCACATCTCGGGCGCGTCGCCGGCGGTCAGTCCCATGTTGAACAGGTTCGTCCCGGTGGCGCCGTCGGTCAGAAGCCAGTCGCGGGTCTCGAGCAGGCGGGACAGGGCGTCGGTCATGGTGGTGCCTTCCGAATGGGAACCGGCCGCCACCCCTGTCGGGGCGCGGCCCTTTAGTGACTCAACTCGCCCGCGCGGCGCACGGGCCTGGGCCTGATGAATAGGGCAAGTCGGCCCGCCGGGCGACCCCCGTCAGGAGTTGCCCACTTCCTCCATGATCTGCGACTTGGCCTGGGCCATGAGCGTGCGCATCTGGGCCCGGATGTCGGCGTCGTCGGCCTTGCCGATCAGGTCGGCGCGGAGCTTGCGGAACACGTCCTCCTCGCCGGCCTCCTGGAAGTCCGAGGTGATGACCTCGCGGGCATAGGCCTCGGCCTCGGCGCCCGTCCTGCCCATGAGCCCCGCGGCCCAGAGGCCGAGAAGCCGGTTGCGCCGCGCCTCGGCCTTGAACTGCATCTCGGCGTCGTGGGCGAACTTGGCCTCGAAGGCGTGCTCGCGGTCGTCGAAGGTCGTCATGGCCCCGGCCTTTCCTCCTGGCTGAAGGGCGGGCATCCTGTCGCGCCCGCCGGTCTCGCTTCCCGTATGGCCCCGGGGTGGCTTGCCCGCAAGGGGGGTTGCCGTAAGAGGCCCCCAATCCCAGATCACGGGCGCCCCCGCCCGAGGAGCCCCCATGGCACCACGCCGCAAGAAGATCTACGAAGGCAAGGCCAAGATCCTGTACGAGGGCCCGGAGCCCGGGACCCTGGTCCAGTACTTCAAGGACGACGCGACGGCCGGCAACGGCGCCAAGAAGGAGGTGTTCGAGGGCAAGGGCGTCCTCAACAACCGCCTGTCCGAGTTCTTCATGACCGGCCTGAACCAGATCGGCGTGCCCACGCACTTCATCCGTCGCCTCAACATGCGCGAGCAGCTCGTCCGCCAGGTCGAGATCATCCCGCTCGAGGTGATCGTGCGCAACTTCGCCGCCGGCAGCATGGCGACGCGCCTCGGCCTGACCGAAGGCCAGCAGCTTCCCCGGCCGATCGTGGAGTTCTGCTACAAGGACGACCGCTTGGGCGACCCGCTCGTGCCCGAGGAATACATCATCGCCTTCGGCTGGGCCGCGCAGCAGGATCTCGACGACATCGTGGCGCTCGCGCTGCGGGTGAACGACTTCCTGTCGGGCGTCATGCACGGCGTCGGCATCAAGCTCGTGGACTTTAAGATCGAGGTCGGGCGCATCTGGGACGGCGACTTCCCGCGCCTCGTCGTCGCCGACGAGATCAGCCCCGATTCCTGCCGCCTCTGGGATATCGAGACGGGCCGCAAGCTCGACAAGGACGTGTTCCGCAAGGACCTCGGCTCCCTGACCGAGGCCTATACCGAGGTCGCGCGGCGGCTGGGCGTCCTGCCCTCGAACGTCACGCACCGTCCCAAGCCCACGCTCATCAACTGAGGCGCCATGAAGGCCACCGTCACCGTCATGCTCAAGAACGGCGTTCTCGATCCGCAGGGCGAGGCCGTGCGCCGCGCTCTCGGATCCCTGGGATTCGAGGGGGTGGAGGGTGTCCGGCAGGGCAAGGTGATCGAGCTCGACCTCGGCCTGGCGGACCGTTCCGCCGCCGAGGCCGAAGTGCGCCAGATGTGCGAGAAGCTCCTCGCGAACACCGTGATCGAGAGCTATCGGATCGAAATCGCCTGAACGACGCCGCCCCGGGCCACCGGGGTTGACGTTGCGCCAGCCCGACGCCTTAAGGGCCGCGCCGCTTGAGGGGAGTCCGCCATGAAGGCCGCCGTCGTCGTCTTTCCCGGGTCCAACTGCGACCGCGACCTTGCCGTCGCGCTGCGCAACGCGGGGCCGATGTCACGATGGCCTGGCACAAGGACGATGCGCTTCCGCGCGGGACGGACCTCGTCGCGGTGCCGGGCGGCTTCTCCTTCGGCGACTACCTCCGCTGCGGCGCCATTGCCGCGCGCTCGCCCATCGCGGCGGCCGTCGTGGCCCATGCCGGGCGGGGCGGCTACGTCCTGGGCGTCTGCAACGGCTTCCAGGTGCTGACCGAGATGGAGCTGCTCCCCGGGGCGCTCATGCGGAACGCAGGGCTCAAGTTCATCTGCCACCCCGCCGCGCTGCGGGTGGAGACCACGGACAGCCCCTTCACCGAGGGCTACCACAAGGGCGAGACCGTCACCTTCCCCGTGGCGCACCACGACGGCAACTACTTCGCCGACGACGAGACGCTCCGGCGCCTGCGCGGGGAGGACCGCGTGGCCTTCACCTACCGCGACCCGGTGAACGGCTCGGTGGAGGACATCGCCGGCATCCTCTCTGAGAACCGCCGCGTCCTGGGCCTCATGCCGCACCCGGAACGGGCGGTCGATCCGGCCCATGGCGGCACCGACGGGCTGACCCTCTTCCGCGGCCTCGTGGACCAGGTCGTGGCCGCCTGAGGCGGATTCCTTGAGATTCGCGCCGTTTCGTCGTAAGTCGGGCGGCATGAATGCCGCCCGTGACCTTCCCATGCCGCGCCAGGGCCGTTCCTGGTGGCCACGGATCGCGCTCGCGCTCTTCTGCCTCGCGGCGGTCGCCATCATCTGGGTCTCCAACCAGGTCCTGACCCAGCGCTACACGGAAACCCTCAAGAACCGCGCCGAGGTGCGCTACACGATCTACGTGGGCCAGCTCGTCTCCGAGCTGCAGCGCAACTCCATCGTGCCCCAGCTCCTCGTCCGCGACCCCGAGCTGATCGAGGCGCTGCGGACGGGCGACAACAACGCGGCCGGCCTGCGCCTGCGGATGCTGGTCGAGGAGATGGGCGCCTCGTCCTTCATGCTCTACGACCGCGACGGTCGCGTGGTCGCCTCGACCGAGCCCGGCCACCTGGGCGAGGTCCACGGCCGGGACCCCTACTTCGAGGACGCCGTGGCCTCGGACGGCACCGTCTTCACGACCCTTCGCCGCCCCACGGGCGAATACGCCTTCCTCTACTCGCGCCACGTCGAGGACGCCGGCGAGATCCTGGGCGTCATCTCGGTCGAGGTAGACCTCGCCCGTCTCGAGCGGAGCTGGGCCGGCACCCAGGATGCCGTCATGGTCACCGATGGCAACGGCACGATCGTCCTCGCCACCGAGCCGCGCTGGCGCGGCATGGCCGAGGAGGCCGCGCTCGAGGCGACCTCCGTGCCGTCGTCGGTGGACCGGGCGCTGCGCGTCACCCAGGACCTGGCCATGGTCCAGCCCGACGCCTACGTGAGCGGCGAGGCCGTGCTGCGGCGCGAGCTGAGCATCCCCTTCCAGGGCTGGCACCTTGTGGGCTTCACCGCCCATGCCAGCGTCCGCGAGAAGGTGAACGGCTTCCTGGCGCTCGAGATCATGGGCTTCGCGATCCTCCTCGCCCTCGCGTTCTTCATGTCCTCGCGCAAGACCGCCTCGCGCCTCGTCACCACGCAACGCGAGTCCGCGGAGCTCCGGCAGCTCAACGCCCGCCTCCAGCGCGAGATCGCCGAGCGGGAGCGGATGGAGAAGACGCTCCAGGTCGCCGAGCAGACGCTGGCACAGTCCTCCAAGCTCGCCGTGCTGGGCGAGATGTCGGCCGCGGTGAGCCACGAGCTGAACCAGCCGCTCGCCGCGATGAAGACCTACCTCGCCGGGGCGCGGCTCCTCATTCAGCGCAAGCGGCCGGAGGAGGCGCTGGCCTCCTTCCAGCGGATCGACGACCTGATCGACCGGATGGGCACGATCACCCGGCAGCTCAAGTCCTACGCCCGCAAGGGCTCCGAGGCCTTCGAGCCCTTCGACGTGCGCGACGCGGTGTCCACCGCGCTCGCCATGATGGAGCCGCAGCTCAAGACCCGCCGCGTCGCGATCACCCGGACGGTGCCCGACCGCCCGGCCCTGGTGCTGGGCGACCGCCTGCGGCTGGAGCAGGTCATCATCAACCTCCTGCGCAACGCGCTCGACGCCACGCGGGGGGCGAGGGAGCCTGCGGTTGACATAATCCTGGCCTCCGGGCAGACGGTTAGTTTAACGGTTCGCGACAATGGGCCTGGAATCGAAGATCTGGACGCGCTGTTCGAGCCTTTCTATACGACCAAGCAGCCCGGAGAAGGGGTGGGCCTCGGGCTCGCCATATCCTCCGGCATCGTGAACGACCTGGGCGGGCGGCTCACCGCGCGCAACGGAGCCGATGGTGGCGCGGTGTTCGAGGTCGTCCTCCCCGCGCTCGATGCCCCCGCAGCCGCCGCCGAATGAGGAAGGACCGACGATGTCCAAGACCATGAAGATCGCCGTCGTCGACGACGAGAAGGACATGCGCCAATCGATCAGCCAGTGGCTGGCGCTCTCCGGCTTCGACACCGAGACCTACGGCTCCGCCGAGGAGGCGCTCAAGACCATCAGCCCGGACTTTCCCGGCATCGTCGTCAGCGACGTGCGTATGCCCGGCATGGACGGGATGCAACTGCTCCGCAAGATCAAGAGCATCGACTCCACGCTCCCCGTCATCATGATCACCGGCCACGGCGACGTGCCCATGGCGGTCGAGGCGATGCGCGTCGGCGCCTTCGACTTCCTGGAGAAGCCCTTCAACCCCGACCGCATGACCGAGCTGGCCAAGAAGGCGACGCAGGCCCGGCGCCTCGCGCTCGACTCCCGCGCGCTGCGGCGCGAGCTGTCGGACAAGGACGCGCTGATGAGGAAGCTCATCGGCGCCTCCCCGGCGATGGAGCGTCTGCGCGAGGACATCCTCGACCTCGGCCAGGCCGAGGGCCACATCCTGATCGAGGGCGAGACCGGCACCGGCAAGACCCTGGTCGCCCACGCGCTCCACGCCGTCAGCGCACGCGCCTCCCGCAAGTTCGTGCTGCTGAGCTGCAGCGCCTTCGACGACGAGACCCTGGGCCGCCGCCTCTTCGGTCCGCCGCTGCAGGACGAGCCCCTCCCGGCGATGGAGGAAGCACGCGGCGGAACGCTGGTCCTCGAGGACGTCGAGGCGCTCTCCGCCACCATGCAGGCCCGCCTCCTGACCGCGATCAACGAGCAGGGGACCCCGGCCGAGACGCGGATCATCGCGATCTGCAACCTTCAGGAGGAGGGGAAGTCCTGCGAATCGGTGCTGCGGCCCGATCTCTTCTACCGCCTGGCCGCGCTGCGGATCACCGTCCCGCCCCTTCGCCAGCGTGGCGAGGACATCCTGACGCTCTTCACCCGGCTCTCCGAGCAGTTCGCCGAGGAATACGGCTGCGACTCGCCCGAGGTGAGCGCGCAGGAGGCCGCGCAGCTCCTCCAGGCGCCCTGGCCCGGCAACGTCCGCCAGCTCATCAACGTGGCCGAGCGCGCGGTTCTCCAGAACCGGCGGGGGACCGGGACCATCGCCTCGCTCCTGATGACCGACACCGAGGACACGGCGCGGCCCGCCATGACGACCGAGGGCAAGCCCCTCAAGGAGTTCGTGGAAGCCTTCGAGCGGATGCTGATCGACAACACGATGCGCCGCCACAAGGGCTCCATCGTCGCGGTGATGGAGGAGCTCTGCCTGCCGCGCCGCACCCTCAACGAGAAGATGGCCAAGTACAACCTGACCCGATCGGACTACCTCTGATCGTCTCCCGATTGACCATTGTGCAACAGGCCCCCCCTTCGCTATGTAGGGGGGAACGGGTGCGCGCGTCGTCGCGTCCCGCCGATGAATTTCCGTCCTCCTGGCAATCGGTCCTTCGTGGCCTCGGGCGGCACGGACTGGACAGGGCCCCTCGGGGCTCGATGGAACCCCCGGCCGCGTCGCCAGTGTCGGCGCCAAGGGGTCGTGAACGGGCGTCGCGGTCCCCGCGGCGTCGGAGAAGAACCCGCGATGCTGCTCGCGCTCGATGAACTGGGGCCAGGACCGATCCCGAGGGATCAGGCTCCCGTGTCCGCGCGCGCCATCGCCATCATTGGACACGCCCGGCCGTCGCGCACCCTCCAGGGGGCGCCGCCGGTCGCGCGTGCAGGATCACATGGCCAAGAAAATGCTCATCGACGCCACCCACCCGGAGGAGACCCGGGTCGTGGTGGTGGACGGCAACCGGGTTGAGGACTTCGACTTCGAGTCGGCCTCGAAGCGCCAGCTTGCCGGCAACATCTACCTCGCCAAGGTCACGCGGGTAGAGCCCTCGCTCCAGGCCGCCTTCGTGGATTACGGCGGCAACCGCCACGGCTTCCTCGCCTTCGCGGAAATCCATCCCGACTACTACCAGATCCCCGTCGCCGACCGTCAGGCCCTCCTTGCCGAGGAGCGGGCCCTGGCCGAGCAGGGTGACGAGGAGGACGCCGCCGAGGAGGTCGAGGAGTCCCGTTCCGAGGATCGGGGCGGTGAGCGTCGCCATGGCCGTCGCGGCCGGGTGCGCAGCCGCGCCCGGGCGCTCAGCCGCGAGGAGGGCGACGCCGTCGCCACCCGCGAGCCTGGCCAGGACCCCGCCGGCATGGAGACCATCGACCTGGGCGAGGGCGACGAGGACTCCCGAGGCGAGGACGAGGGCCTCTCGCCGATGGCGACGGTGTCCGAGACACCGGTCGAGACGCCCGCCCCTGAGGACCGCGCCGGCGAAGCCGCGGCCGAGGAGGCCGAGGACTCCTCCGACGATGGCGTCGAGGTCGTCGAGAAGGATGAGACCATCGAGACCGTGGCCGAGGAGGAGGACCACCTCGACCTCCGCCCGCGCCAGAAGCCGCAGCGCGCCCGCCGCTACAAGATCCAGGAGGTCGTCAAGGTCCGGCAGATCATGCTGGTCCAGGTCGTCAAGGAAGAGCGCGGCAACAAGGGCGCGGCGCTCACGACCTACCTCTCGCTCGCCGGCCGCTACTGCGTCCTGATGCCCAACACCGCGCGCGGCGGCGGCATCTCCCGCAAGATCACCAATGCCGCGGATCGCAAGAAGCTCAAGGAGATCGCGAGCGAACTTGACGTGCCGGAGGGCGCGGGTCTCATCATCCGCACGGCCGGCTCGCAGCGCACCAAGCCCGAGATCAAGCGTGACTACGAATACCTCCAGCGCCTCTGGGAGCAGATCCGCGAGCTGACGCTGAAGTCGATCGCGCCCGCCAAGATCTACGAGGAAGGCGACATCATCAAGCGGTCGATCCGCGATCTCTACTCCAAGGACATCGACGAGGTCGTCGTCGAGGGGCCGGAGGGGTATCGGAACGCCCGCGACTTCATGAAGATGATCATGCCGGCCCACGTGCAGAACGTGGCCCACCACCACGAGCCCCTGCCGCTCTTCGCCCGCTACGGCGTGGAGACCTACCTCGCCTCGATGTTCAACCCGGTCGTGCAGCTTCCCTCGGGCGGCTACATCGTGATCGGCGTCACCGAGGCGCTGGTCGCCATCGACGTGAACTCGGGCCGGGCCACGAAGGAAGGCTCCATCGAGCAGACGGCGCTCAAGACGAACCTCGAGGCCGCCGACGAGGTGGCGCGCCAGCTTCGCCTGCGCGACCTCGCGGGCCTGATCGTGATCGACTTCATCGACATGGAGGAGCGGAAGAACAATGCCGCCGTCGAGAAGCGCTTCAAGGACAAGCTCAAGACCGACCGCGCCCGCATCCAGGTGGGCCGCATCTCGGGCTTCGGCCTTCTGGAGATGTCGCGCCAGCGCCTGCGTCCGGGGATGCTCGAATCCACGACTCAGCCCTGCCCGCACTGCCACGGCACCGGCCACCTGCGCTCGGACGACAGCGTCGCGCTGATGATCCTCCGCCAGCTCGACGAGGAGGGCGTGCGAGGCCGGACCAAGGAGGTCCTGATCCGCGTCCCCGTGGGCATCGCCAACTACCTGATGAACCACAAGCGCGAGCACATCGCCGGCATCGAGCAGCGCTACTCGATGGCGATCCGGGTCGAGGCCGATACCCGCCTGATTTCGCCCGACTTCGCCCTTGAGAAGTTCAAGACCGCGACCCGCGCCGTGCCCGACACCAAGGCGATCGTCATGGCCGGCAGCGCCGAGCTGATGCCCGAACTCGACGAGGTCGTCGAGGACGATGTCATCGTCGAGGACGACGCGGAGGAGACCATCGCCGAATGGCCCGAGACCGCCGAGGCCGCGCCCGCCGGCGCCGAGGATGACCGTCCGCGCAAGAAGCGCCGTCGGCGCCGTCGTCGCCGCAACGGCGAGCGGGGCGAGGGCGTGTCCGGCGAGGCCGTTCTCGCGGAAGGTGATGACGAAGGGGACGAAGGCGAGGACGAGGACGCGCCCGACGTCGCTGAGATCGCCGAGGCTGCCGTTCCCGACGTCACTCCTGACGTTGCGGCGGAGCCCGTGGCCGAGGTCGCGGCCCCGGTCGAGGAAGCTCCGATCGCCGGGGCTGCGCCTGCCGTCGAGGCTGCGCCTGCCGCCGAGGAGGCCCCCGCGCCCCGTCGCCGGACTCGCAGCCGCAAGGCCGCCGAGCCAGCGCCGGAGGAAGCGCCTGCCGAGGAGACCGCTCCCGCGCCCAAGCGCCGCAGCCGGGCCCGCAAGGCCGACGCCGTGCCCGCGGGAGCCACCGCTCCCGAAGGCGAGGCCGTTGCTCCTGCTTCCGAGGAGCAGCCCAAGCCCGCCAAGCGCCCGCGCCGCTCGCGCTCCGGCGCCGCCGTGGCGGGAGAGGCCGAGGTGGCCCTGCCGGTGCCCGCGAACCCGGACGACGAGGTCGAGGCTGCCTTGGCGCTCGATGACGAGCCGGCCATCGACGTGCCCTTCCCGCCGGGCGATGCGCCCGCGACGGCCGAGGAGGCCCGAGACGAGGCCGAGCGGCTCTTCGAGCCTGCACCAGAGCCGGCCGCCAACGCGCCGGCGACGGATTCGGCGACCGAGCCGGAAGCTCCCGAGGCTCCGCAACCCGAGGCCGAGACTCCAGAGGCTGAACCCCAATCCGACCGCCCGCGCCGTCGCGGCTGGTGGTCGCGCTAGTTCCCGAAGGGGGCCCCGACCGAAAGGCGGGGCCCTCACTCCTTCGGGACCCCGCGCCGGATCAGATGAACCTGCGCCCCGTCCTCCACGGCCTGCCCCAGATGCTCGTGACCGGCTTCGACGCAGAAGTGGGGCAGGTCAATCGCCGCCATTGGGTCGGTGGCAAGCACCCGCAGCACCTCGCCCGGCTGCATTCCCAGCAGCACCTTCCGCGCCCGCAGGACGGGAAGGGGGCAGATCAGCCCCCGCGCATCCACCTCCCGGTCCGACGTCATGCCGCCCCCGGGATGTCGAAGCCCGCCGGAGCGAGGGTGAAGCCCTCGAACCGGAACCCCGGCGAGACCGTGCAGCCCACGAGCGTCCAGTCCCCCGTGGTCCGCGCCGCCTGCCACCAGTCCTTCGGCACGACGACCTCGGGCGACTGCCCAGCCAGCACGTCCGGCCCCAGGACCCGCGCCGAAGCCGGTCCCTGGTCGCTCTCGGCCAGCGACAGCACCAGCGGCGCGCCCGCGTGGAAGTGCCAGATCTCCACTGAATCCACCCGGTGCCAGTGGCTCCTCTCGCCTCGCTTCAGCAGAAACAGGATGCAGGTCCCCGCCGGCCTCTCGCCCGGACCGGCCTCGGCCACCCAGGTCTGCCGAAACCAGCCTCCCTCCGGGTGGAGCCGGAGTGCCAGCGCCTCGATGATCCGCTCCGCCTCGGTCACGGCCCGTCCTCCCCGCTCTGCGCAGCCTGGATGTGCAGCACGACCATCATGCGGTGCAACAGCGGGTAGAGGATGATCGCCGTCACCGCCGGATAGACCGCGCCGCCGAAGATCGCATAGGCGCTCGCGAAGAGCTTGGCCTGGTCGCTCGGCATCGCGTTCGCCGGCCCCATGCCGGTCAGGATCATGGCGGCGTTGAACAGGCTGTCGATCCAGCCCAGCCCGGCCAGGCGGTGGTAGCCCAGCACCCCGATCCCGAGCGACACCGCGAGGAAGGCGACCCCGAAGAGCGTGAAGCGCAGGACGCGGCGCAGGAACTCCGCCCGGCTGTGGAGCCTCAGTCGCTGCGGGTGAACGGTCATGCGGGCCTCGATCCTGCCGGCCTCGGGGTCGTGCCCCCAGCATAGCCCAGCCAGCGGCCGGCGCCACGCCGCTCACCTCAGCGCCTGCCAGACGAGGAGCAACCCTCCCACCGACACCGCCCCATCGAGGATCGCCGTCTGCGCCCCGTCGCCCATCCGCAGCGCGAGCCGCTTCGCCACGAAGCCGCCGGGGAAGCCCGCACCGCCGATGGCCAGGGCGAGCAGGATCAACCCGGGACTCAGGGCGCCGGCGGCCGCGAAGGTGAGCGTCTTGACCGTGGCGAGCCCGATGGAGATGGCCGCGTCCGTGGCGATCACCGCCGGCCCGCTCAGCCCCGTTGCCAGGAGGATGGTGAGGAGGATCACCCCCGACCCGGAGGTCCCGCCCACCACGGCGCCGTAGCCCGCGCCGGCCGCCGCCATGCCGGTCGGGCCGAGCCGCCAATCCACCCGCCGGGCCCAGCGCCGGAGCGGCACGAGCACCACGAGCGTCGATCCGATCACCAGGGCCGCCCCGCGCCCGCCCAGCGCCGAGAAGCCCCAGGCCCCCAGCACCGTCCCCGGCAGCGCCGCCAGCCCGATCCGCAGGGCCGTCCCCCGGTCCAGCCAAGGCCGGTAGGCCAGCACCCTCCCGGCGTTCGTGAAGAGGGACGAGAGCCCGATCACCGGCACCACCGCCTCGGCCCCGATCAGGGGGACGAGGATCGGCGGCAGGATCAGCCCCGTCCCGTAGCCCGCGACGCCCCCCAGCAGGGAGGCGCCGAAGGCCACCAGGGCCACGAGGATCAGCGCCTCGGGCCCGACCGGCAGCATCAGCGCAGGATCGAACGGCCCGCGTATTCCGCCGTGTCGCCCAGCATCTCCTCGATGCGGATGAGCTGGTTGTACTTGGCCAGCCGATCCGACCGCGACAGCGAGCCCGTCTTGATCTGGCCGCAGTTGGTGGCCACGGCAAGGTCGGCGATGGTGGCGTCCTCGGTCTCGCCCGAACGGTGCGACATCACGCAGGTGTAGCGCGCCCGGTGCGCCATATCGACGGCGCGCAGCGTCTCGCTCAGCGTGCCGATCTGGTTCACCTTCACGAGGAGCGAGTTCGCGACCCCGCGCGAGATCCCGTCCCGCAGCCGGTCCGGGTTCGTCACGAAGAGGTCGTCGCCCACGAGCTGGACCTTGCTGCCGAGCGCCTGGGTGAGCATCGCCCAACCCTCCCAGTCGTCCTCGCCCATCCCGTCCTCGATGGAGATCAACGGGTAGTCGGCCACGAGTCCCTCGAGGAAGCGCACGTTCTCCTCGGAGGAGAGCGACTTGCCCTCGCCCTCCATCTCATACTTGCCGCCCTTGTAGTACTCGGTCGCCGCGCAATCGAGCCCGAGGAAGATGTCCTCGCCGGGCGCGTAGCCCGCCTTCTCGATGGAGCGCAGGATCACGTCCAGCGCCTCGCGAGCCGAGCGCAGGGCCGGTGCGAAGCCGCCCTCGTCGCCCACGCCCGTCGCCAACCCGGCGTCATGCAGCTCCTTCTTGAGCGTATGGAACACCTCCGAGCCCATGCGGACGGCCTCGCGGATGTTGTCCGCCGCAACCGGCAGGATCATGAACTCCTGGATGTCGATGGGGTTGTCCGCGTGCTGCCCACCGTTGATGATGTTCATCATCGGCACGGGCAGCACCCGAGCCGCCGTCCCGCCCACGTAGCGGTAGAGCGGCTGCGAGGTGAAGTCCGCCGCCGCCTTGGCCGCCGCGAGGCTCACCCCAAGGATCGCGTTGGCGCCCAGCCGGCCCTTGTTCGGCGTCCCGTCGAGCTCGATCATCAGGGCGTCGATGCCGGCCTGCTCGGTCGCGTCCATGCCGACCACGGCCTCGGCGATCTCGCCGTTCACGGCGGCCACGGCCTCGAGGACGCCCTTGCCCTTGTAGCGGCCCTTGTCGCCGTCCCGCTTCTCCACCGCCTCGTGCGCGCCGGTCGAGGCACCCGAGGGCACGGCGGCGCGGCCCAGCGTCCCGTCCTCGAGGATCACGTCCACCTCCACGGTCGGGTTGCCGCGGCTGTCGAGGATCTCGCGCGCGTGGATGTCGATGATCGTGCTCATGGAGGGCTCCTTGGCTTGAGGTCGCGCGACCCCTAGCGCGGGGCGGACGCGGGGGAAAGGCTCTCCCTCGCGGCTCGGGCGCGGGCCCGCTCGCGCAGGAGGCTGTAGATGCCCGAGGCCACGATCAGGGCGCTGCCGCAGATGGTCCAGGCGTCCGGGGTTTCGGCGAAGACGGTGATCCCGATGACCATGGCGAAGAGCAGGCGCGAGTAGCGGAACGGCATGATGGCCGACAGCTCGCCGACCCGTGTCGACTGGGTGAGCCACCAGTAGCCGGCCGCCCCGCTGGCGAGGCCGCCGGCGAACCACGCGACCTCCTGCCCGTCGGGCCTCACGGCGCCTCCCAGGACCACCACCTCCGCGAGGCCCACGAGCCCCACCACCCCGAAGCCCCAGGCGACGAGCAGCATGGAATCGATGCTCCGGGGGATTCGCCGGGTGAAGAGGTCCCGCCCGCTCAGCCCCACGACCGCGAGCAGCGCGAACATCGAGGCCGGCACGAAGGCCTCCGACCCCGGCCGCACGATCATCAGCACGCCCGCGAAGCCGACCGCGATGGCGGTCCAGCGCCGCCAGCCGACATGCTCGCCCAGGAACAGCGCGGCGCCCATGGTCACGGCCAGCGGCGTCGCCTGGAAGATGGCGGTCGTCGTCGTCAGCGGCGACAGCGCGACGGCCAGCACGTAGCCGAAGGTCCCCAGCATCTCGCCGAGGTTCCGTCCCAGCACGGCCCGGTGCAGGAACCCGCGCGAGAAGACCCAGAGCCCCCGCCGGGCGGCGATGGCCCCGAACAGGACGAAGCCCCCGAGCCCCAGCGCCAGCAGGATCTCCCCCGGCGGCAGCCGTGCGGCCATCAGCTTGATGAACATGTCCTCGAGGGCGAAGCCGCCCATGCCGAGGACCATGAGGACAATCCCGCGCTGGTTCGCCGTCATCCGCGCGGCCCGGCCGGCCAGCGTCACGACCGCGTCGCCCGGCCCACGGGCACCGCGTAGAGCTCCAGCCGGTGCCCCACGAGCCGGTAGCCCAGCCGCTCCGCGATCCTCTCCTGCAAGGCCTCGATCTCCGGGTCCACGAACTCGATCACCTCGCCCGAATGGATGTCGATGAGGTGGTCGTGGTGGTCGCGGTCGGCGGTCTCGTAGCGGGCGCGGCCGTCGCGGAACTCGTGCCGCTCCAGGATGCCCGCCTCCTCGAAGAGCTTCACCGTCCGGTAGACCGTGGCGATGGAGATGCCTGGGTCCACCTTCGACGCCCGCGCATGGAGCTCCTCCACGTCCGGGTGGTCCTCGGCAGCCTCCAGCACGCGGGCGATGATGCGCCGCTGCTCGGTCAGGCGCAGGCCCTGGGCCTCGCAGCGCTCAATGATCGACTGGGGCATGAGGGCCTCTCCTCGGGCGGGGTGGTCGCCGTCGATTACCGGGTCGCGGACCGGGGCGCCAGTCGTCCGGCCCTATCTCGGGAATTGCGCGACCCTGTTCCCGTGGGAACAGCGAATCCTCGTCGCGCGGGGCTATCGTCCTCTCAGTTACGGTGCCTTGTGTTGGACCCAGGCCGGCGCGTCGCCTCCCCCGACGAACCGGAGATTTGAAGGACGGGTCCGTCGTTCCGGTATTTCAGCGAGCATTCTTCTCGTTCGGGTGGGGCCCGGTCGGATCGCTCCGGTCGGGCCGCACCCTATTTTCCAGGCCCGTCTACCCGACGCGCACGAGGGCGTGCCGCTTCCGCCCCGCCGTAAGCTTGAGCCCGTCCTGAAGCTCCGAGAGCGTCATCAGCCGCGGCTCGGTCACGACCTCGTCGTTGATCCGCGCCCCGCCCTCGGCGAACAGTCGCTTCGCCTCCTTGCCGCTCGTGGCCAGGCCCGCCTGCACGAAGAGAGCGGTGTTGGCGATACCGCCCGCGATCTGCGCCTCGGTCAGCACGACCGTCGGAAGGTCGTCGCCCACGCCGCCGGCCTCGAAGACCTCGCGCGCCGTCCGCTCCGCCGCCTCCGCCGCCTCTCGACCGTGCAGGAGCGCCGTCACCTCGTTGGCGAGCACGACCTTGCCCTGGTTGATCTCCGAGCCCCCGAGGCTCCCCAGCCGGTCGCACTCCTCCACCGGCAGCTCCGTGTAGAGCTTCAGGAACCGCCCCACGTCGGCGTCCGTCGTGTTCCGCCAGAACTGCCAGAACTCATAGGGCGACAGCATCTCCGGGTTCAACCACACCGCGCCGCCCTGCGACTTGCCCATCTTCCGCCCGTCCGAGGTGGTCAGCAGCGGCGTCGTCAGCCCGTAGATCTCCGCCCCGTCCACGCGGCGGGTGAGGTCGATCCCGTTGACGATGTTCCCCCACTGGTCCGACCCGCCCATCTGCAGCAGGCACCCGTAGCGCCGGTTCAGCTCCAGGAAGTCGTAGGCCTGGAGGATCATGTAGTTGAACTCGAGGAACGACAACGACTGCTCGCGGTCGAGGCGGCTCTTGACGCTCTCGAACGACAGCATCCGGTTGACGCTGAAGTGCCGCCCGATGTCCCGCAGGAAGTCGAGGTAGTTCAGCCCGTCCAGCCACTCGGCGTTGTTCAGCATGATCGCGTCGCTCGGCCCGTCGCCATAGGCGATCAGCTTGCCGAAGGTGCTCTTGAAGCCCTCGATGTTGCGGTCGATCTGCTCCGGCGTCAGCAGAGGCCGCTCCTCCGACCTGAACGACGGGTCCCCCACCTTGGTCGTGCCCCCGCCCATCAGCGTGATCGGCTTGCCCCCGCACTTCTGCAGCCAGCGCAGCACCATGATGTTCATCAGGTGCCCGACATGGAGCGACGGCGCCGTCGCGTCGTAGCCGATGTAGGCCGGCACGACCCCCCTGAGCAGCGCGGCGTCCAGCGCCGCGAGGTCGGTGCAGTCGGCGTAATAGCCACGCTCGATCAGCACGCGCAGGAAGTCGGACTTGGGCTGATGAGTCATGGCCTTGTTCCCTCTCGAAGGTCGGCGCAGTCTATAGGCTTCGCCGATCGGGAGGAAAAGATGACGCAAACCCTGACCGCCCTCGGCGCCATGTCGGGCACCTCGCTCGACGGCGTGGACGCCGCCGTCCTCGTGACCGACGGCGAGACGGTCGAGTCCTTCGGGTCCAGCGGCTACCGCCCCTATGGCGACGCCGAGCGCGCCACGCTCCGCGCTGCCCTGGGCCGATGGGACGGCGACGCGGTCGAGGCCGCCGCCCGCGTCGTGGAGCGCGCCCATGCCGAGATCCTCTCCGGCTTCCCCGGGGTCGCGCTGGTCGGCTTCCATGGCCAGACCCTTGCGCACGAGCCCCGGGGGCGCGGCACGCTGCAGGTCGGCGACGGCGCCTGGCTCGCCCGGGTGCTCGGCCTCCCCGTCGTCTGGGACTTCCGCTCCGAGGATGTGCGGCACGGCGGGGAAGGGGCCCCGCTCGCGCCCTTCTACCACTGGGCGCTCGCCCGCTGGATCGGCGCCACCGAACCCGTCGCCTTCCTCAACCTCGGCGGCGTCGGCAACGTGACCTGGATCGACCCATCGCGGGAAAGGCCCGAGGAGGAGGGCGCGCTCCTCGCGTTCGACACCGGCCCCGCGAACGCCCCCCTCGACGACCTCATGCTCCGCCGCCGGGGCCTCCCGCGCGACGAGGACGGCGGGCTCGCGGGGCAGGGCAAGCCCTCGCGCGAGGTGGTCGAGCGGTTCCTCAGGCACCCCTACTTCGGCCGTCGCCCGCCCAAGTCGCTCGACCGCGACGACTTCCCCGCGCTCGCCTCGCTGGTCGAGCACCTCCCGGATGCCGATGCCGCCGCGACGCTCGTCGCCTGCACGGCCGAGGCGGTCGGCCAGGCCATGATGCGCTGTCCCCGACCGCCCTCGCGCCTCCTCGTCACCGGCGGCGGGCGTCGCAACGCCACGATGATGGCGATGATCGCCCGGGCGGCCCAGTGCCCCGTGGAGCCCGTGGAATCCGCGGGCCTCGACGGGGACATGCTCGAGGCCCAGGCCTTCGCCTTCCTGGCCGTCCGGGTCGCCCGGGGCCTGCCCACCTCCGCGCCAGGGACGACCGGCGTGCCCGAGCCCACCTGCGGCGGAAGGCTGAGCCGCCCGACCGAAGGATAGCCGCAGTCGGGCCTCGTGGCGCTCGGACCTCGCGGGGCGGTGCCTGTCCATGCGACCGCTTCGCCACCCCTCATAAGGTCAGCGGACCGAACTGCAACAGGTGTTGCTGTGTGGCAACATATGGGTAAGGGATTCGTCACTTTCTGGAATCCCTGGTCTTCGATCATACGTAGGCTGACGACCCCGGGCCCTTCCCGTCGGTCATGGTCGTCAATTGACCAGAAGAGGTAACACCAAATGATTTCCCGTCTTTCCCTCGCCGCCGGCGCGGCGCTCCTGGCCGCTCCCGCTTTCGCGGGCGGCTTCGCCCCGACCGCCTCCTCCCCCGCTCCGGTCGCTCCCGTGGCGGTGATCGCGCCTGCCGCCGTGACGCCCGCCTCGACGGGCTCGGACTGGTCCGGCTTCTACGTCGGCGGTCAGTTCGGCTTCGGCAACCTGAGCATCGACGACAACGTTTCCGCCACTGACGACGAGGACTTCGACGGCGCCGTCTACGGTATCCATGCCGGCTACATGTACGATTTCGGCCGTGTCGTGGTCGGCGGCGAGATCGACTGGGATGCCACCAACATCAACGTCGACGCCGCTGGCAGCCCCGACGGCGTGGACCTCGACTCCGTCGCCCGCGCCAAGCTCCGGCTGGGCTACGACGCCGGTCGGGCGCTGCCCTACCTGACGGCTGGCTATGCCCGGGCCATGGTCTCGAGCGACGACGACGCCATCGACGCCGCTCTCGACGACAGCTACGACGGCCATTTCTACGGCATCGGCATCGACTACGCCGTGAGCGACCGGATCTCGGTGGGCGCCGAGGTCCTGCGCCACAACTTCGACGATGCGCCGTTCGACGGCATCGACACCGACGTGACGACCGCCACGCTGCGGGCCTCGTACCGCTTCTGACCCATCACGGCCGGCGCCTCCCGGGGCGCCGGCCCCGCCGTCACCCGATCTGGGGCAGGTGCGCCCCGCTCCGCGCCCGCTCGGCCGCGAGCCGCGCCGCCAGCTCCAGCACCTTGCGGACCGCCGCCTCGTAGACCTCGTCCGCCACCGTCATGGCGATGCGGACATGGCCCGCCCCGGCGCTCCCGAAGCTTTCCCCCGGCAGAACCGCGATCCGCTCCTCCTCGAGGAGCTGCAGCGCGAACCCTTCGCCCGAGAGCCCCGTCGCCCGCACGTCCAGCATCGCGTACATGGCCCCCCTCTGGGGCGCCGCCCTGACCACGTTCTGCCCCGCGAGCAGCCTTTGCGTGATCTCCCGCCGCCGCGCGAAGGGCGCCGCGATCCGTTCCTCGTACTCCGGCCCCTGCGCCAGCGCGAAGACGCCCGCGTCCTGGATGAACCCCGGTATCCCGTAGTTCGACACGGTGGACAGGTCCCAGAGCCACTCGATCGCCTCCTCCGGTCCCACGACCCAGCCGAGCCGGCTCCCCGTCATCGCGTGGCTCTTGGACAGCGATCCGATCACCAGGGTCCGCGCTTCCATCCCCGGCAGCGCCCGGGGGCTCAGGTGCCGCCCTTCCCAGACCTGGCTGTCATAGACCTCGTCCGAGATCACCCAGAGGTCCCGCGCCTCCGCGACCCGCTGGAGCCCGCGCAACGTCCGCTCCGAATAGACCACTCCCGTCGGGTTGTTGGGCGAGTTCACCAGCACCGACCGCGCCCCCTCGGCGGCGTCCGCTAGGTCCTCCTCCAGCGGCTCGAACCCCGCCTCGGCCCGCGCCGTCACCGGGACCGGCTCCAGCCCGGCGGATCGGATCGTTCCCGGATAGGTCGCGTAGTAGGGGTCGACGAACAACGCCCTGTCGCCGGGATCGCCGACGAACTGATGCGTCGCGAAGAGCGCCGCCTGCCCCCCCGGAGTCACGATCACGTTCTCGGCCCGCGTCGGCACCCCGGTCAGCCGCTCCGTCCTTTCCGCCACCGCCTGCCGCAGCTCCACGATGCCGGGGATCGAGGCGTAGCCCGTGTGCCCCGCCCGCGCCGCCTCGCGCATCGCGTCGAGGATCGCGGGATCGGTCTTCACGTCATGCTCGCCGATGGTGAGCTCGATGACCTCCACCCCTGAGCGGATGAGGTCCTTGGCGCGGTAGAACAGGTCCCACCCGTCCGAGCCGCCGCCGGTGATGCGCTGGATGCGTTGCGATGCCTTGGCCATGATGGCCCCTGGGTTGGGGCGGCCCGGGCCCGAAGTCAACCGCTGGTGCGGTCCAGCGTCACCTGCACGTCCCCGGGCAGCGCGTGACGCAGCGACTCGTAGGCCACGACGATCCTCTCGCGCAGGTGCCGGTCGTCGAGCGGGGGCAGGGCGACCCAGCCCGCGCCCTCCCGCACCTCCACCGACTCGCTTACGCGGGCGAAAGGCTCGTGCGCCAGGGTCCAGACATCCTCGCCTCCCTCGCCCTGGACCTTCTCGGTTCCCGGCAGCTCGGCGCAGATCAGATTCACGGTCTCGCGGCTCATGCCACCCAAGATGGGGCGAAACCCCGGCCGGTAAAGCCCGTTTCCATTCTTCCCGCCGCATGGCACCCTTTCCGTGCCGAATGCCCGGAGCCGCCCCGATGCCCGACGACCAGCCCTGCCGCCCGATCGCCCTCCCGGCGGCCTCCGCCCCGCCTCGCACCAAGCCCTCCAACTACCCGGAGCCCTTCTTCAGCCGCATGGCCGGGCGGGAGAAGCGCCCCCTGGGCGACCTCTTCGGCCTGCGGAACTTCGGCGTGAACCTGACCCGCCTCGTCCCCGGCGGCGAGTCCGCGCTCCTCCACCGCCACAGCCGGCAGGACGAGTTCGTCTACATCCTCGAAGGCGAGCCCACCCTCGTCACCGACCAGGGCGAGGTTGCGCTTTCTCCCGGCCACTGCGCGGGCTTCCCGGCGGGCGGCGTCGCCCACCAGCTCGTCAACCGGACCGGTCGCGACGTCGTCTACCTCGAGATCGGCGACCGCACCCCGGGCGACGAGGGCAGCTACCCCCACGACGACCTCCAGGCGACGCTCGGCCCCGACGGCAAGTGGATCTTCACGCACAAGGACGGCCAGCCCTACTGAGCGGAATCCCGTGGACGCCGGGGCAGGGGGCTGCTAAGTGGGCCGCCATGACGACCCGTGGCATCCTCATCTGCTGCATCATTCCCTGCTGACACCTGTCACGCGGGCCGCATCGTCGCACTCCCCAGGTGAGAACGAGACCAGCCCGCGGGCCTGAACCCCCGTGCGAGGCGCCATGACGACGATCCGCCTGACCAACACCAAGACCCGCCGCAAGGAGGTCTTCGAGCCGTTGGACCCCCAGAACGTCCGGATGTACGTCTGCGGCCCGACCGTCTACGACCGCGCCCACCTCGGCAACGCCCGCCCCGTCGTCGTATTCGACACCCTCTTCCGCCTCCTCCGCCACGTCTATGGCGCGGATCACGTCACCTATGTCCGCAACTTCACGGACGTAGACGACAAAATCAACGACGCCGCCCTTGCCCGGAAGAACGCCGGCGACCCCCGCTCGCTGGAGGAGCTGATCCACGAACGCACCGAGGAGACGATCCGCTGGTATCACGAGGACATGAAGGCTCTTGGAGCTCTTCCTCCGAACCGCGAGCCCCGGGCTACTCAATGGATCGGCCCGATGATCGCGATGATCCAAGACCTGATCGAGGGCGATCACGCCTACGAACGCGAGGGCCACGTTCTCTTTCGTGTCCGTAGCTACTCCGGCTACGGCGCTCTCTCCGGCCGCTCGGTGGACGACATGATCGCCGGCGCCCGTGTGGAGATCGCTCCCTACAAGGAAGACCCGCTCGACTTCGTTCTCTGGAAGCCGTCCGACGAGTCGCTCCCTGGTTGGTCCTCGCCTTGGGGTCGCGGCCGTCCGGGCTGGCACATTGAATGCTCGGCCATGGCGAAGGGTCTTCTTGGTCCGGCCTTCGACATCCACGGAGGAGGCATCGACCTCCAGTTCCCCCACCACGAGAACGAGATCGCCCAAAGCTGCTGCGCCAACCCCGAGGCGGGATTCGCGAAGGTCTGGATGCACAACGAGATGCTCCAGGTCGAGGGCAAGAAGATGTCAAAGAGCCTCGGCAACTTCTTCACCGTGCGGGACCTGCTGAAACAGCAAGTGCCGGGCGAGGTTATCCGTCTAGTCCTGCTTGGAACGCACTATAGCAAGCCGATGGATTGGACGGAAGTTAAGTGGAAAGAAGCGGATGCTATTCTTCTTCGCTGGGAAGAAGTTGTTCGAGACGTGGTTCCAACGCGCGAGCCGGACGAGGCGGTAGTTACCGCCTTGGCAGATGATCTGGATACGTCGCGTGCAATCACGGAACTTCATCGGCTCTACTCTGAAGGCAACCATGCAGGTCTTGCGGCCTCTCTAGATTTCCTCGGAATTGAAATCAGGTTGAAAACTCCTCAGGATATTGTTTCAGCAAAGGATCAGCTACTCGCGTCGGTTTTTGAGATGTATTTAGATGCGAAGGCGTCCAAAGACTTTAGTAGGATCGACCACATAAAGAGCAGACTGAAAGACGACGGTATTCAGGTCGGCTTTTATAAGGATGCAGCTCGACTTGATGCAGTCGATCTAGAGCAAGCTCGGATGGATATATTTCACTGGCTGCCGAGCTGGAAGGCGCGAAAGCAATTCTTTCGAGAGGCCGTGCGCCAGTCTGGTGAGAATGAGTTCAGTCTCAGTCGCAGGGCTCTGACGTATCAATATTTCATTCGTAGGGTCCAACCTCTGATCCAAAACGCAGAATGAGGACGGATCGGATGGTTCTCTCCTGTGCTCCCCACGCCACACCCAAACCCTTTCTCCACCCCCGACGCAACGCTCGTTACTATAATGAACCGTTAACCCTTTCCTGCGAATCTCAAGGGCAGCCAAAGGACAGACCCCAATGACCGCCCGCCTCTTCCTCTACGACACCACCCTCCGCGACGGCGCCCAGACCCAGGGCGTCCAGTTCACGACCGCCGAGAAGACCCGCATCGCCAACATCCTCGACGCCCTCGGCCTCGACTACATCGAGGGCGGCTGGCCCGGCGCGAACCCGACCGACTCCGACTTCTTCGACGCCGCGCCCCAAACCCGCGCCACCATGACCGCCTTCGGCATGACCAAGCGCTCGGGCCGCTCCGCCGACAACGACGACGTCCTCGCCGCCGTGCTGAACGCCAACACCCCCGCCGTCTGCCTCGTCGGCAAGTCGCACGAATTCCACGTCCGCACCGCCCTCGGCATCCCGCTCGACGAGAACGTCGAGAACATCCGCGCCTCCTTCGCCCATCTCAAGGCGAAGGGCCGCGAGGCCCTCTTCGACGCCGAGCACTTCTTCGACGGCTACCGCGCCGACCCCGCCTACGCCCTGGCCTGCCTCCACGCCGCCCACGGCGAGGGCGCGAGGTGGATCGTCCTCTGCGACACCAACGGCGGCACCCTCCCCGGCGAGGTCCGCGCCACCATCGAGGCCGTGATCCAAAGCGGCATCCCCGGCGAGAACCTCGGCATCCACACCCACGACGACACCGGCCACGCCGTCGCCAACTCCCTCGCCGCCGTCGAGGCCGGCGCCCGCCAGATCCAGGGCACCCTCAACGGCTTGGGCGAGCGTTGCGGCAATGCGAACCTCGTGACGCTGATCCCCACGCTCCTCCTCAAGGAGCCTTTCGCCAGCCGGCTCCAGACCAACGTCACCGAGGACGCCCTCAAGGGCCTCCTCAAGGCCTCCCGCACGCTTGACGACATCCTGAACCGCGTCCCCGCCAAGCAGGCGCCCTATGTCGGCCACTCCGCCTTCGCCCACAAGGCCGGGCTCCACGCCAGCGCCATCGCCAAGGACCCCTCGACCTACGAGCACGTCGACCCCGCGAGCGTCGGCAACTCCCGCATCGTCCCCATGTCGAACCAGGCCGGCCAGTCCAACCTCCGCCAGCGCCTGCGCGAGGCCGGGATCGAGGTCGAGGCGAACGACCCCCGCCTCTCGCGCATCCTCGACACCGTGAAGGAGAGGGAAGCCAAGGGCTACGCCTACGACACCGCCCAGGCGAGTTTCGAGCTCCTCGCCCGCGACGCCCTCGGCCTCCTCCCCCGCTACTTCGACGTGGAGCGCTACCGCGTGATCTCCGAGCGTCGCCGCAACGCGAAGGGGCAGGTCGTCACCGTCTCCGAAGCGGTCGTGACCATCCAGATCGGCGCCAAGCGCATCACCAGCTTCCACGAGAACCACCACACGCCGGACGAGGGCGATGCCGGCCCTGTCCATGCGCTGTCGCGCGCTCTAGCAGCCGACCTCGGGCCGCTTCAAGGCTACATCGAGGATATGCGCCTCACCGACTTCGCCGTCCGCATCGTCGGCAGCGGCACCGAGGCCGTGACCCGCGTCGTCATCGACAGCGAGGACGACACAGGCCGCCAGTGGACAACCGTCGGCGTCTCCGGCAACATCATCGACGCGAGCTTCGACGCCCTGATCGACGCCATCACCTGGAAGCTCGTCCAGGACGACGCCCCGGTCCCGGCATGAGCCTCCAGGCCTGCGCCGAGATGGTGGAGCGGTCCGACCCCGACCGCTTCCGCGTCGCCATGGCCGCCCCGCCCCCCGCGCGCGAGATCCTCTTCCCCCTCTACGCCTTCAACCTCGAGGTCGCCCGCGCGCCCTGGCGCACCCGCGAGCCCATGCTGGCCGAGATGCGCCTCCAATGGTGGCGCGACGTGGTGGAGAACAGCGCGGCTGGCGAGACGCCCCCCGCCCACGAGGTCGCCGGCCCCCTCGGCGCGCTCCTCAACGCGGGCCGCCTCGACCCCGCCCCCCTCGATGCCCTGATCGAGGCCCGCCGCCGCGACATCGAGCGCGAGCCCTTCGCCCCCGACGCGCTCCGCCCCTACCTCGAAGGCACCGCCGGGAACCTTCTCTGGGCCGGTGCGGGAGGCTTAGGCGAGCCCGAGTCGAGCCGTCCCGCCATCATCCAGGCTGGCTATGCCAGCGGCCTTGCCACTTGGCTCCTCGCCTTGCCGGAACTGGCGACCCATGGCCGGGGCCTCGCGATCCTGACGCCCGACACGATCCACAGCCTCGCCCAAGACGCCCTAGCCGCTCTGTCCGAGTCTCGCCGCACCCGCTTCGGCCCCGGCATCCCCGCGCTCCGCGCCGCCTCGCTGGCAGCGGCAATGCTCAAGGCGGCAAGCCGCGACCCCGACGCCGTTCTCCATGGCCGCCTCGCCCTTCCCGAGGGTCAGAAGCGCCTCCGCCTTCTCTGGGTCACGCTCCGAGGAACGTGGTAGCGCCCTAACGCGCCATCCGGGGCCGCATCGCCAGCCAGATCAGCGCCCCGCCCGCGAGCACGAGGAACGGCGCCATGGCGAGGTTGACGAGCTGCCACCCCTCCGCCGCGCTCCCCACCGCGCAGTTCATCAGCCCGCCCGAAGCCAGCGACGCCACCGTCACGCAGCCCATGACGATCGAGTCGTTCATCCCCTGCACCCGCCCGCGCTCCTCTGGCGCATAGGCCGAGGTCAGCATCGCCGTCGCCCCGATGAACCCGAAGTTCCAGCCGAGCCCCAGCAGCATCAGCGTCCCGTAGAAGTGGGTGAGGTCCACGCCCGACAGCCCGAACGCCCCCGCGCCCGCCAGGATGAACAGCCCGATCATGACGATCCGCTGCGCCCCGAACCGGGCGATCAGGTTCCCGGTGAAGAACGACGGGATGAACATGGCGAGCACGTGCATCGACAGCCCGTCGGCGGCGTTCCCGGTGGTGTAGCCGCAGCCCACCATCGCCAGCGGCGCCGAGGTCATCACCAGGTTCATCAGCGCGTAGGATACCATTCCGCAGATCACCGCCACGCGGATCACCGGCCGCGACAGCAATTCCAGCCAGGACGGCCCCTTGGTCGCCTTCACGTCGCTCCGCGTCGGCGTGGGCAGCTCCAGCAGGAAGAACAGCGGCATCCCGATCAGCGTCACGATCATGGCCGCGAGATAGGTTCCCAGGAATGGCACCGCGAACATCTCGTTCGTGAACTTGACGAGCTGCGGCCCGGTCAGAGCCGACACCAGCCCCCCCGCCATAACCCAGGAGATCGCCTTGGGCTTGAAGGCGTCCGAGGCCGCATCCGTCGCCGCGAAGCGATAGAACCCCTGCGCCGCCATGTAGGTCCCCGTCAGGAAGCTCCCCGCGAGGAACAGCACGAAGCTCCCCAGCGACAGTCCCAACGCGGCGAGGCCCGAGCCCAACAGGCCGCCCGTCGCGCCCAGCAGGAAGCCCGGACGCCGCCCGTGCCTCTGCATGAACCCGGACAGCCAAGGCGCCGTGATCATCGCCCCGAACACGATCATGGAGATCGGCAGCGTGGCGAGGCAGTGGATCGGCGACAGCATGTTCCCCGCGAGCCCGCCCACGACGAAGACCATCGTCACCTGGCTCCCCAGCACCGCCTGCGCGGCGACGAGGACGAAGACGTTGCGGCGCGCGGCGCGGTCGTCGGGCAGATAGGCGGGGGAAGCGGGCGAGGCGGTCATGCCCGAAGCCCTACGCCCGGCACCGCATCCTGTCCATCCAGGCGGTCGATCAGGTGGGCGAAAGACCCCGCGACACGTCCGCGCCGCAGCCCCATGGGCGCGAGTTCCGTCCCCTCGGCGTCCCAAGCCTGGAACAGCGGCTCCCCTTCGGCCCGCAGCGTCGTCGCGTAATGGAACTCATGGGCGGCCCAAGGACCTGGGAACGGTCCTCCCGCCGCCTCGACGCGCCGGTAGCCCAGATGCAGCCGCCGATCCGCGAACGACGTCTCCAGCCCAAGCAGCCCCGCCATCCGATGCGCCCGCCCTTCGGCATCCACCAGCGCCTCGCCCAGCACCATGTATCCGCCGCATTCCCCATAGACGTCAGAGGATTGCGCGAAGATCCTCAGGGACGACATGAACCTCTCCGCCCCCGCGATCCGCCCGGCATGGAGCTCCGGGTAGCCACCCGGCAGGATCGAGAGGTCCGCGACCGGCACCGGCTCGTCCGCAAGCGGCGAGAAGAACAAGACCTCTGCGCCAGCCCCGCGCCAATCCGACAGCAGATGGGGGTAGGCAAAGGCAAAGGCCGCATCCCGAGCCACGGCGATCCTCTGCGCCGGCGGCGGCACCCTCGGCCCCTCCGCCCCGGGGAGCTCTCCCGCAGCCAGCGCCAGCAGCGCGGCGAGGTCCATATGCCGCTCCGCCAAATCGGCCGCCCGCTCCAGGAACGTCTCCAGGTCCGGCCGCTCCTCGGCCTGCACCAGCCCGAGGTGCCGCGACGGATGCGCCAGGGCCTCGGCACGGGGCAGGGCGCCCAGCACCGGCAGCCCCACTCCCTCGACCGCTCGCTCCAGCATCAGGCGATGCCGCTCCGACCCCACCCGGTTCAGCACCACGCCCACGACCCGCACCTCCGGGTCGTGCCGCGCGAAGCCCGCGACCAGCGGCCCTACCGACTGCGCCATGCGCGCGGCATCCACCACCAGCACGACCGGCAGCCCGAGCACCGTCGCCAGGTTCGCCGTCGACCCCCGCCCATCGGCCGCCCCGTCGAAGAGCCCCATCGCCCCCTCGACCACCAGCGTCCCAGGCCCCCCAGCCAGCGCGCGCAGCCGCGCCCGGCCCATCGCCCAGGCATCGAGGTTCACGCAAGGAGCCCCGCAGGCCGCCTCGTGGAAGCGCGGATCGATGTAATCCGGCCCCGACTTCGCCGCCCGCACCGCGAAGCCCCGCCGCGCCAGCGCCCGCAGCACCCCCAGCGTGACCGTCGTCTTGCCCGACCCCGAAGCGGGCGCCGCGAGGACGATCCCGCCCATCAGGCGCTCTCGATCCGCCCGCGCGTCCCCAGCGGATCGAGCCGACGAACCCCCTCGCGCCAGTCGAGCACCTGCCGCAGCAGCACGTTCCGCCCGATGCAGATGATCGCCGGAGGCTCCACCTTCGCCGCTTCCTCGGGCAGCGACCCCAGGATCGTCTCCACGACCGCCTGCCGGGGCGTCGTCGCGTCCGTCACGATGGCTACCGGCTCGGACGCCCCGCGCCCCGCCGCCATCAGCTCCCCCGCGATCTGCGCGGCGTGCTTGAGGCCCATGTAGATCACGATCACCTCGGACGCCCGAGCGATGGCCCGCCAGTCGAGCGACGACGGCGTCTGCCCCGTCTGGTCATGCCCCGTGACGAAGGTCACCGACTGGTTCACGTCCCGGTGCGTGACCGGGATGCCCGCATAGGCCAACCCCCCGATCCCTGCCGAAATCCCCGGCACGATACGGATCGGTACGCCATGCTCGACCAGGGTCTGCCCTTCCTCGCCGCCGCGCCCGAAGACGAAGGGATCGCCGCCCTTGAGCCGCAGCACCCGCTTGCCCTCGCGCGCCAGCTCCACGAGCCGCAGGGAGATGTCCCGCTGCGATGGCGAGGGCTTGCCGCCGCGCTTGCCCGCATACACCCGCTCGGCCCCCGGCGCCCAGTCGAGGATG
Source organism: Rubellimicrobium mesophilum DSM 19309 (assembly GCF_000600335.2). Lineage (GTDB taxonomy): Bacteria > Pseudomonadota > Alphaproteobacteria > Rhodobacterales > Rhodobacteraceae > Rubellimicrobium > Rubellimicrobium mesophilum. Next base: position 160,043 of record NZ_KK088521.1, on the reverse strand, counting down.
CGCGGCTCCACCAGCGCGTCGTAGACCACCACGTCCGCCTGTCGCAGCGCGTGCAGCGCGTGCAGCGTCAGCAGCCCCGGATCGCCGGGGCCCGCGCCCACGAGCCACACCCATCCGGGCAGGAACTCGGGCCAGTCGAAGGAGGGCAGGTCGGTCATGCCGCCCTCATAGGGCCAAGCTCCGCCCGCGAAAAGCCATCCCGCGACGCCTCGGCCACCTCGGGCGACCCGCTGCATCGACCGCGCCCAGCGCAGGGGCGGTCCGCCCGGCCTGCAAGCACCCGCCGGCCCTTGCAGGTCCCGGCCCTCGGCCCCATCATCCCGGACGTGACCCAGGAAGCTCCCCTCCGCCGCGGCTGGACCACCGGCGCCTGCGCGACGGCGGCGACCAAGGCCGCGCTCCTGCGCCTCTGGGGCGGAGAATGGCCCGAGGCCGTCACCATCACCCTCCCACGCGGCGAGACGCCCACCTTCGCCGTCGCCCATCGCGCCGAGGGCGAGGGCTGGGCCGAGGCCGGCATCGTCAAGGACGCGGGCGACGACCCCGACGTGACCCACGGCGCCCTGATCTGCGCCCGGGTCTCTCCCTCCAGGGGCGGCGTCATCTTCAGGGCGGGGCAGGGGGTCGGCACCGTGACCTGTCCCGGCCTCCCGATCCCGCCGGGCGAGCCCGCCATCAACCCCGTCCCCCGAGCCATGATGGACGAGGTGGTGGCAAGCCTCGCCTCCGACCTCGGCCATGAGCCGAACATCGAGATCACCATCTCCATCCCCGACGGCGAGGCCCTCGCGCAGAAGACCTGGAACCCCCGCCTCGGCATCGAGGGCGGCCTCTCCATCCTCGGCACGACCGGCATCGTACGCCCCTTCTCCTGCGCCGCCTGGATCGCCTCGATCCACCGGGGCATCGACGTGGCCCGCGCGACCGGCCTTACCCACGTCGCCGGCTGCACCGGCGCGACCTCCGAGGCGACCGTCCGCGCCCTCCACGGCCTTCCCGAGCACGCGATGATCGACATGGGCGACTTCGCGGGCGGGATGCTGAAATACCTGCGCCGCCATCCTGTCCCCCGCGTGACCCTCGGCGGCGGCTTCGCCAAGATCGCCAAGTTCGCCCAAGGGGCCGTGGACCTACACTCCGGCCGCAGCCAACTCGACATGGCCCGGCTCGCCACCCTCGCCGAAGACCCCGCGTCGCCGAGGCGCCCACCGGCCTCGCCGCCCTCGACCTCTGCGGGCCGACCCTCGCGCAGCGCGTGGCCGACGAAGCCCGCGCCCGCCTCGACGCGATGCTCGATCGCACCGGCTCCCTCTCCGACGTCGTCATTACCGACCGCGCCGGCACCATCCTCGCCCGGTCCGGTCCGTGATCCTCCTGCTCGCCGGGACCGCCGAGGCTCGCCACCTTGCGCAACGCCTCACCGACAACCGAATCCCCGCAATCGCGAGCCTCGCCGGAGCCACCAGGGAGCCCGCGCCCCTCCCACTTCCCACCCGCATCGGCGGCTTCGGCGGCACGGAGGGCTTCACCTCCTATCTCGACACGAACCCCATCACCGCCGTCATCGACGCAACCCACCCCTTCGCCGCCCGCATCACCGCGCGCACCCACGCGATCTGCACCGAACGCGGCCTCCCGCACCTCCGCCTCGAACGCCCCGCCTGGACGCCCGGCCCGGGCGACCGCTGGATCCATGTCGCCGACGAGGCCGAGGCCACACGCCTCATCCCCGAGAATGCCACCGTCTTCCTCGCCACCGGCCGCCAGAGCCTCCCCGCCTGGGCCGACCTTCGCGCGCAGGCGACCTACCTCCGCGTCATCGACCCGCCGACCGAGACCTTCCCGCTCCCCGGCGCCTATGTCGTCGCCCGCCCCCCCTTCGACCGCGTCGCCGAGGCCGACCTCTTCCACCGCCTTGCCGTCACCCACCTCGTCGTCAAGGACGCGGGCGGCGCCGACTCCCGCCCCAAGCTCGACGCGGCCCGCGACCTGGGGATCGAGGTCCTCATCCTGCGCCGCCCCGAGCCCCCCGAGGGCCTTCCGACCTTGCGCACCGTGGACGAGGCTCTCGCCTGGGCTGTTGCCCTTTCGTTCTCCTCGGCCTAGCTTGGCCGCATGAGGATCATCCAGACCAACGATTGCATCGAGGAGGGCGCCCACTGGCTCGGCGCGCGCGAGCCGCGCTTCGCCATGGCCTACGAGATGTCGCGGCCCCTGAAGCTCCGCCGCTACCCCGACGGCTTCGACCGCCTGTTCTCCTCCATCGTCAGCCAGCAGGTCTCCACCGCCGCCGCCGAGTCGATCTGGAACCGGCTCGTCGCGAACGGTCTGACGACGCCCGAGGCCGTCCTCGCGGCTGACGAGGACACCCTCCGCGCGCAAGGCCTCTCCCGCCAGAAGGTCCGCTACACCAAGGCCCTCGCCGCCGAGGGGATCGACTACGACGCCCTCCGGACCCTGCCCACCGAGGAGGTGATCCAGAAGCTCATCCACGTCCCCGGCATCGGCCGCTGGACCGCCGAGATGTATGCCATGTTCGCCCTCGGTCACGCCGACGTTTTCGCCCCCGCCGACCTCGCCTTGCAGGAAGGGGTGCGGCTGCTCTGGGATCTCCCCGACCGTCCCAAGGAGCGCGCGCTCAAGGAGATGGCCGAGGCCTGGTCCCCCTGGCGCGCCGTCGCCGCCCGCATCCTCTGGGGCTACTACCACGTCGTGAAGAGCCGCGAGGGGGTGCGCTGAGCCCGCGCCCACGCTATCTCGCGGCCCAGCCACGAAGGAATCCCAGATGCCCAAGGACACCCGCGCGCTGCGCGCCGAACGCGTGGAGCCCGCCTCCGGCGAGACCCGCTCCGCCGTGATCTTCCTCCACGGCTACGGCGCCAACGGCCGCGACCTGATCGGCCTCGCCGAACCGCTGGCCGAATACATGCCCGACACGCTCTTCCTCTCCCCCGACGCGCCGGAGGAGTGCATCGGCGCGCCCATGGGCCTGCAATGGTTCCCGATCCCCTGGATCGACGGCTCCTCCGAGGAAAGCGCCCTCAACGGGATGCTCCGCGCGGTGGACGACCTCCAGACCTTCCTGGATGGCGTCATGGTGGACGAGGACCTGCTGCCCGAGCAGGTCGTCCTCTTCGGCTTCTCGCAAGGGAGCATGATGGCCCTCCACGCCGCGCCCCGGCGCGAGGACCCGGTCGCCGCCGTGGTCGCCTTCTCGGGCCGCCTGCTGGAGCCCGAGCTCCTCGCCGACGAGGCGCTCTGCCGCCCGCCCGTCCTCCTCGTCCACGGCGACAAGGACGACGTCATCCCCATCCAGGCCCTCCCCGAGGCCGCCCGCGCCCTCGAGGCCGCCGGCTGGACCGAGGTCTACGCGCACGTCATGAAGGGCACGCCCCACGGCATCGCCCCCGACGGCCTTGGCGTCGCGCTCGCCTTCATGCGCGACAGGCTCGGCCTGTCCTGAGTTCCTGTCACGTGCCTGTCATCCCTTGGGGATAAGGCTCCCGCCACAACTAGCAGCGCTTGCCGCGTGTCGGACCCGATATATAGTGGGACTCGACGGCCATGCGCGGACGGGGAGTCGCTAGAGCATGACGGCACTGATGGCTGAGGACGAATTCAGGACCAGCTTCGTGAGGGACCCCGCGTCGCTCCGTCATCACCCCGCACTCGTCCTGAACGCCGACTACCGCCCGCTCTCCTACTACCCGCTGTCGCTCTGGCCCTGGCAGGAGGCGGTCAAGGCCGCCTACATGGATCGCGTCGTGATCGTGGCGACCTACGACGATTGCGTCCACTCGCCCTCGACGACGATCCGCATCCCCTCGGTCGTGGTGCTCAAGGATTACGTCAAGCCGCAGAAGCAGGTGGCCTTCACCCGCTTCAACCTGTTCCTGCGGGACGAGTTCTGCTGCCAGTACTGCGGCGCGCGGGGCGACCTGACCTTCGACCACGTCGTCCCCCGCTCCAAGGGCGGCCGCACGAGCTGGGAGAACGTCGTCGCCGCCTGCTCGAGCTGCAACCTCCGCAAGGGGTCGCGCTCGCTCAAGCAGGCGGGCCTTTCGCTGCGCCGTCCTCCGCGCCAGCCGGGCTCGGAGGACCTGCGCAACATCGGGCGGAAGTTCCCGCCCAACTACCTTCACGACTCCTGGCTCGACTACCTCTACTGGGACGCCGAGCTCGAGTCGTGATCGCCTCTCACTGGAAGCCGATCTCCGTCTTGAAGTTGCCGACGGCCACCTTCCACCAGTCCACGGCGTCCGCGAAGTTCTCCTGCGTCATGCCGCCGGTGGTGGTGACGAAGTAGTTGAGGAACGGGTCCTGCTCGTTGTCCAGATAGGCCTGGCCCACGAGGTTGTTCTGGTTCCAGGTGTTCATCGCGTCCAGCGTGGACCCGTTGGGCAGGTCGAAGCCCGCGCTGAAGATCAGCCACTGGCAGTCGGCGTGATCCTGGCAGCCGTAGAAGTAGACGTTGAACTGGGTCCCCTCGACCTCGCCCGTGATGGTCGGGTCGCCGGCGCCGTCGGTGCCCAGAGTCGCGGTGTAGCCCAGCGCCTGGATGGCCGAGACGACGCCCTGCGGGTCCGAGGCGACCACGAGGCCACCGGCGGCGGGCGCGGCTGGCGCGGCCTGCGTGGCGGCATCGGCTCCGGCGTCGGGAGTGGTGATCTGGGCGCCCGCGGCGGGCTTGCCGCCCGTTCCGGCCTGCCCGGCGGGGGCCTTCTGGGCCTCGGCGGCGGTCGCGGCCAGCAACAGGCCTAGGGTGGCGATCTTGAATGCGTTCATGGCAAAGACCTTTCAGGAACGAGGCCGATCGGATTCGGCCGGGCGCGACGTCACCACGAAAGGTCCCCGGCGGCAAGGGCCGCGCGGGGACATGGTTCCCGACTTGACAACGCAGCGGAGCGCCGGTCGCGCCGCCTACTTGTTCGTCCGCCCGCGCTGGTTCGGGTCGACCCCGCCCTGGGGCGAGGTGTCGTTCATCACGTCGCCCTCGAAGGTGTTCTCCCCGTCGAGGTCGTCCCCGTCGGAGGCCGTCCCGGGCGACGTGCCGATCCCCGGATTGCCCTTGATGTCCGCGTCGCTGGGCGTGTGGGTCTTGGGATGCTTGCTCGTGCTCATCTCGGGTCCCTTTCCTTGAGCTGTCCGAGGGGCAACGCCCGGGTGGCGCGAGGGGTTCGGCCAGGACGCCGGATCGGGCGGGTCCTCGCCCAGGCGACCGGCTCGCGCTACTCTGCGGCAACCGACCGTTTCGCAGGATCGAGCCCATGGCCCGCCTCAAGGAGATCGTGATCGACAGCGACATCCCCTCGCGCCTCGCGAGGTTCTGGGCCGAGGCGCTCGACGGCTACGAGGTGCTCCCCTACGACGAGGCCGAGCTCGCCCGGCTCGCGGCCCGCGGCCTCACGCCCGAGACCGACCCCGTCGTGATGGTCGAGGGCCCCGGGACGCGGCTCTGCTTCCACCTCCGCCCGGGCGACCGTCCGGCGCGGAACCGCCTGCACCTCGACATCGCCGCGCCCGACCCCGGGGCCGAGGTCGCCCGCCTCCTCGCCCTCGGCGCGACGATCCTTCGGCAGGGCGAGGGCTACATCGTCCTCGCCGACCCCGAGGGAAACAACTTCTGCGTCGTCGCCGGGTGACGACTCGCCGCGACCTCGATTGACAGGCCGGCGACCGGGCGGGACAACCCCGGCCCATGGACTCCTTCCTGCCGTTCCCCTTCCTGTCCGTCCCGCTCCAGCACGCGGCCCTCAACCTCTTCGTGGCGCTGACCTGCGGCGCCGTGATCGGGTCCGAGAGGCAGATCCGCCAGCGCATGGCCGGCCTTCGCACCAACGCCCTCGTGGCGCTCGGCGCCGCCTCCTTCGTGATCTTCTCCGGCCTTTTCCCCGACGAGGTGAGCCCCACCCGAGTCTCCGCCCAGATCGTCTCGGGCATCGGCTTCCTGGGGGCGGGGATCATCTTCCGCGACGGCTTCACCGTCTATGGCATCAACACCGCGGCGACGCTCTGGTGCTCGGCCGGGGTGGGCATGATGGCCGGGGCAGGGGCCTGGCCCCACGCCGCCCTGCTCACCGGCTTCGTGGTCTTCATCAACCTGGGCCTCCGCCCGCTGGTGAAGTGGATCAAGCGCCACACCCTCGCAGGGCGGCCCGCCCTACGGCACTTCCAGGTCACCATCGCCTGCGATCCGACGCGCGAGGCCGAGGCCCGGGCCTTCCTCCTGCGCACCTTCGCCCTGGGCGGCCTCCACCTGACCGAGATCGCCGCCCGCCCCTCCGCCGAGGGCGGCACGCTTGACATCACGGCGGCCGTGACCGGAGAAGGGGCGACGCCGGTCGCCATCGACCAGACCCTCGCGCGCCTCGCGGCCGAGCCGGGCCTCGCCCGCGTCTCGTGGGAGTCTCTGGAGGATGGCTGAGGCAGCCGCTGGACGCGGCGCGCCATTGGAGTTAGAGGGGCGCCGTTAGCGCTAACGGTCCCCGCAGAGGAGTCTCGACGATGGTCTCGCGCGTCATCCCGGTCGAGCCCTTCGACCTCGTCATCTTCGGCGGCACCGGCGACCTCGCCCGCCGCAAGATCCTCCCCGGCCTCTTCCGCCGCTTCCGCGCGGGCCAGATGACTCCCGATTCGCGCATCATCGGCGCCGCCCGCGCGCCCCTCGACGCGGACGCCTACCGCGAGATGATCCGCCAGGGGATCGAGGAGTTCGGCGGCCCCGAATCCAAGGACTCCGAGAGCCTTGCCGCCTTCCTCGACCGGCTCGACTACGTCTCCGTCGACGCCACGGTGGAGGAGGGCTGGCCCCGGCTCGCCGCGCTGATGCGCGACGGCGTCGTGCGCGCCTTCTACTTCTCCGTCGCCCCCAGCCTCTTCGGCCCCCTGGCCGAGAAGCTCCACGAGCACGCCATCGCCGACGTCGACTCCCGCATCGTGGTGGAGAAGCCCTTCGGCCGCGACCTCGAATCCGCCCGCGCGCTCAACCGCACGCTCGCCGAATACTTCCGCGAGGAGCAGATCTACCGGATCGACCACTACCTCGGGAAGGAGACGGTCCAGAACCTCATGGCCGTCCGCTTCGGCAACCTCCTCTTCGAACCACTCTGGAACAACCACTACGTCGACCACATCCAGATCACCGTGGCCGAGACGGTCGGCGTCGAGGGTCGGGGCGGCTACTACGACAAGTCCGGCGCGATGCGGGACATGGTCCAGAACCACCTGATGCAGCTCCTCTGCCTGATCGCCATGGAGCCGCCCTCCCGCTTCGAGGCCGGCGCCGTCCGCGACGAGAAGCTCAAGGTCATCCGCGCCCTCCAGCCCGTTCCCGTCCACCACATCGTGCGCGGCCAGTACGACGCGGGCGACGGCCACCCTTCCTACCGCGAGGAGGCGGGCAACCCCCGCAGCTTCACCGAGAGCTTCATCGCCATCCGTGCCGAGATCGCCAACTGGCGCTGGGCCGGCGTGCCCTTCTACCTCCGCACCGGCAAGAAGCTGAAGGCCCGGCACAGCGAGATCGCGGTCGTCTTCAAGGACCTGCCCCACACGATCTTCGAGGGGGATCATGCCCGCCACCGCAACATCCTCTCGATCCGCCTCCAGCCCAACGAGGGTATCGACCTCACCGTCACCATCAAGGAGCCCGGCCCCGGCGGGATGCGCCTCATCGACGTGCCGCTCGACATGACGTTCAGCGAGGCGCTGGGCCAGGAGGGGCAGGACGTCCCCGACGCCTACGAGCGGCTCATCATGGACGTGATCCGGGGCAACCAGACGCTCTTCATGCGCGGCGACGAGGTCGAGGCCGCCTGGGCCTGGACCGATCCCCTCATCGCCGGCTGGGAGGCGCGCAACGACGTGCCCAAGCTCTACGACCCCGGCAGCACCGGCCCCGACGACGCGCTGATGCTCCTCCACCGCGAGGGACGGCGCTGGCGCGAGATCAAGGCCTAGGCGGCCCCCGTCCGGCGCCCTATGGTCCGACGCGTTGCTTCGGGGAACCTCATGGAACTCATCACCTACGCCGACTCCGAGCTCATGATGATCGAGGTCGCCTCGCGCCTCGCGGGCGAGCTGCGCCAGGCGCTCCAGTCCTCCGAGACGGCCTCGCTCGCGGTCCCGGGCGGCACCACGCCCGGCCCCATCTTCGACTCGCTCTGCGGCGCCGACCTCGACTGGGACCGTGTGGCCGTGCTCCTGACGGACGAGCGCTGGGTCCCCGAGGACTCCCCCCGCTCCAACACCCGCCTGCTGCGCCAACGCCTCCTCACCGGCAAGGCCGCCGTCGCCCGCTACCTTCCCCTCTACGCGCCCGCCGACACGCCCGAGGAGGGCATCCCCCAACTCGCCGAGGCCATCTCCGGGGTCCTGCCGCTCACCGCCTGCCTCCTCGGCATGGGCGCCGACATGCACACCGCCTCGATCTTCCCCGGCGCCGACCGGCTCTCCGAGGCGCTGGCGGGCGACGCCATCCTCGTCCCCATGCGCGCCCCCGGCGCGCCCGAGCCGCGCGTGACCCTTTCCGCGCCGGTCCTCGCCGGCGCCATCTCGCGCCATATCGTCATCACTGGCCCGGAGAAGCGCGAGGCGCTCGAACGGGCCCGCACCCTGCCGCCCGAGGAGGCCCCCGTCGCCGCCGTCCTCAAGGGCGCCACCATCCACTGGGCGGAGAGCTGAAATGTGGGACCCCCTGCGCGCGCACCATGAGTCGGTCAAGGACCGTTCCATCCTCTCCCTCTTCGACGACCCCTCGCGCGCCGAGCAGTTCTCCCTCCGCCTGGGCGACCTCCTCTTCGACTACTCCAAGACCAACCTCGACGCCGAGGGCCTGCGCCTCCTGATCGGCCTCCTCGACGCCGTGAAGGTGGCCGAGAAGCGCGACGCCATGTTCGCGGGCGCGAAGATCAACGAGACCGAGGATCGCGCCGTCCTCCACACCGCGCTCCGCAACCTCGACGGCGGCCCCGTCCTCGTGGACGGCGAGGACGTGATGCCCGGCGTGCTCGACACCCTGAACCGCATGGAGACCTTCGCCGAAGCGATCCGCGAGGGGCGCGAGAAAGGGCAGGGTGGCCGCTACGCCGACGTCGTCAACATCGGCATCGGCGGCTCCGACCTCGGCCCCAAGATGGGCGCCATCGCGCTCCGTCCCTACGCCGACGGCCCGCGCACCCACTTCGTGTCCAACGTCGACCCCGCCGACGTCCACGACGTCCTCTCCGCCTGCGACCCGGCCACGACCCTGGTGATCGTCGCGTCCAAGACCTTCACGACCCAGGAGACGATGGCCAACGCCGCCACCGCCAAGGCCTGGATGAGCGAGAAGGTCCAGAACCCCGCGAGCCAGTTCGCCGCCCTCTCGACGGCCCAGGACAAGACCAGCGCCTTCGGCATCGACCCCGCCCGCGTCTTCGGCTTCGAGGACTGGGTCGGCGGGCGCTACTCCATGTGGGGCCCCATCGGCCTCTCGCTCATGCTCGCCATCGGCCCTCAGGCCTTCCGCGCCTTCCTGCGGGGCGGGCAGGACATGGACTGCCACTTCCAGGCAGCCGAGTGGCACGAGAACATGCCCGCGCTCCTCGCCCTCGTGGGCCTCTGGCACAACCAGGTCTGCGGCTACGCGACCCGCGCCGTCCTTCCCTACGACAACCGCCTGATGCGCCTCCCCGCCTATCTCCAGCAACTGGAGATGGAGTCGAACGGCAAGCGCGTCTCCATGGACGGGCAGGCCCTCACGGTCCATTCCGGCCCCGTCGTCTGGGGCGAGCCCGGCACCAATGGCCAGCACGCCTTCTACCAGCTCATCCATCAGGGCACCCGCGTCATCCCCTGCGAGTTCCTCGTCGCCGCGCGGGGCCACGAGGAGGGCCTCCACCACCAGCACCAGCTCCTGATCGCCAACTGCCTCGCGCAGTCCGAGGCGCTGATGCGCGGCCGCTCCCTGGACGAGGCGCGCGGGATCATGTCCAAGCGCGGCCTCACCGGCGAGGAACTCGAACGCCAGTCCAGCCACCGCGTCTTCCCGGGCAACCGCCCGTCCACGACGCTCGCCTATCCGCTCCTCGACCCCTACACCCTCGGCCAGATCGTCGCTCTCTACGAGCACCGCGTCTTCGTCGAGGGCGCAGTCCTCGGCATCAACAGCTTCGACCAATGGGGCGTCGAGCTCGGCAAGGAGCTGGCGAACACCCTCGCCCCCATGGTCGAGGGCACTCAGGCGACCTCCGGCAAGGACGCCTCCACGGCGGGCCTCGTGGAGTTCCTCCGCACCAACGGAGCCTGAAGCCCGCCCTGGCGGGCGCAACCCAAGCGTCGCGACCCTGCGCGTGGATTCCACCCACCCGACGGGCCGGAGCCCTCGACGGCGCAAGCCGTCCCCGTCCCTCTTAGGGCGGGGGTCCACCCCACCATTCCCGGCCAGCTCCGGTCGCCGCCAAGTGGGCTTCAGCCCACCATCCCCGGCCCGCTCGGGGCGGTGATTCGTCCCGTGCCGCTGGCGGGCTGAATCCCGCCCCACGGGGCGACGCAACACCCTCGCCCGAGACGTTCCCGAGCCGGATCAACACCTTGTCTCGGGGGTGTTGCGTCCCCCCACCCCCCACCGAACGCCCGGGTAACGGATCGTTAACCTCTGGCGCGCATCCTTCCTCTCACATCGGAGCGCCGTTCCGCGACGCCTCCCCCCGGCCCGTCCACGACCTCAGAGCAGGAGGACGCTTGCGCCGGCAGGAGGCCTCAACGGACAGCGCTCCCCCGGACGGGGCCTTGGACGGCCGGTCCTGCTCCGGGCTCATCACGACCGTCCATGCCCGGGACCGGTTCCCCCGGGCGAGAGCTCTTTGAGGGGCGGGATGAGAGTGACACCTCCGGAGGGAGTCCGGCACGCTCATCCGGCAAGGCATCGCGCCCCACTGGGAGAGGACCAGGCGAGTCCTCGCAAAGACCCAGCCGCCGCGCGTCGAACACGCGCTCCCACCCGTGCCGGCTTGGCCGCCGGACGAGGTGGCCTCCGGGCGCGAGCCGCGGCGTGGCTTTCCACGCGCCAAGGCTGACGGCCCGGACCAGCCGGCGCGGACCCTCGGGCGGGGGTCCGCGTCCCCGGCCCATCGCTCTCCTGACCAGCAAGCCCGGCGGACGACGCCCGCCCCTTCGCCGGACCACCGGTTCCGGCGTCGTGCGCGCGGCCTGGCCGCCGCGCGCACGCCGTAACGACTTCAACTCGTCACCAACAGCCTCCGGCCACCCGGCCGGAGATCTCACCGGGCCGGGACCGCCGCCGCCTCGCGCAGCCTCGTCCGGAACTGGTCCTCGTCCAGGTTGTACTCCAGGCAGGCGTCGATCACCGTGTGGAACGGTGCGATGGGGCAGCCGAAGCACAGCATCCCCTGGTTCAGGAACACCGCCCCCGCCGCCGGCCACCTCTCGAAGAGATGCGACAGCGGCAGGTCCGGGTCGTCGATGTTCGTCTTGGGCATGGCCGTTCCTCCGTCGCCCGAACCGAGATCCGGGTCCGCAGAGGATCGCCGCGCGGAAGTTCCCGTTCTTTGCGGTTGCGCAACTCCCTGCGCGACGCCCCGGTCTAGGACGGCCCCGTCTTCAACCTTCACCCGAGGAGCCCATGTCGGAAGTCCTGACAAAGGCCAGGGCGCGGAACGTGTTCTACGGAGGCTCGCTGTTCTTCGCGGCCGTCTTCGTGGCCATGGTCGCCCAGAGCCACCACTTCATCGTCTCCAGTTCCACCGCCTCCCAGCCGCTCACCGACCAGGTCATCCTGGGCAAGCAGGTCTGGGAGGAGAACTCCTGCATCAACTGCCACACGCTGCACGGCGAAGGCGCCTACTTCGCCCCCGAGCTCGGCAACGTGATGACCCGCTGGGGCGTCGCCGACGACCCCGAGGGCGCCTACCAGATCCTTGACGGCTGGATCCAGGCTCAGCCCTCCGGCATCGCCGGCCGCCGCCAGATGCCGCACTTCACCCTCACCGAGGAGCAGACCCGCGGGCTCGCGGAGTTCCTTCGTTGGGCCGACCACACCGACCTCCAGAGCTGGCCGCCCACGGACGCCGGCTGAGAAGGACACCACCGCCATGAAGTATCAATCGCAAAGGGTCGCCCTCGGCTACTTCGCCGTCGCGCTGTCCCTCTTCGCCGTCCAGGTCCTCGCCGGGCTCCTCGCGGGCTGGATCTACATCTCGCCCAACACGCTTAGCGTGATCCTGCCCTTCAACATCGTCCGCATGATCCACACCAACGCCCTGGTGGTCTGGATCCTGATGGGCTTCTTCGGCGCCGCCTACTACCTCGTCCCCGAGGAGGCCGAGCACGAGCTCTACTCCGAGAAGCTCGCCTGGGCGCAGCTCATCATCCTGACCGTGGGCGCCCTCGGCGCCGTGGTCAGCTACCTCGTCGGCATCCACGGCGGGCGCGAGTTCCTCGAGCAGCCGCTCTGGGTCAAGGTCGGCATCCTCGTGGGCGCGCTGATCTTCCTGTTCAACATCACGATGACCTCGCTTGCGGGCCGCAAGACGGCGATCACCAACATCCTGCTGCTGGGCCTGTGGCTCCTGTCGCTGCTCTGGGTCTTCGCCTTCATCAACCCGGACAACCTGTCGCTCGACAAGATGTACTGGTGGTTCGTCGTCCACCTCTGGGTCGAGGCGACCTGGGAGCTGGTCATGGCCGCGATCCTGGGCTTCCTGATGCTCAAGCTCACCGGCGTCGACCGCGAGGTGATCGAGAAGTGGCTCTACGTCATCATCTCGACGGCGCTCTTCTCGGGCATCCTGGGCACCGGGCACCACTACTTCTGGATCGGCGCGCCGGGCTACTGGCAGTGGGTCGGCTCCATCTTCTCGACCTTCGAGGTCGTCCCCTTCTTCGGGATGATGAGCTTCGCCTTCGTCATGGTCTGGAAGGGCCGCAAGAACCACCCGAACAAGGCCGCGCTCCTCTGGTCGCTCGGCTCCTCCACGGTGGCCTTCTTCGGCGCCGGCGTCTGGGGCTTCCTGCACACGCTGCACGGGGTGAACTACTACACCCACGGCACGCAGATCACCGCCGCCCACGGGCACCTGGCCTTCTACGGCGCCTATGTCTGCATCAACCTCGCCGTGATGACCTACGCCCTGCCGCTGCTGCGCAACCGCGAGCCCTACAACCAGGCGCTCAACATCGCATCCTTCTGGCTGATGACGTCCGGCGTGGCCTTCATGACCTTCGTGCTGACCTTCGCGGGCACGGTCCAGACGCATCTCCAGCGCGTGATGGGCATGTACTACATGGACGTGCAGGACCAGCTCTGGCTCTTCTACGCGATGCGCTTCGGCGCGGGCTTCGCGGTGGTCCTGGGCGCCATCCTCTTCATCTACTCCAGCGCCGTCATCCGGCGTGACCGTCCCGCGGCCCAAGCGGCCCTCCAACCCGGGGAGTGACACCCATGAACGCCTTCGTCCAAGTCCGCGAGGTTCCCTTCTACCAGCCGACGGCCGACGAATGCGCGGTCTTCGAGGCGGCTCAGGCCAAGGGCCTGCCCCTTCTCCTGAAGGGGCCGACCGGCTGCGGCAAGACCCGCTTCGTCGAGCACATGGCCGCGCGTCTGAACCTGCCTCTCTACACGGTCGCCTGCCATGACGACCTCTCGGCGGCCGACCTGATCGGCCGCTACCTCCTCAAGGGCGGCGAGACCGTCTGGGTGGACGGTCCTCTCACGAGGGCCGTCCGCGAGGGGGGCATCTGCTACCTCGACGAGGTGGTCGAGGCCCGCAAGGACGTGACGGTGGTGCTTCACCCGCTCACCGACGACCGCCGCCGCCTCTTCATCGACCGCACCGGGGAGGACCTCGCGGCTCCTGCGTCCTTCATGCTGGTGGCAAGCTACAACCCCGGCTACCAGAACATCCTCAAGAAGCTGAAGCCCTCCACGCGGCAGCGCTTCCTCTCCCTCGGCTTCGACTTTCCCGAGCCCGAGATCGAGACCCGCGTCCTCAAGCACGAGACCGGCCTCGATGATCGCCGCGCCGGCGCGCTGGTCCGCCTCGCCGGCCACATCCGCAAGCTCTCGGGCATGGACCTCGAGGAGGGCGTCTCGACCCGCCTCCTGGTCTACGCGGGCAGCCTGATCGCCGCCGGCATGGCGGTGGAGCGCGCGCTGGAGGCCGCCGTGATCGAGCCGCTCAGCGACGACGCCGACACGCAGCAGGCCCTGCGGGACCTCGCCGCCACGGTCTTCGGGTAACGATCATGCTCCACGCCGCCCTTGAGATGATGGAGCCCGAGGACTTCGTCGGGAACCTCTGGCACGACTGGGCGAGCCGCCTCGCCGCGCCCGCGCAGGGCACGGCCGAGGCCGCCGTGACCCTGGAGGAGATGCGGACCAGCGTGGCCGTGCTCTTCCGGGCGCTCGGCGGCGGTGGGGGCGTGGAGATCGGCCCCGCGCCGCAGACCGTGGCCCCGCAGCGCCGCCGCCTTCGGGAGCAGGTCGCCGGCCTCCACCCCAAGGAGCACCGCGCGACCTTCGACGGGGAGCGCCTGCGTCTCCCCCCCGAGCTGGCCGTCTTCCCGACGCGCGAGATGAACCGTGCCGCCTATCTCTGGTGCGCCGCCCTCGCGGCGGTCACCGAGCCGCAGGACCGCCCCGAGGACCCGCTGGTCGCCGACATGGTCCAGCTCAGGGCGATGCAGGAGGCGGGCTGGAAGCTCCGCGAGCTCTGCCCCGGCCTCGTCCCCGCCGCCGACTCGCTAGCCGCCCATCTGCGCCAAGGCCGCACCGCGAGCCCCGGCTCCGCCACCGAGAGCGCCGTCGAGGAGCTGGCCCTCTGGGTCCTCGGCGGCCCGCCCCCGTTCCACGACCGCGCGCAGGAGCTCCTGCGGAAGTTCGATGCCGCGGCCCTCGCCGCGCCGCGCGGCTACGCCCCCCTGGCCGCCGTCCCGATCTGGCCCCGCGTGGAGCGCGCCGCCAAGGGCCGCAGCGCCGCCCTCGACGCGCAGGAGCCGGGGCAGGGACCCCAGGGCCTCGCCATCGCGGGCCGCAAGCGGGGCGAGCGCAAGGACCAGGACCAGACGACCCGTCGCGACACCTTCATCCTGCACCGCTTCGAGGGCATCCTCTCCTGGGCCGAGAGCCTGAACCTCGCCCGGATGACGGACGACGACACCGACGACAACGCCGCCAAGGCCGCCGAGGACCAGGACCACATCACCCTGTCCCAGCACTGGAAGCGCGCCGCCTCGCGCCTGCGCGTCTCGCTCGACCTCGCGCCCCAGGACGCGGAGCACGAGCGCCTCTCGGACCGCTTCACCTACCCCGAGTGGAACCACCGCTCGCGCAGCTACATGCCCGACCACGCCCGCGTCCTCGAATCCGAGGCCGAGGTCTCCGCCACCGCCGCGACCCCCGACCCGCGCCTCGCCGCCCGCGTCCGCCGCCAGTTCGAGGCGCTGCACCCCCGCCGCGTCACGCTGCCCCGCCAGATGGACGGCGCGGAGCTCGACCTCGACGCGGTGGTCGCCTCCCGGGCCATGATCCGCGCGACGGGGCAGGGGAGCGACCGCATCCACCTCGCCTCCCGGGCGACGGAACGCGACCTCGCCGTGGCCCTCCTCGTGGACTGCTCGCGCTCCACCGAGGCCGTGACCGGCGAACGCTCCGTCATCGACACCGCCCGCGACTCGGTCGCGGCGCTCGCGGCGGGCCTCGACAAGGTGGGCGACCGGCTGGCCGTCTGGGGCTTCTGCTCGCTCCGCCGCGACCGCGTGTTCCTCCACCGCTGCAAGGGCTTCGGAGAGCCGATGTCGCAGGCCGTCGCCCAGCGGATCGGCTCCCTGCGCCCGGGCCACTACACCCGCCTCGGCGCCGCCATCCGCCACGCCTCGGCCCAGCTCGCCAAGGAGGGCGCCCAGAAGCGCCTCCTCCTCGTCCTCACCGACGGCAAGCCCAACGACCTCGACCACTACGAGGGCGTCCACGGGATCGAGGACAGCCGCATGGCCGTGCGCGAGGCCCGCGCCCTCGGCCAGTCCGTCCACGGCATCGTCATCGACGCCGACGGCCAGGACTGGTTCGCCCGCATCTTCGGCCGCGGCGGATTCACGCTGCTTCCGGACCCGCAGCGCCTTCCCAAGGCGCTCCCCGACATCTACCACGGACTGACCAGAGAGAGCTGACCATGAAAGCCCTGATCCTCCTCCTGACCCTCCTCCCCGGCGCGGCGCTGGCCCAGGCCGTCGAGCTCCCCGCGCCGCCGCCCTACTCCTCGGGGGACCAGTTCTGGTTCGCCGTGGCTTCGGTCGCCATGGTCGTGATGCTGGCGGCCGTCCACTGGCTGGTGAGGCGTCGATGAAACCGGGCTGGGGGCTCGTCGCGGGGATCTATCCCTTCGCGGCGGGGGCGATGATGCTGAACCTCTTCTTCGCCTCGCTGCTGCTGGGCTGGGTGGGCCTTCCCATCCTGACGCCGTGGCAGGCGCTCTGGGCCAGCATCCCGCTCGGCCTCCCGCCCGCCTGGATCTACGCCCGGCACCTCACGAAGCTCATGGCCGAGGTGGACGGAGGGGCGGAGGCGTGACCGGCTGGGCCGGTTACGCCCTGGCCTGGACGGCCTTCGTCGGCACCCACTTCGTGCCGACCCGCCCCGCGATCCGCGCCCGCCTGATCGAGGCCCTGGGCCGCCGCGCCTGGTTCTCGATCTACGGGGTCATCTCGCTCCTCGTGACCGCCTGGGTGATCGCGGCGGCCGCCTGGCCCCCCTACGTGGAGCTCTGGCCCCAGCTCCCCTGGACGCGCTGGGTCCCGAACCTCGTGATGCCGCTCGCCATCGCGGTGACGACCCTCGGCCTCCCGGCGCGTACGACAACCCTCAGCGGTCCTCGCGCGCCGAAGCTCGACCCCACCGCCCCCGGCTTCGCCGCCCTGACCCGGCACCCGCTGCTCCTGGCGCTCGCGCTCTGGTCGCTGTCGCACCTCTTCCCGAACGGCGACCTCGCCCACGTGATCCTCTTCGGCGGCTTCGCCCTCATGGCGCTGGCCGCCATGCCCGCCTTCGACGCCCGCGCCCGCGCCGCCCTCTCGCCCGAAGCCGCCCGCGCCTACTTCGCCACGACCTCGGCCCTCTCGCTCCGCCCGCTCGCCAGCGCCGCATGGTGGCGCGTGGCCGTCGCCGCGCGGGCCGGCCGCCTCCTGCTCGCCGTCGCCATCTGGCTCGCGGTCCTCTGGCTGCACCCCTACGTCATCGGGGTCTCGCCGCTTCCCGTCTAAGGGGCGGAATCGGGGCTCGGATGCGGCTCGTCGGCGGGCACGAAGCCCCCGTAGCGCCCGCCCTGGAACACCAGGGGCGCCCCGTCGGACCGCGCGGCGGACCAGACGCGGCCCAGCAGGATCGCATGGTCCCCGCCGTCGATCGCCGCCTCCCGCCGGCACAGGAACCGCGCCACGCAGCCCTCAAGGAGCGGCAGCCCGCGTGGTCCCTCGCTCCAGGCCACGGCCGCGAAGCCGCCCTGCGCCCGCACGAAGGCGTCGCAGACCGCCTGTTGGTCCCGGGCCAGCACGTGGATCGCGAAATCCTCCGCCTCCACGAAAGCCTCGAACCGCCGCGAGGCGCGCGCCGGCGACCACAGCACCAGAGGCGGATCGAGCGAGACGGACGCGAAGCTGTTCGCCGTGAGGCCCACCGGCTCCCCCCGTGCGTCGCGCGCCGTCACCACCGTGACGCCGGTCGCGAAGCTTCCCAGGGCGGTGCGGAAGGCGCGGGGGTCGACCTCCGGCGCGAAACTCTCCATGTCGGCGGCATCCCCCATTCGGCTCGGGGACCTTCGTCCGCGCGACAGGCGGTGTAAAGAGGGCCCCCGCCGTCGCCGGGCGCGCCCTCCCTCAGGCCACCCCGGCCTGAAGGCCGTCGTGGATATGGAGAACCCCGACCGGAACGCTGTCCTCGTTCACCACGAAGAGCACGTTGACCTTGCGCTGGTTCATCAGCGCCACCGCCTCGGCGGCGAGCATACCGGGGGGCGCCGTCAGCGGCGACCAGGTCGCCACCTCGCGGGTGAGCTTGCCCATCAACCCTTCCATGTTTCGCCGGAGGTCCCCGTCCGTGACGATGCCCACCAGTCGCCCCTCGGCGACGACGCCCGCGACGCCCAGGCCCTTGTTGGTCATTACCAGGATCGTCTCGGTCATCGGCGTGTCGGGCCCGACCAGCGGCAGCGACCCGGGCCCCCGCATGATCTGCCCCACCTTGGCGAGCCGCGCGCCCAGCCGCCCGCCCGGATGGAAGCTGTGGAAGTTCTCGGGCATGAAGCCGCGCCGCTCCATCAGCGCGACCGCCAGCGCGTCGCCCAGGGCCAGCGTCATCGTCGTCGATGTCGTGGGCGCAAGGCCCATGGGGCAGGCCTCGGGCGCCGGCGGCAGCACGAGCCGCAGGTCCGCCGCATTCATCAGCGTGCTCTCGCGTCGCGAGCCGACGCCCACGAGCGGGATGCCCAGGCGGCGCGTATGCGCGATCAGGTCCGACAGCTCCGCCGTCTCGCCCGAGTTGGAGACGAGGATGCAGGCATCGCCCTCGGAGACGGCTCCCAGGTCCCCGTGGCTCGCCTCGGCCGGATGGACGAAGTGCGACGGCGTGCCGGTGCTCGACAGCGTGGCCGCGATCTTGCGCGAGACGTGCCCCGATTTGCCCATGCCCGAGACGATCACGCGTCCCTGCGTCCGCAGGAGGAGCTCGACTACCCGGTCGAAGTCCTCCGGCAGGTCGTCCGCGAGCAACCGCAGCGCCTCCGACTCGGTCCGCAGCACGCGACGGGCGGTGTCCACGGTCGAAGCCCCATCGGACAAGGCGAACCCCGGAGCCTCGCCCTCCGAGCGGTCGCCCGGCTCCGTCACGACATGGCCAAGGGCCCTTGCGCTGGCACTCATGCCCCGACCTCCGTTGAAGCGACCGAAGTGGCGACGCTATCCCATCGGGCGCCCCAGCGGGCTGCCGCCTTCTGTCGCGCCTGTGTAGGGTCCCCGGACATCAGGGACGGCACCGCGCGGCCGAAGGGACCCGCCCCCTTCCGACACGGCATCGGGAGGTGCGACGTCGGCTTCCGGCCCAGGCCGGTCAGCAATGAACAACGATGCTGCATGCGATCCCGGTGCGCTGCCCAAGGGAGATCCCGCCGGGGCAGGCCCGGTGATAGACCCGGAGGTCCGGCCCGGCAACCGGCATTCCGAAAGGACGCGGCCCGAAGCGGACCCGCGCGGCGGACCGGCTATGCGATCGGCTGCAGCCCTTGGCCGGGCGGCGAACCGATCCCTCGATTCAGGACAGCGCCGCGAGCACCCCGAGATGCGCCACCCCGCTCAGGCCCAAGGCGATCCCCATGGGAAAGGTGCCCTTGGCGCGCAGCGAGACGGTACCGGTCCGCCTCAGCGCCGGGACAGCCCGCAGCGTCAGCACGACCGCCATGCCGAGCAGCATCGCCGCCGAGAAGACGAAGGCGAACAGCGTGTAGGTGCCCGTCGGCACGAAGAGCATGAGCGCCGCGCCCATCTTCACGTCGCCGCCGCCCACCATGCGCGCGGCGAACAGGGCGAAGCCCGCGGCGAAGACGATGACCCCCGCCATCAGCCGGAACCCCGCCTCCGGCCAGCCGATCGCCGGGATCGTGAGCACGAAGACTGCCAGCGCCGCCAGCACCGCCGAGTTGCGGATGCGCATGACGCGGAAGTCCGTCCAGGCGATCCAGAGAAGGATCGGCGCGGCCAGGGCCAGGGGCAGCAGCTCCACGACTCAGGCCCGCCGCGCCGCCGGACCGGCCAGCCTGTCCTCGCCCTTCCAGGGGGCGAGCAGGAGGTAGAGGAGCTCCGTCATTGAGCTCGTCTCGGTCTTGGCGAAGATGCTCCGCAGATGGGCCTTCAGCGTCGAGGGGGAGATCGACAGCTCCGAGCAGACGGAGGAGGTGCTGAGGCCCCGGCTCAGCAGCACGCAGACCCGGAATTCGGCCCGGGAGAGGCGGGCGGGGTTCGCGGTGCTCAGGATCGGTTCGCGCAGGGGCGAATGGCCCTGGGCCCGGCTCGCCAGCATCGCATCCGAGAAGAGCCCCGGGCTGCGGCGGATCCAGGTTCGGCTCAGCGTGTCGGCCAGCGTGTTGAAGAGCCCCTGCGCCCCGCCGCCCGGCGCCACCGGAAGGTGGATCTCGAGGTAGTCGGCCCATTTTTCCTCGAGGGCGAGGGCCACGATCACGGTCTCGGCGATGCGTGCCCTCTCTTGGAACACCTCGAGCGACGGGTCGTCGTTGCCCTCGGTGAAGGAGGAGAACCAGACCGAAGCCGGGCGCGGCCGGTCGACGTAGCGGCCCAGTACGCAATCCGCATAGGACCGAGTCACCTCGACGCTGGGCCGCACCGACGAGGGCAGGTTGTAGATCACCGACCGTACGGAACCCCCGGCCTCGCGCGAGTGACGCGACAGGCAGATCGCGCGGGCGTCCAGGCCCTCGGCCAGATGCTTCAGGGCGGCAAGGAGGGGCTGGCGGCCCTGCAGGCATTCGCACCAGCTCGCGATGGCGGCGATCAGCCCTGATTCCGCAAAGGTGCCTGCGACTTGAACGGAACTGCGTTCGGACTTCAAAACGTCGCTAATGGCCACGAGGCGCTACTCCAGACAAAAACCTATCGCTCGCTGCCCCGAGGCTCGTCCGACTTATCGTTGAGTTGCGTGTCTGACTTCCCCTGCGATCACCATCCTGCGAAGCGGAGTTTGCGTCAAGAAGATGGCATTCTCTCCGTTGAAAGATGGTGTATTTCAACCCTTAGGCGAATTTCGACACACGCGTCGGATGTGGCATGCCCGGATCGCTCAACAATGCCCGGGGATGCCCTCGATTTCCCGCGATCAGAAATTGCGAATGAAGCGAATCACCACCGGGCCGAGGGTTATGAGCACCATTGCGGGCAGCATCAGCGAAGCCAGGACGGCCGACATCTTCACCGGAAGCTTGTTGGCCATCTCCTGCGCCTTCATCTCGCGATAGAGGCGCATTTCCGCGGCATAGGCCGTAAGGGCCTCCGACATGCTCGTGCCGAACTGCATCGACTGGGTCACCACGCTGGCGAAGGATCGGACCGTCTCCACGCCGGTGCGGGCGGCCATGTCGGCCAGGGCCGCCTCGCGGGGGCGTCCCGCCTGCACCTGCCGCTGCACCGACAGGAACTCCCAGGAGAGATCGGGCGAGACCGGCGCCAGCTCGTTGCCCACGCGCGTCATGGCCGCGTCGAAGCCGAGCCCCGCCTCGACCGAGACCTGCAGGAGGTCGAGCGCGTTCGGAAAGGCTTCCTCGATTCGCCGCCGCCGCTCGGCCACCCGGCCCTGGAGCCAGTAGTGCGGCCCGAAGTAGCCCGTCGCCACGAGGAGCGAGAGGCCGATCATGATCTGGTTGTTGGTCAGGTGCGCGACACGGCTCTGGATGTCCAAGGGCATCGTGACGCCGGGCGTCCGGGCCAGGATCAGCAGCGCCAGGAGCGCCCCGGGGAGGAGCACCCCGAAGACCACGCGGATCAACTGGTAATTGCGGACCGAGTGGCGCCCCGAGAAGCCGGCCTGCGCGAGGTCCCGGGCCAGTTGGACCCGCTGCGAGAGGTCGGTCGGCACGAAGACCTTGGCCAGGCCCTTCGGGTCCTCGTCGGGGTTGCGCAGGAGCCCGCGGTCCACGCGCGCCGTGATCCGGGTGCTCCGTCCCGCGGCGAGCCGGGCGGCGGCAGGGTTGCGGTCCCCGGCCAGCGCCGCGATCCCGACGAAGCCCAGGATGCAGCCCAGCCCGATCCCCGCGAGCAGGAGCGTCGTCGGGGTGAGGCCGAGCTGGGAGGCAAGGAACTCGATCTGTTCGAACATGGCGGCCTCAGATGCGGAAGTTGACGAGCTTGCGGAGCACGAGGGCGTTGGTGACCACCAGGACCACGATCACCGACATCATCGGCACGTAGAGCGGGTCCGCGATCACGCCGCCAAAGTAGGTGGGCGAGGAGATCGAGGTGAAGGTGTAGATCGCCACCGGAATCGCGGACAGGAACCAGGCCGAGAGCCGCCCTTCCGACGAGATCGCCCGGATGCGCCGCCGCATCGCGATGCGGCCGCGGATCACCTTGGCCATGACCTCGATCACCCGGGCGAGGTCGCCGCCGGTCCCGTGCTGGATGGCGATGCTCGCGGCCAGGTAGTGGACGTCCTCGATGTCCACCCGCTGCGCGAACTCCTGCACGGCGGCCACGAGGTCGTCCCCGTAGCTCACCTGGTCGAAGATCAGGCCGAACTCGGTCCCGACGGGGTCGGGCATCTCCTTGGCCACCGCGCCGATCGAGGTGTTGAGCGGGTGTCCGACCTTGAGGCCCCGGGACATCAGGTCGAGCGCGTCCGGGAGCTGGGCCACCAGCGCCTCCACGCGCTTGCGCCGCTTCGCCCCGACCACCGCCACCGGCAGGAGGAGCGAGACGCCGATCGCCACGGCGAAGGCCTGTATCGGCGGCAGCACGCGGACCGCGAAGAGCCCGAGCGCCACGCCGCCCAGGAGGCAGAAGAGCAGGAGGTGCGCGGGCGACATCGTCATCCCGGCCCGGCGCATCTCCCGCGCGAGGTTCCCCAGCACCGGGATGCGCCGCAGCAGGCCCGAATCCTCCGGCGCCTTGAGGAGCGCCAGGACTTCCTCGGTCGAGGCGCCCCGCCCGATCATCTTCATGCGCCGGTTGCGGGCCTCCGCCGCGTTCTCGCCGCGCGTGAGGAGCTGGCCCAGCCCGGTGACGAGCAGGAAGACCCCGAGCGCCACGCCGACATAGACGAGATAGATGACTTCCTGGTCCTGAAGGCCCGGGGTCATGGCTCAGCGCTCCGCGATGAAGGCGGTCGCGTCGAGGTCCACCCCGGCGGCGGCGAGCTGGTCGGCGCAGCGCGGGCGGAGGCCGGTCGGGACGAAGTCGCCCAGTACCTCGCCGGACTCCGACCGTCCCTTCTTCCGGTAGACGAAGATGTCCTGCATGGTGATGACGTTGCCTTCCATGCCGGTGATCTCGCTCACGCTCATCACCCGGCGCCGGCCGTCGGCGAGGCGCGAGAGCTGCACCACGAAATGCAGGCCCGAGGCGATCTGCCCCCGGATGGCCGAGAGCGGGAAGTCCACGCCCATCATCGTCACCATCTGCTCCAGGCGTCCCAGGGCGTCGCGCGCGGTGTTGGCGTGCACGGTGGTCATCGACCCGTCGTGGCCCGTGTTCATCGCCTGGAGCATGTCGAAGGTCTCGGCGCCGCGCACCTCGCCCACGATGATGCGGTCGGGCCGCATCCGCAGCGCGTTTCGCACGAGGTCGCGCTGGGTCACGGCGCCCCCGCCGGTCGGGGTCGGCGGACGGGTCTCCAGGCGGACCACATGGGCCTGCTGCATCTGCAGCTCCGCCGCGTCCTCGATGGTGACGATCCGCTCGCGCTCGTCGATGAAGGACGACATGGCGTTGAGCATCGTCGTCTTGCCCGAGCCCGTGCCCCCGGAGATCAGCACGTTCATCCGCGCCTGCACGAGGCCCTTCAGAAGCTGCGCCGCCTTGGGCGACAGCGCCCCGGTGTCCACCAGCCGCTCCATCGTGTAGGGCTTCTTGGCGAACTTGCGGATCGACATGGAGGGCCCGTCGATCGAGCAGGGCCGGATGATCGCGTTCACCCGGCTCCCGTCCTCGAGGCGCGCGTCCACCCAGGGCTGGCTCTCGTCTACGCGCCGGCCGATGCGGCTGACGATCTTGTCGATGATCCGCAGCAGGTGCCGCTCGTCGCGGAAGCGGGTCGGCACCTTCTCGAGGACGCCGAACCGTTCCACGTAGACGTTGCGATAGCCGTTCACGAGGATGTCGTTGATGGTCGGGTCGGCCAGCAGCGGCTCCAGCGGCCCGAGCCCCATGACCTCATGGAGCAGCTCCTCGACGATGGACTTGAACTCGGCGGCGGGAAGGGGGGTGTTCTCGGCCGAGAGCACCTGGCTCACGAGCGCCGTCACCTCGCGGCGGAGGTCCTCGGCGTCGACCTTCTCGATCACGTTGAGGTTCAGCCGGTCGAGCACGGCGTCGTGCAGTCGGCTCTTGAGCTCGAGCCGCTTGACCAGCTCGCGCTCCTCGGTGGTCACGTAGTCGGCCACGGACGGCGCGCTGGCGCGCGCGGCCTGGCCCGTGGCGCCCAGGGGCACGACCTTGGCCTGGGAGACGTCGGACGGGCGGGTGAAGTTGCGGAACATGACGACTCCTAGTGACGGCGGGCGTGGGCGGGTTCGTTGCGCATCAGGGCCGCGAGGGTGTCGCGGCCGAGCGCGGCGATCGACTTCGACAGCGGCGAGCTTCCGGCGGCGGCCGACAGCGGCAGCCCCCGGTCGCTCGCCTTGCGGACGGCACGCGGGTCGAAGGGCAGCCAGTGCGTGAACGGCCGCTCCAGAAGCTTGGCCGCCTCGCGGTGATGGCTGCCCCGGACCAGCGGCTTGTGCTCCTGGCTCATCACGACCTCGACATGGAGCGCGGGGTTGTTCTCGAGATAGAGGTCGAGGAGCCGCCGCGACTGCCGGACCGAGGGCACGGTGCAGTCCGTGACCAGCATCAGCCGGTCGGTCCGCTCCAGCACCGCCGAGATCCAGAGCACGAGGCTGCGCGGCAGGTCGATCACCACGTAGTCGAACTGGTCCGACAGCGCGTCCACCAGGGCACCGACCTGGACGGCGGTGAGCACCTCGAGCGGGGCGAACCGCGACGGCGCGCCCAGCACCCAGAGACCTTGGGGCGTGCTCGCCAGCGCATGGTTGACGAAGGTCGCGTCCGGCACCGTGCCGTCGGTGGCCATCTGGTAGAGCGCCTCGTTCTCCTTGACGTCGAGAAGGCTCGACACCGACCCGAACTGGAGGTCGAGATCCAGGACCACCACGCGGTTGCGCGCGACCTTCCGCAGGCCCCGCCGGTCCATCAGCCGGTCGGCGAGGTTGACGGCCAGCGTCGAGGCCCCGATCCCGCCGCGCGCCTGCGCCACGGTCACGACCTTGCCGCGACGGTGCTGCGGCGCCTCGTAGAGCGCCGGCAGCTTGGGCTTTCTCCAGCGGTCGAGGTGCTGACGCAGCTCGTCCGCGTCGGTGTCCCAGGGCAGCACGTCGGTGACGCCCGCCTGGATGATCCGCCGCGCCTCCGCGAGCGGCAGGTCCGGCGCCGTCAGGGCGATCAGGCTCGCCGTCCGCTCGGGCGACTTGTGGAGGGTGCGGATCGCCTCGAGGTCGAGGTCCTCGCCCGGCGTGGTGCGGAAGAGGATCACGTCCGCCGTCGCCGACAGCCGGTAGGCCGCGCCGTTGAGCCGGGTGAGCGAGCCCTCGCGCCGCTCCAGCTCCACGTCCGGCATGGCCCGGAGGGCGGCGTCGATCCCGTCGGTCTCGGCGCCGGCGCCGACCAGGGGCGATCTGGGTCTTGGTCTTGGTGGTCATGGCCTGGTCTCCTGTTTTCAGGTGCAGCCCGATGCTGTGGGGGTCGAGTCGCACATGCCCTTGTTCAGGTCCTCCCCCGGGAGCGACACGCTCATCGAGGGGAGGGGATGGCGGCGGGGTGTCGCCCGTGGTGATCGCCCCGGCCAGCCGGGCGAGGCCGAGAAGCGGCGAGGCGAAGCCGAAGGAGAGTCCCTGGAGCTCCACCTTCACGACGGGACGTAGGGACCGCCAAGGAAGTTCATGCTGGGATCATTCGTGTAGGTGAACTTCAGGTTCCCCGCTCCCGCGCCGTTGGGCAGGAGCGGCTGGATCGTCGTGAAGATCCGGTTCGCCGTCGCGTTCGCGCTGGTTCCGGAGCAGACCATCGCGGCGACCGCGACGCAGGGGCTGGGGTCGGACGGGTTCTGCGGCCTGCAGGACGCGCCGAACTGGACGGCGGAGCCGGTCACCCTCGCGTTCGTCAGCGGCAACGTCTTGCCGCCGCAATCCACGGGCGTGCGCACGGCGGCCATGCGCGCCGCCATCGACGTCGCCTTCTCGGCCATGGCCCAGGTGTAGGTCAGGCGCCCGAAGTCGAGCAGGACGAAGAAGAACAGGAGGAGCAGCGGGATCACGAAGGCCAGCTCCACGACCGTGGTGCCCCTGTCGTCGCGACGAAGCCGCCGAAGGTGGTGCGTCGCGCTCATGATCCGAACACCCGGGTGTTGTCGGTGATGGTGGTGACGAGGTACGGCGCCATCCCGAGCCCCACGATGTCGAAGAGGCCCTCGAAGGGGAGGTTGATCCGCACCTTGGCCGAGACGGTCGCGATGGGCGTGGAGGCAAGGCGGAACGATCCGGCGACGCAGGTGCGGGTCACGGTCACCCCCGGCGGCACGGTCGTGTCCAGTTGGACCTGGGTCGGCAGGACGCCGCTCAGATGGGTGGCCAGGTCCGAGACGCTGACGTAGTCGGCCACCGTCTTCCCGGACGTGCAGATGTCCGAGTGCACGACCCTCCCGACGTAGCGTGCCGCGTTGCGCACCTCGGCGACGGCGGTCTGATAGGACCACATCATCCGCCCGCCCTCGATGATGACCGCGAAGAGCATGATGAGCAGGGGCAGGGCGAAGGCGAACTCTACCAGGGCGACCCCGCGGTCGGATCGGACAAGGTGGCGGAGGAGGGACCGAGGGGCCATGGCCATCACCGATAGAGCTGCACGACGTCGCGGAACTGGTCGTCCTCGGTCGAGCCCGCGCCACCCGCGCTGCCGACGATCTCGCCCAGGATGTCGAACGTCGGCGGGGTGGTGCCGTTGGCGCGGACCGGCTCGGTCAGGAAGACCCGGAAGAATTCCTTGACCGGGACGCCCGTGGTCCGGCCGCCCACCGGGTTCGCGCCGCAGTCGATGCCGGCGGCGACGATGACGCGACGGTCGGCATCCGGCGCCGTGTAGCCCGTCTTGGGCGGCTGGAAGCACTGGGGCCGCCCGTTCTCCGGCCGGGTCGTCCCGGCGGAGGTGGTGGAGGGCAGGATCGGCGCCGTGGACGAGACGAGGTTCGCGTTGTGGATCTCGTCCAGGTACATCTGGTAGCGCGTCCGGGGATTCAGCGGGTCGACCTCGGGATCGGTGCCGTTGTGGTTCATCGCGACGTAGGCGGCGCGGTCCCAGTCGCCGCTGCCGAAGCGGCAGGTGTCATTCGCGATGCAGGTATCCTGCGGCAGCGCCATCGACGTCGCGGTCGCGGGATCGGTCTGCGGCTGCATCTTGCAGAAGTCGCTGGTGCCGCTCTTGCCCTTGGTGTCCGGCACCAGGCCCGCGACCACGTTGGGCGCCGGTGCGAAGACCGGGTTCTTGCCGTCGTTGTTCATCGTCTGGCCATACATGTCGAACCGGACGTTGAAGTAGGCGTCCTCCTGGCCGCCCCGCTGGCCGGGGAGCGTATCGACGCCGCGCATGTCGAAGCACAGGGCCACGCTGCCGATGCCGCTGATGAGGCAGGCGTCGAGCTTCTGGCCGCTCAGCCCGTCGCAGGGGCCGCCCGGGGCGACGGGGATCTGGGCGGTATCGAGGAAGCCGAAGTCGCCCGGTCCCCAGGAGGCGCCCGAGCGCGCGGTGCGCAGCCGGATCATGTCGCCCACGTGGTCCTCGGCCCTGTAGCTGGCGTCGGGCAGGCAGAACATCAGCGGCGTGACTTGGCAGGCGACCTGGGTGAACCCCGCGACGGCGGATGCCGCCACCGCCATGTTCGTGGCCGATCCACCGGTCAGCACGCTCACCGCCGAGGCGAAGGCCATCTGCACCCCGTGGGCGTTGACGTCCACCTTCACGAAGCGGGCCGCGCGCGCGGTCGTCGCGACGGTGTCCGCCTCGCCCTTCGTCTCATCGCCGAGCTTGGAAAGGTAGGTCAGCGTCACGTCGCTCCGGTTCAGGGTCCGGTCGCCGGAGCCGAAGCTCTGCGTGTCGGTGATCATCGCCACCGCGGCCGCCTCGGCCCGGGTGAGGGCGTCGGCGTTGCCATCCAGCTCGCCCGCCACGGCCAGGGCCATGTTGTCGGCGAAGCTCTGGAGGTCCGACTGGGTAGCCGCGACCCGGCCGAGGTCGAAGGACATCGCCACGAGGCCCAGGAACACCGCCAGGGCCAAGGCGACGAAGACGAGCACCGTCCCGCGCTCGTCCGCCCTCACCCGTCGGATCATGCCCATGGCTCGGCCCTCCCTTCCGCGTCCTCAGTAATCCTCGGTGGTGGGGACGCCCGCGCGGCGCACCACGATGCTGCGCCGGATGGGCGCGGGCTCGGGCGCGGCCTCCGCCGGGGCCGAGACCTCGACCGGCGCGGGCTTCTCGATCATCAGGAGGTCGCTGAGGTTGATCGCGGGAAGGGCCTCGTCCACCGAGGCGTTGGGATCGCGCAGGCTCAGCGACAGCTTGCCGGCCTGCTGGGCGAGGGCGACGCGCTGGCCCTGGTCGGGCGTGACCTCGACCGTCACGGTGCGGGCGACCGACGGGGCGTCGGTCTGCTCGCTCGCGTCCTGGTCCACGCCGATGATGCGGATGTTCTGGAGGATGGTCACCGCGCGCAGCTCCTCGCCGCCGCCCTGGGTCAGGACGATGTCCACGAAGTCGCCCGGCGTGACGAAGCCGCCGACGGCGGTCTGGGCGTCCACGCTGATCGCCATCGCCCGGGTGCCCTCGGCCAGGGTCTGCGCGATGGTCACCTTCTCGCCCCAGTCGCTCACGCGGTTGGCGGTCAGGAGCTCGCCCTGGGCGATGGCCCGCATCGCGCGGCGCGGCTGCTCGCCGGGGTCGGGCAGGAGCATGGCGGAGTCGGTGAACACGCCCGGCGGCACCGAGTCGACCGGCCAGTCCTGGGTGGTGATCATGTGCGGCTCGATGGTCTGGCCGAGCGCGATGTCCCGCGCGGCGACGAGGACGGCGACCGTGGCCATCTGGCCGTCACGTCCGGCCTTGGCCTGCATCTCGAGGTAGTCCCGGGCGGCGTAGACCGACCCGCCGGCCACGCCGAAGCCGATGAGGACGATGAGGATCGAACTGACGCGCATGAGCGACTCCGGAATTGAAGCGTCTATGGCCGGGAGGCCGAGCAGGCGGCCTCCCGACAGGTTGCGAAAACAGCACTGGGAAACAGGACTTCAGGGCACGCAGCTCGGGTCCAGCGTGTCGCAGGCGGCGTTGATCTTGTCCTCGACCTTACCACCCAGGCCCATCAGGCCCGCCGCACCTACGGATACCGCCAAGAAAAGGGCGATGCCGTACTCGACGAGGGTCACACCTTTCTCGTCCTTGCCGAAGCGAACGGTAGTCCTGCGAAGCGACCCGGCCATCTTGACGCCTGTTCTCACAGTTGACTTGGACAAGTCGCTTTCTCCTTGCTCAGCAGCCGCCGGTGCCGGGCGTGGTGGCGTTGGTCGCGGTCAGCACGTTGCAAGCGCCGTCCATCTTGCCGTCGACCTTGCCGGCCAAGCCGAAGAGCGCCGAGGTGCCGAGCGTGACGGCCAGCACGAGGGCGATGCCGTACTCGACGAGGGTCACGCCCTTCTCGTCGCTGCGGAGGCGGGCGAAGGTCTTCACGAGCGCGTTGCGCATGAGGAATTTCCTTTGATTGAGAGGCCATGAGGCCGGTCTGGGACTTTGCAGGGCCGCTCCCAAGGAACCGGCCTGGGACAGAAATTAACGTCCCGTTAAGGGCCCCCGCCTCCGCCAAAAGGGTGTTGTTTCTCTCGCTCCGGTTGAATCTTCGGCGAGATTGAGGCGGAGACGTGGCGGTCGCGCCCCGACTCCGCCCCAAGCAGGCCCGACTTGGGGCAGCCGTGAGAATCGGGGGCGCGCCGGCTCGGGACGGTCGCGAACTCCTTCGGCTGGTCCCTTCGCCGCCGTGTCGCGGCGCGGACGCGTCGTTCGCCCCTTGATCCCGCCGCGCAGGACGGGCTTGGTGGCAAGCGACTCCGCCGGCCCGGCGCCACCGACCCAGGCTGCCGCCACGGACCGGCCATCGAACGACAAGCAAGGAGAGACCATGAAACTCCACGGCAAGCGCGCCCTCATCACCGGCGCCGCGCGCGGCATCGGCCTGGCCTTCGCCGAGGCCTACACGCGGGAGGGCGCCCGCGTCGCCATCGCCGACATCAACATCGACCGCGCGCGGCAGGCCGCCCAGGGCCTCGACGGCGGCATGGCGGTCGAGATGGACGTGACCCGGCAGGACAGCATAGAGGGGGCCGTGGCCGAGGTGGAGCGGGAGCTCGGCGGCATCGACATCCTCGTGAACAACGCCGCCCTCTTCGACGCCGCCCCCATCGTCGAGATCACGCGCGAGAGCTTCGACCGCCTCTTCGCCGTCAACGTCGCGGGCGTGTTCTTCACCACCCAGGCGGTCGCCAAAGGCATGATCGCGCGCGGGCAGGGCGGCAAGATCATCAACATGGCCTCGCAGGCCGGTCGTCGGGGCGAGGCGCTCGTCGCCGTCTACTGCGCCACCAAGGCGGCGGTGATCAGCTTCACCCAGTCGGCGGGGCTCGACCTCATCAAGCACCGGATCAACGTCAACGCCATCGCCCCCGGCGTGGTCGAGGGCGAGCACTGGGACGGCGTGGACGCGCTCTTTGCCCGCTACGAGAACCGCCCGCTGGGCGAGAAGAAGCGGATCGTGGGCGACTCCGTCCCCTATGGCCGCATGGGCACGGCCGAGGACCTCGTCCCGATGGCGATCTTCCTCGCCTCCTCGGATTCCGACTACGTGGTCTCCCAGACCTACGGGGTCGATGGCGGAAACTGGATGGCCTGACGATGGATCTCGGACTCAAGGACAAGGTGGCGGTCGTCACCGGCGGCAGCGTCGGCATCGGCCTCGGCGTCGCGCAGACCTTCGCGCGGGAGGGCGCGCACGTCCTCATCGCCGCCCGCGACGGCTCGCGCGCCGAGGAAGCGGCCCAGGCCATCGCGCGGGAGTTCGGCACCCGCGCCGTGGCCCAGGCCTGCGACGTGGCCACCGCCGAGGGCTGCGACGCGCTGATCGAGGCCGCGAAGCGCGAGTTCGGCGGCTGCGACATCCTCGTGAACAACGCCGGCACCGGCTCGAACGAGACGATCCTCAAGGCGCCCGACGAGAAGTGGCAGGCCTACTGGGACCTGCACGTCATGGCCGCCGTCCGCCTCGCGCGCGGGCTCGTGCCCTTGATGGCGCCGCGCGGGGGCGGCGCGATCCTCAACAACGCCTCGATCTGCGCCACGCAGCCGCTCTGGTACGAGCCCATCTACAACGTGACCAAGGCCGCGCTGCTGATGCTCTCCAAGACCATGTCGACCGAGTTCATCCCCATGAACATCCGCGTCAACACGGTGAACCCGGGACTCATCCTCACCCCCGACTGGGTCAAGACCGCCAAGCAGCTCACCGAGAACGGCGACTGGGAAGCCTATCTCCAGGGCGTCGCGAACGAGCACGCGCCCACAAGCGCTCGGCACGGTGGAGGAACGGCCGACTTCATGGTCTCCTCTGCTCGCCGCGCGCGTCCTATGCCGTCGGCGGGACCTACTTCTACGACGGCGGGATGCTGAAGAGCATCTGACCCCTCTCAGGGGGCCACCGTCATGTCCGCCCAGATGGGCAGGTGGTCCGAGGCGACGTGGGCGAGGGGGGTCGCATGGACCTTCGCCCGCGCCACCTGGACCTTGCCGCTCAGGATGATGTGGTCGAGCGCCACGAAGGGATGGGAGGCGTGGAAGCTCGGCCCCGGCGTCACCAGCTTCATGTCGCGGTGGAACGGGGCGAGGAGCCGGTCGGGCGCGCGCTCGTTGAGGTCCCCCGCCATCACGACCGGCATCCCGAGGTTCCTGGTGGCCTCGATGATCGCCGCGATCTGCCGATGGCGCGAGCCTCGGTTGAGCCCCAGATGCGCCGCGACGAGCGCGAAGGTGCCCTTGCCGTCCTCCCTGTGGATGCGGGCCAGGATGGCGCCCCGGGGCTCGAGCCCCGGCAGGTCGATCAGGTCCAGCACCTCGCCCTTGAGGCCCTTCTTCAGCAGCACCGCATTCCCGTGCCAGCCGAGCGACGGCCCCGGCCCCGGATCGAGATGCTCGAAGATCCCATGCGTCGCGATGAGCCCGAGCGGGATCGCCGCCGGCCTGGGCCCCAGCCGCTTGTCGGCCTCCTGGAGGACCGCCACGTCCGGCGCGATCTCGTCCAGCACCGCCAGGATGCGCTCGGGCTTGCGCTTCCAGTCGAGCCCGACCGCCTTGCGGATGTTGTAGCTCGCCACCCTGAGCCGCCACCCAGCCTCTCTCCTCGGGCGCGCCATCACAGCAGCGGCGACACGAGCCGCGCCAGCGAATCGCGGAAGCGGAGCAGGCGGGGGCCTGCGCGATAGGCATCCGGGTCGAAGACGCGGCAATGGGCCCGGTCGCGCTCGTAGGCCGCCTCCAGCTCCGCCGCGACGGCGGTGTCGTAGACCAGTGCGTTGAGCTCGTAGTTGATCGAGAAGGACCGGATGTCCCAGTTCCCCGATCCCACCGAGGCCACCCAGCCGTCGGTGACGACCGTCTTGGCGTGCAGGAACCCACCTTCGTAGAGCAGCACTTCGACACCCGCCGTCGCTATCTCGACAAGATAGGTCTGCGCCGCCCAATAGACGAGCCTCTGGTCCGGCCCGCCATCGGCGACCATGACCGACACGTCGATCCCCGACAGCGCCGCCGTCTTGAGCGCCTCGGCCAGCGAGGCGTCGAGGATGAAGTAGGGCGTCCGGACCCGGACCCTCTCGCGCGCGGCGGCGATCATCCCGAAATACTGCTGCCGCACCGCCCGCCACTCCGAGTCCGGCCCCGAGAGCACGAGCTGCACGGGCTGCCGGTCCTCCACCTCGCCCTCGGCGAGCGGCGGGAAGTGCTCCGGCCCCGACAGCTTCTCCCCTGTGGCGTTCTCCCAGTCGATCGTGAAGACCCGCTGGAGCGACCGAACCGCCATGCCGGTGATCCGCAGGTGCGTGTCGCGCCACTCCCGGTAATCCTGCCGCCCGTAGACCCTGGCCGGATCGAGGTGCTCCAGACCGATGTTCATGCCGCCGGTGTAGCCGATGCGCCCGTCGATCACCGCGATCTTGCGGTGGTTGCGATACGAGATCGTGTGCACGCGCCAGAGCGGGGAGGAGGGCCACATCTCGATGCCCCGGGCCCGCATCCGCCGGATGTAGATCGCCGTCTTGATCCCGAAGGAGCCCACGGGGTCGTAGATGATCCGCACCTTCACCCCCTGCGCGACCTTGGCCTCGAGGAGCGACATGAGCCGCATCCCGAGCGAGTCCGGCCGCCAGATGTAGTATTGCAGGTGGATCGTCCCGCGCGCGGCCTCGAGGTCCGCGAGCAGCCGGGGATACTTGGCGCTGGCATCCTCCAGCACCTCGACGTGGTTCGACGTGGTGACCAGCGCGCCGCAGGCCGCGTGGGCGAGGTTCGCCATCTGCCGCACCAGGGGCGGCCGGCTGGCGAAGCGCTCCATGGCCCGGTCGTGCTCGTCCTGCGCGGCGCCGCGCACCCCGTCGCGCTGGCGCCCCTCGTCCTGCCGCACGAGCTTGCGCGTCCGGCCCACGCCGCCCCGCATCCGCCCGAACAGGATGTAGATGACGAGGCCGCCCACCGGCAGCGTCAGGAACAGGAACAGCCAGGCGAAGGCGGACTGCGGCCGCCGGTTCTCGGACACGATGTAGGCGGCGGCGGCGACGAAGTAGATCGTGACGCCCAGCGTGAACAGCGACATTCTTGCCCTCGGCGGCGGTCCCGGCGCCGCACGCCCCCATGCTTCGCCAAGCGCCGCGCGCTCCGCAAGGCCCGACGGCGCGCGGCCGGGGAACGCCGCGTCGCCCCTTGAGTCCGCGCGCCGCCGCGCTACGCCTGCCGACGACGCCGACATCGGGAGACCCGCGCCATGAGAACCCTGACCCTTACCGCCGCCCTGGCCCTCGCCGCGACCGGCGCCCTCGCGCAGGACGTGGTCCGCATGGGAACCGAAGGCGCCTATCCGCCCTACAGCTACCTCAACGACCAGGGCGAGCTGGAAGGCTACGAGATCGACCTCGGCAACGAGCTCTGCACCCGCGCGGGCCTCACCTGCGAATGGGTGACGAACGATTGGGATTCGATCATCCCGAACCTCGTCTCCGGCAACTACGACACGATCATGGCCGGCATGAGCATCACGCCCGAGCGCGACGACGTGATCGACTTCACCCAGGACTACATCCCGCCCACGCCGTCGAGCTATGTCGGCCTCTCGCCCGACGTGGACGTGACCTCCGGCATCGTCGCCGCGCAGACCAACACCATCCAGGCCAGCCACGTCGCCGAGACGAGCGCCACGCTCCTCGAATTCGCCACGCAGGACGAAGCCGTCGCGGCCGTGCGGAACGGCGAGGCGGACGCGGCCTTCGGCGACACCGACTACCTCACCCCTATCGTCGAATCGTCGGGCGGGGAGCTCACCTTCATCGGCGATCCCGTCCCGCTCGGCGAGGGGATCGGTATCGGCGTCCGCGAGAGCGATGCCGAGCTCAAGGCCAAGCTCGACGAGGCCATCACGGCCATGAAGGAGGACGGCTCGCTGAACGAGCTGCTGGCGAAGTGGTTCGGGGACGCCGCGCCGAGCTACTGACGCCCGGGAAGGCGGGCCGCCGCGTCCCGCCCGCCTTCACGCCGCGCCCCGATCCAGCCCGAAGGACGCGATCAGCGGGTCGCGGCGCCCCATGAGGATCTCCTCGGCCACGAAGCGACCGATCGCCGGGGCCAGGGTGACGCCCGAATGGGTCACGGCCAGGTAGAGTCCCGGCCTCGCCTCCCCGACGATGGGCAGCCCGTCGCGCGGCATCGGCCGCTGCCCGATCACATGGCCGCCGAGCATGAGCCTCTCGCCGCCCTGGACCCCGGCCTGCACCGTCGCGAGGAGCCGCTCCGCCGTCGCCTGCGGGTCCGCGCCCGGATCGCTCCCCGCGTAGTGCCCCGAAGCCAGGAGCCGCCCATCCCGGAGCTGCCTCAGCTCCAGCCCCGGCCCGACGATCAGCCCGTTGAGGATCGGCTCCAGCGGCTCGGTCACGATGAGGAGCCCCGCCGACTCGTCCACCGGCACCTCGACGCCCGCCTGCGCGGCGAGTGCCGTCGTGCCCGCTCCGGCCGCCAGCACGATCCGGTCGGCCGTCAGCTCCGTCCCATCGGCGAGCCGCAGGCCGGCGACCCGGTCCCCCTTGGTCAGCGGCCGCTCGACCCCGTTCCCCACGAGAAGGTGCGCGCCTCGGCGCTCGGCGTCCGCCAGGATGGCCTGCGTGGCCTCCAGCGGCTCGATTGCGCCTTCGGCCGGCGAATAGGCCGCAAGGGCCGGCGGGTGGGTCAGGGCGGGCTCCAGCGCTGCCGCCTCCTCCCGCCCGACGAGGCGGATGTCGTAGCCCTGCGCCTGCCTCTCGGCCACGAAGCCGCGCAGCTCCTCCTCGGTCTCCAGGTCCCAGACGAGGCCGCCGCACCAGTTCACCCCCAGCCCCGGCACGATGCCGTCCATGCGGCGCCATTCCTCCATCGAGCGCATCCGCAGCCGGACGTAGTGGTCGGGGTGGCCCCAGCTCGCGTTGATCCAGGCCCAGGACCGGGGCGTGGCGACTCCCCCCGGCGCCCCCCGATCCACGACGGTGACCCGAGCCCCTCCGCGTGCGAGGTGCCAGGCGACGGCCGCGCCGATGATCCCCGCCCCGACCACGATCACGTTCCCAGACACGCGCCCGCTCCCAACCTGACCGATCCGACCTGGGTGATGCCCGTCCCTCGCGACGGCGGCAAGGGCAGGGGACTTGGACGACGGGCGCCGTCCCGCTACTTCGGCCAGAGACCCTCGCCCGGAGCCACGCCATGCCCGAAACCGTCGATCCCCGCTACCGCGACCTCGACGCCTGGACCACGCCCGAGGTCGCCCGCGCGATCTGGGAGGGCCAGCTCGCCGCCGCCGCGGCGGTCGGGCCGGCGCTCCCGGTGATCTCGCGCGCGGTGGACGCGGCGGCCGAGCGGTTGGCCCGGGGCTCCGGCCGGCTCCTCTACGCCGGCGCGGGCACCTCGGCCCGCATCGCCGTGCAGGACGGCACCGAGCTCGCGCCCACCTTCGACTGGCCCGAGGAGCGGACGGCCTTCCTCGTCGCGGGCGGCTCGGATGCCCTCATCCGTTCGGTCGAGGGCGCGGAGGACGACGCCGACGACGCCCGTCGGCAGGTCGCGGAGGCAGGGCTGGGCGCGGACGACGTGCTGATCGGGCTCGCCGCCAGCGGGCGGACCCCGTTCACCCTGGCCGCCCTCGAATCGGCCCGCGCGGCGGGCGCCTACACGATCGGCGTCTCCAACAGCGCCAGCGCCGCGCTGCTCACCACCTGCGACGCCCCCATCCTCGTGGACACGGGCGCCGAGGTCGTGGCCGGCTCCACGCGAATGAAGGCCGGGACGGCGCAGAAGGTCGTGCTCAACATGATCTCCACGGCCCTGATGATCCGCCTGGGCCGGGTCTATCGCGGCCTCATGGTGGACATGCGCCCCCTGAACGACAAGCTCAGGGCCCGCGCCGTGGACATGGTCGCCCGCCTCGCCGCCTGCCCGCCCGACGCCGCCCTCGCCGCCCTCGACACCGCCGGGTGGAACATCAAGAGGGCCGTCCTGATCGCGGGCGGCACCTCGCCCGAGGACGCCACGCAGCGCCTGGCGGCCTCGGGCGGCAACCTTCGGACAGCGCTCGGCGAATCCGCCTGATCTCAGCCCGTCGCCTTGGCGCGGGCGGGGGCGGGGCGCTCGACCGTCACGCGATACTCCTCGACCCGCGCGTCGATCTCCTCCCGCTCCTCCGGCGTCATGGGCACGGGCTGGACGTTCAGTCGCTGCGCCTCCTCCGGGTCGATGCGGATGCAGGCGATCACCGGGAAGTGGTCCGACCCCACCTTGGGCCCGAGCCGGAAGTCCACCACGGCGACGTCCTCGGTCACGAAGAGCTGGTCGATGGGGCAGCGGATCAGGGGGTTGGTGGCGCTGAAGCTCGCATAGAGCCCCCGCCCGCGCCGGGGGTCCAGGTAGCGCCCGTAATGCTTGAAGAGCCGCGAGGAATGCGACCAGGCCGCGTCGTTGAAGTCGCCCATCGTGACCAGGGGCACGTCCGTACGCCGCGCGAACCGCGCCGCATAGAGGATCTGCGCGTCCCGTTCCTCCGTGTCCACGCTGGGCACCGGCGGCTGTGGATGCAGCCCCACGAAATGGAAGAGCCGCCCCGACGGCGTCCTGAGCGCCGCGAAGACCGAGGGCGTCTCATCCGGCGTCAGGTAGACGACCTCGGCCCGCACGACCTCGAGGCGCGTCGCGAAGATCAGGCCATAGTAGTCGTCCTTGGGCAGCCGCAGCACCGTCGGATACCGCTCCAGCGCCGGCCGCACCCCCTCCAGCCATGTCCGGTCCGTTTCCATCAGCAGGACCACGTCCGGGTCCGCCTCCCGGATCAGGTCGCGCACGAGGTCGTGCCGCCCGTTCTCCATCAGCACGTTGGACGCGAGCAGCGTCACCTCGTGCCCGTCCCCGCGCGCCGCCGCGAACCGCATCTCCCGGCGCGCGAGCGGCGTGAAGGGCCGGATGCGCCAGAGCTGCAGCCCCAGCCCCGCGACCGTCGGCACCAGCACCGCCCAGAGCGGCCAGCCCCCAAGGAACCCGAAGGCCAGCCCGGCGGCGACCGCCTGCCCGATGGCGATCTGGACCCGGGGAAAGTCCCACATCCGCACCCACCAATGGTGGGTCCCCGACAGCGGCAGCACGGTGACGCCCGCCAGCAGGACCGCGAGGACGCAGATGAGAAGGACCATGCGCCAAACTTAACCGGATGGCTTCGCTTGAAAAGGCCCGGTCTCCAACGGAAACGGCCTCGGCGAGATTGGCTCGCCGGGGCCGTCCCTCAACCGGGCCTCGGCCTCACTCGGCCGCTTCGCTGCTCACCGAGCGTCCGAGCCCCTCGGCCACGCGCCGCCCGTAGTCGGCGTCCGCCAGCGTGAAGTGCCGGATCATCCTGTCCTGGATCACCGGCGCGCACTCGCCCAGCGCCCCCACGAGGTTCGAGATCAGCTCCTCCCGCTCCTCGTCCGAGTAGCTCCGGTAGCGCACCCCTGCCTGCGCGAAGTCGTTGGTCCGCTCGATGCGCTGGCGTCCGATCGCGCCCGCCCAGTAGGTGCGCGGCGGCGGCCCCAGCCTCTCCTGCTCCCGCAAGCCGTCGAAGTTCGACGGCTCGTAGTTCACGTGCGGGTTCGCGCCCTGCTCGGCGCCGTCGACGTGGTAGCTCATCTGCCCGCCGCGCTGGTTGGTGGCGTAGGGGCACCTGGGCGCGTTGATCGGCAGTTGCAGGTAGTTGGGCCCGACCCGATACCGCTGCGTGTCGGAATAGGCGAAGGTCCGGCCCTGGAGCATCTTGTCCTCCGAGAAGTCGATCCCGTCCACCAGCACCCCCGTCCCGAAGGCCGCCTGCTCCACCTCGTTGTGGTAGTCCGAGGGGTTCCGGTTGAGCTGGATGTGCCCGACGTGCCGCAGCGGGAACTGGTCCTCGGGCCAGAGCTTCGTCACGTCCAGCGGGTCCCAGTCGAGCTCGGGGTGCTCGTTGTCGTCCATGATCTGGATGAACATGTCCCATTCCGGGAACTCGCCCCGCGCGATGGCGTCGTAGAGGTCCCCCGTCGCGTGGCTGTGGTCCTTGGCCTGGATCGCCTGGGCCTCGGCCTGCGTCAGGTTCCGTACCCCCTGGCGCGGCTGGAAGTGGAACTTGCAGAGGACGGTCCTGCCCTCGGGGTCCACCAGCTTGTAGGTGTTCACCCCCGAGCCCTGCATCTCGCGGTAGTTGGCCGGGATGCCCCACGGCGAGAAGACCCAGGTCACCATGTGCGTGGCCTCGGGCGTCATCGACACGAAGTCGAAGAACCGCTCGTTGCTCTGGCGGTTGGTGATGGGGTCGGGCTTGAAGGCGTGAATCATGTCCGGGAACTTGAGGGGGTCGCGGATGAAGAACACCTTGAGGTTGTTCCCCACGAGGTCCCAGTTGCCCGTCTCGGTGTAGAACTTGATGGCGAAGCCGCGCGGGTCGCGCAGCGTCTCGGGCGAATGCCCGCCGTTGATGACGGTGGAGAAGCGCAGGAAGATCGGCGTCTGCGTTCCCGCCCGGAACACCTTGGCGCGGCTGTACTTCTCGATGGGCTCATCGCCCATCATGCCGGTCGGGAAGAAGGTCCCGTGCGCGGCGGCCCCGCGCGCGTGGACCACCCGTTCGGGGATGCGCTCCCGGTCGAAGTGGCTCATCTTCTCGAGGTAGTGGTAGTCCTCGAGCACCAGGGGCCCGCGAGAGCCGACGCTGCGCGTGTTCTGGTTGTCGTAGACCGGATGGCCCTGACGGGTCGTCAGCCCGACCTTCTTGTCCTCAGCCATGGGAAGGCTCCTTTCGCGATGGGCGCCGGCGGGCGACGGACGGGTTGGCCCAGGAGGTTAGCAGAGACGCCACCGCCCTCAAGGCCCGGCCCCCTCGTAAGCGAGCCACAGCGCGCCGTCGAGCGCCGATCCCCGGGGCGGCCGCAAGGTCCAGCGCCCCGCGAGCCGCTCCGCGTAGGCGGGCCCGAGGCCGCCCAGCAGCACGACGGGCAGCCCCTCGCCGGCCTGGAGCAGGTCCACCGCCTCCGCCACGTCGGCCGTCGCGCGTCCCATGATCGCCAGCGCCGCGGGGTCCGAGGATTCCATGACCCTCGGCGCGAAGCGGGCGAAGCCCACCGGCTTCGCGCCGAGCGAGAAGGTCACGAC
Source organism: Rubellimicrobium mesophilum DSM 19309 (assembly GCF_000600335.2). Lineage (GTDB taxonomy): Bacteria > Pseudomonadota > Alphaproteobacteria > Rhodobacterales > Rhodobacteraceae > Rubellimicrobium > Rubellimicrobium mesophilum. The sequence goes on along the minus strand of NZ_KK088521.1, from coordinate 120,257 downwards.
CCCCTCGGGGCCGCCATGCTCGGCGACGACCTCCCGCAGCAGCGCCGTCATCGGGACGAACCCGTCCACCGCCCGCAGCGCCCGCGACAGCAGCGCCCGTCCGATCCAGGCGCCGCTCCCCTCGTCCCCCAGCACGAGGCCCCAGCCGCCGATCTGCCGCACGCGCCCGCCGCGCTGGATGCCGAACACGGAGCCCGTCCCGAGCGCCGCGACGATCCCATCCTCGTCCGCGAGAGCCCCCTTCACCGCCGCCACGGCATCCGTCTCTATGCGCACCGAGGCGAAGGGCAGGGCGGCCCGAAGCCGTTCGACCGTTCCGCTCGCATTCGCGCCGGCCAGCCCGAGCCCCGCCCGCAGCCTCGGCAGCTCCCCCTCCGTCAGCCCCGCGTCCGCCAGCGCCGCCCGCGCGGCCGTCAGGATGCTCCGAAGCGCTCCCTCCGGGTCCGAGGCGATGTTCGCGGGCCCCGCCATGCCACGTCCCAGCACCCTCCGGTCCTCGCCCGCCAGAGCCGCGCGGCAACCGGTGCCGCCGCCGTCGATTCCCAGATGGAATGTCATCGCGGTCCCCCCGTGCCGCTTCTGGCGCAAGGGAAAGGTCGCCGCTAGGCCGAAACGCGGCGGAGACAAGCCTTTACAGATTTCCCGGTTCGGTCATTCTCCCCCGCACAGGGAGACAAGAACCAAGATGGCCCGGCGACCCAGAGAAGCGCGTCATCCGAGTTTCGAAGCGCGACACGACCGCCCCAGGGAAACGCCTCGGTCGTGGCTCGGCGACGTGCGACCGGATCCATCCTGGCCTGGGACCACTCCCCTCCGGCGGGACGATCCGCCCAACCCGGGCGCCTTTCCGAATCCCGCTCGGGCGCGGAGGCCACATCCAAGCGGATTCTCCGACCCCCACGCAACGCACGGTCCGCTTACGATCCGTAAACCTTCTTCGGCGACAACAGGACGACAAGGGAGACAACCATGAAGAAACCGATCATCGCCGCCATCCTCGCCACGACCGCGCTCGCCGGACCCGCTCTCGCGCAGGATCCGGTCACGCTGACCATCGAGTCGTGGCGCAACGACGACCTCGGCATCTGGAACGACACCATCATCCCCGCCTTCGAGGCGAGCCACCCGAACATCCACGTCGAGTTCGCGCCGACCGCCCCGGCCGAATACAACGCCGCGCTGAACGCCAAGCTCGACGCGGGGTCCGCCGGCGACCTCATCACCTGCCGTCCCTTCGACGCCTCGCTCGAGCTCTACAACAAGGGGCAGCTCGCCGACCTCACCGACCTCGCCGCGATGGCCAACTTCTCGGACGTGGCCAAGTCCGCCTGGCAGACCGACGACGGGGCGCACACCTTCTGCGTCCCGATGGCCTCGGTGATCCACGGCTTCATCTACAACAAGACCGCCTTCGACGAGCTCGGCCTGCAGGAGCCCACCACGGTGGACGAGTTCTTCGCCGTCCTCGACAAGATCAAGGAGGACGGGACCTACATCCCCATGGCCATGGGCACCAACGACCAGTGGGAAGCGGCGACCATGGGCTACCAGAACATCGGGCCCAACTACTGGCACGGCGAGGAGGGCCGGAAGGCCCTGATCGCCGGCACCCAGAAGCTCACCGACGAGGACTGGGTCGCCCCCTTCGAGCAGCTGGCCCGCTGGAAGGACTACCTGGGCGACGGCTTCGAGGCGCAGACCTACCCCGACAGCCAGAACCTCTTCACCCTCGGCCGCGCCGCGATCTACCCGACGGGCTCGTGGGAGATCGGGGTCTTCCGCCCGCAGATCGGCGACGCCTTCGAGATGGGCGCCTTCCCGCCCCCGGTCCAGAACGCCGGCGACACCTGCTACATCTCGGACCACACCGACATCGGCATCGGCATGAACGCCGCGACCGCGCACCCGGAGGAGGCGAAGGAATTCCTCGAATGGGTGGGCAGCCCCGAGTTCGCCCAGCTCTACGGCAACGCGCTCCCCGGCTTCTTCCCGCTGTCGAACGCGCAGGTGACGCTCGACGACCCCCTCGCGCAGGAGTTCATCTCCTGGCGCGACCAGTGCGAGAGCACGATCCGCTCGACCTACCAGATCCTGTCGCGCGGCACGCCGAACCTCGAGAACGAGACCTGGAACGCCTCCGCCAACGTGATCCGGGGCACCGAGACGCCCGCCGACGCGGCGGCCCGCCTCCAGCAGGGCCTCGAATCCTGGTACAAGCCCGGCGAAGCCGCCCAGTGACCTGAACTTTCCGGCCCCGGGAGCCTCCCCGGGGCCGCACCACCCAGCGAAAGGACGATCATGGCGGCCCGACGGGCGACAAGGTGGCACATCGCGGTGTTCCTCGCGCCGGCCGTGCTCGTCTACACCGCCGTGATGATCCTGCCCCTCTTCGGGACCCTGAACCTTTCCCTCTATCGGGCGGAGGGCTTCGTCGGCCTCGCCAATTTTCGCACCCTCTTCGGCGACCCCCACTGGTCCGAGCAGTTCTGGAACGCGCTCCGCAACAACGTGTGGTTCTTCATCATCCACATGCTGGTCCAGAACCCCATCGGCATCCTCCTGGCCGCGCTCCTTTCCAGCCCGCGCCTCCGCCTCGCGGCCTTCTACCGCACCGCCATCTTCATCCCTACGATCCTGAGCTTCGTGATCGTCGGCTTCGTCTGGAAGCTGATCCTGTCCCCGATCTGGGGCATCGCCCCCTCCATGCTCCAGGCGGTCGGCCTCAAGTTCCTCTTCCAACCCTTCCTCGGGCAGGAGGAGACGGCGCTCACGACCCTCGCCCTCATCTCCGTCTGGCAGTTCGTCGGCATCCCCATGATGCTCATCTATGCCGCGCTCCTCTCCATCCCCGACGAGGTTCTCGAGGCCGCCGAGATGGACGGCATCACCGGCTGGTCGCGCTTCTGGAAGGTGCAGCTTCCGCTCATCCTGCCCGCCATCGGGATCATCTCGATCCTGACCTTCGTCGGCAACTTCAACGCCTTCGACCTGATCTACGTGGCGCAGGGCGCGCTCGCCGGCCCGAACTTCGCGACCGACATCCTGGGAACGTTCCTCTACCGCACCTTCTTCGGCTTCCAGCTCCAGCTCGGCGACCCGAACATGGGCGCGGCCATCGCCACGGCGATGTTCCTCATCATTCTGGCCGGTGTCTGCGTCTACCTCTTCGCGATCCAGACGCGGCTCCGCCGCTACCAGTTCTGATGGCGGCCCGCTCCCACCCCGGGCGCACCTTCGCGGCCCATGCGATCCTGATCGCCTACACGCTGATCGCACTCTTCCCGGTCTGGGTGATCGTCATCAACAGCGTGAAGTCCCGCCGCGCGATCTTCGGCGCGCCGCTGGCCGTTCCCACGCCCGAGACCTGGGACCTCGTGGGCTATACCACCGTCCTCGAGAACGGCGACTTCTTCGGCTACTTCCAGAACTCGCTGATCGTCACCGTCGCCTCGATCTTCTTCGTCCTCCTCTTCGGGGCGATGGCCGCCTTCGCGCTGTCGGAATACCGCTTCCGGGGCAACACGCTGACGGGCCTCTACCTCGCCCTCGGCATCATGATCCCGATCCGCCTCGGCACCGTGGCGATCCTGCAGGGCATGGTCGCCGCCGGCCTCGTGAACACCCTGACGGCGCTGATCCTCGTCTACACCGCCCAGGGCCTGCCTCTCGCCGTCTTCATCCTGTCGGAGTTCATGCGGAACGTCTCGGACGACCTCAAGAACGCGGGGAGGATGGACGGCCTCTCCGAATACGCGATCTTCTTCCGCCTCGTTCTGCCGCTCGTCCGGCCCGCGATGGCGACCGTCGCGGTCTTCACCATGATCCCGATCTGGAACGACCTCTGGTTCCCGCTGATCCTCGCGCCCTCCGAGGCGACCAAGACGATCACGCTGGGCTCGCAGGTCTTCATCGGCCAGTTCGTGACCAACTGGAACGCGGTGCTGGCTGCGCTGTCGCTCGCCATCGTGCCCGTCCTGATCCTCTATCTCATCTTCTCGCGGCAGCTCATCCGCGGGATCACCGCAGGAGCCGTGAAATGACCATCCGAGTCCTCGTCGCGGGACTGGGCAACATGGGCCGCAGCCACGCGCTCGCCTACGCCACCAACCCCGACTTCGAGATCGTGGGCCTCGTCAACCGCTCCCACGTCGACCTCCCGCCCGAGCTCGCGGGCCACGCCATCGCGCCCGACTTCCACGAGGCGCTCCACCGTCTCAAGCCCGACCTCGCCTGCATCGCTACCTACTCCGACACCCATGCCGATTACGCCGTCGCGGCGATGGAGGCCGGCGCCCACGTCTTCGTCGAGAAGCCCCTCGCCACCACCGTCATCGACGCCCGGCGCGTGGCTGACGCCGCGCAACGCACCGGCCGAAAGGTCGTCGTCGGCTACATCCTCCGCCACCACCCGAGCTGGATCCGCCTCATCGAGGAATCCCGCGCCTTGGGCGGCCCCTACGTCTTCCGCCTCAACCTCAACCAGCAGAGCAGCGGCCCGACCTGGGAGGTCCACAAGCGCCTGATGGAGACGACCTCGCCCATCGTGGATTGCGGCGTCCACTACGTCGACGTGATGTGCCAGATCACCGACGCCGCGCCGACCGAGGTGCGCGGCATGGGCCTCCGCCTCTCCGAGGAGGTCGCGCCCACGATGTACAACTACGGCCACTTCCAGGTGCTCTTCGCCGACGGCTCCTGCGGCTGGTACGAGGCCGGCTGGGGCCCGATGATGTCCGACACCGCCTTCTTCGTGAAGGACGTGGTCAGCCCACGCGGCGCGGTCTCCATCCGTATGCCCGAGAGCGCCCGGTCGGACGACATCGACACCCACACCAAGACCTCGCTTCTCCGCGTCCACCGGGTCGGCCAGCCAGACGAGGACCTGTCCATGGCCGACGAGCCCGGCCACCAGGACCTCTGCAACCGCGAGCAGGCCTTCGTCGCCCGCGCGATCAGGGAGGACCTCGACCTCTCCCGCCACCTCCAGGACGCCGTCCGCTCCCTCGCCGTCTGCCTCGCGGCCGACGAGAGCGTGCGGACCGGCCAGCCGGTGAGGCTCTGATGGGCGCGCTCCAGCTCCAGGGCCTCCGCAAGAGCTTCGGCAAGACCGAGATCATCAAGGGCGTGGACCTGTCCGTCCAAGACGGCGAGTTCGTCGTCTTCGTCGGCCCCTCCGGCTGCGGAAAGTCCACGCTCCTCCGCATGATAGCGGGCCTCGAGGACGTGACCACCGGCACCGTGGTCCTCGACGGCGAGGACGTGACCAACGTCGCCCCCGCCCGGCGCGGCATCGCCATGGTCTTCCAGACCTACGCGCTCTATCCGCACCTCACGGTCCGCGACAACATGGGGTTGGCCTTGAAGCAGGCCGGCACCCCCCGGGCCGAGATCGCCCGCGACGTGGACCGCGCCTCCACCATGCTCGCCCTCGACCCCTACCTCGACCGCCGCCCCGCCGAGCTCTCGGGCGGCCAGCGCCAGCGCGTCGCCATCGGCCGCGCCATCGTGCGGACGCCCAAGCTCTTCGTCTTCGACGAGCCGCTCTCGAACCTCGACGCCGCCCTCCGGGTCGCCACCCGCATCGAGATCGCCCGCCTCCACCGCGAGTTGGGCGCCACGATGATCTACGTCACCCACGATCAGGTCGAGGCGATGACCCTGGCCGACCGCATCGTCGTCCTCCGCGCCGGCGAGGTGGAGCAAGTGGGCGCGCCGATGGAGCTCTACAACGATCCCGACAACACCTTCGTCGCAGGCTTCATCGGCAGCCCCAAGATGAACTTCCTCAAGGGCGCCGCGCTCGGCGACCGCGCCGACACCGTCGGCATCCGGCCCGAGCATCTCGCCATCTCCCGCGAAGGTGGCACGATCCCGGGCACCGTCAGCCATGTCGAGAAGCTCGGCGGCGAGACCCTCGTCTATGTCCGCACCGAGCCGCACGGCCTCCTCACCGTCCGCCTTTTCGGAGAGCACGACTTCGCGGTCGACGAGAGTGTCGGCCTCACCCCGGATGCGACGCGGGTCTTCCGATTCGACGCCTCGGGACGACGGCTGCGCTGAATCGGCGTCTGGCGGGAACGGATGGTCGTAGGGCGGGCTTCAGCCCGCCACGCTTCGCAGGCTGCGTGTGCGCTGCTGGCCGAGGTCGCTGGCGGGCTGATGCCCGTCCTACGGGTCTCCCGCCACGACGTTCCATGCCGGTCTTAACCGTTCCTTAATCCTTCTCTGCCATGTTGAACCCGTCCCCGGGTCGCCGCCCGGCGGGGTAGGGGGAGTTGCGCCTTCCGCCCAGGCCTCGCGTCGCCGGAACACGAACCGAAATGCCGTCCTAGCCGGGGGACCACGCCCGCGCGGCGGCATCCGGGCTCAGGACATAGAACCCATCGGCTCGAACGGTCTCCCACTCGCCCGCCTCGCCATGCGGCCAGACGACCCGGACCTCCGCCTCCTCGGCGGCGCCCAGCCCCATGTGCCACCAGCCCATGGAGCCGCCCGCCTGCCCGCCGCCCACCGTGACCTCGCGCGAATGGACCCCGTCCGCCAGCCGCACCTCGATCCAGGCGCCCACGCCGTCGCGGTTCGGCCCCGGTTGCTCCAGCCGCAGTTCCAGCCAGTGCCCGGCCCCCTCCGTCGCGTTGCGCCAGAGCTGCGCGTTCGCTCGCCGGTTCGTCACCACGAGGTCCGGCAGCCCGTCCAGATTCAGGTCCGCGAGCGTCCCCCCGCGCGAGACCGCCATGCTCGCGATTCCCGCCTCCAGTCCCGCCTCCCGAAAGGTCCCGTCGTCGCAAAGCAGGAGAAGGTTGTTCGGGTCCTGCGCCGCGAAGTCCGGCATCTCGTCCACGTTGCCCTTGGCGATGAAGAGGTCCGGCCGCGTGTCGTTGTTCACGTCCGCGAACTCCACGTGCCAGCCGGTCGAGGGGCGCACGTCGCCCCCCGTGTAAGGCCTCTGGGCGATGGCCCCCTTCGGAAAGGCCACGTCGCTGTAATCCGGTCGCGGCGCGGCGCCGTCCCCGGGCGCCCGCATGAGCGTCTGGAGCTTGTTGTCCATCATGCTGCTCAACGCGTATTCGGGGTATCCGTCGCCATCGAGGTCCCGCGAGGCGATCCCCATCCCCCAGATACGGAGGTACTTCCACCCCTCCGCCTCGGTGTAGAGGCTCGGCACCGCGCCCGGAGGCACCCGCCACATCTGCTCCTGCCCGCCTTTGTAGTACTCCCGGTCGTTGGCGATCCGCAGGGCCGGCGTCCCCGAGCGGTCCCAGTCGGAGAACAGCATGGACAGCGCGCAGTAGCTCGGCCGAAGGGGCAAGGGGCCCCCGAACCGCCGTCCCTCGGGCCGGAACAGCAGGTTGTCCGTGCAGGTCCCCCAGGGAAAGAACTCCTCCTTGGGGTCGATGTAGGTGCCGAGCGCCAGCGTCGGCCACTCCGCGCCGTCCTCCCAGGTCGCCGAGAAGGCCGAGGTCCAGGCGTCCGGCGCCCGGAACCCCCAGCTCTCGTCCGCGCGCTCGAAGCGGCACGCGCCGAGGCCGCGCATCAGCACGCTCTCGCCCTGCCGAAGGAGCATCAGGTCCTGCACCCCGTCCCCATCCACGTCGAGCGGATAGGTCCCGGTCACGCCGTCCATCTCGATGCCGCTCTCGACCTTCTCGAACCGCAGCGGCCCGCCCTGCGCCGACAGGTTCCGCCAGAGCGAGGCCGCCGACTCCCCGCCCGCGAAGGCAAGGTCAGGGAACCCGTCGCCCGAGCAGTCGAAGGCCGCGACGCCGCCGCCCACCATGTATTCCCAGCCACCATCGTAGGAGCTGGCGACGCCGGACGCCTCGGTCTCCTCCACGAAGCTCGGGACCAGCGGCTCCTCCGCTTGGGCGGCGGTCGCCAGCAGGCTCGCGATCAGGGCCAGCCGGTTCATGGGCGCGTCCTCAGCGCCACGGCATAGGCACCCACGCACCGCCCCTGCGCGAGCCCCTGCTCGATGGCCGATCGGAAGTGAATGCCCCCGTAGAGCCGCGACATCGCCGCCTCCTCGGCCGCCGCCTCGAAGCTCGGGAAGCTCCGCGCCGGCAGGCCATCGTCCTCGTGCGAGGCATCGGTGAAGGCGAAGTCCTCTCCGAACATCGCGGTCAGCACCACCGCCGCCGCCGCCGACTGCGTGCTGTGGCCTGAGGGGTATTCGGGAAAGGGCGGCGTGATGAGCAGGGGCTCGAAGGTCGGGTCGAGCTGCGCCTTGATGACCGTCACCGGCCGGACGTAGTTGTAGACGAACTTCTCGTGCCAGCAGCCGATGAAGGCGTCGGCCATGGCGACCGAGAGCCTGGCCAGCACCTCCACCCGCCGCTCCGCGTCCGCATCCTGCGCGTCGAGCACCTGCTCGGCGATGGCGATCCAGTGGCCGGGCGGCGTCGAGGTCAGCATCGGGTCATCCGACCAGAACCGCGCGATGGCGCGCTGCTCGTCCGTGAGGCCGCGCCGGGCGTCCAGCACCTCCTCGGCCTCGGCCATGAAGGCGGAGCCGGGCTCCGTGCTGTAGGCGGGCGGCGGGGGCAGGGGACAGGCGGCCCCGTCCGGCATGGCGAAGGTCCGATTGCCGCCCCACCGAGGCAGGAGCGGAAGCTGCTGCTGCACGATCCGGCTGGTCGGCACCCAGAGCCCGTCCCCCTTGGGCAGGTCCCAGGCGAGCGGGAAGCCCATGTTCTCCACCACCGCCCCCCCGTCGCCCTCGGCCCAGGCGAGGACATGACGCGCGACCGCCTCCCCCTGAGCCCGGCTGCGCTCCTCGACCTCCGGTGGCACTCCGTCCGCGACCCCGTCCGCCAGCCGCTCGGCCATGCGGGTCAGCGCCCTCTGCCCGGTCGGTCCGGTGTGGGAGTAGAGATCGGCCATCGCCGTCGAAAGCGCCGCCTGCAGCACCACGCCCTCGTCGTAGGTCGCGCCAGCCTCGCGCGGCGGGAGCGGCTCGAGGCCGTCGAGCTGCCCCGCCAGGGAAACGAGGTCCCCGGACCCTCCCGCGACCGCCTCGTAGGCCGCGACATAGAGATAGGCGAAGGCCCGGCTCGCAACGGGCGGCGAGGTCGTCGGAGTGTGCCGCGTCAGCTCCAGGGCGAGCCGGGTATCGAGCTGGAGCACCTCCTCCGGCGAAGGCCGCGCCTCGGCCGCCGACGCCAGCGCCAGTGCCGCCGCGACGGCGGCCACGCCCCTCATGAACCCCATGAACCCGTTCCTCCCCGGCGCCAATTAAGCCGTGCGGGCGCGTGCGGGGCAAGAGACCTGCGGCTCTGGCCGGGCGCGCGGGACTCCTCTATCCCTGTCCCCGAATCCCGGGAGGCTCGCCATGGACGACACGCCCCACCGCATCGCCTGCCTGGGCGAGGCCATGGTCGAGCTCTCCGGCCTCGACCCTCGGGCAGGGACGCTGGCCTTCGGCGTGGCGGGCGACACGCTCAACACCGCGATCTACCTCAGGCGGGCGCTGGGGCAGGGCGCGCGGGTGGCCTACCTCACGGCGCTGGGCGACGACGCCTTCTCGGACCGCATGATCTCGGCCATGGAGGAGGAGGGTCTCGATACCTCGGCCGTCGCCCGCCTGCCGGGCCGCCTCCCCGGCCTTTACGCGATCAACGTGGACGACCGGGGCGAGCGCACCTTCTCCTACTGGCGCAGCGAATCCGCCGCCCGGTCCATGCTCGGGGAAGGTGGGCTCGACCCCGAATCGCTCGGCGGCTTCGACGTCCTGTTCCTGTCCGGGATCACCCTCGCCATCCTGCCGCCCGAGGCACGGATGAAGCTCATCGGCCAGTGCTCCTGGCTCAAGGCCATGGGCAGGACCATCGCCTTCGACACGAACTACCGCCCCCGCCTCTGGGACAGCGAGGACAGCGCCCGCGCGACCTTCTCGATGATGTGGGACGCGACCACCATCGCGCTCCCCTCGCGCGACGACGAGGCCCGGCTCCACCCCGGCGAATCCGTTCCCGACCTCTTCGAGCGCCTCGCGCGCAAGGGCGTCCGCGAGATCGCCCTCAAGGACGGGTCCGCGGGCCCGCACCTCTGGGCCGAGGGACGGGCGCTCCTCAAGGGCGCCTATCCTCCCGCCGCGAAGGTCGTGGACACCACGGCGGCGGGGGATGGCTTCAACGCGGGCTACCTCGCGGCCCGCCTGCGGGGAGCCCCGGTCGAAGAGGCCGCCCAGGCGGGGCACGCCCTCGCCAGCCGGATCATCGGCGTGCGCGGCGCGATCCTGCCTCGCGGCTGACGACCAGGGCCGCCGACAGGGACGGGGTGGGGCGGCGCGCGGCTGCGAAGCTTGATCCGGAACAACGCTCCGATCCGCTGCGTCGGCGATGATGACCTCCGACTCAGCCCGGAGGTCCCGCATGAGGAAGAGCATCGCCATCCCCGTCGCCGCCGTGGCCCTTACCGGGGCCGCGCTCGCCGCCCTGGCCCTTCGCCCCGGCGGCAACCTCTCCGCCGAGTTCGAGAGGCGCCTCGCCGGACTGGTCCCCGGTCCGGTCGGCGCGCCGCTGACCGAGGCCGACCTGGGGCATCTGCCCGAGCCGGTGCGACGCTACCTGCGCCGCGCGGGCGCCCTGGGGAAGCCGCCTGTCTCCTCGGTCCACACCATGTTCGAGGCCACCCTCTACGGCGCTCCCGGGGCACCGGGCATGACCGGCCCCGCCCATCAGATCGACGTGGTGGACCCGCCTCGCCGTCTCTTCTTCATGACCACGCGGATGCACGGCCTCCCCGTCGCGGTGTTCCACGACTACCGGCCCGAGGAGGCCACCATGCGCGCCCGTGCCGCGCGGCTCATCGACATGGTGGACGTGTCCGGCCCGGACCTCGCGCGGACCGAGACCGTGACCCTGCTCAACGACCTCTGCGTCTTCGCCCCTTCGGCCCTGGTCCGGCCGGAGTTCGGCTGGACGCCGATCGACGCGACCCATGCCGGCGTGACCTTTGCCGCCGGGCCGCACGTCGTCTCGGCGACGCTGGTCTTCGACGCGGAGGGCGACCTCGTCGACTTCGTCTCCGACGACCGGGGCGAGCTCCAGCCCGACGGCGGCCTCAGGGTCCAGCGCTGGACCACGCCGCTCTCGGACTACCGGGAGTTCGACGGCCGTCGAGTGGCCACGCGAGGAGAGGCGATCTGGCATCGGACCGAGGGAGCCTTCACCTACGGCCGCTTCGATGTCCGCAAGGTGACGTTCGACTGACGGGATCAGGATCGCGGCCCCCGGCCGGTGCGTCGCCAGGAACGTCCCGGAGCCGGCCTCGACAGCTTCCTTGCGGAGCGCCTCGACGCCCCGACGTGGATGGCTCGCCTCTCGCGTCAGGCGGCTGGCCACCGCGCCATCTCAGGTTCGGAACACCCGGTAGATCGCCGGGATGACCAGCACGGTCAGCAGCGTCGAGGAGGCGAGGCCGAAGAGGAGCGAGAGGGCGAGCCCCTGGAAGATCGGGTCGGTCAGGATCACGGCGGCGCCGATCATCGCCGCGAGCGCCGTCAGCAGGATCGGCTTGAAGCGGATCGACCCGGCCTCGATCAGGATTTCGGTCAGGGGGCGCTCGACCGTCCTCGCGCAGGGGGGGCGCGGGGATCTCGTGGGGTGGCGGGGCGACGATGGCCATGTCGGGCTCGTCATCCTCGGGGGCGCCGCGGGCGGGAACCTCGCGCGGGGCGTGGCGGACGAAGTCCACCAGCAGGATCGAGTTGCGCACGATGATCCCGGCGAGGGCGATGAAGCCGATCATCGAGGTCGCGGTGAAGGGCGCGTGGAAGAGCCAGTGGCCGCCCAGGATGCCGATGAAGGTGAGAGGGATCGGCGTCAGGATCACCAGCGGCAGCTTGAAGGAGCCGAACTGGGCGACCACGAGGATGTAGATGCCGAGCAGCGCCACCCCGAAGGCCGCGCCCATGTCGCGGAAGGTGACCCATGTCACCTCCCATTCGCCATCCCAGAGGAGGGTCGGGCGGGACTCGTCCTCGGGCTGGCCGTGGAGGGCGATCTCGGGCTTGGGCAGGCCGGTCCAGTCCTGGGCGTCGAGGGCGTCCCGCACGGCCAGCATCCCGTAGAGCGGGGCCTCGAAGGCGCCGGCGAGCTCGGCGGTGACCATCTCGGCGTTGCGGCCGTTGTGGCGGAAGATGGGGAAGCTCGCCGTCTCCTCCCGCGTGCGGATCACGTCGCCGAGTTCGACCACGCCCCGGTCGCCGGGCAGGACGTTGGCGGGGATGGGGGTGGTCAGTGCGGTCTCGTCGAGGACCTTTTCGCCCCGGGGCCGCTCGATCACGATGGGGATGGCCGCGCGGCCGCCGCCCCGGTGCGAGTAGCCGACCGTCGAGGCGCCGTTGAGGATGGAGAGGGTGTCGAGCACGTCCTTCTCCTCGACGTGGAAGAATTCGAGGTCGTCGGTGGAGATGGTCGTGCGCAGGCGTGGGGCGGGGGTGCCGAAGGAGTCGTCCACGTCCACGACGAAGGGGACGGAGCGGACGGCCTCCTCGACGCGGCTCGCGACGGCGCGGCGGGTGTCGGCGTCGGGGCCGTAGATCTCGGCGAGCAGCGTGGCCATGACCGGGGGGCCCGGCGGCGGCTCCACGACCTTGAGCGAGGTGCCGGGCGGCACCGTCAGGGCGGCGAGGCGGCTCCGCAGGTCGAGGGCGATCTCGTGGCTCGGGCGGTCGCGCTCGCCCTTGGGCTTCAAGTTGAGCTGCACGTCGCCGAGCTGCGGCTCGGCGCGGAGGTAGGAGTGGCGGACGAGGCCGTTGAAGTTGAAGGGCGCGGCGGTGCCGGCGTGGGTCTGGACGGAGACGACCTCGGGCATCCCGAACGCCACGCGCGCGACCTCCTGCGCCGCTGCGTCGGTGGCCTCGACCGAGGCGCCCTCGGGGAGGTCGATCATCACGGCGAGCTCGGACTTGTTGTCGAAGGGCAGGAGCTTGACCGTCACGTCCTTGGTCCAGAACAGCGCGAGGGAGCCGACCGTCAGCGCGATGACGCCGAGGAGGAAGGCCCAGCTCGCCGCCTTGGAGGACAGGATCGGGCGGGCGACGGCGGCGTAGGCGCGGCCCAGGGCGCCGCCCGCGTGATGGGGGCTGTGGGCGTGGACGGGGGCGTTGCCCGCGACCTTCAGCATCAGCCAGGGCGTGACGATCACCGCGACGAAGAAGGAGAAGATCATCGCTGCCGAGGCGTTGGCGGGGATCGGGCTCATGTAGGGACCCATCATGCCGGAGACGAAGAGCATCGGCAGGAGCGCCGCGACGACGGTGAGGGTGGCGACGATGGTCGGGTTGCCGACCTCGGCCACGGCGTCCACCGCGGCGTCGCGGCGGGATCGGCCGTCGCCCATGGCCCAGTGGCGGGCGATGTTCTCGATGACGACGATGGCGTCGTCCACGAGGATGCCGATGGAGAAGATCAGCGCGAAGAGGGACACCCGGTTCAGCGTGTAGCCCATGACGTTCGCGGCGAAGAGGGTGAGAAGGATCGTCACCGGGATGACGACCGCGACCACCAGCGCCTCGCGCCGCCCGATGGCGAGCCAGACGAGCGCGATGATCGAGAGCGTCGCGAGGCCGAGGTGGAAGAGGAGCTCGTTCGCCTTCTCGTTCGCGGTCTCGCCGTAGTCGCGGGTGACCTCGACCTCGATGCCCTCGGGGATCAGCGAGCCCTTGAGGCTGTCGACGCGCGCCAGCACCTCCTCGGCGACCGTGACGGCGTTGGAGCCCGCGCGCTTGGCGACGGCGAGCGTCACGGCGGGGACGCGGACCGGCTGGCCGTCCTCGCCCCGCGTCACGGTGGAGGCATAGAGGTCGGCGTTGTCGGTGGCGAAGGCGACGTCGGCCACGTCGCGGACATAGACGGGACGGCCATCGCGGGAGGTCAGGAGCAGGTTGCCGATATCGGCGGGCGTCCGCAGCGTCTCGCCCGCGACGACCTCGATCTGCTGCCCGCCCTCGCGGACGAGGCCGGTGGGGAGCGCAGTGTTGGCCGCCGTCACCTTGCCGGCGAGCTGCTGGAGGGTGACGCCGTAGAGCGCGAGCCGTTCCGGGTCGGGGGCCACGCGGATCGCGTCGCCGGTCTCGCCGACGAGGTAGGTGAGGCCCACGTCCTCGACCTTGGCGACCTCGGCCCGCAGCTCGCGGGCGACGCGGGACAGGTCGGCGGGGGTGACGTGGTCGGCCTCGGCGGGAGTGGGAGAGAGGGTGAGGGCGACGATAGCCACGTCGTCGATGCCGCGCCCGACGATCCGGGGCTCGGGGATGCCGACGGGGATGCGGTCCATGTTGGCACGCACCTTGTCGTGGACGCGCAGCACGGCAGCGTCCGAGGAGGTGCCCACGAGGAAGCGCGCCGTGACCATGACCCGGTCGTCGCGGGTCTGGGAATAGACGTGCTCGACCCCGTCGATGCCCTTGACGATGGTCTCCAGCGGCTCGGTCACGAGCTTCACCGCGTCCTCGGCCCGGAGTCCTGGGGCGGAGACGAGGATGTCCACCATGGGGACCGAGATCTGCGGCTCCTCCTCGCGCGGGAGGGTCATCAGCGCGACGAGGCCCATGGCGAGGGCGGCGAGGAGGAACAGCGGGGTGAGCGCGGAGCCGATGAAGCTCCGCGTCAGGTGGCCTGCAAGCCCGAGCTTCATGGCGTGACCACCTCCTCCCCCGCGGCGAGGCCCGTCAGGACCTCGACCCGGTCGCCGTCGCGCTCGCCCAGCACCACGGTGCGCTGGACCTCGCCCTCGGGGCCCGTCACGGTGACGAAGTCGAGCCCCGACCGGGTGGCGACCGCCTCGGCCGGGATCATCAGCGCCTCGCGCGAGCCCACAGGGACGCGGACGAGGAGGCGGGCGTCAACGAAGTCGGTGGGCAGGCCGTCCACCTCCACGTCGGCCACCACGCGGCCGTTCTCGACCTGCGGGTAGACCTTGGCGAGGCGGCCCTCGACCGAGCCCGGCCCGGTCTCGACCGCCAGCGTCGCGCCTTCCCGAAGGAGCGCGGCGTGGCGCTCGGGGATGGCGAGGCGCAGGAAGAAGCCGCCGCCGCCGAGGGTCGCGACGGTCTCGCCCGCCAGGACCACGGCGCCGCGCGTGACGGGCACGCCCAGGACCCGGCCGTCGAGAGGGGCCAGGACCTCGCCCTCGGCGTCCTGCTCCATGGCGAGCTGCCGCTGCGCCTCGGTGGAGGCGATCTGGTTGCGGGCGACGTCGGCCTGGGTGCGGAGCTGGTCGAGCCGCTGCGTGGTGGCGACGCCCTGGTCGACCAGGGTCTCGCCGCGCGCGAGCTCGGCCTCGGCGTTGTCGAGCTGGGCCTGCAGCGCCTTGAGCTGGGCGTCCAGCGCCGAGATCTGGAAGCCGATCTTGTCGTCGCGGACCACCGCGATGCGCTGCCCTGCCGTGACGGCGTCGCTCTCGGAGACCAGCAGCTCCACGAGGACGCCGCCGAGTCCGGCGCGCGGGCGGGGACGGTGTCGCGGGCCTCGACGCGCCCGTAGACGGCCTTCCACTCGGGCAGGGTCTCGGGCGCGAGGACGAGGGAGTCGGCCCAGGCGGAGGTCGCCGTCGCGGCCGACAGGAGGAAGGCGGGAATGAGGCGCATCGCCGGCCCCCGGGCTCAGGAGGCGCAGCCGGGCTTGACCCCGAGCGCCTTGAAGGCCGACCGGGCCGGGCAGAAGCCGGTGAAGGCCGACTGGACCATGTTCAGCCCGACGAAGACCGTGAGCCAGACGAAGGCCGGATGGACGAAGGCGGTCAGCAGGACCGACAGGAGCACCATGGCTCCGGCGAAGGCGAGGACGCTGAGGTCGAGGGTCATGAGATTCTCCAGTTGCGCAATGCAAGGATCGAAGCCCGTTGCCCTTTGCGGGCGAGGTGGCGTCGACAGGGGCCGCCGGGGGGAATCTGCATCCGTATCGGCCAGTCAGGAGGCAGCCGTCGGAACCTATCGCGACACGGGCAGACCCTGCGCCTTCCAGGCCGAAAGGCCGCCGGCCATGTGGGTATCGTGCCCCAGCCCCAACGACCGGCACAGCGCGACGGCCTGCGCGGAACGACGACCGGCGAGACAGTGGAACACGACAGGCGTCTGCTCGGGAAGCGACGCAGCCGTCGCGTGCAGCCGCGACAATGGATGGTGGAGGGCGCCCGGAATGCGCTCGCGAGCCCATTCCTCGTCCTCGCGCACGTCCACCAAGGTGATCGCGCCGTGCGCAAGGAGGTCACGAACTTCGTTCGGGGTCATGGTCCTGATGACAGCCATGGATCGAAAGCCCAGTACGGAAGTAGTCTCCTTAAATACGTATCCTATAACTATCTAATATATAGTCCTGCCGCGCTTCGCAAGACCTTTCCCCGAGGAATTCAGCCATCGAGCCCGACTGCAGCGCCATCGCGCGAAGCATCATCCCGGTCGAGCACGGTGGGCCGCAGGTCCGCTCGGCCGAGCCCGTGGCCATGCTTGCCTGCAAGGTCCGCTCAAGCCAGGGCACGACGGCCGATGGCACGTGCAAGGACGACCGGCACATCCGCGCCCCCATCCGAGGCGAGCCGAAACCCCAGGCGAAGGCCCGCTGGGGTTCCGCAACCGGATCATGCGCGCAGGAGAGGTCCTGCGCCGTTCGTGGGAGAACCGGGCGGCACCCCCGAGTGTCGTAACCTATCCGGTCTAGCCAATGAGGTGGCGGGGGCCGTTCGGGTCGACGAACATCACGAGCGACGCCCCACCCCCGGCGCCCCCGGCCCGAAGCCCGCGCGGCCGACCGGACCCAAGACCTGCATCCTGCGCCGAGAGTCCAGCTCAGCGGCAGTAGATGTCGTAGAGGACGGAGATGAGCCGCCGTGCCTCCTCCGAGGCCAAGCGGTAGTAGATGGTCTGTCCGTCACGACGCGTCGCCACGAGTCCGAGGTCCCGCAGCCGGGCCAGGTGCTGGGACAGCGCGGACTGCCCGAGACCCACGGCTTCGGCCAGGGCCCCGACGGACATCTCGTTGTCCATGAGGCGGCAGAGCGCCATCAGCCGCTTGGTCTGCCCGAGCGCGGCCAGCAGCCGCGCCGCCTGATCCGCCTTGCCTTCGAGGACCTCGATCTCGGACGCATGGTCGCGACAGAGAGTCGGCATCGCCGGGTCGGTCACGCGTTCCGTCATGGCCTGTGATCCTTTGCAGCCTCGCCGACCCTGTGCCGGCCTCTCGACCTGGGATGCCGTCTCGCTCTCCGCAGTTGGGCCGTCCGGTCACCCCGGAGCACGTCCGACGGCCGCGCGACCGTCGGACCCGCCGGCGCATGGGCCACGAATCCCGAGCCTTGTTGAATGGTCATGCTCCACTCCTGGCGCAAGGGTCCACGATCATCGTCAGGCCAGCAGGGTAGACGCGCGAGAAGCCGGCCAGGACTGGCGTCGCTGCAACCACCAGAAGGCTCCAGCCCCAACCCCCGGCCGCGGAAAGCGCGGCAAGGGCGAATGCGCGCGTCCCGACAATCCCAAGCTCCGACTGGCCAGCCCGCATCCTGCACGACGCTCCTTCGGGTGAAACGCATCCAACTTCGCAGACGTATGTTAGACAATGCTGAAATGCAACGGCGGGTGAGGAACCTGTCCGCGTCGAGCAGGGACCGTCGAGCAGATCGGCGCATCGCCAGCGAGAGGACGTCGGCCGATCCTCGCATCGAGGTTCCTGCGGCCACCGCCTCGCCAGCCTTGGCAAGCCCGAGATCAAGTCCACGGCGCGACACTCGCGAGGCCTCGGGCAGGTCCTGCCTCAAGGCGGGTCCGCAACCTGGCCGCCCGTCCATCCAGAGCGAACTGACGAACACCACCCACGGGCCGCCATGCTCGACGAGATCGAGCAGCGGCTCGCCTCGCCCGGACCACGGCCTGCGCAGCCGATCGGCGAGGCCGTCCTTCGGCGACCCCCCGGCCAGGGACGCCACACGGTCATGGACAGCCAGTCCGCCGCCTGCAAAGAACGTTGCGAACTGCCGACAGCGGCGTGGAGGACGTCTCGATGCCTGACGAAGCCTACGCTGCGCCTCGCAGCTACGAGGAGCTCATCCGGGTCATCCACGACCGCTACGAGGGGATGAGCAAGGCCTACCAGAAGATCGCGCTCTACCTGACGCAGAATCCGAACGACGTCGGCGTCCTGCCGGTCGGCGCCATCGCCGAGCGCTGCGGGATCCATGCGTCCAATCTGGTCCGCTTCGCGCAGGCGCTTGGATTCTCAGGCTTCAAGGAGCTCCAGCAGCTCTTCCGCGTGCGGCTGACCACCGCGGCTCCAGGCTTCGATGCACGCGTGCGCGCCCTCGAATCCGAGCTCGGCGGGCGCGAGGATCGGAGCGAGCTCGGCTTCCTGCGCGACCTGGTCGTGCGGGACATCTCCTCGCTCCAGGACCTCGTCGCCGACATCTCCGCCGAGCAGATCGCACGGGCCGTCACGCTGATGGAGCAGGCGGACACGATCTACCTCCTGGGTCAGCTCCGCTCGGTGCCCGTCGTGGAGCTCTTGCGCTACGTCCTGACCATGCTCGGCAAGCGGACCGTGCTCCTCGACCCCGGCGGAGGGCTTGCGACCCACATGGCGCGCGCGGCGTGCCCCTCGGACCTGCTCCTCGCCGTGTCCTTCCGCTTCTACGCGACTGAGGTGGTGAACGTGGCCGAGGAGGCGGCGGCGCGCGGAGTGCCCATCGTGGCGATCTCCGACAGCACGCTCTCGCCGCTCGCCAAAGGGGCGAGCGTCCTCTTCGCGGTGCCCGAGCACGAATACACCTTCTCGCGCTCGCTGGCCGCGCCCATGTGCCTCGCGCAGGCCCTCGCGGTCGCGCTGGCGGCGCGGCTGCAAGGCGAGGGGAGCCCGCGCATTCCCATCGTCACGACCGCCTGAGGAGGGGGGGAGCCGCGCGCTCCCCCGGCCCGGTCAGCCCGGGAGCGTCATCGGCTCGTCCGGCACGGGCATCCCTCCCGCCACCGCGCCCCAGACCGACTGGTCGAAGTTGACGATCGCCCCGGTCATCAGCCCCGCGTCGTCGGAGACGAGGAAGTTGATCGCCCGCGCCGCCTCCTCCGGGTCCACGAGTCGACCGAAGGGCAGCTTGGCCGCCGCCTTCGCCTCCCAGTCGGGATCGCCGCCCTCGGCCTGCAGGAGCCGCTCGTTGTCCGAGGCCATCCAGCCGACGTTGAGCTGGTTGACGCGGATGCGGTTCGCCATGACCGAGAAGGCGGTGTTGGCGGTCAGGGTCGTCAACGCCCCCTTGGAGGCGCAGTAGGGATTGATGAAGGGCTGCCCGGCCAGCGCCGAGATCGAGCCCACGTTGCAGATGGCGCCCTCCACGCCGTCGCGGATCATCAGCCGGATCGCCTCCTGCATCAGGAAGAACGGCCCGCGCACGTTGGTGGCGAACATCCGGTCAAAGAGCTCCGGCGAGGTGTCGAGGATCGTCCCTCGCTCGGTCGAGGCGCCGGCGTTCACCAGCACGTCGAGCCGCCCGAAGAGCCGGTCCACCTCGGCCACCGCCGAACGACAATCCTCGACCCGGGCGAAGTCCGCCTGGACGAACTGCACGGTCGTTCCGCTGGCCTCGGCGATGGAGCGAGCCGTGGCTTCGCCCTTCTCGGCGTTGCGCCCGGTGATGACCACGCCGGCCGCGCCGGCCTGCGAGAGGCGCCGCGCGACTGCCGCCCCGAGTCCCTGCGTCGCCCCGGTGACCAGGCAGACCTTGCCGTCCATGCGGTTCATTGGGCCACCTCGTAGCCGTCGGCGCTCCTGACGCGCATCCGCTCCCGCTGTCCGATCCGTGCCATCTCGGCCGGCGGGACCTTGTTCGGATCCTTCCCCGCCTCAGGGTTCCCGTCGGGCAGGAGGTCCGGGAACCACCCCCCGCGGACCCGAATGCCGCGGTGGTCGAGGTTGGGCCTCGGCGCCTTCCTGTCCATCGGAAGCCGGTGCCCGGTCTCCATCCCGGTGAATTCCGCCTCCGGGGCCTGCCGCAGGCACTCCTCCAGCGACACGTCGTCCGACAGATCCGCGAGGTCGTGGTTCCACGACGAGATGGGGGCGATGCCGAGCCTGGCCTTCATGCTTTCTTAACCTTTCCTTGCGATGGTGGACCTGCCGGTCAGGTCGGGGCAGCCACCCCGACACGGTCGTCGCGGCGTGGCTGCCTCCGGCTTGGGCCAACCGGGCGGCGTCAGACGCCGACCCGCTGCTTCCTGCGGATGGCGTCCTGCGCGGCGCGGGCCTCCTGCACGGCCGGGCGCTCGGACACCTCGGGGACGCCGACGTCCCAGTCGGCGTCGCCGGGCACCCAGGCATAGGCGTCCGTGCGGATCGAGAGGACCGTCGTCCGGTCGGTGCCCCTGGCCCAGCCGAGCGCCGCCTGCAGGTCGGCGAGGCCCTCGCAGTGCCGCGACTCCGCGCCCATCGCGCGGGCATGGGCCGCGAAGTCCACCGGGAAAGGCTCGACCGCCGTGCGGCAGTCCTTCAGCAGGTTGTTGAATCCCGGCACGCCCTTGAACTGCTGGAGCCGGTTGATGACCGCAAACCCGCCGTTGTCGCAGACGACGATCACGAGCTTATGCCCCGACAGCACGGTCGAGTAGATGTCCGAGTTCATCATCATGTAGGTGCCGTCGCCGATCATCACGATCGGCATCCCGTCGCCCTGCTTGGCGAGCGCGTGGCCCCATCCCGCCGCGATCTCGTAGCCCATCGTGGAGAAGCCGAACTCGAGGTCGAAGGTGTTCGGGTCCTTGACCCGCCAGCCCTTCATAACCTCGCCCGGGATGCCGCCTGCCGCCGTCACCACGGTGTCGCGGGGCGAGGCCCAGCGGTTCACGATCGCGACCACCTGCGCATAGGTCGGCCGCTCGGCGTTGGTCGGCGCCTGATGCCTGTCGAGGAGCGCGTTCCATTCGGCGAAGAGCGACTTGGCCCGCTCCATGTGGGTCGCCGGCGCCGCCCAGTCGCCCAGGGCCGCGTCCAGCTCCTGCACCGTCTCCAGCGCGTCGCCCACCACGGGCAGCGTCGAGTGCTTCATCGCATCCCAGCGCGCGGCGTTGATGCCGATGAACCGCGCCTCGGGCCGGAACGCCGTCCACGACCCCGTGGTGAAGTCCATGAGCCGCGTCCCCACGGCCACTACCACGTCCGCCTCGGCCGCGAGCGCGTTGGCCGAGGTCGAGCCGACGATCCCGATGGGCCCGGCATGGGCCGGGTGGTCATGCGTCAGCGTGCCCTTCCCAGCGATGGTCTCGACCACGGGGATGCCGCGCCGCGCCGCGAACTCCGCCACTGCCTCGCTCGCGCCCGAGTAGCGCACGCCGCCGCCGGCGATGAGGAGGGGCGCCTTCGCCCCCTTCAGCACCTCCACCCCGCGGACCACCGCTCGGCGGTCCGGCCGGGGGCGCGGGATCTCCCACAGGCGCGTCGCGAAGAACTCGGCCGGGTAATCATAGGCTTTCTCCTGCGTGTCCTGGCAGAGGCCGAGGAACGCCGGCCCGCAGTCCGCCGGGTCGAGCATCGTCGCCACCGCCTGCGGCAGGGAGCCGATGATCTGCTCGGGGAGCGCGATGCGATCCCAGTAGCGCGTCACCGCCCGGAACGCGTCGTTCACGGTGGCGGTCGGGTTCCCGTAATGCTCCACCTGCTGCATCACCGGGTCGGGCACGCGGCTGGCGAAGCTGTCCCCGGACAGGAGCAGCACCGGCAGCCGGTTCGCATGGGCCGCCGCCGCTGCCGTCACCATGTTGGTCGCCCCCGGCCCGATGGAGGAGGTCGCGACCATCAGTTGCCGCCGCCGCTGCGCCTTGGCGAAGCCCATCGCCGCAAGAGCCATGGACTGCTCGTTCTGCCCGCGCCAGGTTGGCAGCCGGTCCTGCACGCCCTCCAGCGCCTCCGAGAGGCAGGTGACGTTCCCATGCCCGAAGATGGCGAACACGCCCGCGAACAGAGGCACGCGCCGTCCGTCGACCTCGGTCTCCTGCGCGCAGAGCCAGCGCACCAGCGCCTGCGCCATGGTCAGGCGAACCGTCCGTCCCGTCATCGTGTCCCTCCCAGGTCGAATGCCGGACACAGTATGGAATGCCCATTGACAAGGCAATATATGTCGCAAAACTTGTTGCGCAGCAGGGGAGGGAGCCCGAATGTACCACTCGCTTGGTCTGTTCATCAACGGTGCCTGGTGCGGCGCCTCGGATGGCGGCGCGGCCCCGGTCCTTTCGCCGGTCACGGAGGTTGCCCTGGGCCAGGTGCCCGTCGCGACCCCATCCGATACGGCGACGGCCCTTGACGCGGCCCAGCATGGCCTCGCCGAGTGGCGCCGGATCGGCAACTTCGGCCGTGCCGATGCGCTCCACAGGATCGCCGACGCGATGATCCGCCGCCGCGACGACGCGGCGCGCATGATCTCCTCCGAGACCGGCAAGCCCCTCGCCCAGGCGGAGAGGGAGTGGGGCCTCTCCATCGACCAGTTCCGCTGGTACGCCGAGGAGGCCCGCCGCATCACCGGCCGCCTCGTCGAAAGCCGCGTCCCCGGCGGCCGCTTCGAGGTGACGCGCGAGCCCGTGGGCATCTGCGCCGCCTTCACCGCCTGGAACTTCCCGGCCGCGCTGGTGGCCCGCAAGGTCGCGCCCGCCCTTGCCGCCGGCTGCTCCATCATTGTCCGCCCCTCGTCGCAGACCCCCGGGACGGCGATGCTGATCGTGGACTGCTGCCGGGCCGGGGACCTGCCCGCCGGCGTGGTCCAGCTCCTCAGCGGCCCGACGGAGGCGACCTACGCGCCGCTCATGGCCGACAAGCGGGTCCGCAAGGTCTCGCTCACCGGCTCGACCCGCGTGGGACAGCAGATGATCCGCGACGCCGCCGCGACCGTGAAGAAGGTCTCCATGGAGCTTGGCGGCAACGCGCCGCTGATCGTCTACGACGACGCCGACCTGGAGCTCGCGCTGAACCTGTCGGTGCCGACCAAGTTCGCCAACGCCGGGCAGGTCTGCGTGACTCCAGACCGCTTCTTCGTCCACGAGCGGCTGCACGACGCCTTCGTCGAGGGCTTAATGGCCCGCGCCTCGGCCCTCAAGGTGGGCGACGGGCTCGACTCCGCGACGCAGATGGGCCCGCTCATCTCGCGCAAGCGGCTCGAGGAGATCGAGGGCATCGTCGCCGACGCGGTCAAGCTGGGCGCGACGCTCGCCTCGGGTGGCAAGCGGGCGGCGGGCTTCAACAAAGGCCACTTCTACGAACCCACGGTGCTGACCGAGGTGACCGACGACATGCGCGTCTTCGCCGAGGAGAACTTCGGCCCCATCGCCGCGATCACGCGCTTCGCCGAGGAGGACGAGGTGCTCCACCGCGCCAACGCCTCGGACATGGGCCTCTCGGCCTACGCCTTCACCCGCGACCCGGGGCGGGCGCGCCGGACGGTCGCCGCGCTCAAGGCCGGCATGGTGGGGATCAACAGCTTCGCCATGGCCGCCTCCGAGGCGCCGTTCGGGGGTCGAACTTCTCGGGCATGGGTCGCGAGGGCGGCCCCGAGGGCCTCGACGCCTATCTCGACACCAAGCTCGCGCAGGTGGTGTTCTGATGCTCCCGAACCACGTTCGCGACCTCTGGGCCCAAGGCAGGCCCGTCCTCAACGGCTGGCTCTCGATCGGCAACCCCTTCACGGCCGAGATCATGGCCGCCCAGGGCTACGACAGCGTCACCATCGACGTTCAGCACGGCGCGCTCGACTATGGCGACGTCCTGCCGATGCTCCAGGCCCTGCGCGCGTCAGGAGTGGTGCCGATGACCCGGGCGCCCTGGTGCGAGCCCGGCATCGTCATGAAGCTCCTCGACGCGGGTGCCATGGGGATCATCTGCCCCATGATCAACACCGCCGAGGACGCCGCGCGCTTCGCGAGCACCCTGCGCTACCCCCCGCGCGGCCAGCGCAGCTTCGGCCCCACCCGCGTCGGCGTGGCCCACGGCCTCGCTGCCTACTCCAAGCAGGCCAACGACGTCATTCTCGGCTTCGCGATGATCGAGACAGCCGAGGCCATGCGGAACCTCGACGCCATCGCCGCCACGCCCGGCCTCGACGGCCTCTACATCGGCCCCTCCGACCTGACACTTGGGCTGAGCGACGGCCGCCTGAGCCCAGGCTTCGACCGCGAGGAGCCCGAGATGATCGAGGCGATCCAGCGCATCCTGGCCGCCGCGCACCGCCACGGCATCAGGGCCTGCCTCCACTGCGGCACGCCCGACTACGCCGCGCGGGCGGTCGAATGGGGCTTCGACCTCGTGACCGTCTCGGGCGACTCGCGCCTCCTCGCGGCGGCGGCCGGCGCCTCGGTGGCGCGCTTCCGGGACCTGACGAGCGGGGCAGGGACCGGCGCGACGAGAGATGGGGCCTCGGCCACCGCCAGGGGAGGCTACTGATGCCGCATCTGCTGATCGCCGGGAAGCTGCACCCCGCCGGCCTAGACCTCCTGGCCTCCGCTCCCGGCGTGACCTTCGACTACGTCGAGGAGGTCTCCGAGCCGTCCTACGCCCCGCTGATCGCCAAGGCCGATGGCCTCGTGCTCCGGACCCAACCTCTCTCCTCCGCCACGGTGGCGCGCGCCCCGCGCCTCCGGGTCGTCTCCCGTCATGGCGTGGGCTACGATGCCGTGGACCTCGCCGCCCTCGATGCCCGGGGGATCGCGCTGGCCATCGTGGGCGACGTCAACTCCGTCTCGGTGGCCGAGCACGCCATGATGATGCTCCTGGCCTGTGCGAAGCGCGCCCGCCTCGCAGACCGGGCAGCGCGCGAGCCCAGCCTTTGGAACTGGCGCAACCGGCTGGAGGCCACCGAACTCTCCGGCCGCCGCCTCCTGATCCTGGGCTATGGCCGCATCGGCCGGCACCTCGCGCGCATGGCCCGGGGCTTCGCCATGCGGGTGCGGGCCTTCGATCCGTTCCTGGCGGCGCAGGGCTGGCCCGACGACGGGACCGAACCCGTCGCGACCCTCTCCGAAGGCCTCGCCTGGGCCGATGCGGTGTCGGTCCACGTGCCCAAGGCCGAGCGCCCGCTGGTCGGCGCGGCCGAGCTCGCCCTGCTCCGGCCCGGTGCCATCCTCATCAACACGGCCCGTGGCGGCGTCGTGGACGAAGCGGCGCTGGCCGAGGCTCTTGCCTCCGGCCGGGTCGGCGCCGCCGGGCTCGACGTGCTCGACGCCGAGCCCCCACCCGAGCGCCATCCTCTCTTCGCCTTCGAGCAGGTGATCCTGTCCCCCCACATCGCCGGGCTGACCGCCGACGCCGCCGAGCGCATGGCCGTGGCGTCCGTGCAGAACGCCCTCGATTACCTCGACGGCCGCCTCGACCCGCGCCTTCTCGTCAACAAGGACGCTCTCGCGTGTCATGCACTCCCCACCGCGTCGGGCTGATCGGCTCGGGCTCCATGGGCCAGGCCCACGCCCGCGGCTGAGGCGCGGCCCCGAAGGCCTTCGGCTTGTCCTTCGATGTGCGCCACAGCTTCCTCTGGCCGAGTCTGTCGCGTCGGCCCGCGCGGTTGGCATCGCCGCCGTCGATCTTCGCAACGACTTCCCCGGGCAGAAGTTCATGGCTGGGTCGCCGGCGCAGGAGATTCGAGACCGACCGGACGCTGCGGGCCCGGAGACCGCATCGATCAACGCCCTCTCGGTCGCGGAATGCGAAGCGAGGATCGCAGCCGCCATGGGCGGTGGCGCCTTCCTCGTGCCCGCCTACAGGCTCGACCACGAGCCCGGCTGGGGCGGCATCATCGAGGTCGAGCAGGGCTTCCGCTTGGAGACCGCACGCAAGGTCCCCGTAATGGACAAGGTCGTCCATGGACCCAAGGCAGCGTCTTGTGGAAGGTCGGCACCCTCCGTCTCCGGCGCCGATCCTTGGCCACGCGAGCCGCTGATGCTCACACAGCCGGTCCCCTTGCCACCGTCGGGCTCGACGCTCGCGGCGGAGGACCTGATCGCGGGCGGCAACGGCAAGGGACTCCGGAACCCGAGACACGGCAGGCCGTGGATCGCTCCGACACTCCCGGGACGAGTTCCGCCGGCGAGCCATCGGAAGGCTCACCGGCTCGGGAGAAGGACAGCCGCGCTCCGTCAGATCAGAACGCGCGGGATCTCCTCGTCCCAGTTCCGCGTCCAGACCCGCGTCCCGTTCTCGTGCACCGCCATCTCGCCCCCGATCCTGAACGTTTCCGCGCTGGAAATCATCCGCGTCGTGGTCTCGATTCGGATGCGCCAGCCTTCACGACCCATGTCGTAGGCCTGCGTCAGGACATAGCAGGCCGAGAGCGGGTCGTCCGGGCGCACCGTGAGCTCGCGCCGGAGGCTGTGCGAGAGCGTGGTGTCGATCTCGTCGAAGCGCAGGACGCCCTCGCCGAAGAGCCCACCCTCGCCCTCCGTGACGTAGGTGCATTCGCCGGTGAGGTGGTCGATGCGCGACCATCGGGCGACGCGGCCGGGATCGACCTGCGTCGTGGGCGCGTCGGTCCCGTGCAGGGCCGGCGCGAACGGCTCGATGGCATCCCCGCCCTCGCGGCAGGGCAGGCGCAGCACGCATCCCGCCGTGTCGAGCGTCAGCGTCGCGGCCGAGGGCGCGGGCCAGACGAGGGGCCAGTAGCTCGTCGCGACCGAGAGGCGGACCCGGTGACCCGGCGCGAAGCGGTGGCCGCAGGCGTTCAGCGTGATCCGGACCGTCTCGGCCTGCCCCGGCACCAGGGGCTCGGGCGAGGCATGGCCGTTGCGGTGCGTCAGGTTCAGCACCTGGTAGCTGACGCGCAGGACCTCGCCCGAGGGCAGCACGTCGCAGAGTCGCACGGCCACCTGCGCGACCGGCGCGTCGGACTCGAGCAGAAGCTCCAGCTCGGGCGCGCCGAGGATCTCCAGGGGAACCTCCAGCGGCGCGGTCTCGAAGACCAGCGCGCCGCCGTCGTCGAGGCGCTGGTCGGTCGGCATCTCGCCGGGGCAGCCGGTCGCCATCCACTCGCCCGCCGCCATGCCGTGCCAGAGCGGCGACCGGATCGTCCGCGCACCCGGCGCGGGGTCGGCCTCCGGGCTCAGGACACTGGCGGCGGTGAGGTGAAGCTCCCGGAGCGAGATCCGGGGACTCGGCCAGTCGGGCTCGCCGACCCAGCGCCCGGGCTGGTGGAGGCGGCTGCCGTCCGGGACCACGGCGTCGTTGACATAGGCGCGCAGCATCGGCTCCTCCATCACGCCGGTGTCGAGGCCCTTGAGCCAGTGGTCCCACCAGCGCAACGCCTCCTGCAGGAAGCCGATCGCCGGGCCGGGCACGCCGTCCTGCGGGTAGATGTGCCCCCAGGGGCCGATGATCCCGCGCCGGGGCACCTGGAGGTTCGCCAGCAGGCGCGGCACGGCGTTGGTGTAGGTGTCGGCCCAGCCGCCCACGGCGAGGACCGGGCACCGGATCGCCGACCAGTCCTCCTGCACCGAGCCATGACGCCAGTAGTCGTCGTAGCTCTGGTGCGAGGCCCAGGTCGCGGGGAAGAACGGCAGGGCGTCCAGCCGATCGAGCCATGCCTCGCGCCAGCCCTCGCCGGCGACGGCGGGATCCTGGGGGCGCGCCTGGTAGGCCAGCATGATGCTGCCCCACCAGAGGTTGTCGTTGAGCAGGCACCCACCCATGAAGTGGATGTCGTCGCGGAAGCGGTCGTCGGTGGAATAGACGGTGATGATGGCCTTGAGCGCCGGCGGTCGGCGGGCCGCGACCTGGAGGCTGTTGAAGCCGCCCCAGCTCTTGCCCATCATGCCCACGGACCCCGAGCACCAGGGCTGGGCCGCGATCCAGGCGATCACGTCGAGCGCGTCCTCCTGCTCCTGCGCGAGGTACTCGTCGGCCATCAGTCCCTCGGATTCCCCGCTGCCGCGCATGTCCACGCGGATCGCGGCGTAGCCGTTGGCGGCGAAGAAGCCGTGCATGGGTTCGTCGCGCCCGCGCGTCCCGTCGCGCTTGCGGTAGGGGATGTATTCGAGCACCGCCGGCGCCGGTCGGCCCGCCAGCCCCTCGGGCAGCCAGAGCCGGGCGCTGAGCCGGCAGCCGTCCCGCATCGGGATCCAGACATGCTCGATGACGTCGGGCTGCATGAAGAGTCCTTCCGTAGGCAGGTTCCGTTGGGGTGCGGTTAGCGGACGCGCCGCGCGAGCACGCCGTCGAGCCAGTCGCGGCGAAGCTCGGGGACCGAGTCGAGGAGCGTCCGGGTGTAGGCGGCCCGGGGCGTCTCGAAGAGGGTGGCGGTCGGTCCCTCCTCGACGATCCGGCCCTTCTGCATCACGACGGTTCGGTCGGCCAGGCGGCGCACCACCGACAGGTCGTGCGTGATGAAGAGGTAGGTCATGCCGAGCTCGTCCTGCAGCCGCCGCAGGAGGCGCAGGATGTCCTCGGCGATCAGCGGGTCCAGGGCCGAGGTCACCTCGTCGCAGATCAGGAGGTCGGGCTCGGCCGCCAGCGCCCGAGCGATGCAGACGCGCTGATTCTGCCCGCCCGAGAGCGCGCCCGGCAGGCGGTCCGCGAAGTCCCCGGGCAGGCCGATCAGCGCGAGGAGCCGGGCCACCTCCTCCCGCCGCGCCGCCCCGCGCAGGCCGCGGTAGAAGGCGAGGGGGCGACCGATGGCCTCTCCGACCGTCTGGCGCGGGTTCAGCGCCACGTCGGGAAGCTGGTAGATCATCTGGATCGACTTGAGGCCGGCGAGGTCGCGGTCGCGGTAGCTGCCGGGCAGTGGCCTTCCCCGGAAATCCACCACGCCGCGCGCGGGCGGCAGCAGGCCCGCGACTAAACGGGCGAGGGTGGACTTGCCCGAGCCGGACTCGCCCACCACGGCCAGCGTCTCGCCACGCCGCACCGACAGCGACACGTCCTGCAGCACCAGCGAGCCGCCGTAGCCCGCATCCACGTTCCGCAAATCGAGCACCGTCTCGCCGGCGTCGTGCCGAACGCCGGCGGCGGGGGCGAGGGACTCGCGCCGCTCGGCCACCAGCCGGCGGGTGTAGTCCTCGCGCGGGGACTCGAGCACCTCGGCGGTGGTGCCGCTCTCGACCTCGCGGCCATGGCGCAGCACCATCAGCCGGTCGGCGAGTTGCGCCACCACGGCGAGGTCGTGGGTGATGTATAGCGCGCTCGTGCCGTAGCGGCGGATCGTGTCGCGCAGGAGGGCCAGGACCTCGACCTGGGTGGTCACGTCGAGCGCCGTGGTCGGCTCGTCGAGCACGAGCACGTCGGGCTTGCCGGACATCGCCATGGCCATCATCGCCCGCTGGAGCTGCCCGCCCGAGACCTGGTGCGGGTAGCGCCGGCCGAAACCTTCCGGGTCGGGAAGCTGCAGCGCGCGAAACAGCTCGACCATCCAGTCCCGCGCCTCCGCCGCGGACATGAGCCCGTGCTGGAGCGGCGTCTCGAGGATCTGCCGGTCGAGGCGCATGGCGGGGTCGAAGGCCGCCGCCGCGCTCTGGGCGACATAGGCGATCCGCGCACCGCGCATCGCCTCGCGCACGGGGCGGGAGCTCGCGGTCAGCTCGGTCCCGGCAAGCTCGATCCGGCCCCCGGCGATGCGGCAGCCGCCCCGGCCGTAGCCCATGGCGGCGAGGCCGATCGTGGACTTGCCCGCCCCGGACTCGCCGATCAGGCCCAGGATCTCGCCGCGCGGCAGGTCGAGCGAGATGCCGTCCACCAGCACCGCGCCGTTCGGCGCCACGACCCGGAGGTCCCGGATCGCGAGCACGGAGTCGCGCGGGGCGCTCATCGGTTCTCTCCCTGCACGGTCGTCCGCCCGGCCAGGAGCCAGTCCACCACGAGGTTGACTCCGATGGTCAGGAGCGCGATCGCCGCCGCCGGGAAGAGCGGCGCGTAGAGGCCGTAGAGGATGCCCTGCTGGTTGTCCCGCACCATGCCGCCCCAGTCCGCGAAGGGCGGCTGCACGCCGAGGCCGAGGTAGGACAGGCCCGCGACGAAGAGGAAGGTGAAGCAGAAGCGCAGGCCGAACTCGGCGACCAGGGGCGGCATGGCGTTGGGCAGGATCTCGCGCCCGATCATCCAGCCGAGCCCCTCGCCCCGCAGCCGCGCGACCTCGGCGTATTCCATGGCGTTGATCCCCTGCGCCACGATGCGCGACAGGCGGAACACGCGGGTCGAGTCCAGAAGCCCGATGGTCACGATCAGGACCGGAAGGCTCGACCCGAGCGCCTGGAGCACGACGAGCGCCGAGATCAGGACCGGCACGCTCATCACCGTGTCTACGACGCGGGAGAGGACAGTGTCCACCGCGCGGCCCCGGATCGCGGCCAGGATGCCGAGCGGCACGCCGAGCGAGAAGGACAGCGCCACCGCCGCCAGCGAAACGCCGATGGACATCCGCGCGCCGTAGAGCAGCCGCGAGAGCATGTCGCGCCCGTTCTGATCGAGGCCGAGGAGATGCCCGGCCGAGGGCGGGTCGAAGGGCGCTCCCACGGTCTCCTCCTGCCCGAAGGGGGCAAGCTCGGGCCCGAGCAGGAACATCAGGAGGTTGAGCGCGATCAGCGCCATGCCGATCCAGGCCGTCGGGGGGACGGAGCGCAGCGCGCGCGGGGCCATGGCTCAGGCCTCCTTGGCGCGCGGGTGGCGCAGGCGGGGGTTCAGGGCGATGGCCGCGATGTCGGCCGTCATGTTGAGCAGCACGTAGACCGCCGCGAAGACCATGGCGGCCCCCTGCACCATCGGCAGGTCGCGCTTGGACACCGCGTCCACCATGAAGCGGCCGAGCCCGTTGTAGTTGAAGACCGCCTCGACCAGCACGACGCCCGTGATGAGGTAGGCGATGTTGAAGGCCACGACGTTGACGATGGGCGCGGCCGCGTTCGGCACCGCGTGGCGCAGCACCACCCGGCCGTTCCGCAGCCCCTTGAGATAGGCCATCTCGATGAAGGGCTGGTCCATGACGCCCAGCACCGCCGTCCGCGTCATCCGCATGATCTGGGCCACCGTGACCAGCGTCAGCACGATCATCGGCAGCGTCGTGGCTTGGAGCCAGGCGAGGAAGCCCATCCCCTCGTAGGTGTTGGCGAGGCTCGGCAGCAGCCCGGTCCGCACCGACAGCAGCAGGATCAGCAGGAGCCCCAGGAAGTACTCGGGCAGCGACACCGTCGCCAGCGCGATGACGTTCGCGCCCCGGTCGAAGAGCGAGCCCCGCCGCACGGCCGAGAGGATGCCCAGCGTCACCGCCAGCGGCACCGCGACGACGGCCGCATAGGCCGCGAGCGCCATGGTGTTGCCGAAACGAGGCCAGAGCAGCTCGGCCACCGGCGTGCGGTTGGCCAGCGACTCCCCGAGGTCGCCGTGCAGGAACCCCAGCAGCCATGCGACATAGCGCTGGAGCGCGGGCGCGTTCAGCCCGAGCTCCTCGCGCAGCGCCGCCAGCGATTCCGGGGTGGCGTTCTGGCCGAGGATCGCGGCGGCCACGTCGCCCGGCAGGAGCTCCGTCCCGGCGAAAACCAGGACGGAGACCAGCCAGAGCGTCAGCAGCCCCCAGGCGAGCCGCCCGAGGATCAGCCGCGACATCAGCCTTCGAGCCAGATCTTCTCGGCCATGCGGGCGCCCATGAGGTTGAACATGGGATGCGGCGTGACGCCCTTCACCTGCGTCGAGACCCCGTCGAGGTAGTCCCCGAACATCGGGATCATGGCGCCGCCCTCGTCGTGGAGGATCTCCTGCAGGCGCCAGTAGATCTCCTTCCGGCGCTCGTCGTCCAGCAGCGCGCGCGCCTCCACGAGCAGCCGGTCGAACTCCTCGTTCTTCCAGTGCGTGTCGTTCTGGGCCGAGGTGGATTGGTAGGCGATGGTCAGCATCTGATCGGCCGTCGGTCGTCCGCCCCAGTAGGACATGCAGAACGGCACCTTCATCCAGACGTTGTCCCAGTAGCCGTCGGCAGGCTCGCGCTTGAGCTCCACGTCGATGCCGGCCGGGGCGGCGGCGGTGCGGAAGATCGCCGCCGCGTCCACCGCGCCGGGGAAGGCCGCGTCCGAGGTGGAGAGCGTCACGCTCAGGTTCTCCATCCCGGCCTGCTTGAGGTAGAACTTCGCCTTCTCGGGGTCGTAGACCCGTTGCGGAAGCTCGCTGTTGTAGAAGCGGTCGGTGCTCGGGATCGGGTGGTCGTTGCCGAGCCGGCCGTTGCCCAGCAGCGCCGTCTGGAGGAGCTGCTCTCGGTCGACGGCGTGCTTGATGGCGAGGCGCACGTTGTTGTCGGTGAAGGGCGCCTGCGTGCAGTCCATCAGGAAGGTGAAGTGCTGCCCCCCGGCCGAGCGCACGATCTGCAGGTTCGGGTTGCGGCCCAGAAGGTCCACCGTCTTGAAGTCGAGGCTGTTGATCGCCTGGACCTGCCCCGACATCAGAGCATTGGTCCGCGCCGCGATGTCGTTGATGACGATGACCTCGACCGCGTCCACGTTGGCGCAGCGGGCTTCAGTAGGATTCGTTGCGACGAAGCGCGCGCGGACGCCGGGCTCCATGCTCTCGACCTTGAAGGGGCCGGTGCCGATCGGGTTGGACCAGTCCTCGAAGCCCTCGGGCACGACGAGGAAGTGGTAGTCGGACAGCACATAGGGCAGGTCGGCGTTGCCGCTTTCCAGCGTGATGCGGATCTCGCTGTCCGAGACCTTGGCCACGTCCTTGAAGGCCGCCGCGACGGAGCGGGCGGCCGATCCGGTGTCGCCGCGATGGAGGTTCAGCGAGTAGATGATGTCGTCGGCGGTCAGCGTCTTGCCGTCGTGGAAGGTGACGCCCTGGCGCACCTTGAAGGTCCACTCGGCGGCGCCCTCGGCGGCCTCCCAGCTCTCGAACAGCTCGGGCTGCGCGCGGTTGTCGGAGTCGATCTCCACGAGGCCGTTCATCACCATGTAGGCCTGGTTGACCGGCACCCAGTCGTTGAGCTTGCGGATGTCGAAGTCGTCGGTCGTCGAGCCGCCGCCGATGCCCATCACGAAGACGCCGCCCTTGCGCGGCGTCTCCTGCGCGAGGGCCGGCCGACCCAGGAGACCGGTCAGGCCCAGGGCCGAGGCGCCGGCGATCAGGCTCCGACGATCGAGAACGAGACCCTTATGAAACGTCATTTCCTCCCCCTTCCTCTCCGGGCCGCGACCCGGGCCGACGGGACCGAGCTGCCGGCAACGGCCGTCCGGACCCATGTTCGCCATGAGTTCCTTCCCTCTCGAAGCCGTAACTTTTCATAACGAGGGCCAGCAAATGACTTTTCGTCATGACCTCATGACGCTTTCGCCATCCGCAGGGGGGTGTCACGGCCGATTGCTCGCCAGCATCCAGTCGGCCACGCGGCGGGCGAGCTGGCGCATATGCCGCTCCGGCGGCCGCAGGAGAAAGTAGCCGCCGCGGCCCGTCAGGACATGGGGATGCGCCGGGACGAGGCGACCCGAGTCGAGGTCGTCGCGCACGAGCCAGGTCCAACCCATGGCGACGCCCAGCCCCGCCCGCGCCGACCGGACCGCCATGTCGTAGTCGTTGAGCTTCCAGCGCCGGGCCGCCTCGGGCAGGTGGAGCCCGGCTTCCGACAGCCAGTTCCCCCAGTCGGTCCACTCCTTGAAGGTCTCCTCGATGGCGAAGATCACGGGGCGCGCCTGCTCGGCCAGCGGCGGCAGGGAAGGGGCCATCACCGGCACCATCTCCTCGCGACCGAGCTGGCCGAGGACCTGCTCCGGCGGCGGGTTGAGCAGGAACGCGATGGCGAGGTCGTATTCGTCGCTGCGCATGTGGGTAAAGTTGTCGTCGACGAGGAGCTTCAGCTCCAGGTCCGGGAACTCCGCGCTCAGGCCGCCGAGGCGCGGCACCAGCCACAGCTCCCCCACCGCACGCGAGCAGGCGACCGTGAGCCGCCCCTGGACCCGCCGGCCGAGCGAGCGCTCGCCCAGGTTCGCCAGCACGTCGAGCGCCCGCCCGACCTCCTGCGCGTAGTCCTCGCCGGTGCGCGTCAGCGTCACCCCGGAGGCGAGCCGCTCGAAGAGCTCCGCGCCGACCTCGTCCTCGAGCCGCTTGATCCGTCGGCTCACCCCGCTCTGCGTCAGGCCGAGGACGGCGGCCGCATCCGAGAAGCTGCCGCAGCGCGCGACCGTCTGGAAGGCGATCAGCGTGTTGAGGGGTGGGATCTGGTCGAGTTCCAACGGCGGCTCTCTCCGATGCGGCGTTCCGCTCCCGAGGCTACCGCCTCTTGCGCCGGAGTTCACGGGGCCAACGCCGCCGACGGATAGGGGGCGAGACGGCGTGGACCTGCCCCCGCTTCTCGGAGCGTCGTCCCTCCGGCACCGACCTCAGGAAAGGTGGGACGAGCGAGCCCGATCCGTCGACGCCCGGAGCGGCGGGCGAAGTCGCGGTGCCGGGTGACGCCTCGGCCCGCGACGCAGGATCACGGCGCCGTTCCCATGTCTTGATTTGGTTCCGTCAGGGCCTAATATCGAGGCATGATCACGTCGTTCGAACATAGGACCCCTCGCCGGGAACAGCCGGTCGAAGGATAGCCGCCCTAAGCTGGCCTCATTGCGCCCGGCCAGCTTAGGGGAACCGTGATCGTATCCGAACAGCTCTGACATACTATCGACCCGGTCCTGTCCGCTTGGATCGGATGCGACGGCGCTTGGCATTCCGTTCGCCCGTTCCGCGAAGGTCGCCGACCGGAGGGATCGGGCACGTCCCGGGGCTGCCGATGATCCGTCCTTCGCGTCCTGCCGGCACGCGGCTGACCCCTGGCGCGGCCTGATCCCCGAGGACCGGCCCGGCCAGGGTCGGATCATCCGCGCTTCGCCCACGGGGCACGAACCTCCTCTTTTCCCTTGGAGACCACCGATGATCAGCGGCCATCCGATCACCCTCACGCCTCGCACCTTTGCTCTCCTCGAAGGCCTGCGCCAGCAGCTCGATCCCGGCCAGGACATCCTGCGCGTCATGCTCTCCCGCAAGCTCGAGGCGGCGACGATCGTCTTCGCGCCCGAGATCGATCCGCAGGTGGCGACCCTGAACAGCCGGGTGCGCTTCCGCATCGGCGCCGGATCGGCCGACGAGCGGGTCCTGGTCTGGGGGGCCGACGGCAAGCTCCGCGACGCGACGCTTCCCATCAGCGTGCCGCGCGGCCTGGCGCTGCTGGGGATGCAGGCAGGTCGGAGTGCGGCCATCCCGACGGTCGGTGGCGAGGTCGAGCACGTGGTGCTGGAAGCGGTCCTCGACCAGCCCGAGGCGGCTCGGTCGGCCGGGGCGACGGCACCGATCGTCCAACCCGCATCGAGGGCCTCCGGCGCCGTGGTGACCTCGCTCAGCACCGCCCGGATGCGGCGTGGAGCCATCTTGGACCGAACTGCGTGTGGCGATGATCCCGGCCCCAGCGCCGCCTGACCCCGCACCACCCGGACGGGGGGCGAGCACCATCCGCCGCCACCCGGTCCAGCACGAAAGGAGGACCTTGAACATGTTGCATCGACTGAGGGGAATGGGCATCGCCAGGCGCGAGGCGCTCCTGCCGGCGACGCTCCGGCTTCTGGAGCGCATCCTCGAGGCCCGAACCTACGGCGAGCTCAAGGGCATCGGCGGCGAGGTCCTCGACGGCACCGCGAGCTATGGCGCGTGGCCCGAGAGCAATCTCCCCTTCACGCGCTTCCGGATCGACGAGGCCGATCCCGTCCTCCTGACCTTGGCAGGCATGGAGGCCCCGGGCTTCGAAGTCCTTCGGGGATGTTGCGGCGGCTTCCAGTTCCACTGGAGGAACGACCTGGCGCGGGCCTTCGAGACGGAGATGCCGGTCCTGGGCCGGTTCACGGCGCGACTCCCTCGGGAGCAGACCGTCATGGTCGAGCACTTTGTCCTGCCCATGCTCGTGCGCCATCGGGTGCGCAAGCTCTGGGGTTGGATCCTGCTCGGCCCGGAGGAGGATGCGGCGGCCGACATGGCCTGCCTCCGCCAGGCCTTCACCTTCCAGCGGGCGGAGGACCCGTGCCCGACCCCGACATCCTCCCCCGGCGGCCAGGGGAGGCCCCAGCGCGGGCCGGCAGTGCTGGCATTAGCCACAAGGCGGATCCGGCCCTTCGATCCCGACGAAAGGAGACAGCGACATGCCAGGTAGGCCCGCCGCAATCGAAGCGTATCCACCCCGCCGCCCACACGCGGCCCGACCCCGAGAGGAGACCCCACATGGCGCTCGACGCCCCTAGAACTCCACAAGCCCAGCATCGCGATCCACCCAGGCGGACTACGACAGGCTGCTCCATCTGGGCGTGGCCTCGGCGGGTCCCGAGGCCGAGGCCGCCAACGAGCTGCTCACGGAACTCGTCCGCGCCGAGGTCCTGCCCGAGGACCAGGTCCCGTCCGGCCTCGTGCGCATGGGCTCCACCCTGAGCTTCAGGACCGAGGCGGGGCAGGTGCGGCGGGTGACGCTGGTCTTTCCCCAGGACGCCGACATCGCCCAGGGCAAGGTGTCGGTCCTGACCCCGATCGGAGCGGCCCTCGTCGGCCTCTCCGTCGGACAGTCCATCCCTTGGACGGGCCGCGACGGGCGAGTCCACCGGCTCACGGTCGAGAGTGTCGGCGAGCCCGAAACCAGGCCGGCGGATCGCGGGAGCGCAGCGTCGCAGCCGCGATGACGACGGGGCGCACAGGTTCCGGGGCCCCCTGAGCCGAGGCCCGGGTCGTCCGATCGTTGGCGAGGGCACCACGCGCCTCGCCAGCAGTTCCGTCATCGAGCGTCTGCCAAGATGGCGCAGCGGTGCCCCGGCGACCGCATGGTCGAGCAGGACGAGCGCTCCCTCGCCCAAAATGCTTCTGGCTGGGGCGCGCGGAGTCCCCGTTCGTCCGCCTTGTGCACCGAGATGTGCAGCGGGCCGGGCACGGGAAGCCTCGGCTCCGACTCCGAATGGAGGGAATCCTGCTGATTCAGCAGCTTCTAGGGATTTTGGCTCCGGCGGTAGGGATCGAACCTACGACCAATTGATTAACAGTCAACTGCTCTACCGCTGAGCTACGCCGGAACACGCGGGCCCTATAGCAACCGTGTTTTCCGCCGTCCAGAGGGGAACGGCATCAGACCCGACGGAAGGCGGCGACCCTGGACAAGGCGCCCACCGGCGCCACGACCCCCCGGCGCGACAGGTCGATCAGATGCGCGAGCACGTTGCGCTCCGCCGCCCTCAGCAGACCGACCGCGAGTCCGGCATAAAGCCGCGCCGCGATCTCGCCGACCGTCGCGGGACCGATTCCCAGGGCCTCGACGATCTCCTTCTCCCGCTGGCGCCGGTGCTCGCGCAGGGCGCGCAGACGCTCTGGCCCGTGCTCGACCATGGCGCCGTGTCCCGGCAGGAGCATCCGCGGCCCGAGCCCTATCAGCCTGTCCAGCGAATCGACGTAGTCCCCCATGTCGCCCTCCGGCGGAGACACCAGGCTCGTCGCGAATCCCATGGCATGGTCCCCGGTGAAGAGCCGCCGCCCGTCGTCCAGGCAAAGGTGATTCCCCATGTGCCCCGGCGTGTGCCAGGCGCGCAGCCGCCAGCCGTGGCCGCCGACCTCCTCGCCGTCCCTCAGCAGCCGGTCCGGTCGAAAGCCCCAGTCCACCCCCCGGCCACCGCCGACCGCCTCCGGCACCGGCCGCCAGCCCGCACGCGCGTCGCCGAAGGCCAGCACCGGCGCGCCGGTTCGGACGGAAAGGGCAGGGGCCAGCGCCGAATGGTCCAGATGCGCATGGGTCACGAGGATCGCCACGACCGGACGTCCGTCCAGCGCGGCCAGCACCGCCTCCAGATGACCCGCATCGTCCGGCCCCGGGTCGATCACGGCGACCTCGCTCGTCCCTAGGAGCCAGGTGTTCGTCCCTTCCGCCGTGAGAGGCGAGGGATTCGGCGCGACCACCCGTCCCAGGTCCGGCTCGACGATCTCCACGGCGCACCTCCTCCCGTCCCGACCTAGCGCGCAAGGCTTCCCCGCAAGTCCCGCTCCGGCTAGGTTTCGGCCCATGATCCGCGAATGGCTCCACGACCGAATGCCCCGCTCCTTGGTCGCGCGGGCGGCGCTGATCCTCCTCCTTCCGGTCGTCACTCTCCAGCTCGTCGTCGGCGTCAGCTTCGTCCAACGCTACTACGAGGACGTGACGCGGCAGATGACCCGGTCCCTCCTTCTCGAGCTGCGCTTCGTGCACGAGGCCGCCTCCGCCGCCCCCGACCCCGGCTCGGCCCTGGCCTTCGCGACCGCCGCCGCCGCGCCGCTGGAACTCGACGTCACGCTCCCCGCGCAGGCGCCGCCCGGCGACTCCATCGACCGCTGGGACCTCGCCGGCCGCGCCATGGCCGATACGCTGAGACAGGGCCTGCCGCAGCTCGAAGCTGTCGACCTGAGCGTCTCCAACCGCGTGACGATCTGGCTCGCCACCCCCCAGGGCGACATGGAGGTCGAGTTCTCCCGCCGCCGCGTCGCCGCCCAGAACCCGCACCAGCTCCTCGTCCTGACGGTCGTCCTCGGAGTCCTCATGACCGCGGTCGCCGGCCTCTTCCTGCGCAACCAGCTCCGCCCCATCTTGCGGCTCGCCAAGGCCGCCACCGCCTACGGACGCGGCCGCATCGTGCCCTTCCGCCCCTCCGGCGCCACCGAGGTCCGCGCCGCCGGCACCGCCTTCCTCGACATGCGCCACCGGATCGAGAGGCAGAGCCAGGCCCGGACCGCCATGCTCGCCGGGATCAGCCACGACCTCCGCACGCCGCTCACCCGCCTGCGCCTCGGCCTCTCGCTCCTCGACGAGGACGAGGCGCAGGACCTGATCCGCGACGTGGACGACATGGGCCGCATGGTGGACGCCTTCCTCGCCTTCGCGCGCGGCGATGCCGGCGACGCGCAGGAGGACACGGCCGTCGCCCCGCTCGTCCGGGCCGTGGTCGAGGACTACCGCCGCTCCGGCCAGCCCGTGACCCTGTCGGAGGTGACCGGCGAGGACCCCGGTCCCGTGCCGCTCCGCCCCATGGCGATCCGCCGGGCGCTGGAGAACCTGCTCGGCAACGCCCTCGCGCATGGCACCCGGGCGCAGGTCAGCCTCGCCTTCTCCGGCCGCACGATCCGCCTTTCCGTGGAGGACGACGGCCCCGGCATCCCGCCCGAGCGGCGCGAGGAGGCCATGCGTCCCTTCGCTCGGCTCGACCCCGCGCGCAACCAGGCCAGCCCCAACGTGGGCCTCGGCCTCGCCATCGTGGCCGACATCGCGCGGACCCACGGCGGCAGCCTCCGATTGGGCGAAAGTGTCGCACTCGGCGGACTTCGGGCGGACTTGGTGCTGGCCCGCTAGGGCCGCAGGAATCTTCGTTCCCGCTCAGCGCGTTAACACTTCCTTAACCACCTCCGTGCCACCATCCACCTAGACGATTTCACTTGATTTGTTCGCGTTTTGGTCCCATATCTTGGGTCCGGAACAAGACGGGAACAACAGTTGGATTGCCGCCACCGGGCGGCCATGGCACAAGGGTCCAAAGATGGCAGTGGCAGAACTCCTGACGATGACCGACAAGAAGACGGCCGATAAGCAGAAGGCCCTCGAAAGCGCGCTGCAGCAGATCGAGCGGCAGTTCGGCAAGGGCTCGATCATGAAGCTCGGGGGCGACAACAAGCTGCCCGAGATCGAATCCACCTCGACCGGCTCGCTCGGCCTCGACATCGCCCTCGGCATCGGCGGCTTGCCGAAGGGGCGGATCGTCGAGATCTACGGCCCCGAATCCTCGGGCAAGACGACGCTGACGCTCCACGTCGTCGCCGAGGAGCAGAAGAAGGGCGGCGTCTGCGCCTTCGTGGACGCGGAGCACGCGCTCGACCCGCTCTACGCCAAGAAGCTCGGCGTCAACCTCGACGAGCTCCTGATCTCCCAGCCCGACACCGGCGAGCAGGCGCTCGAGATCGTGGACACCCTGGTCCGCTCCGGCGCGGTCAGCCTCGTCGTGATCGACTCGGTCGCGGCGCTCACGCCGAAGTCCGAGCTTGAGGGCGACATGGGCGACAGCTCTGTCGGCGTCCACGCCCGCCTGATGTCCCAGGCCATGCGCAAGCTCACCGGCTCGATCAGCCGCTCGAACTGCATGGTGATCTTCATCAACCAGATCCGCATGAAGATCGGCGTCATGTTCGGTTCGCCCGAGACGACGACGGGCGGCAACGCGCTCAAGTTCTACGCCTCGGTCCGCATGGACATCCGCCGCATCGGCGCCATCAAGGACCGGGATGAGGTCGTGGGCAACACGACCCGCGTCAAGGTCGTCAAGAACAAGGTCGCGCCTCCCTTCAAGGAGGTCGAGTTCGACATCATGTACGGCGAGGGGATCTCCAAGACCGGCGAGCTCCTCGACCTCGGCGTCAAGGCCGGCGTGGTGGAGAAGTCGGGCTCCTGGTTCTCCTACGGCGACGAACGCATCGGCCAGGGCCGCGAGAACGCGAAGCAGTTCCTCAAGGATCACCCCGAGGTGGCCAACTCGATCGAGGACAAGATCCGCGCCGCCCACGGCCTCGACTTCTCGGTGTCGAGCGAAGGGCACGACGAGGACGGCGACCTCGTGGAGATGTGAGCTTTTTCCCTCGGCTCCTCTGGGGGACAGACGGGACGGGCGGAGCCGCAAGGCTCCGCCCGTTTCCGTTTGGGCCGAGTCCGACTCGTAGGGGGGCTTCAGATCGCCATGCGACGGCTCCATGGACACCGGCCGATCCGTTTCCAAGCGCCGTAGGGTGCGCTTCAGCGCACCACCTGGCCCGTCGACCGGAAGGTGCGCTGAAGTGAACCCGACAGATCTACGAAGACCACCGACCAGAACCCACCCGACGCCACGTCAGGGCAGGGCACGTTAACCTCTCCTTAACAGGACCGCACGATCAGGTAACGAACCGTTAACCGGCATATGAGAGCCTGCGACTCAACCACTGGACCCCGTTAACCACGGGGGCTATTGCACCAAAGCCGCTTACCGGGATTCCGCCCATGACCAGCCTCGCCGACATCCGCTCCACGTTCCTCGACTTCTTCGCCCGCAACGGCCACGAGGTCGTGCCGTCCTCGCCGCTCGTGCCTCGGAACGACCCGACGCTGATGTTCACGAACAGCGGCATGGTCCAGTTCAAGAACGTCTTCACCGGCCTGGAATCGCGCCCCTACAGCCGCGCCACGACCGCGCAGAAATGCGTGCGCGCGGGGGGCAAGCACAACGACCTCGACAACGTGGGCTACACCGCGCGGCACCACACCTTCTTCGAGATGCTCGGCAACTTCTCCTTCGGCGACTACTTCAAGGAGAGCGCGATCCCCTTCGCCTGGGAACTCCTGACCAAGGACTTCGGCATCGACGGCGACCGCCTGCTGGTGACGGTCTACCACACCGACGACCAGGCCGCCGACATCTGGAAGAAGGTCGCAGGCCTTCCCGACGAGCGGATCATCCGCATCCCGACCAACGACAACTTCTGGATGATGGGCCCGACCGGCCCCTGCGGCCCCTGCACCGAGATCTTCTTCGACCACGGTCCCTCGGTCTGGGGCGGCCCGCCCGGGTCGGCCGACCAGGACGGCGACCGCTTCATCGAGATCTGGAACCTCGTGTTCATGCAATACGAGCAGTTCGAGGACGGCTCCCGCACCGACCTGCCGCGCCCCTCGATCGACACCGGCATGGGCCTCGAGCGCATCGGCGCGTTGCTGCAGGGCAAGCACGACAACTACGACACCGACCTGATGCGCGCCCTCATCGAGGCATCGGCCCACGCGACCCACACCGACCCCGACGGCCCCGGCAAGATCCACCACCGCGTGATCGCCGACCACCTGCGGTCCACCTCCTTCCTGATCGCCGACGGCGTGATGCCCTCGAACGAAGGCAGGGGCTACGTCCTCCGCCGCATCATGCGCCGCGCCATGCGCCACGCCGCGATGCTGGGCGCCAGGGACCCGGTGATGCACCGCCTCGTCCCCGCGCTGGTCCAGCAGATGGGCGCGGCCTACCCGGAGCTCACGCGCGGCCAGGCCCTCATCACCGACACCCTGAAGCGCGAGGAGACCCGCTTCCGCGAGACCCTCGACCGTGGCCTGCGGCTCCTGGAGGACGAGGTCGCCGGGCTCCCCGATGGCGCCGAGCTTCCCGGCGAGGCCGCCTTCCGCCTCTACAGCACCTTCGGCTTCCCGCTGGACCTCACGCAGGACGCGCTGCGCGAGCAGGGCAGGGCAGTCGACTTGGCCGGCTTCGACGCCGCCATGGAGGAGGAGAAGGCCCGCGCCCGCGCCTCCTGGGCCGGCTCCGGCGAGGCCAAGGACGCCGCCGTCTGGTTCGAGATCGCCGAGAAGGTCGGTGCCTCCGAGTTCCTGGGCTACGAGACCGAGAAGGCCGAGGGCCAGATCCTCGCCATCGTGGAGGATGGCAAGTCCGTTGAAACGGTCGGTGAGGGCAAGGCGGCCTGGGTCGTCGTGAACCAGACGCCGTTCT
Source organism: Rubellimicrobium mesophilum DSM 19309 (assembly GCF_000600335.2). Taxonomy (GTDB): domain Bacteria; phylum Pseudomonadota; class Alphaproteobacteria; order Rhodobacterales; family Rhodobacteraceae; genus Rubellimicrobium; species Rubellimicrobium mesophilum. Next base: position 77,812 of record NZ_KK088521.1, on the reverse strand, counting down.
ACGCCGAATCCGGTGGCCAAGCGGCCGACCAGGGCTGGCTCCGCAAGCTCGCCGACCATGACACCACGGCCCTTGTCTCCGACGTCCAGAAGTTCGCGGACGGCCGCATCATCGCTCACCGCGTGTCTCCTGAACGGGGCTATCTCGCCGTGGGCGACGCCGTGGCGCTCGACGTGGACCATAAGCGCCGCTCCGCCATCCGCGCCAACCATTCCGCGACGCACCTCCTCAACGAGGCGCTCCGCCGCTCCTTGGGCGAGCACGTCGCCCAGCGCGGCAGCCTCAACGCCCCCGACCGGCTGCGCTTCGACTTCTCCCACGGCCAGGCCCTCACGGCCGAGCAGCAGGAGCAGGTCGAGGCCGAGGTGAACGAGTTCATCCGCCAGAACGGCCCCGTCGAGACGCTGCTCATGTCTCCCGACGAGGCCCGCGCCCTCGGCGCCCAAGCCCTCTTCGGCGAGAAGTACGGCGACGAGGTCCGCGTCGTCTCGATGGGCGCGCTGGACAACTCGGGCAAGGGCACCGACGGCCGCACCTACTCCATCGAGCTCTGTGGGGGCATCCATGTCCGCCGCCTGGGCGACGTCGGCGCCTTCGTCCTCCTCTCCGACAGCGCCTCCTCCGCCGGCGTCCGCCGAGTCGAGGCCCTGACCGGACAAGCCGCGCTCGACCATCTCCGCGCCCGCGACAAGGCGCTGCAGGAGGTCGCGGGTCTCCTCAAGGCCCCGCTCGCCGACATCGGCCCCCGCGTGAAGGCTCTCCTTGACGAACGCCGATCCTTGCAGAACGAGGTGGCCCAGCTCCGCCGCGAGCGCGCCCTCGGCGGCCCCTCCCGCGAGGCGCAGCCCGCGCGTGAGATTGGCGGCGTCCCGTTCCGGGCGCAGGTCCTCTCCGGCGTCACCGGAAAGGAGCTTCCTGGCCTGATCGACGGCATGAAGGCCGAGATGGGCTCGGGCGCCGTGCTCCTCATCGCCGAGGATCAAGGCAAGGCCGCCGTCGCAGCAGGCGTCACCCCCGACCTCGCCCAGCGGCTCTCTGCCGTCGACATTCTCCGGGCTGCCGTGGCCGAGCTCGGCGGCAAGGGCGGCGGCGGGCGACCGGACCTCGCGCAGGGCGGGGCGGCCAGCGCCCAGAACGCCGAGGCTGCCATCAAGGCCGCCGAGGCCGTCATCGAAGGAGTCCTCGCATGACCGCCCTCTGGATCGCCCACGTCAAGGTCACGGACCCCGAAGCCTACGGCCGCTACGCGAGGATCGCGTCCGAGGTCATCCCGGCCCATGGCGGCGTCTGGCTCGCCCGCGGTGGTGCCTACGTGCAACTTGAGGGGGCCGAACGCTCCCGGCAGGTCGTGGCCCGCTTCCCGAGCCTTGCCGCCGCCGAGGCCTGCTACCGCTCGCCCGAGTATCAGGCCGCCCTCGATCACGCCCGCGGCGCGGCCGAGCGCGAGCTGGTCCTCGTCGAGGAACTCCCGGCCTGAGCCGTCCGTGCTCTCCGTCGCGGAGCTGACCTCCCGGTTTCCCCGCCCAGGCCTGTTGCGCGCCATCGTTCTTCGTCCGGCCCGGCGGGTCGAACCTCTCTTGCCGGAGAGCGCCGACCTCCTCCCGCACGGCCTCTCCGGCGACCATGCCCCGGAGGGGCTCCGCGCCATCACGCTGATCCAAGCCGAGCATCTGCCCGTCATCGCGGCGCTGAGCGGCTCCGCCGCCACCCCGGCGCGCCTGCGTCGCAACCTCGTCGTCTCGGATCTGAACCTGGCCGCGCTGAAGGGCATACCCCTCCAGATCGGGCCCGACGCGCGCATCGAGATCACCGGTCCATGCCCGCCCTGTTCGCGCATGGAGGAAACCTTGGGAATCGGTGGCTACAATGCGATGCGCGGTCACGGGGGCTGGTACGCCAAGGTGCTCGTCCCGGGGCGTCTTGCTCTGGGGGACGCAGTCGTGCCCATCCTCTCCGATGGCCTGCGCGGCCCAAGCTGAACCCCGAGACCAGCAACCTACCCGTCCTATCTCGTGAGGCGTCAGCACAATCCGCCCGACCTTCGTCGGCTGGCCGGTGTCGCAGCACACATCTTGCGGAACTTGGAACCCATGGGGCTTCTGCGGATTCCCCTCCCATGGCCTGCTCCGGACAAGCTCCCGACGACCTCAAGGCCAAGGCGCTGGCGATCCACCGACGCCTCTGCCGCGAGTACGGCTGCCCCATCGCCTACTTCCATGACCACGATCCGCTAAGCGAACTCGTTTCCGCGCTCCTGTCGCATCGCACCCGCAACGCGGACTCGGGTCGCGCCTTCACCGCTCTTCGGTCGCGCTACCCGACCTGGGAGGCTCTCCGCGACGCGCCGACCGCAGAGGTGGAAACGCTCATCAGAGGCGTGACCTGGCCCGAGCAGAAGGCGCCCCGCATCCAGGCGACGCTTCGGGGCGATCACGGATCGGCATGGCACCCTGACCCTCGATTTCCTCGAAGGGATGCCTGTCCCCGAGGCGCGCGCCTGGCTGGAGGCCATCCCGGGCGTCGGCCCCAAGACCAGCGCGGCCGTCCTGTCCTTCAGCAATTTGCGTCGCGCCGCATTGCCGGTCGACAGTCACCATCACCGGGTGGCGCAGCGCACGGGACTGATCCCGCGCACCATGGACGTGGGTCCGTCCCATGCCGCTCTGGCCGCGCTGCTGCCACCTGAATGGGACGCGCAGCAGGTCTACGACGATCACGAGGCGCTCATGCTGCACGGCCAGCGGTGCTGCTACTTCCGCAATCCCGCCTGTGGTCGGTGCGTGCTTCTGGACCTTTGCGCGACGGGTCAGGCGCTGATGTCGGCGCGAGCCGCCCCAGACGAAGCCCGCACGGCCTCGGCCTCGGACCGTCCGGTCCAGCCCCTCTAGATGCAAACAGGGGCGGCCCCTTCGGAACCGCCCCCTGTGCCTTAGCTGGCCCGCGCCTGCCGCTTGCGCTCGTGCGGGTCGAGGTAGCGCTTCCGTAGTCGGATCGCGGTCGGCGTGACCTCCACCAACTCGTCGTCGTCGATGTAGGCGATGGCCTGCTCCAGGGTCATCAGGATGGGGGGCGTCAGACGAACCGCCTCGTCCGTGCCCGAGGCGCGGATGTTGGTCAGCTTCTTGCCCTTGAGTGGGTTCACCTCGAGGTCGTTGTCCCGCGAATGCTCGCCGATGATCATCCCTTCGTAGACCGGGTCCTGCGGCACCACGAACATCCGGCCCCGCTCCTCAAGGTTCCAGAGCGCGTAGGCCACCGCCGTCCCATTCTCGATGGACACGAGGACCCCTTGGCGGCGGCCCTGGATCTCGCCCTTGTGCGGCGCCCAGCCGTGGAAGATGCGGTTCAGCACGCCCGAGCCGCGCGTGTCGGTCAGGAACTCGCCCTGGTAGCCGATGAGGCCGCGCGACGGGACATGCGCGATGATCCGCGTCTTGCCCGCGCCCGCCGGACGCATCTCGACGAGGTCGCCCTTGCGTGGCCCCGTCAGCTTCTCGACCACGGCGCCGGTGTACTCGTCATCCACGTCGATGGTGACTTCCTCGACGGGCTCCATGCGGACGCCGTCCTCCTCCCGGAAAAGGACCCGCGGGCGCGAGATCGACAGCTCGAACCCCTCGCGGCGCATGTTCTCGATGAGCACGCCCATCTGCAGCTCGCCCCGACCGGACACCTCGAACGCCTCGCCCCCGGGCGTGTCGGCGACCTTGATGGCGACGTTCAGCTCGGCTTCCTTCATGAGTCGCTCGCGGATGACGCGCGATTGGACCTTCTTGCCCTCGCGCCCCGCGAGCGGCGAGTCGTTGATCCCGAAGGTGACCGAGATCGTCGGCGGGTCGATGGGCTGGGCAGGCAGGGGGATGTCGATGCTGAGGTCGCAGATCGTGTCCGCGACCGTGGCCTTGGACATGCCGGCGAGCGTGACGATGTCCCCGGCCTCGGCCGCGTCGATGGCCTGCTGGGTCAGGCCGCGGAAGGCCAGGATCTTGGAGACGCGGAACTGCTCCAGCTTCTCGCCGGTGCGCGACAGCGCCTTCACGGTCTCACCGGCCCGCAGGGTGCCCGATTCGACGCGCCCCGTGAGGATGCGGCCGATGAACGGGTCGGCCGACAGGGTGGTCGCCAGCATCCGGAACGGCTTGTCGCGGTTCTCGATCTGGCGCGGGGCAGGGACGTGCGAGACGATCAGGTCGAACAGCGCGTCGAGGTTCTGGCGCGGCCCGTCCAGCTCCATGTCCGCCCAGCCGGAACGGCCGGAGGCGTAGATATGCGGGAAGTCGAGCTGCTCGTCGTTCGCGCCCAGCGCCGCGAAGAGGTCGAAGCACTCGTCCAGCGCGCGGTCGGCGTCCGCGTCGGGCTTGTCCACCTTGTTGAGCACCACGATGGGCCGCAGGCCGAGCGCGAGCGCCTTGGAGGTCACGAATTTCGTCTGCGGCATCGGGCCTTCAGCCGCGTCCACGAGCAGGCAGACCCCGTCCACCATGTTCAGGATGCGCTCGACCTCGCCGCCGAAGTCGGCGTGTCCGGGCGTGTCCACGATGTTGATGCGGACGCCCTTCCACTCGACCGAGGTGCACTTGGCGAGGATGGTGATCCCGCGTTCCCGCTCGATGTCGTTGGAGTCCATGGCCCGCTCGGCCACCGCCTGGTTGTCGCGGAAGGCGCCGGACTGCTTCAGAAGCTGGTCGACGAGGGTCGTCTTGCCGTGGTCGACGTGGGCGATGATCGCGATGTTGCGGATGTCCATGGAATCTCTCTCGGGCGAAGGCGGCGATGCGTTACGATGCAGGTGCAGAAAAAGCCAGGGGGCGCGATCGTCGCGCCCCCGTTCGGACAGGCATATAGGGGTCTTGGAGCCCGCGCGGAAGAGGATTCGTCGGCGCGCTTTGCCGCAGGGTCAGTAGGCGATGTAGCGGTCCCGCCGGTGGTTGATCGCGATCACAAGGTTCAGGATCACCGCCCCGAGCGCGCTCAGCACCACCGTCTGAAGGTCGAGCCGCAGCAGCGCCACCGCGAAGAGCACCAGATCGAAGCCGAGTTGCGTCCAGCCCGCGCGGAACCCCGTCCGGTCCTGGATCATCAGCGCGACGATCCCGACGCCGCCGAGCGAGGCCCCATGCCGGAACAGCGCCAGGAGCCCCGCGCCCGAGCAGAAGCCGAACAGGATCGCCCCAAAGAGCGGGTCGAGATGCGCGAAGCTGAGCCACCCAGGCATGAGCAGCGACAGACCCGAAAGCAGGGCGACCGATGCAAAGGTCTTGACCGTGAAGGCCGCCCCCATGCGCCGCCAGCCCAGCCAGTAGAAGGGCAGGTTCACCGCGAAGAACACCGCCCCGAAGGGCAGCCCCGTCGCATAGGACAGCAGCACCGAGAGCCCTGCCGTCTGCCCGGTGATGAGCCCCAGATGCGTGAGGATCGCGACCCCGAACGCCGCCATGACGGCCCCGAAGGCGATCCCCTGCGCGTCGTCGAACGCCGTGTGCGCTGCCTTCGAGGGCGCGAGCGTTCGGCCCGCGCCCCCCTCGGCCTCAGCCGGCAAGAGCCTTGTTGAGGTATTCATCGACCTTCTCGAGGTAGCCCATCGTGGTCAGCCACTTCTGGTCCGGCCCCACGAGCAGCGCGAGGTCCTTGGTCATCCAGCCGTCCTCGACCGTGGCGACGGTGACCCGCTCCAGCGTCTCGGCGAAGCGCATCAGTTCGGAATTGTTGTCGAGCTTGGCGCGGTGCTTCAGCCCCCCGGTCCAGGCGTAGATCGACGCGATGGAGTTGGTCGAGGTCTGCTCGCCCTTCTGGTGCTGCCGGTAGTGCCGCGTGACGGTGCCGTGCGCCGCCTCGGCCTCCACGGTCTTGCCGTCGGGCGTCATCAGCACCGAGGTCATCAGGCCCAGCGACCCGAAGCCCTGCGCGACGATGTCCGACTGCACGTCGCCGTCGTAGTTCTTGCAGGCCCAGACATAGCCGCCCGACCATTTCAGCGCCGAGGCCACCATGTCGTCGATCAGCCGGTGCTCGTAGCTCAGGCCCCGCTTCTTGAACTCGCTCGCGAACTCCGCATCGAAGACCTGCTGGAACAGGTCCTTGAAGCGCCCGTCATAGGCCTTGAGGATCGTGTTCTTGGTCGAGAGATACACGGACATGTTCCGCGCGAGCCCGTAGTTGAACGAGGCCTGCGCGAAGTCGAGGATGGACTGGTCGAGGTTGTACATCCCCATGGCCACGCCGGCCGCCGGGGCGTCGAACACGTCCCGCTCGATCACCGCGCCGTCCTCGCCCACGAACTTCATGGTGAGCTTGCCCTTGCCGGGGAACTTGAAGTCCGTCGCCCGGTACTGGTCGCCGAAGGCATGACGGCCGACGATGATCGGCTGCGTCCAGTGCGGCACGAGGCGGGGGACGTTCTTGCAGATGATCGGCTCGCGGAAGATCACGCCGCCCAGGATGTTGCGGATCGTCCCGTTGGGGGACTTCCACATCTGCTTGAGCCCGAACTCCTCCACCCGCGCCTCGTCCGGGGTGATGGTCGCGCACTTCACGCCCACGCCGTACTCCTTGATGGCGTTGGCCGCGTCCACGGTGACCTTGTCCTCGGTCCGGTCCCGCTCCTCGATGCCGAGGTCGTAGTACTTCAGGTCCACGTCGAGATAGGGGAGGATCAGCTTCTTCTTGATGAAGTCCCAGATGATCCGGGTCATCTCGTCGCCGTCGAGCTCGACGACGGGGTTCTCGACTTTGATCTTGGTCATGGGCGCGCCTTCGGGCAGGGGTGGGCTCGGGCGCCCCTGTAGCGCATCCGCGAGGAGGGGGGAAGGGCGGTATGCCGTGGTATGCGGAGCCGAGGCTCTCAGGAGCCGAAGTAGCTCCGCGTCCGTTCCCGTACCCAGTCCCACAACCCCGGCGTCCCCCGGGCCACCTTGACCCCCACCCGGCTCTCCAACTGCTCCGCCGTCACGCCGTAGGTCCGCCACGTCCCCCCGCCGCAGGCGAGGTTCTGCATCACCGGCTGCACGCGGTCGAGGCTCTTGGCGAAGACCGCGTCCGGAGTCTCGGCCGCCTCGAACTCCTCCCAGAGCGCCCGGAACTCGGCCCCGAGGTCGCCCGGCAGTAGCCCGAAGATGCGGTCCGCCGCGGCGCGCTCCTTGGCCACCACCTCGGCCGAGCCATGCGCCTGCCCGTTCGCCGAATGGATGGGCACGTCACCCACGTCGATCTCCACGAGGTCGTGCAGGATCAGCATCCTCACCACCCGGTCGATGCTCACCCCCGGCCCGGCCTGGTCCGCCAGCACCATCGCATAGAGCGCCAGATGCCAGCTATGCTCCCCGGAGTTCTCGGGCCGCGACCCGTCGCAGAGCGTCGTCGCCCGCAGGACCGACTTCAGCCGGTCGGCCTCGTCCAGGAAGGCCATCTGCGCCGCTAGGCGCGCCTCAGCCCCAGTCGCCATCGGGCATCTCGATGTCGGCGTAGGGGTTCACCACAGGCTTCTTCGGCTCGGCCGGCGCGACCTTGGGCTTGGGCATCGCCGCCGCCCGGGCAAGAGCCTCGGCCAGCGATCCCGGCGGGTGCTGGACGGGCGGCACCGGCGCAGGCTCGGCCGGGCGAGGGTCCTCAGAGCTGGGTTCCGACCGCTCGGGCCCGTTCGCGTCCACAGGCGCCACCGTCGGTGCTTCGGCGACAGGGGCCGACGCCGATCCCTCCGACCCCGCAGTCTGCTCGGACCCATCCGCGATGGGGACCACGACTGAGTCGGCGGACGTATCCGGCGTCGGCGCGGTGTCGATGGCGTCCCTCGGCGGCTCCGGAGCGGCAACGACCGGCCGAGCTTCGATGGCGGGCGGGAACTCGACCGGCTTCAGTTGACCGGAAGGAAGCAACTGCTCCTCGTCCGGCCTCCACTCGGATGCCTTCGCGACCAGCGGTTTGGGCATCTCCGCCAAAGGCGGGGGCACAACTGGGGCCGTGACGCTCCCCCCTGCGCTGTCCGGGTGGCCGACCGAGGATGTCGCCGGAGCCACCCTGGGCGCAGGCGTGGGCGGCGGCACCGACGAGCTTGGACTCACCTCCATCGGCGCGCTCGGGGCGGACGCCACCTCGGGCCGTCCGACCGGGGATCGCGGCAGGACCCGCCGCACGGGCGTCCGCGGCACCACCGGGCCCTGCGGAACGCTCGCGGGCGGCGGCTCCACCAACTCCGGCTCAACCGGCCCGCCCACCCCGAAGGACGGAGATGCGGCGGAGGGCGCCGCTCGGGGCGCGACCGGGCGGGGCCGAGCCTCGGCCGCGAGGGCGGGATGGGGAGCGGCGGCCGGACCGGGCCTGGCTTCCGGCGCGATGGACAGCGTCGGCGGCACCCCCTGCGGGACGGGAGCGACGAGCGTTGCGACCGGCTCCGCCTCCGAGCGGGCCGGCGGCGGCATGGCTGCCACCACCTCGTCCCAACTGCTCTTGCCCAGCTTCTCCGCCAGTGCCTTGCGGGCGCGCGCTTCCGCCGTCCTCACCCGGACGGCCGTCAGGAACGCCTCCTGCGTGGTGGGAGAGGACGCCCCGATGACCTTGGAGATCTCGTTCACGAGGTCGTCGTTCCGCAGCTCCTGGGACGCCCTGATGACGTCGCGGGCCAGGGAGTCGGCGATCTCCTCGAGGAGCGAGGGCATCTCAGCGGGTGGTCTCCGTCAGGCGGCGGCGGACGTAGGATTTCACATGGTCGATCATAACGTCCATGTGGGGGTCCTCAAAGAAGTGGCCCGCTCCTTCGATCACCTCGTGGGTGATGGTGATGCCCTTTTGCTCATGGAGCTTGTTGACCAGCGTCAACGTGTCCGGCGGCGGCGCCACCCGGTCGGCCGAGCCGTTGATGACGAGGCCCGACGACGGGCAGGGCGCCAGGAACGAGAAGTCGTACATGTTGGCGGGCGGCGAGACCGAGACGAACCCGGTGATCTCCGGCCGCCGCATCAGGAGCTGCATCCCGATCCAGGCGCCGAAGCTGAACCCGGCGACCCAGCAATGCTTGGCGTTGGTGTTCATCGCCTGCAGGTAGTCGAGCGCCGCCGCCGCGTCCGACAGCTCCCCGATCCCCTGGTCGTATTCGCCCTGGCTGCGCCCGACGCCCCGGAAGTTGAAGCGGAGCACCGTGAATCCAAGCGAGTGGAAGGCGTAGTGAAGGTTGTACACGACGCGGTTGTTCATCGTCCCCCCGAACTGCGGATGGGGGTGGAGCACGATGGCGATGGGGGCGTCGCGGTCCTTCTGCGGGTGGTAACGGCCTTCGAGCCGGCCCTCGGGGCCGGGGAAGATGACTTCGGGCATACACGTCCCCTTAGAGGTCCGGGAGCAATCTTGACGAAAACTCTCGGATACCTTAGAACCATTCTAAACCGGCTCGCCACACGCGGGCCGGAGGATGGGCAGCAGCTAACCATGCCAAAGCCCAGCGTCAACGTCATTGGATCAGGGGCGGGGCATGAAGCTCTCCACCAAGGGGCGCTATGCGATGGTGGCGCTCGCGGACATCGCGATGCAGCCCGAGGGCACGCTGGTGAACCTCAGCGAGATCGCCAAGAGGCAGGACATCTCCTTGCCCTATCTCGAGCAGCTCTTCGTCAAGCTCCGCCGCGTCGGCCTTGTCGATTCGGTGCGCGGGCCCGGCGGAGGTTACCGTCTCGGCCGTCCCGCTTCCGAGATCCGGGTGGCCGACATCCTCGGTGCCGTGGACGAGACGGTGAGCGCGCTGCACAAGGGCGCCGCCGCGCAGGGCGCCGCCTCGGGCACCAAGGCGCAGTCGCTGACGAACCGCCTCTGGGAGGGGCTCTCGGCCCATGTCTATGTCTTCCTTCACCAGACCCGCCTCTCGGACGTGGTGAAGAACCAGCTCGCCCCCTGTCCCGCCGTCCCGCACCTCCTGGAGCTCGTGGACGATTGAGCCGCGCCTACCTCGACCACAACGCGACGACGCCGCTGCGCCTCGAGGCGCGCGAGGCGATGCTCGCGGCCATGGACATCCTGGGCAACCCGTCCTCCGTCCATGCCGAAGGCCGCAAGGCGCGCGCCTTGGTCGAGCGTTCCCGCGAGACGATCCTTGAGGCTTTGGGCGCCGCCCAGTCCGACCTCATCTTCACCTCCGGCGCCACCGAGGCGGCAGCTCTGGCCCTCGCCGGACGCGACCTTCACTCCGCGCCCGTGGAGCACGACGCCGTCCTTGCCTGGACCGACGCGAGCCTCCCCGTGGACGCGGACGGCCGGGTGATGGTGTCGGACCCGACCACCTCCACCCTCCAGCTCGCCAACTCCGAGACCGGGATTCTCCAGGACCTGCCCGAGGGCCTCGCCGTCAGCGACATCACCCAGGGCGTCGGGCGCGTTCCCTACGCCCATGACTGGACCGGCGTGAAGATGGCCGTCCTCTCCGCCCACAAGTTCGGCGGCCCCAAGGGCATCGGCGCCCTGATCGTCCCGCGCGGCCACCACCTCGATTCCCGCGCCAAGGGCGGCGGGCAGGAGATGGGCCGCCGCGCCGGGACCGAGAACGTGGCCGCCATCGCCGGGATGGCCGCCGCGGCGCAAGCCGCCCTGCGGGACCTCGCGAACGGCCTTTGGGACCAAGTGGCGCAGCTTAGAAACATTCTAGAATCGGCTCTTGAGGCCGACGACCCTGACACCATATCAGTCGGGCGCCAAATCCGGCGCCTCCCCAACACGAGCCTGATCCTGACTCCGGGCTGGAAGGGCGAGACGCAGGTGATGGCGATGGACCTCGCCGGGTTCGCCCTGTCGTCGGGATCGGCCTGCTCGTCGGGCAAGGTCCGGGCCAGCCGGACGCTCCGTGCGATGGGCCATGACGAGGGGACGGCCGCCTGCGCGCTTCGCGTGTCGCTCGGCCTCCAGACGACCGAGGACGAGGTGCTCCGCTTCGCGGACGCCTTCATCGCCGCAAGGCGCAAGCAGAGAAGCCGGGCGGCATGACCCGGGACACGATGGAAGGGTTTACCATGGCCGCACTCGACAGCCGCACCGAAGCTCCTGTCATGGAGGTCCGCCCCGACGTCCTCGACGAGCGCGAGAACGCCCTGGAGGTCCGCGAGGGCGTGGACGAGGCGACCGTCGCCGCCGTCGCCTCGCTCGGCGCCTACAAGTACGGCTTCCAGACCGACATCGAGACCGAGTACGCGCCCAAGGGCGTGAACCCCGACATCGTGCGCCTCATCTCCGAGAAGAACAACGAGCCCCAGTGGATGACCGACTGGCGCCTCAAGGCCTTCGAGCGCTGGACTCAAATGGAGGAGGTCGACTGGGCGATGCTCGACCTCCCGGATATCGACTTCCAGGACCAATATTACTACGCGCGCCCCAAGAGCATGGCCATGAAGCCCAAGTCCCTGGACGAGGTCGATCCCAAGCTCCTCGACACCTACAAGAAGCTCGGCATCCCCTTGAAGGAGCAGGAGATCCTCGCGGGCGTGGAGCGTCCCGAGGGCGAGCGCAGGGTCGCCGTCGATGCCGTCTTCGACTCCGTCTCCGTTGGCACCACCTTCAAGGCCGAGCTCGCCAAGGCCGGCGTGATCTTCTGCTCGATCAGCGAGGCGATCCGCGAGCACCCCGAGCTCGTCCGCAAGTATCTGGGCTCGGTCGTCCCGCCCTCCGACAACTTCTACGCCACGCTCAACAGCGCCGTCTTCTCGGACGGCTCCTTCGTCTACATCCCGCCGGGCGTCCGCTGCCCGATGGAGCTGTCGACCTACTTCCGCATCAACGCCGAGAACACCGGCCAGTTCGAGCGCACGCTCATCATCGCCGACAAGGGCAGCTACGTGAGCTACCTCGAAGGCTGCACCGCGCCCAAGCGGGACGTCGCGCAGCTCCACGCCGCCGTGGTGGAGATCATCGCGGAGGAAGACGCCGAGGTGAAGTATTCCACGGTGCAGAACTGGTTCCCCGGCGACGCCGACGGCCGGGGCGGCATCTACAACTTCGTTACCAAGCGCGCCGACTGCCGGGGCGACCGCTCCAAGGTCCAGTGGACGCAGGTCGAGACGGGCTCCGCGATCACCTGGAAGTATCCGTCCTGCATCCTGCGCGGGAACGAGTCCCAGGGCGAGTTCTACTCCATCGCCATCACCAACAACCACCAGCAGGCCGACACCGGGACCAAGATGATCCATCTTGGCAAGAACACCCGCTCGCGCATTGTTTCCAAAGGGATTTCCGCCGGTCAGGCGCAGAACACCTATCGCGGCCTGGTCTCCATGCACCCCAAGGCCACGAACTCGCGCAACTACACGCAGTGCGACTCGCTCCTGATCGGCGACAAGTGCGGCGCCCACACGGTCCCCTACATCGAGGTCCGCAACAACTCCTCGCGCGTGGAGCACGAGGCGACCACCTCCAAGGTGGACGAGGACCAGCTCTTCTACTGCCGCTCGCGCGGCGTGGGCGAGGAGGAGGCCGTGGCGCTCGTGGTCAACGGCTTCTGCAAGGAGGTCCTGCAGGTCCTTCCGATGGAGTTCATGGTCGAGGCGCAGCAACTCGTCGCCATCTCGCTCGAGGGCTCGGTAGGGTGAGCCTGCTCGACGACATCTCCCTGGGCTGGCGGGCGCCGTTCCGCGATCTCTTGACGGGCATAGCCATCGCGCTTCCCCTGACGGGGGTGGTGATCGTCGTGCTGTCGCTGGTCCTGGGGGTGGACGGCGCGACGCTGGTGTTCCTCGCGGGACTGTTCCAGCTCCTCGCCGGCTTCGCCATCGCCGGCCGGGTCACGCGGAGGCGGGGATGAGACCGGACGGGACCCGGAAGGGCGGGGCCAGCCGGCCCATGCCGCGCGGCCCTGGGATTGACGCGGGCGAGGCGAAGGCCTTGGTGCGGCCCGCAACTGAACGGAGTTCGATCTGATGTTCCGCCAGCCCACCCCGCGCCGAGAGCCCGTGCTCCGTGCCGTCGACCCCGTCCAGCGTCAGGGCGAGCCCGCCCTGCGTCGCGAGGAGCCGGCCCTGCGGGACGTGATCGTCACCACGACCCCGGTCATCGAAGGCCGCCCGGTCGCGGCCTATCTCGGCTTTGTCGCGGGCCAATCGCTCATGGAGGCCGGCCTCCTGCGGAGAGCGCCCAAGGGCTTCCGCCGCCTCTTCCGTCGGGGGTCGTCCACCGGCGAGGACAACCTCGCCGAAGCCCGGGAGGAGGCCCTGCAGGCCCTCAAGGCCCAGGCCGGAGGCAGGGGGCCGACGCGGTGCTCGGCCTGCGGCTGGACCATCAGGTGCTGGGCGACCGGCTGATCGTCGTCGCCACCGGCACGGCGGTGCGGCTGGGCTAGGGGTGGCGTTAACGTTTCCTTAGGACGACCGCGCGTTGGCCGAGGGGATCGTTAACCTTTTGGTGCGAATCTAGGAACACGACCGGCCCGAGAGGCCGAAGACATTGGAGACACGGATGTTGGAGATCAGGAACCTGCACGTCGAGCTCGAGGAGGGCGCGAAGCCCATCCTCAAGGGCCTCGACCTGTCCGTCGGCGCGGGCCAGGTGCACGCGATCATGGGGCCGAACGGATCGGGCAAGTCCACCTTGTCCTACGTCCTTTCGGGCCGAGACGGCTACGTCGTGACCGAGGGTTCCGCCCATCTCGGCGACATCGACCTCCTGGCCCTGGAGCCCGAGGAGCGCGCCGCCGCCGGCCTCTTCCTCGCCTTCCAGTATCCGGTGGAGATCCCGGGCGTCGGCAACATGACCTTCCTGCGGACCGCGCTCAACGCCCAGCGCAAGGCGCGCGGCGAGGCCGAGGTCTCGTCCGGCGACTTCCTCAAGCTCGTCCGCCAGAAGGCCGCCTCGCTCAAGATCGACGCCGAGATGCTCAAGCGTCCGGTCAACGTCGGCTTCTCGGGCGGCGAGAAGAAGCGCAACGAGATCCTGCAGATGGCCGTTCTGGAACCGAGGATGTGCATCCTGGACGAGACCGACTCGGGCCTCGACGTGGATGCGATGCGCCTCGTGGCCGACGGCGTGAACGCGCTCCGCGACGAGGGGAGGGCCTTCCTCGTCATCACCCACTACCAGCGCCTTCTAGACCACATCACGCCCGATGTGGTGCACATCATGGCCGATGGCCGCATCATCAAGACCGGCGGCCCCGAGCTCGCCCTCGAGGTCGAGCACAACGGCTACGCCGACATCCTGGCGGAGGCGCAATGAGCCGCCTCGCCCGTCCCAACCTCCGGGCCGAGACGACGGCTTCGCGCCTCGCCGGCCTGACGCTCCCTCAGGGCGGAGCCTGGCTGCGCGCGGCCCGTGGCGGCGCGCTCGCCCGCGTCGAGGCCTTGGGCCTGCCCCAGCGCCGCGACGAGTACTGGCGCTTCACCGACCCGACCACGCTGACCGCCCCGGATCCCACGCCGGCCGCCCCGATGAACGACGACGAAGGCCCCGCCTTCGCCGAGGTCGGCGCGCTCCGCCTCGTCTTCGTCGACGGCCGCTTCGACCCGCAGGCCTCGGATGCCGACGCCGTCGAGGGCTTGGAGATCGAGCGCCTCTCCGACGCCGCGACCCGTGACCTCCACTGGGCGCAGGGCCTCTACGGCACCCTGGAGGCAGAGGGCCAGAAGCCGGTCGCCCGGCCGCTTGCCGCGCTGAACACCGCCTTCGCGGGGGACGGCGTCCTGATCCGCGTCACCGGCGTGGTCGAGCGTCCCGTCCATATCGTCTATCGCCACGACTCGACGACCTCCGATGCGATCCTCCATCACGTCGTGAAGCTCGAGCCCGGCGCCCGCCTGACGCTTCTCGAAAGCGGCCCCGCCGCTGCCCGCTTCAACAAGGTCACGGAGGTCGAGGTCGCCGACGGCGCCACCTTCCACCACGTCCGCACCCAGGGCCGCGACCGGGAGCGCCGCGCCGCGACCCATATCTTCGCCCGGCTGGGCGAGCGGTCCGACTTCCGCTCGTTCACGCTGACGTTCAATGGCGTGCTGACGCGGAACGAGGTGGTCCTGAACCTCACCGGCGACGATGCCATCGCGCACGTCGCGGGCGCGGCGGTCGGCGACGGCGACTTCCACCACGACGACACGGTCTTCGTCACTCACGGCGCCGAATCCTGCGAGAGCCGCCAGGTCTTCAAGAAGGTCCTCCGCAACGGCGCGACCGGCGTCTTCCAGGGCAAGATCCTCGTGAAGCCCGGCGCGCAGAAGACGGATGGCTACCAGCTCTCCCAGGCGCTCCTCCTCGACGAGCGCTCGCAGTTCCTCGCGAAGCCCGAGCTCGAGATCTACGCCGACGACGTGAAGTGCTCGCACGGCTCCACCGCCGGGGCGCTGGACGAGACGGCGATGTTCTACCTCCGCTCGCGCGGGGTGCCCGAGAGGGACGCCAAGGACCTCCTCACGCTCGCCTTCCTCCAGGAGGCCCTGCAGGAGATCGCCGACGAACGCCTTGCCCAGGACCTGTCGCGCCGCCTCGAAGGCTGGCTCTCGCGGCGTCGCTGATGGGGGTCGTCGCCGACATCGGACGCAGCTTCCGCCACGGTCCCCGGGCCGTCGTGCGGGAGCATCTGGCGCAGGGTCCGAACGAGCCGCGCGCGCTGGCCTTCCTGATGATCGGTTGCACCCTGATCTTCGTGGCCCAGTGGCCTCGCCTGATGCGCGAGGCCCAACTCACCGGCGACGACTTCGCGCGCCTCGTGGCCTACGCCCTGCTCGGCTGGCTGACGATATGGCCACTGGTCTTCTATGGCCTCGCGTGGCTGACCCATGCCGTCTCGCGCGCCTTGGGCGGGCAGGGGACCCCCTTCGGCGCCCGGCTCGCGATGTTCTGGTCATGGCTCGCCGCCTCCCCGCTGGGCCTCCTGACCGGCGCGGTCGCCGGGTTCACCGGGGCCTCGGTCGCGACCAACCTCGCCGGCATCCTCTGGGTCGCCGTCTTCGTCGCCTTCTGGTGGCTCGCCCAGCAGGAGGCGTCCAAGGCCCGGGAGGGCGCCCATGCCGCCTGATGCCACGCTCATCGGCCTGATGCGCGACACCGTCACCACCCCGCGCCAGACCGCCGCCCATCTCCTCGGCCTGGGCCTGCCGCGCCGGGTGCTCTTCGAGGCGGCAGGCCTCCTGGCCGTCGTCAACGGCCTCCTGGCCGCGGCGGCCGGCGGGATTGCCATCCCTCTGGAGGACGGATCGGGGGTCCTCATGGTCGGCCCGCTCGTCTGGGCCGCCGTGCTGTTCCTCGGGACGCTCCTCTCCGCCTCGGCGCTCCAGGTGGCCGGCCGCATCCTCGGCGGCGCGGGGACGTTCGAGGGCTCGCTCCTCGTCACCGTCTGGATCAACGCCGTGGCGCTCGCCATCGAGATCGCGACGCTCATGGTGGGCCTGGTCTCGATGTCCCTGGCCCTGGTCCTGTTCGTCCTGGGCCTGATCGCGCTGCTCTGGTCCCTCATCAACTTCGTCCGGGTCCTCCACGGATTCGGAGGCATCCTCCGCAGCTTCCTCGCGATCCTGCTCGCCGGCTTCGGCACGCTGATCGGGGTCTCGTTCCTCCTGACGCTCGCTCTCTCGCTCGGAGCTCCCACCGATGTATGACGTCCACCACATCCGCCAGGACTTCCCGATCCTGTCGCGACGGATCCACGACAAGCCGCTCGTCTACCTCGACAACGGGGCCTCGGCGCAGAAGCCCCGGATCGTGATCGACGCCGTCACGCGCGGCTATGCCGAGGAATACGCCAACGTCCACCGGGGCCTGCACACCCTCTCCTCCGTCGCGACCGAGCGTTACGAGGCGGTGCGCGGCACCGTCGCCCGCTTCCTGAACGCGCCCTCCGAGGAGGAGATCGTCTTCACCTCCGGCACGACCGAGGGGATCAACCTCGTCTCCTACGCCTGGGCCGCGCCCCGCCTCCAGCCCGGGGACGAGATCGTGCTCACGCTGTTGGAGCACCACGCCAACATCGTCCCCTGGCACTTCCTGCGCGAACGGCAGGGCGTCGTCCTGAAATGGGCGGAATGCGACGCCAAGGGCGACCTCGACCCGCAATCCGTGATCGACGCCATCGGTCCCCGGACGAAGCTGATCGCCGTGACGCACCTCTCCAACGTCACCGGCACCGTGGTGGACGTGAAGGCCATCACCGCCGGAGCGCACGAGAAGGGCGTTCCCGTCCTCGTGGACGGCAGCCAGGGCGCCGTGCACATGCCCGTGGACGTGCAGGACATCGGCTGCGACTTCTACGCGATCACCGGCCACAAGCTCTACGGGCCCTCCGGCTCGGGCGCGATCTTCATCAAGCGCGAGCGGATGGAGGAGATGCGCCCCTTCCTCGGCGGAGGCGACATGATCCGCGAAGTGACCCGCGACGAGGTCACCTACGCCGACCCGCCCATGAAGTTCGAGGCGGGCACGCCCGGCATCGTGTCGACGATCGGCCTGGGCGTCGCGCTCGACTACATGATGGGCCTCGGGATGGACAACGTCTCGGCCCACGAGCGGACCCTGCGCGACTACGCCCGCGATCGCGTCGTCGGCCTCAACTGGCTCCAGATCCAGGGCAACAGCGACGGCAAGGCCGCGATCTTCTCCTTCACCATGGAGGGCGCCCACGCCCACGACGTCTCCACGGTCCTCGACCGCCGGGGCATCGCGGTGCGGGCGGGGACCCACTGCGCCATGCCGCTGCTCCAGCAGTTCGGGGTGGGCGCGACCTGCCGCGCCTCCTTCGGCCTCTACAACACGGTGGAGGAGGTCGACGCGCTGGTCTCCGGCCTCGAGCTCTGCCGCGACCTCTTCGGCTGAGGTTTTGCGGTTGCGGCCCGTCCGCCTTTCCCTTATGTCCGCCCCAGGCACCCGTAGCTCAGCTGGATAGAGTGCTGCCCTCCGAAGGCAGAGGTCACAGGTTCGAATCCTGTCGGGTGCGCCACCCCTCCTGAAGCCAGCCGTCGTCGTCCGTTCCCGTGAGGCAACCCTCGAGTGTCCTCCGGGACGCAAGATGGGTCGCCCTTCCAAGGGCTCTTCCAGACCCCGCCTCGGCCGGCGCGGAACCTTCACTCGACTGGCGTCCCCACCTAGCGGCTCATTCGCGCGACCTTCCGCTGGTAGCGCGGGTTCATGCGCTCGTCCCCTTCGGTCGACCCGTCGTGCCAGGTCCCGAACCACTTGTCCAAGGGCACGAAGCCCTCGCCATAGTTCACCACGAAGAACTCGTGATGGAGGTAATGGGCGTAGGCATGGCTGTCGAAGGCGGCCTCCGCGCCCACCTCGATGATGCCCTCATAGGCCGGCCCGGGCGTCGCGGGCGCCAACCGTCTTGATCGGATCCGATCAGATGTTCTCGGCCGCGACGATCACGAAGCGGATCGGCGGATTCGGGACCTCATTCACGAGCAGCCCGATCCGGGCGAGCATCAGGTCCATGGCTCGCCGTGCCTGTTCCTCAGGGGTCTGGTCCAGAACGACCGACATCATGCCGTTCCGCAGCGCCTCGGCGGTCATCGGGGTCAGCTCGTGTTCCACAAAGAAGGCCTCCCGCCCGCGCGGATGCACCCGCAACGCCGCCACGAGCGCTCCGTTGCCTCCACCCCCCGTCGTAGAGTCCTACGAGGTTTGGCCGTTCCCGCATGGAGTCGAGCAGCAGGACCGCGCTCCCCGGTCATGGCCGGAGAGGACCTGCGCGGAACGCAGATCGGGGCGAGGATGCGCCTGCAGGTAGCCCGAGAAGCCCCGGATGCGGTCGCGGTGCATCTGATAGGCGCCGCCATAACAGATCGCCACCACGGTCCCGGCCCTCGGCTGCATCCGCGACAGCAGGAGGCCCGCGACCCGCCCGGCCGCCTCGTTGTCGATCCCCACGCAGTCCGCGACGACGCCGGTGGCGCGCGTCACGATCTGCACGATGGGCAGCCCCCGTGCCTGCATCTGCCCGAGCGCCACCCGGATGGCCGAAACGTCCGGCACGGCGAGGATGAGCCCCGCCCGGCGCAGTCCTGGCTTCGCGATCCGGGCGGCGATGGCGGCGGGATCGTCCTCCGGCACGAAGGTCCGGTGACGGCGACGGAGGGGGTCGAGCATCGCGCCCAGCCGTTCGAACGCGCCGGCAAGGCGGAAGAAGAAGCGGGCCTCCGGTCGCACCAGGGTCACCTCGATCCGCAGGATGACTCGATGCGCCTCCGGCGATCGCCTTGCGTAGTCCAGTTGCCGGGCCGCCGCGAGCACCTTCTCGACCGTCTCCGGCCGGACGCCGCCACGGGCGTTCAGGACCCGCTCGACGGTGGCCGTGCCTACGCCGGCCAGGTGAGCGATGTCGTGGAAGGTGGGTTTGGCGATGGTGCTCCGTCCTGTGGATCGGGCCCGACTGGATCACACAAGGTATGGCCAAGAAACGGGGCAGGGGCCGCTCCCCCCGGGTCGGGTCGGGAACCTTCCGCTTGGTCAGCCGTTCGATCCCGGGACGCCGGGCCCCGACCCGCAGGGTCCGCTGCCCCGCCTCCCCGACCCCCGACGGAAAGGACGCTCCCATGACCAGACTACGCATGACGCCCCTGCTGGCGAGCCTGCTGAGCGCCACTGTGATCGCGCCTGCCGCCTTCGCGCAGACCGCGGCGGAGCTGGCCACGCAGGGTCAGAGCTGCGAGGCCTTGCGGGCGCTCCATACCGAACGTGCGGACATCCTCCGGAAGGAGTGGATCGCGACGACGTCGCAGGCGATCGACGCCGGAAACGATGAGCAGTGCCTCCAGTATTACGAGCAGGCGATGACCGAGATCGGCCAGCTCGGCCAGGACGAGGGTGCCGCCGGCACCGAGGCAGGCGAGACCACCCAGGCCGGCACGACCGGAGCGGCGGCGCAGGCCGGAGCCACGACCGAGACGGCGCAGGGCGCCGGGACGGGCACCGCAGGGGCCGAGGCCACGGGCGACACGACGCAGGCCGAGACCGGGACCTCGCCGACCGCCGACACGACGACGCAGGCCCAGGAGACCCAGCCAGCCGCCAGCACCGAGCCGGCTCAGGCCGAGCCGACCGGGACTCAGGCCGCCCCGGCTGGGGGCGAGACCGCCCAGGCCGAGATCACCGTGACCCAGCCCCAGCCCCAGATCGCCGTCACCGCGCCGCCGCCCGAGGTCACGGTGACGCAAGGCGCCCCGCAGGTCAGCGTGAACCAGGGCACGCCCGACGTCCTCGTCCGCCAGGCCGCGCCCACTGTACGCGTGCAGGTGCCGCCGCCGGTCATCACCATCGACCAGCCGCCGCCCGAGGTCATCATCACCTTCCCCGACCCCGAGGTCGCGGTGACGAATCCCGAGCCGCGCGTCGAGGTCCGCCAAGCCCCGCCCACCGTCACGGTCGAGCAGGCCGAGCCGCAGGTCCAGGTCGAGCAGGCCGACCAGGGTGGCCAGGCGCAGGTCCAGGCCCAGCCTTCGCAGGCCCAAGTCAGCATCCAGCAGGAAGGCGAGGCGCAGATCGAAGTCCAGCGCGGCCAGCCCAACGTCCACTTCGAGGCCGCCGAGCCGAACGTCCAAGTCGAGCAGACAGGCGAGGCCCAAGTCCAGTTCAACCAGACCGGCGAGCCCACGGTCCGCGTCGAGCAGGCAGGCCAGGGGGCTGCGGCGGGCGCTGAGGGGACGACGGCCGCCGGCGCGGAGGGCACGACCGGAACGGAAGGCGGTGCCGCCGACACAGCCGGCTCGACCGACGCCGGCACCGAGGCCGGTGCCGCTCCCGGGACCGAGTCGGGGACCGGAGCCGCAGCCGACGCCGAGCCCGGCACCTCGGGCGCTCCGGGCGCCGAGTCCGGGACCGAAGGCTCGTCCGGGACCGAGGCCGGGACGGATGGCGGCGACCAGGGTGCCGCGAGCCAAGGCGACCAGTGAGGCCCAGGGCCCGAATCCCACCGATCCAGGTTCGGGCTCATCTCAAAACAAAAGGGCGCCTCGAAGGCGCCCTTCTTGCAGTTCCGAGGCCTCGGGACCTCAGCTCCCCCAGGTGCGGACGTCGCCGCAGTCCATATGGACGAAGCTCGAGCTGCTGTAGCGGCCGACGCCGCCCGCCTGGCAGGCCAGCGCCGCGCGGGCGATCTGGTTCACCGAGCGCGAGTCGAGGTGAAGGTCCGCGGCCTGCCCGCGCATGTGGAGGGAGTTCCGCGCGACGCCCGAGGAATGCGCCCGCAGCATGGCGTTCGTCTCAGGGGAGCGATAGCCCGACAGGAGCATGTAGGGCTCCGAGACGTCGAGCAGGTTGTGGGTGGCCGCGATGATGTCGATGGTGCGCGTGTCCATGGCGACGGCCTTGCCGTTGCGCCAGTCACGCATGAACATGCTGATCTCGCGGACGGCCTCGCCGACGTACTCGCCGTCGATCCAGTAGATGGTGTCCATCTTCTCGCCCGTCCGGCCCGAATACATCTGGACCCGCCGCACGTCGCCCGCGCCGCGCAGGAAGCCGGCCGCGCTGGAGAAGGTCGGGGCGGCCGTCACCGCCGTTGCCGCGAACACGCCAAGAATGGCGCGCCGAGAGATGCCCATGGTGCTGGTGTTGGTCATGCTAGCGCCTGTCCCGTCGCTTATGTTATATTATTAAGCCCATGTTTTACGGGCGTTTTTCTTGCTCATCTCGTCCCCAGATGCTCGGCGACTATGGCACGACTCGCGCGGGCCACCAAGGACACTCTCGCACGGCTTTCCTAAGGAAACGTGACCTTCGGCATCTTTTTGCTCACGACTCCGGGAACACGCCGATGTTGCAGGATTGCACAAGCAAGACCGCCGGCATTGCGCGTCGCGTTGCCCCCTGCCATTCGCGACCCCAAAATCCTATCATTCCATCCTGACGGCTGCCCACCCCGTGACCGAGGTTCCCATGCTCCCCACGTCCCGCCGCCGATTCCTTGCCGGCCTCTCCGCCGGAACCCTGGCGGCCATGCTTCCGGGCACGCGCGCCTCGGCCCTGACCGGGATCACCGGCTTCCGCCAGGGCGTCGCCGAAGCGGCGTCCCGTAACGAGGTGCTGGCGGCGTTCTACCGGGGCCGTGGCTTCGACGGCATCTGGGCCGGCAGCGGCGAGCGGGAGGTCGCGCGCCGCAACGCGCTCCTCGCCGCCATGGCCGGATCGCCCACGCACGGACTGGGCCCGCGCCGCCACGACCCGGAGGCCCTGGTCCGTACTCTCCAGGCCGCCCAGAGCCCCTACGACCAGGGCGTCGCGGAGGTGGAGATGAGCGCGGCCTTCCTCCGCCTCGCCCGCGACCTCAACGCCGGGATGCTCGTGCCCTCCGAGGTCAGCCCCCACATCAAGCGCGAGGTCCTCGCGGCCGACCCTCTCACCGTGCTCACCGTCTTCCCGGAGGAGGAGCCGGTCGCCTTCCTGCGCGGCCTCGCCCCCGCGACGCCCGAATACGCCCGCCTGCTCAGCGCCAAGCTCCGCCTCGAGCGGATCGTGGCCGAGGGCGGCTGGGGCGAGGCGGTGCCGGCTGCCAAGCTCGAGCCGGGGCAGGGCGGCGCCTCCGTGGTGGCGCTCCGCGACCGGCTGATCGACATGGGCTGGCTCCGGCCGACCGCGACGGCCACCTACGACGCCGCCGTGACCGACGCCGTGAAGCGCTTCCAGGCCGCCCATGGCCTCTTCGACGATGGCGTCGCGGGCGAGGGGACCCTGGCCGAGATCAACGCCTCCCCGACCGACCGCCTCCGCTCGGTCCTCGTGGCCCTGGAGCGCGAGCGCTGGAACGCCGCGCCGCGCGGCTCCCGCCACGTCTGGGTGAACCTCACCGACTTCACGGCCCAGATCGTGGACGACGACGTGCCGACCTTCGTGACCCGCTCGGTAATCGGCGCCCACGAGGAGGACCGGGAGACGCCCGAGTTCTCCGACCAGATGGAATTCATGGTCGTCAACCCGAGCTGGTTCGTCCCCCGGACCATCGTGGTCAAGGAATACCTGCCGCAGCTCCAGCGCAACCCGAACGCCGCGAGCCAGCTTCGGATCACCGACTCCTCCGGGCGGGCCATCAACCGAGGGGCCGTGAACTTCGGGGCCTACAACGCCCGGAACTTCCCCTTCTCGATGTCGCAGCCGCCCGGCGACCGCAACGCGCTCGGCGTGGTCAAGTTCATGTTCCCCAACCCCTGGAACATCTACCTCCACGACACGCCCTCCAAGGACCTGTTCAACCGCGAGGTCCGCGCCTTCAGCCATGGCTGCATCCGGCTCCAGCAGCCGCGCGACTTCGCCTACCGCCTCCTCGCGCGGCAGACCTCCGACCCGCAGGGCCTCTTCCAGGAGAAGCTCGGCACCGGGGCCGAGACCCGCGTGAACCTCGACCGGCCGATCCCCGTGCACCTCGAGTACCGCACCGCGTTCACCGACGTCCGGGGCGGCCTGCAGTTCCGCCGCGACATCTACGGCCGCGACGCCCGAATCTGGGATGCGCTCGAGGGCGAGGGGGTGGAGGCCGGGCCGCTTCCGGCCTAAACCTCTCCCCCGGACACATCGGGGGAGCGTCATGCTGACCATCGCGCGCATTGCGGAGGCCCTGGGGGCCGAGGCCGAGGGCGACCTCGCCATCGAGGTCCACGGCGCCTCCGAACCCGCGAGCGCCGGGCCCGACGACCTCGCGCTCGCCATCGCGCCCTCCTGGGGCGAAGCTCTCCGCCAGGGCCGCGCGCGCGCCGCCGTCCTCTGGCCCGGCGCCGACTGGCGGGCCCTGGGGCTGCAGGCCGCCGTATTCGCGCCGCGTGGCCGGCTAGCCATGTCGCGCCTGACCCAGCTCCTCGATGTGCCGCCGTTCCCGGCCGGCATCCACCCGTCGGCCGTGCTCGATCCGACCGCTCGGCTCGGCGACGGCGTGGGCATCGGTGCCCTCACGGTCATCGGCGCCGGCGCGGAGATCGGCGCCGGCACCCTGATCGGAGCCCATGTCACCATCGCGGACGGCGCCCGCATCGGCCCCGGCGGCATCATCCACCCCGGCGCGCGCGTCGGCCGACACGTCACCATCGGCGCCCGCGTCATCCTTCAGCCCAACGCCGCGATCGGCGGCGACGGCTTCTCCTTCGTCACCCGCGAGCCCGCCTATGTGGAACGCGTCCGCGAGACGCTCGGCCAAGGTCCCGTCGCGGTTCCCGAGGACCCGACCTGGCACCGCATCCATTCCCTGGGCGGAGTCGAGATCGGCGACGACGTGGAGGTCGGCGCCTGCTCTACCATCGATTCCGGCACGATCCGCCCCACCCGCATCGGCGACGGCACCAAGATCGACAACGGCGTCATCATCGGCCACAACGTCGAGATCGGCCGCCATTGCCTCCTCTGCGGCCGCGTCGGCATCGCGGGCTCCACCAGGGTCGGCGACCGCGTGGTCCTCGCGGGGGGCGTGGGCCTCGCCGACAACATCACGATCGGCGACGATGCGGTCATCACGGCGGGCTCCGGCGTCCTCTCCAACGTGCCGCCGGGCCGCGTGATGATGGGCTACCCCGCCACCCGGATGGACACCCAGATCGAGAGCTACAAGGCGCTCCGCCGCCTGCCGCGAATCCTGCGTGACTTGGCCGCAGGGGTTCCCAAGCCCCGGCGGGGCGAGTAAGTCACGCCCGCAGAACCGGGGACCCCAGCATGACCACCCGAGAGCGCGTCATCGCGATCATCGCCGAGCAGGCGCTCCTCGACCCGTCCGACGTGCGGGAGGACATGACCTTGGCCGATGTCGGCATCGACTCGCTCGGCGTGGTGGAAAGCATCTACGCCATCGAGGAGGCCTTCGACCTCACCGTCCCCTTCAACGCCAACGACCCGCAGGCGAGCGAGTTCGACATCTCCACCGTGGGCAGCATCATCCAGGCGGTCGAGGGGCTCGTGGCCGAGCGCGCGTGATGCGTCGCGTCGTCCTCACCGGGGCAGGCACGATCAACGCCCTCGGCCATGACGTGCCCTCGACGCTCCAGGCGCTGCGCGAGGGCCGCTGCGGCATCGGCCCGCTCCAGTTCCGGGACGTGGAGCGCCTGGCCATCCGCATCGGCGCGCAGATCAAGGACTACGACGAGGCGGCGCACTTCACCCGCCAGCAGCTTGCCCTCCACGACCGCTTCACCCAGTTCGCCCTGATCGCCGCGCGCGAGGCGGTGGCCCGGTCGGGCCTGGCCTTCGACGGCGAGCTCGGCCCCCGCACCGGCGTCATCCTCGGCAACAGCGGCGGCGGCCTGTCCACCATCGACGACAGCTACCGCGCCGTCTTCGAGGAGGGGAAGAACCGCGTCCACCCCTTCACCGTGCCTCGCCTCATGGCCAACGCGGCCTCCAGCGCGGTCAGCATGGCGCATGGCCTGATGGGCCCGTCCTTCACCGTCTCCTCCGCCTGCGCCTCCTCGAACCACGCCATCGGCCTCGCCTTCCAGATGATCCGCTCCGGCATGGCCGACATCATGCTCACCGGCGGCTCCGAGGCGATGCTCTGCTTCGGCGGGATCAAGGCCTGGGAGGGGCTGCGCGTCATGTCCCCCGACGCCTGCCGCCCCTTCAGCGCGACGCGCAACGGCATGGTCGAGGGCGAGGGGGCGGCCGTCTTCGTCCTCGAGGATCGCGACCGCGCCACCGCGCGCGGCGCCGAGATCCTCGCCGAGGTGGCGGGCTTCGGCATGACCGCCGATGCCGGAGACATCGTGATGCCCACCGTGGAGGGGCCGGAACGCGCCATCCGCGCCGCCCTGGCCGACGCGGGTCTGAACCCGGAGGACGTGGACTACATCAACGCCCACGGCACCGGGACCGCCGCCAACGACCGCACCGAATGCGCGGCGGTCGCGCGCGCCCTGGGCCCGCAGGCCGAGCGCGTGCTCATCTCCTCCACCAAGTCCATGCACGGCCATCTGATCGGCGGC
This sequence comes from Rubellimicrobium mesophilum DSM 19309, assembly GCF_000600335.2. Classification (GTDB taxonomy): domain Bacteria; phylum Pseudomonadota; class Alphaproteobacteria; order Rhodobacterales; family Rhodobacteraceae; genus Rubellimicrobium; species Rubellimicrobium mesophilum. The sequence goes on along the minus strand of NZ_KK088521.1, from coordinate 51,983 downwards.
ACCGGCGCCGTGGAGCTCCTCGCCTGCCTCATGGCCCTGCGGGAGGGCATCGTCGCCCCCACCGTCGGATGGGAGGCCCCCGACCCCGACTGCCCGCTCGATGTCGTGCCGAACGTGGCGCGAGAGGCCCGCGTCGCCGCCTGCCTCTCCAACGCCTTCGCCTTCGGCGGCCTGAACGCGGTCCTCGCGCTCAGGGCCGCGTAGGGGGCGCCGGGCGGATCCCGTCCGCCGGGCGCATCGCGATCACTGGCCCGAGGTGTCCGCCTGCGTCACGTTCGGAACCGTCGCCTTCTCGAACCCCGCCGTGAAGCCCGAGAGCGAGATCGTCAGGTTCACCTGCTGGTCCGGCGCCGCCGCCGGCACGATGGTGAGCTGGGCGGTATTCCCGTTCTTGAACTGCTGGATCTCCTCAGCGGTGAAGCCCACCCGCGCCACGCAGCCCGCGCGGTTGCAGAAGGTGAAGGGGTAGCGCTTGGGCTCGTTCCCGTCGATGCCGAGCGTCAGGTTCTCGGTCAGCAGCGTCTCGAGCGGCGCGACGATGGTCGCCCCGGCCGCCGCCTGTCCGCCCTCGGGCAGGGGGAACATGCTGATCTCGGCCACGTTGTTGCCCTCCCCGTCCTTGAGGAGCTGATAGAGCTGGCAGGGGTCGTTGCCGTCCTCGGTCCTGAGGCAGCGCAGCGACCAGTCGCCCGAGGTGTCGCTGATGTAGGGTTGGCCCACCTGCGGATCGCCCGAGGCGGCGTCGGCGGTCTCGCCCATGCTGAGCCCCGCGTCCGGCGCGGCCGCCTGGCCTTCGGCAGGAGCGGCCTCGGCGGCCGGCGCCTCGGCGGCCGGCTGGTCCGTCGTCGCCTCCTGCGCGGCGAGGGGAAGCGTCCAGGCCAGGAGGGCCAGGACGGGAAGGGGCTTGAGGGAGATTGGCATCGGTCGATCCGTTCCGAAATGTGGCGTCGGCCCGCGCTTATCATGCGGCCGGACGACTGTCAGGGCCCGACGCTCGCCAGGGGCGGGCTTCCGCGCTTCACAAAGGCTTGGCCGAAAAGAGAAAGGGGTGCGCGGTCGCACCCCTTTCCCGTTCTCTCCCTGCCGGACTTGGCCGACTTTCGACGGGGACGTTAGGGCAAGGGCAGCGGGCCGTCAACGGATTTCGCGACCGCCCAAGCCGTTCGACGACAACGGGAAAAAGGGTCGCGCCCGGGGGCGCGACCAGTCCAACAGGGAGGAGAGCCCGGGCGACGGAAGGCACGCCCAAGCCCGACCAGATTCGCACGAAGTGATGAAGATTCGGTTGACGAAACCGAGGATTATGGCGCGTCCGCCATCACTCCGCCTCATTCCGTTCCGCCAGGGGATGCTTCGTCAGCACCAGCTCCCGCAGCCTCTCGTCGAGGACGTGCGTGTAGATCTCGGTCGTCGCGAGGTCGGCGTGCCCCAGCATGGCCTGGATCGACCGAAGGTCCGCCCCGTTCGCCAGCAGGTGCGTGGCGAAGGCGTGCCGGAGCCGGTGCGGCGTCACGCGGTCCAGCGGAATCCCTGCCTGCGCGGCGAGGTCCTTGAGCAGCGCGAAGAACCCCTGCCGGGTCAGGTGCCCCGCGACGCCTCGGGACGGAAACAGGAACCTCGAGGGTTGCGCCCCTTTCGACTTTCCTTCCTCCGCCGCGTCTCGTTCGCCCAGCCACTCGGCCAGCGCCTCACGCGCGGGCGGCGACAGCGGCACCAGCCGCTCCTTCCCGCCCTTGCCCCTGACGAGGATCACCCGCGGGTCCCCCCGCGCCGCCGCCACCGGCAGCGACACGAGCTCGCTCACCCGCATCCCGGTCGCATAGAGGAGCTCCAGCAGGCAGGTGTTCCGCATCCGGTCCCCGGCGCCGGATCGCGCCGCCGCGATCAGCGCTTCGATCTCCGGCACCTCCAGCGTCCCGGGCAGCTTCCGCTCCTTGCCCGGCCCCGACAGCCGCAGCGTCGGGTTGTCCTCCCGGAATCCCTCCTCGTGCGCGAAGCGGAAGAGCTGCCGGATGGCCGAGAGCCGCCGCGCCCGTGTGGCCTTGGACAGGCCCTGCGCCTCGCAGGACAGGAGGTAAGCGTCCACGTCGCCCCGCGACACGTCGGAAAGCTGCACCCCCCTATGCGCGAGCCATCCCGAGAAGTCGTTCAGGTCCCGCCCATAGGCGAGCCGCGTGTTGGCCGCCGCGTCCCGCTCGGCCGCGAGCGAATCGAGGAAGGCCCCGACCCAGGTCGCTCCGCTCACGCCCGCGCGTCCAGCAGTAGGAACTGCAGGGCCGCTCGCCGGGCCACGTCCTCGAGCCCCGCCGCCCGCAGCGTGGCGATGGCCGCCGACACCGCCGCGCGGTCGCCGTCGATGCCCTGCCGGAACCCGTCCATCGCGTTCAGGACCGCTTCGCCCACCCGCTTCCCGGAGAGCTCGGCCTCGAGCTCCGCCGGCACCTCCGTTCCCTGGAACCCGGCCAGCACCGCAGCCGAGGGCGCGTCCGACCCCTCGACGCCGTCCACCTCGCCCAGCGCCACCGCCCGCCAGACCCTCTCCTGCGCCGTCGAGGGCTCGCGCGATCGCGCCGCCGCCTCGTAGGCCGGCGACAGGAGCCCGATCCGGTAGGCCAGCGCCCCCGCATCCCCATCCAGCCCGAGCCCCACCAGCGCCTCCCCGAAGAGCTTGGCGAAGGGCACCTCGAGCCCGACCTCCTGCATCCCGTCCCAGGCCGGCTGCAGCGCCTCGGCCACCTTCGCCCTGTCGCCCGCCTGCACAGCCCGGTCGAGCGCCTGGATCGCCGCCGCGCGGTCCCAGACCCCGCCCGAGGCCGCCGGCTGCCGCGCCGTGTAGACCCCCAGCAGCACGTTCTCCGACACCGCCCCATGCCGCGCGAGCCGCTCGGCCGCCTCGATCTGCGCCCGCCAGGCGACCGTGTCCCGCAGGTCCGCATGGGAGAAGGCGAGCGGCAGCCCCGCCGTGGGCATCAGGTCGCCGACGGCCTCCTTCATCCGGTAGACGAGAGGGGTGGGCCTCTCCGGCGGCAGCAGGCTTTCCTCCGGCTCCGCGAACTCCGGGTCGAGGAACTTCGTCAGCAGCTCCTCGTCCTCCGGCGTGACGTCGCCCAGCGCCCGCGCCGTGTTCAGCGTCAGGGCCGCCGCGTTCCAGTCGCCGTTCCGCGCCGTGCAGAACACCCGCGCCATCAGCGTCGGCGCCAGCGACGGGTGGCTCCTCAGGACCGCGCAGGCCTGGTGCTCCGTCCCCTGCAGCAGCGTCACGTCGAACCACCGCCGGAAGGCCTCCGGTTCGAGCAGGTCCCCCGACTCGAGCAGGGCCCGCGCCGCGTCCAGCGCCCCCATGTCGAGGAGCTTGTCCACCCGCGCGAGGAACAGGTCCGTCCCGTCGCCCCCCTCCGGCGACTCCGCCTGCGCGAGCATCATCGTCACCAGCAGGTCCTGGAGCGCCGGCACCGTTTCCGCCTCTTCCGCACCGATGAGCGCGGCCAGTTCCCCCTCGTCACTTCCCGCCCAGAGGTCCGGCGGCAACCCCGTCACCTCGGCCGGCAGCACGCCCGAGAGCCCGCCGCCCGTCCCGTCGAGGGGCGTGACCGTGATCCCCGGCGCCGCCGCCGACTCGGCCACGGGCGGCTCCCCGGCGGCCACCGAGGACGTGCTCTCCAGGCTCTGCGACAGCCAGTCGATGGCCGACAGCGGCCTGTCCGCGTCCTGAGCCAGGGCAGGGGCCGCGGCGAGGCCCAGGGCGGCAAGAATGGCGAGGCGCATCCCTAGTCGATGTCCAGGTCCACGGGCTGGGTCACGTCCCGCACCGGCGCCTGGAAGTCGCCCGGCATGACGAAGGGGCCGATATAGGCATAGGCCACCAGCGCGATCCCGGCGAGGACGGCCAGGATCAGCAGAACCTTGATGAGTCGCCACATCGCCTGCTCTCGGTCCCTCTCGCGGCCCATCTCACGGGGCGGCCACGGCGACTCATATATGGTCTTTTCGGGGAGTTCACCCCTATAGGGGACAGGAAGCGCAAATCGACGCCGGGGCAGGGCGCCCGGGCGCCACAGGACGGCTGTTGGACAGGATGGGCGGGGGCGGAACGCGAAAGTCATCGGCACGGCCCCGCAAGGTCCGGGCCCCGGCCTCCCGTCCGCCGCGCCTCAGGCGCAGCGTGGTCCTCGTCGGCATGATGGGCTCGGGCAAGACCGCCGTGGGCCGGGCGCTCTCCGCGCGCCTCGGCGTCCCCTTCCTCGACAGCGACGCCGCCATCGAGGAGGCCGCCCAGGCCACCATCGCCGAGATCTTCGCCCGCGACGGCGAGCCCTTCTTCCGCGACCGCGAGGCCGAGGTGATCGCCCGCCTCCTCGCCGGTCCCCCCGCCATCGTCTCCACCGGCGGCGGCGCCTACATGGCCGAGCGCAACCGCCTCGCCATCAGCGAGAAGGGCGTGGCGCTCTGGCTCGACGCCGACCTCGACCTCCTCTGGGACCGCGTCCGCCATAAGGACACGCGCCCGCTCCTGCGCACCCCCGACCCGCGCGGCACCCTCGCGAGCCTCTACGAGAAGCGCGTCCCCATCTACCGGCTGGCCGACCTTTCCGTCCGCGCCGAGCCCGGCTTCTCAATCGAGGAGACCGCCGCCCGCGCGCTCGAGGTGCTCGCCACCCGCCCCGACATCCTGGAGACGCCATGACCGTTCGCGTGGACCTGCCCGGCCGGGCCTACGACATCGAGATCGGCGAGGGGCTCCTGGACCGCGCCGGGACCTTCCTGACGTCCCATCTTCGCCGCCCGAAGGTCGCTGTCGTCACGGACGCCAACGTCGCCGCCCGTCACTGGCCCGCATTCCGGGAATCGCTGACCCGCGACGGCATCGAATCCGAGGTGCTGGTCCTTCCAGCGGGCGAGGGCACCAAGGACTGGACCCACCTCGTCCGGACGGTCGAGTGGCTCCTCGCCCAGAAGGTCGAGCGACGCGACCTCGTGGTCGCCCTCGGCGGAGGCGTCATCGGCGACCTCGTGGGCTTCGCCTCGGCGATCCTCCGGCGCGGCGTCCGCTTCGTGCAGGTGCCCACGACGCTGCTCGCGCAGGTCGACTCCTCGGTCGGCGGCAAGACCGGGATCAACACCGCGCAGGGCAAGAACCTCGTGGGCGCCTTCCATCAGCCCGTCCTCGTTCTAGCCGACACCGCGCTCCTGCGGACCCTCCCGCGTCGCGACTACCTTTCCGGCTACGGCGAGGTGGTGAAATACGGCCTCCTCGGCGACGCCGCCTTCTTCGATTGGCTCGAGACGAGCGCCCCCGCGATCCTCGCTCAGGACCCCGCCGCGCTCGACCGCATCGTCCGCCGCTCCTGCGAGATGAAGGCCGAGATCGTCATGCGCGACGAGACGGAGGAGGGCGACCGCGCGCTCCTCAACCTCGGCCACACCTTCGCCCACGCCCTAGAGGCCGCGACCGGCTACTCCGACCGCCTCCTCCATGGCGAGGCCGTCGCCATCGGCCTTGCCCTCGCCTTCGACCTCTCCGCCCGGCTCGGCCTCACTGCGCAGGAGGACCCCTCCCGCGTCCGCGCCCACCTCCGCGCCATGGGCATGAAGGCGGCGCTGGCCGACATCCCGGGCGACCTTCCCGACGCCGAGGGCCTGCTGGCCCTCATGGCCCAGGACAAGAAGGCCGTCGCCGGCCGCCTCCGCTTCATCCTCGCGCGCGGCATCGGTCGATCCTTCGTGGCCGACGACGTGCCGACCGACGCGGTGATCGAGGTCCTCCGCAACGGCTAGGGCAGGGCGCATGACCCTCCAGAATCGCGTCCTCCCCACGGGCCAGATTGTCGCGATCCCGATCCAGGGCACCTTCATGGGCAACCGCGGCATCCTCCACCGCGGGGACGGGACCCTCGGCCCCGCCCGCTGGAGGCACCCCCACTGGATCTGCTGCGTCCTTTCCTTCAAGGATCGCCACCGCCCGGTGATGACCCCCGGCCACTACACGGAACTCTTCTTCCACGACGAGGCCGTCGCCCTCGCCGCCGGCCACCGCCCCTGCGCCGAGTGCCGGCGCCGGGACCACCTGCTCTTCCTCGAGGCCTGGCGACTCGCCCATGGCGAGCGGCCCAAGGCGGCCGAGATCGACCGCAGGCTCCACGCGACCCGGGTCGAACCGCAGACGCGCTGTCAACGCTGGCACCGATCCCCCTCGCGGCGCTCCCCGACGGGACCTTCATCCGCCACGACGGGACCCCGGCGCTCGTCCACGGCGACCGCCTGCATCCCCTTGGCCCCCTCGGCTACGGCGCTCCCCTGTCGCGCCCCGCGAGCGGCGAGGCCGAGGTCCTCACGCCCGCCCCTCTCGTCGCGGTCCTCCGGGCCGGCTACGCACCCAGGCTGCACCCGTCCCTGACGCCGTAGGGCAGGTGTCCACCTTCCGCCCTCTCGGAACGCTGCATCGTCCCTCCCTCTCGTTCAGGCGCGCGTCAGCCCTCCACGGCCGAGGTCGCTGGACCGCCCGCGTTCGGCCGTCATCAGGTGCCCCCCAGCGCACCGCGCCGCCGACGCCCAACCGGGCCGATTCGCGCTGCAGGAAGGTGCCCCTCACCCGGCGACGCAACACCCCGGCCCGAGCGGTTTGCGAGCTGGATCAGAGCCTTGCCCCCAGGGTGTTGCGTCCCTCACCCCCCACCGAACGCCCGGGTAACGGATCGTTAACCTCCGGGCCGCATCCTGGCCCGCATCAGGAGCGCCGCCCCGCGACGCCCCCCCCTGGCCCGCTCAAGACCTCACAGCAGGAGAGCGCTTGCGTCGGAGGAGGCCTCAAGGGGTGAGCCTCCCCTCGGCAGGGGCTTCGATCGGCCAGCCCCTCGCCAGGACAGACAGGACCGATCATGTCCGGGGCTCCGGTCCTTTGCCATGCGCGAAGGGCGGAGAGAGGCTTCACGGACGAGAGCTCTTTGAAAGGTGGGCGCAGCCCCCCCACCTCCTGGGAGGCCACGGCGTCCAATACTCCGGACCGGCCGCAAAGACCCAGCCGCCGCGTGTCGCGCACACGCCCCTCGCGCCCTGGCCGTGGCACGCCCGGCGCGACCCTCGGGCACGACGGACCGGCGCGGCGCCAACCCCGCGCCCCCGTAACGGCCCGAGACCCCTTTCACATCACGCAAGGGCGCGAATTCAGCGCGCCCGCCCTACGGCCCCACCTCGATCCCGCCGCAACGGAAGGCGACCGCCCCGTCCCGGGTGAACATCGTCCCCTCGCCACCCGCGAGGTCCATCCGCATCCGCCAGAAGGTGATCCCATGGACCTCCAGCGCCAGCGGCATCCCGACCCCGCGCGAGGCCGAAGCCACGAACTCGCTGAGGCCCACCCTCGCGAAGAACTTCCCCTCCGCACCCAGGGCCTCCGACGTCCTCCCCACGACCCCGGCCAGCTCCCCGGGGGCGTTGGACGGATCGCTCAGGCCCCAGCCGCCCTGACGAGCGCAGGCTGCGACTCCGTCCAGGTCCAGCCCCCTCACGCAGTGCAAGGGCGATCCGAGCTCCGACGGCTGCCACAGCTCGACCCGGAAGGCCCGGCCGTCCTCGGCCAGGCAATCGAACTCCACCGGCGCCTCCTGCGCCGAGGCCGCCAGGGGAAGAAGGGCCATGACCACCGCGAACCGGATCATGGCCCCCATCATAGCCCTAGACCGCCGCCGTGACGATGATCTCGACCTTGTAGTCCGGCGTGGCGAGCTTGGCCTCGCCCGTCCACCGCGCCGGAGGATTCTGCCGGTCCACCCAGGCGTCCCAGACCGCGTTCATCTCCGCGAAGGTGGCCATGTCGGCGAGCCAGATCTGCGCCGTCAGCAGCCGCGCCTTGCTCGTCCCGCAGGCCGCGAGCAACCGGTCCACCTCGGCCAGCACCGCGCGGGTCTGGTCCGTCACGCTGGCCCCCGGCGCGCCGACCTGCCCGGCGAGATGGGCGATGCCCCCGTGGATCACGGCCTGGCTCATGCGCGGGCCCGGCTCGATGCGGGTGATGTCGGTCATGCGGAGTCTCCCTTTCTGAGTGCGCGCCGTCCCTAGACCGGGCGCCCTGCAAGCGGAAGGCCCGACGGGCCAGGATCGGGATCCACCCGGCCCATACCGTCTCGTCGCCCTCGGCGGGGCCGACGGAACGGACGCGGAATCCCGACGAGCCACCTCGACCTCGGCCAGTGACGGCTGGATCAACCGTCTGTCGGCGCGACGGGACCGCCGTCCCACGAACATCGCGCCGCAGGAGCCCCCAGGCCCTCAACCTGTCGGCGGCGAGGCCGGCAGGAGGTCACGCCGTGCCTAGCCCGGCCTCCTGATGGCCGTCCGCAAGCCCCTCAGCGGAGCCGTCAGCTTCCATGACAACGATTCCCGGTAAGCCTCGACAGACCTCTCGAGGGCATGCACCCTGTGAGAGAGCTGCGCCGCCTCCTCGCGCGCGAGGCTGAGCTTCGCTTCGAGATCGTTCTGCGACGCCCGGTAGTTGCTCATCTGCAGCGAAAGCTGCCCGACGGACCCAAAGAAGACCTGGAGGAGGTCTCGTATCATCGGAGACGAGGCCGGCGCCGGCAGATCCGGCGCGTCCGTCCTCAGCGGGCTGTCCTCGCCGACGACAAGGACGCCCAGCCCGTGCCCGTGCCCGAACTCGATGTAGGGGAATTCGTCGCGCAGCTCGCGCCAGAACCGCCAGACGCCGAAGTCCATCCGATACTCGTTGACGTCGTGGAAGAGGATGACGCCCCTCCGCGAGAGCTTCCGCTTCCAGGTTTCGTAGTCCCGCCGGACGGCGGACGCCGAATGGAACCCGTCGATGTGCAGGAGGTCGATGGAGCCGTCGTCGAAATTCCCGACGGCCTTCGAGAACTCGGCGCGGATGTAGCCGGCGAAGCCCTGATACTGCTTCAGGTCCTCGGTGAACTCACGGAAGACGGTCGCATCGTGATAGCCCGCATGGGCATCTCCGACCCAGTTGTCGACGGCCACGCACGTCGTCTCCAACTCCAGCGACGCGACCGCCTGGCACGCCGACAGGAAGCTCGCCCCCCTATGGACTCCGAGCTCGACGTAGCAGCGCGGCTTCAGGAGCGCGAACAGGCTGAACAGGAACGGGACGTGCTCGCTCCAGGCGCTCGCGACCGGATGCCTGACGTCCCAGAAGCTGGCCTGGACGGCGGAGACGACCGCCTCCATCGTCAGCCCGGGCGCCGCCTCGTCCGGGAGCTTGGCGAACGCCCTCTCGTCGAAGTTCGCGCGCTGCCTGATGGTCCTGTCGAGGGTGAGCTCCAGATCGCCGACAGGCACGACACCGCTCGTGTCATTCATCGCAACAATTCTCCTTGAGAGCTCGAGACACACGGAGTCGTTCATCGCCTGCGCCAGGCTCATCGGAGCGGCATTCCCAGGCACCCCCTGGCGGTCATCTAAGGGCTTGGGGCTTTCGTCGGCCGGCAGGCCAGCGAACGCGAAGCTGCAGGATTCGAATTCCGATCGCACCCAGTCGCCCGTGCCGGACGGTGAGACCGGCTTCACCTCGCCATAGTCATGGACGATCAGGGGCAGTATGTCCGGCTCGTCCCCCCGAGCGAGCTTTCGCAGGGCCTCGGGATAATGCCAGTGGATGGGGCTGGACGACTCGGCTTGCAGGACCGTCAGCCTGTTGAGGGTGCCGACCAGGGTCTTTCGCCACGCCTGCTCGGGCGAGCGGGCCGGAAAGTGATAGATCTCGCCCACCTCCTTCCCCATCCTGGGGCCTTCGACGCGGTGCGTGACCGAATGGGCCCCGATGGGGACCAGGATGTCCGGGTCCTCGGCGGCCATCCGGCTGATGGCGAGCTTCCCGACCTTCGAGGGGCGAACCTGCCGGAAGCCGAAAGACGAGACACCCTCCGAGGCGGATGGGTCGGGGTAGCAGTTCCTCCAGCGGAAATGCAGGAAGTCCTCGCCATCGGCGGAATCAAGAACGTCGGTGAACTCCTGCTTGTCCCTGAATGGCAGGAATTCATCGGGATCGAGGAAGAAGAGCCAATCGAATCGACCGAGCCTCACCGCCTCGCTCCGGAGCAGGGAGATGACCTGTTCCTTCCTGAACTCGCGTTCGATGTATCGGTAGACCGTCAGGCGATCGCTGCCTCGCTCCCTGTCGAGCAGGACCTCCAGGGTTCCGTCCGTCGATCTGTGATCGGCGACCAGGACCTGATCGAACAGGGAGAGCGCATGGTCCAGCCAAGGCTCGATGATCTGGATTTCGTCCCTGACCATCGCGATGACGGCGGCACGCGCGCCGGCCCCCCCGATGGCCGGACGCGGCCCGAGCGACGAGGCCAGGGTCCGAAGCTCCGGCCGGGACCGATCCCCCGGCGGCCGAATGTTGCGGTTGGAGGCGTTCACCGAGGGCATTCATGCTTCGTCGTCTCATGAGCCGCATCAGTCACGTTCGCAGAGGGATCGAACGCGCGGGTTTCCGGGGAGCGTCTGACATCATCGGGCGCAAGTCGCAAGGTCGCTGCCCGGCGCCGGCCGATTTTCCTGCCCGGCGGCGCCCCTCGACCAGCGGGGCGTACATGCTGGCTCGCGGCCGGAGACGATCTTGCGCGAGGGGCGAGGACGGCGAGTCCTACCCATGCCCGTCCCAAGACGACTTGGCGGGATCGGGAGACGCCGCGCGGCCGTCCGGCCCCCGTTGGTGATCCCCGTTCCTGCCGACGGACAGATCGTCCGCTGGCTCATCCCCTCCGCGACCGCAGAAGGTCGATCAGGCGTCGCAGCGGGCCGGTCATCCGCCAGGTGGTGCTTGTGACCACCTTCTCGAGCTGGAGACGCTGCAGCTCGGCTTCCTGGCGCATCCGATCGAGCGCCGCACCTTGCTTCTCGAGCTCCCGGGTGAGCACGGCGATCTCCCTGAAGCGAATGTCGAGTTGCTCCTTCAGGCCAGCGACCTCGCTCTCCCGCGCTGCCAGGCTCGTTCGGAGATCCGCGCTCGACTCATGCGATTCGTGGATGTCCACGCCCCGTTCCTGCCTATCGGCGCCACGCGTTTCAGATTCGCTGCTGGCCATGCCAAACTCCCACTCGATCGCACGTCTCAGTCGTCCCGATCGTGTGGGCGACCCAGCGACCTCCCGGTTCACGGAGCCCACGCCGCAGATCGACACGGCGACGAGGTCCCTCCTGACACTCGGTCGCCCGCCGTTCAAGCTCGTGGCGGGCGCATCATGAAGCCGGAGCCTGCCCGATCAGTCGGCGCCCAGGACCAGCCGTCCGATCGGATCGAGAGCCCGCCAAGGCCCGTGAGTGCGGACGAACTCGGTCTCGCGACTGTCGTCGAGCTTGGATTGCTCGAAGATGGACGTCGGGCCATGGTCGCCGATCTCGCGCAGGTAGTTCCGGCCGCGCGCAACGGCGATCATCGCCACGCCCTGCTCCTGCGCCGCTTTCGCGAGCCAGAGGTCGATCATCCCGGTCGTCCCGGCCCGTTCGAGGCCGAAGTCGATGGCGGAGGTATGATACGCGACGGTGCCGGTTCCGAGGACATGGACCGGGACGTCCTCGCCGAGCTCCTGTCGGAAGCTCCAGGTTCGCCGCGAGACTCCGTCGTGGTATCTGCCGAAGCCGGGCTGCAGGATGGCGGCATGGACGCCGACGACGGCCCGCCGGTCGTATTGCAGGACCTTGGCGACCATGTAGCGGGCGTAGTTGCGCGGATAGGCGATGTCGTCGTCGACCGTGAGGTGGAACCCGTCCGGAACCTCATGCATGTTCAGGAACTTGCCGTTGTCCCGAAGGTCGCCATGCTCCTGCGAGCGCGTGACGCGGATCTTCTCGTGCCGCAGGAAGCCGGGCACCGACTCGAAGTTGTTCAGATGGATCCGGAACAGGTCCACCTGCGGCACGATCCGCGCCACCACGCGATCCAGGGTGGCAAGGCGCGGCGGGAAGGTCGCCATGGAGGCCGTGATCCGTTCGCCATCCCCGAAGCCGGGGACGGCGATCGCGGGCGCCGGGAAGCTCCGGTTCCTCAGGGGGAACTCCAGGCGGTGATCCACGGGCTGGCGATGCCAGGCCCGGTAGGCTCGCGCGTAGTCCTGGCGTGCCTCGGTCGGCGCGTCGACCCCGACCCTGTCCCCTGCCGCCTGCGGCTCCGGTCGCACCGTGGCCTGGCACAGGGGCAGGGGCAGGTGGCGCCACTGCGCCCCTGTCAGCATGAGCGTCATGCGATCGAGGAATTCGTCGTCGGCCGCGATCCTGACGGAATCGAAGAACCCGACGATGTCGAAGAGCTCCTTCCGGGCCATCATCGTCGTGCAGGCCAGGCTCTGCTCCCGACCACGGCGGAGGGCCGTGATCCCCTTCCGGCTCACGCGCCGGCGATCGACATGGCAGGCCAGCAGCGTACGGAGAGCCGCTCAGGGCCGCGTGCTGCGCCTCCAGCCTGCCGGGCAGCGAGACATCGTCGGAGTCGGACAGGGCTATGAACGGGGCGCGGGCCTCGAACAGCGCCAGGTTCCTGGCCCAGTAGGCCCCGCGGTTCGCATGGAGCCGGATCAACCTCACGCGTCCGTCTCGCTCGGCGATGCCGGTCACGACATCCGCCGTGCGGTCCGTGCTCTTGTCGTCCACGACCAGGACCTCGATGTCCTTCAGGCTCTGGGTCAGCAGGGAACCCAAGGCTGCCGCGACCGTGGCCTCCGAGTTGAAGGCGGTCATCACGACCGTCACCAGGGGACGGCGGGCCACGTCGGCAAAGACAAGGCCAGGACCGGCAAAGGCATCCTGAGGGAGGCATCCCCTCACGATGTCGTAGCCCAGATGCCGCCCGATCGCCTCGAAGTGGAGGACGAGGTTCGTCCCGACGGCGGCGGGAAACTCCAGCTCGTAGTCCTTCCGAGGAAGCTGCGCCGAGGGAGAGCGACCCAGCAGGGTCCCGTACCGCGCGAAGTGGCGAGCCGGCTCGATGCCGCTCAACTCCACGTCCGGGTACTGCCGGCAGTACCATTCCCTGTCGAAGGCGCGCGAGCCACGCGTCGTCGCGATGTCCTCGTCCGTCACTGTCATCTGGCCTGCTTGGCCCTCCTGCGCGCCGGTGGGCTTTGGCCACGGACCCTGCGGCAGGGTTGGATCCAGCGCCGCCCTGGCCCATCCGGTCGGGGCCAGCCAGTACTTGCCGTCGGTCGGCATTGACAAGGGGCTCTCGCTGGCCCCCGTCCCCTGGACCACCGCAAGTGGCTGGCTGTCGGACCGCTCCCCTGAAGAGGCGAGCCGCCGTCAGGACAACTCGGCGAGGGCAGGGCAGGGGGATGGCCTGACCTTGGCGGTCCCGTCGCGACCCCTTCCACCGCCCTCGGACCCGAGGTCATCCGACGGTCGACGTGCAGCAGGCCCAGCCGGACGGACCCATCCTGCAGGGTCACCGATGCCTCGCGGCGGCTGGTCCTCTGGATGCGCTTCGACGTCTGGGAGGGATCATGGAGCGGGTAACGGGAATCGAACCCGTAACTGAAGCTTGGGAAGCTTTCGTGATACCTTTTCACCATACCCGCGGTGATGCGCCCGAGGTAACGATCCCCTCGGGCGCCGTCAAGGACCCGTCAGGCGCCTCCGCCCGCCGTGCTCATGTCGTCCGAGTCGTTCAGGATGAAGGTGATCATCAGGTTCACGCGGTAGTTCGTGATCCTGTTGCCTTCGATGGAGACCTGCTGCTCCTTGATCCAGGCGCCGGTGACGTTGCGCAGGCTGCTCGTGGCGCGCTGGATGCCCTTGTTGATGGCGTCCTCGAAGCTCTGCTGCGAGGTGCTCGAGATCTCGATGACCTTGGCGACGGACATGGCTAACCTCCCCTGTTGCCATGCCCTGCGAGGGTAGCGCGAGGAAGCCCCCGCGCCAGCCCTCAGCCCCGCCGCCGCCGCCGTCCCTCGCCGCCGCCTCCGTTGGCGTTGAAGGACACCTCCGGCAGCGTCGCGATCTCCCGCAGGTTCGGGAACGGGTCGCTCGCGTGCGGGATCGCGTTCGCGGCGACGAAATGCTCCTGGAAGCGCGGCTCGATGGCGGTCTCGACCTTGTGGATATGCTTCACGAGCGCCTCGACCTCGCGACGCGCCGCGACCGAGCAGAGCGCGATCCGCGCGCCCGTCCCGGCGGCGTTCCCCGCGCTTCGCACATGGTCGAGCGGCACGTCCGGGATCATCCCCAGCACCATCGCGTGCTTGGGGCTGATATGCGCGCCGAAGGCCCCCGCGAGCGTCACCCGGTCCACCTTGTCTACGCCCATCTCGTCCATCAGCAGCCGCGCCCCCGCGTAGAGCGCCGACTTGGCGAGCTGGATCGCCCGGATGTCCCCCTGCGTCACGCTGATGCGCGGCCCGTCGTTCGCGGTCCCGTCATGCAGCAGATAGCTGTGGGTCCGCCCGGTCGGCTCGCAGCGCGCGGTCCCCGTCTGCTCCGCCGAGCCGATCAGGCCGCCCGTGTCCAGCAGCCCCGCCATCCGCATCTCGGCCACCGCCTCGATGATCCCGGACCCGCAGATGCCCGTTACGCCCGTCCCCGCGACCGCCTCGGCAAAGCCCGGCTGGTCCGACCAGAGGCTCACCCCGATGACCCGGAAGCGTGGCTCCTTGGTGTTGGGGTCGATCTGCACCCGCTCGATGGCTCCCGGCGCCGCGCGCTGGCCCGAGCTGATCTGCGCCCCCTCGAAGGCCGGCCCCGTGGGCGACGAGCACGCGAGCACCCGCGTCCGGTTGCCCAGCAGGATCTCCGCGTTTGTCCCTACGTCCACGACAAGGGACAGGTCCTCCGACTGGTCCGGCCGCTCGGCCAGCGCCACCGCCGCCGCGTCCGCGCCGACGTGCCCCGCGATCAGCGGCAGCACATAGACCCGTGCCGCCTCGTTGACCTCGGTCAGCCCGAGCTCCTTGGCCTCGAGGTCCAGCGACGACCCCGTCGCCAGCGCGAAGGGCGCTTGCCCGAGTTCCACCGGGTCGATGCCCAGCAACAGGTGGTGCATCACCGGGTTGCAGACGAAGACCATCTCCACGATGTCGCGCGCCGCGATCCCGGCCTCCTCGGCCAGCGACTTCGCCAGCCCGTCGATGGCGCTCCGCACCGCGCGGGTCATCTCCCTGTCCCCACCGGGGTTCATCATCGCGTAGGAGACCCGGCTCATCAGGTCCTCGCCGAAGCGGATCTGCGGGTTCATGACCCCCGCGCTGGCTTTCACCGTCCCGTTCCGCAGGTCCGTCAGGTGCGCCGCGATGGTCGTGGACCCCACGTCGATCGCCAGCCCGTAGATGCGCCCCTCGTGGAAGCCCGGCCAGACGTCCAGCACCCGCGCCGGCCCCTCCGTGCCGCGCCACAGCGCCACCGTCACTTGCCAGTTCCCCTTCCGCAGCGCGGGCTGGAGCTTCGCCAGCACCGACAGCGGCGCCGTCGCCTCCTCGACCTCCCATTGCTCCCGCAGCGCGCGGACCAGGCGGTCGAAGTCGCCCGAGGGCTCGTGCATGTCGGGCTCGGCCACCTCGACGAAGTGGAGGTGGGTCGCCGGGTCCATGACGATCTCGCGGTCGTCGGCGGCCTTGCGGACCACCTGCCGGTGCACCTGGCTCTCGGGCGGCACGTCGATCACGACGTCGCCCTCGACCTTCGCCTGGCATCCGAGCCTGCGTCCCTCGCGCAGCCCCCGGATGCGGTCGTAGCGCTGCTCGACGGCGTTCCAGCCGCTCAGGGCGTCCTCGGTCACGGTCACGCCATGCTTCGGGAACTCCCCGAACTGCGGTGTCACCTGGCACTTCGAGCAGATGCCCCGCCCGCCGCAGACCGAATCGAGGTCCACCCCGAGCTGGCGCGCGGCGGTCAGGACCGGCGTGCCGACGGGGAACCTCCCCCGCTTGCCCGAAGGCGTGAAGATGACGAGCGCTTCTTCGGGCGCGCTCTCGGCGGAGGGCAGGGGCAGAACCTGGGTCACGGGAAGCTCCTTCGGAGGCCGACCTCTTCTACAACGCGCGAAGGGCCGGACATGGACCGCCAGCGGCAGCCCGGGGCCGATTTGCGTCAGCCGCCGTTCCATGACAAGAGGCGCTGATTCCACATCACAGAGGAGTCGGCCCCCATGGAGATTCGCGAAGCCCTCACCTTCGACGATGTGCTCCTGGTGCCAGCGGCATCAAGCGTCCTGCCCTCCACCGCCGACACCCGGACCCGCGCGACGCGCGGGATCGCCATGAACATCCCGCTCCTCTCCTCCGCGATGGACACCGTGACCGAGGCGCGCATGGCCATCGCCATGGCCCAGGCGGGCGGCATCGGCGTCATCCACCGCAACCTCGACGTGGAACTGCAGGCCTCCGAGGTCCGCACGGTGAAGCGCTTCGTCTCGGGCATCGTGGACCATCCGATCACGCTCTCGCCGAACCAGACCCTCGCGGACGCCAAGGCGCTCCAGGCCCGCCACGGCGTCACCGGCTTCCCCGTGGTGGACGACAGGGGCCGCGTCGTCGGCATCGTGACCAACCGCGACATGCGCTTCGCCTCGGACGACCGCACGCCCGTCAGCGTGATGATGACCTCCGACAACCTCGCCATGCTGCAGGAGCCTGCGGATCTGGAGGAGGCGCGCTCCCTGATGCGCGCCCGGCGGATCGAGAAGCTCCTCATCACCGACGGGCAGGGCAAGCTCACCGGCCTCCTGACCCTCAAGGACAGCGAGCAGGCGGTCCTGAACCCGATCGCCTGCAAGGACTCGTTGGGCCGCCTCCGCGTCGCTGCCGCCTCCACCGTGGGCGACGCCGGCTATGAGCGGAGCGCCGCGCTGGTCGAGGCCGGCGTGGACATCGTCGTCATCGACACCGCCCACGGGCATTCGGAGGGCGTCGGCAAGGCCGTGAGCCGCCTCAAGGCCTTGTCGAACGAAGTTCAGGTGATCGCCGGAAACGTCGCCACCGCCGAGGGCACCCGCGCCCTGATCGACTCGGGTGCCGACGCGGTGAAGGTCGGCATCGGCCCCGGCTCCATCTGCACCACCCGCATGGTCGCGGGCGTGGGCGTCCCGCAGCTCACCGCCGTCATGGACGCCGCCTCGGCCGCCGGCGACGTGCCGGTGATCGCGGACGGCGGCATCAAGTATTCCGGCGACTTCGCGAAGGCCATCGCGGCCGGCGCCTCTTGCGCCATGGTCGGCAGCATGATCGCCGGCACCGACGAGAGCCCCGGCGAGGTGATCCTCTACCAAGGCCGCAGCTTCAAATCCTACCGTGGCATGGGCAGCCTCGGCGCCATGGCCCGGGGCAGCGCCGACCGCTATTTCCAGAAGGACGCGGCCTCGGACAAGCTCGTCCCCGAGGGCATCGAGGGGCAGGTGCCCTACAAGGGCTCGGCCCACGCCGTGATCCACCAGCTCGTCGGTGGCCTCCGCGCCGCCATGGGCTACACCGGCTGCGCCACCGTCGAGGAGATGCGCCGCAACTGCAGCTTCGTGAAGATCACGTCGGCCGGCCTGCGCGAGTCCCACGTCCACGACGTCCAGATCACCCGCGAGTCGCCGAACTACCGCGTCGGATGACCCCCGCCGCCCGCCTTGCCGCCGCCGCCGGGATTCTGGACGAGATCCTGTCCGGCGCCCCCGCCGAGCGTGTCCTGACCAACTGGGCCCGCGGCGCGCGCTACGCCGGCAGCAAGGATCGCGCCGCGGTCCGCGACCACGTCTACGACGCCCTCCGCCGCCGCCGTTCGCTGGCTTGGGTCGGCGGAGGCGAGACCGGCCGGGGCCTGATGCTCGGGGCGCTGCGGCTCGCGGGCAACGATCCCGCCACGCTGATGACCGGAGAGGGCCACGCCCTCCCGCCGCCTGCACCAGGGGAGCAGGGCCGGCACCTCGCCGACGCTCCCCTCGGGACCCGCCTCGACATGCCCGACTGGCTCCTCCCTCGCCTGCAGGAGTCGCTCGGCGACGATCTCGAGGCGGCCTGCCGGACGCTGACGCAGCGGGCTCCGGTGACGCTCCGCGCAAACCTGCACAAGGGCACGCGCGAAGAGGCCGCCCGGGCCCTCCTCGCCGAAGGGATCGGGACCGAGGAGGACCCGCATGTGAAGACCGCGCTGCAAGTGGTCGCCGGCGCAACGAAGATCGCCCAGTCCAACGCCTTCCGGAGCGGCGTTGTCGAGCTTCAGGACGCGGCCTCCCAGGCTGCTGTCCTCCGCCTGCCGCTCCGCGACGGCGACCGTGTCCTCGACTACTGCGCAGGCGGGGGCGGCAAGACCTTGACCATGGGCGCGCGGGCCGACCTTGCCCTCTTCGCCCACGACGCGGATCCCCGTCGAATGGCCGACCTTCCGCCCCGCGCGTCCCGCGCGGGTCTCGGTGTCGGCCTGCTGTCCGACCCCGCCGCCCGTGCCCCTTACGATCTCGTCCTCGTGGATGCCCCCTGCTCGGGCAGCGGCACCTGGCGGCGCACGCCCGACGCCAAATGGCGCCTCACGCCGGAGCGCCTCGCCGATCTCTGCACCCTGCAGGACCGCATCCTCGACGCCGCCCAGCCCCTGGTCGCCCCGTCCCGGATGCCTTGCCTACGCCACCTGCTCGATCCTGCGCGAGGAGTGCGACGACCGAGTCGCCGCGTTCATGGCCCGTCATCCCGGCTGGGAGGTCGCGGATCGTCTCAGCCTCCTGCCACGACCTGAGGGCGATGGCTTCTTTCAGGCCATCCTGCGTCGGACGGGCCACCCCCGGGCCTGATCCGGCGTGATGTTGCAATTCGTTAACGTTTTGTTAGCTTTCTTGAGGTCTCCTGCGTGGGCATGCCTCGCGAGGATCCGACTCCGTGTCCCTGACCAGTACCCCTGGCGCCGTTCGCGCCCGCAAGTCCGCCGACCTCGGCCGTCGTGCGCCGGTCTCGAACGTGCCTGAGCCTTCGGCACGGCTGCTTCGGCCGCTGCCGGTGGCGATCCTGGTCGCCTCGGTCGCGACCTTCATGCTCTCTGCCGCTGCGGGCGTGTCTTGGCTGCAGGCCGTCCTGGTGCCCATGGGGTCGCTCCTCCTGGCCGTCTCCTTTCTCCTGGCCGCCTCCGACCTCCTGCACCGGGCCAGGCGCCGCACGGTCCTGCAGGTCGCTGGGAAGCTGATGGGTCGGACCTCCGCCGACTGCTGCCTTGCCGACCCCGGGGGCAAGATCCTGATCCGGAGCCCAGTCCCTCCCGACCCGGAGGAGACCCCGCCGACCGTCGCCACCGCCCTCGCCCCCCTCGTCGCCGATGCCGAGGGCCTGGCATGGCGCCTGCAGGCGGAGGCCTCCGCGTCCGGCCACGCCGAGGCGGAGATCGCGACCCGATGGGGGCGGCAGCGTCTTACCGTCGATCGCCTGGCAGCCGAGACCTTCCTCTGGCAAGGTGAGGGCCTGGGCGATGGCAGGGAGGGCGCCGCCGACCCGCCTGTCCGCGTCTGGGACACGATCGAGGATCTGCCCCTCCCGCTTCTGAAGCTCGCCCCCTCCGGCATCATCCTGGCGGCGAACCGACAGGCCCGCGCGCTCCTGCCCATGCCGCTCCTCGATGGCACCCGCCTGTCGGACCTTCTCGAGGGGCTCGGCCGTCCGGTCGGAGAGTGGATCGCCGACATCGCCGAGGGGCGGCCGGCCTCCGGGCCCCAGTTCCTTCGCGGCACCGGCGGGCATCACGACACGATCCTGCGCGTTGCGCTCAGCCCCGCGGGGCCGGACGGGGGATCGCCATCTCGTCGCGGTGCTCGACGACGTGAGCGAACTCAAGGCCATGGAGGCCCAGTTCGTCCAGAGCCAGAAGATGCATGCCCTGGGCCAGCTCGCCGGAGGGGTCGCCCACGACTTCAACAACCTGCTCACCGCGATCTCGGGCCATTGCGACCTGCTGCTTCTGCGCCACGACCAAGGCGATCCGGACTATCCCGACCTGATCCAGATCAGCCAGAACGTGAACCGTGCGGCGAGCCTCGTGGGCCAGCTCCTCGCCTTCTCGCGCAAGCAGAGCATGATGCCCGAGACGATCGACCTCCGCGTCGCGCTGTCGGACCTCACGCACCTCCTCAACCGCCTCGTGGGCGAGAAGGTGCGCCTCGCGCTCCGACACGACCCGGCCGGTCTCTTCATTCGCGCGGACAAGCGACAGCTCGAACAGGTGGTCATGAATCTGGTGGTCAACGCCCGGGACGCCATGCCCGAAGGGGGCGAGATCCGGATCGAGACGAGCCAGCGCCGCCTCGACGGGCCTCAGGTGCTCGACCGCGCGACCATTCCTCCGGGGCGCTACGTCCTCGTCACCGTGACGGACGAGGGGACCGGCATCCCACCCGACCGCCTCCCCAAGATATTCGAGCCCTTCTACACGACCAAGAAGCCGGGCGAGGGGACGGGCCTGGGGCTCTCGACCGTCTACGGCATCGTCAAGCAGACGGGCGGCTTCATCTTCGCGGAAAGCGAGGTGGGCCGGGGCAGCACCTTCACGCTGTGGCTCCCAGCCCATGACCGGCCGCGCGCCCGCCCGGTGCCCGCGACGCCCGCGCCGCCGGTCACCCGAGTGGCGGCGGGCGTGGTTCTCCTCGTCGAGGACGAGGCGCCAGTCCGAGCCTTCGCGGTCCGCGCGCTGCGGCTGCGCGGCTACACCGTGCTCGAGGCCGACAGCGCCGAAGCCGCCCTGGCCCTTCTCGCCGACCGCGCCCTCGCGGTGGACCTGATCCTGACCGACGTGATCTTGCCCGACATGGATGGACCGACCTGGGTGCGGAAGGCGCTGGAGGATCGTCCCGGCATCAAGGTGGTCTTCGTCTCGGGCTACGCCGAGGAGGCCTTCACCGAGCAGAAGGCCCTTATCCCGGGCTCGGTCTTCCTGCCCAAGCCCTTCTCTCTCGTCGAGCTCACGTCGGTGGTGGAGCGTCAACTCGCCGGCGAGGGAAGCGCGACGCCCCAGCCCGCTTGAGGGAGATTCTCAGGCCGACGGCTGCGCGGCCTGGACAAGG
This sequence comes from Rubellimicrobium mesophilum DSM 19309, assembly GCF_000600335.2. Lineage (GTDB taxonomy): Bacteria > Pseudomonadota > Alphaproteobacteria > Rhodobacterales > Rhodobacteraceae > Rubellimicrobium > Rubellimicrobium mesophilum. Next base: position 31,009 of record NZ_KK088521.1, on the reverse strand, counting down.
CGCGCGATATGCGACGCGCAGCCGACCAGCGCCGCGTTGTCGTCCTCCACGACGCCGACACCGAAGGCCTCCATGAAGCCCGAGAAGCGGCCCTTGTCGCGGAACGCCTCGACGAAGCCGAAGTCGAGCAGATAGGGTGCGAAGGCCCGCGCGAGCCCGCCGACCAGCCAGACGCCGCCGAAGGGCAGGGTGGTGAGCGCCAGGTCGCCCGCGACAGCGCCCAGCATCCGCACGAAGATGCGCCCCGCCCGGACCGCTCGGCTGTCTCCGCCCTGGGACATCGCCGCCATGATCTCGGCCGAGGTCATTCGCGTCGGGTCGCTCTCTTCCTGGCCCAGCCAGTCGTGGACCTGGACGATGCCGCGTCCCGACAGCACCTCCTCGACGGAGCCGAAGCCGTACGCGGCCCCGACGAAGCGGGCCAGGCGGAGGTCCGCCTCGGACCGGACGGGCAGGGTGACGTGCCCGGCCTCGGCGGGTGGGACGAGGCGACCGGTCCCGGTCTCGAAGACCTGAGCGACGTTGAAGCCGGTGCCGACGTTCACGACGAGCTTGGTGGCATCGCGCCCGGCTTCCGCGAACGGGAGGATGGTGCTGGTCTTGGACAGGTCGAGGAAACCGAGGGCGTGGCCCTGCGCCTGCAGGTCGTTCAGGATCGCTGTCACCTTGGCGCCGGTAGCCTGGGCGAGTGTGGTGGTGTCGATGGTCCAGTCACGGTTGGTCAGGGTTCCGCGACCGTCCTTCACCGGACCCGCCACATCGACGCAGGCGCCCACGACCTGGACGTCGCCCGACTCGGACAGGAAGCGCCTCAAAGCCGCCTCGAGGCTGGGCTGCTCCGCGTTCGCATACCGCCGAATGGTGTCCGCCATCACTTCGGTCCCGTGCGCCAGCGCGACCCGGGTGTTGGTCCCGCCGATGTCGGCCACCAGCGTCAGCGTTTCGGCGGAAGGGGGCATGGCGGACCTCGCAGGAACCTGTCCAGCGCTGATAGGCCCCTGGCCCCCCCACATCAAGGGAGGCGCCACGGGGCTGGACGGGACTCGCCCCCTCTGCCATCACCGGCCCGGCTGCACGAACGGGGAGGGTCCTGAGATGACACGTACGCCCGATTACCTGCCCGGGGTCTCCCCCCTGGCCCTGGACCCGGATTGGTGGCGCGGCGCGGTGATCTACCAGATCTATCCGCGGAGCTACCAGGACTCGAACGGGGACGGGATCGGCGATCTTGCAGGCATCGCGCAACGCCTTCCGCACATCGCCCGGCTCGGCGCCGACGCGATCTGGGTCAGCCCGTTCTTCACCTCGCCCATGAAGGACTTCGGCTACGACGTGTCCGACTACTGCGACGTCGACCCGATGTTCGGGACGTTGGCCGACTTCGACCGCGTGGTAGCCGTCGCGCACGAGCTCGGCCTGAGGGTGATGATCGACCTTGTCCTCTCGCACACCTCCGACCGCCATCCTTGGTTCGTGGAAAGCAAGGCCTCGCGCGACAACGCCCGTGCCGACTGGTATGTCTGGGCCGAGCCCAAGCCCGACGGCACGCCGCCCAACAATTGGCTCTCCGTCTTCGGCGGGTCCGCCTGGGCCTGGCATCCAGGGCGCGAGCAGTATTTCCTCCACAACTTCCTGACCTCGCAGCCCGACCTGAACCTGCACGAGCCGGCCGTGCAGGACGCGCTTCTCGACGTGGTGCGATTCTGGCTTCGGCGCGGGGTCGATGGGTTCCGTCTCGACACCATCAACTTCTACTTTGCCGACAAGTATTTGCGCGACAATCCTTCGCTGCCGAAGGAGCTTCGGAACGACTCGATCGCGCCCTCGGTGAATCCCTACAACCACCAACTCCACCTGTTCTCCAAGAACCAGCCCGAGAACCTCGACTTCCTGCGCCGCTTCCGGGCCGAGCTGGTGCCGTACGGCGCTGCGGCCGTGGGCGAGGTGGGAGACGCCCAACGGGGCCTGGAGATCATGGCCGAATACACCTCGGGCGGCGATAAGGTTCAGATGTGCTACCCGTTCGAGTTGCTGCAGCCGACCCGCGCCACGGCGCCGGTCCTTGCCGGCACATTCGAGCGGCTCTCCCGCGCGGCGCCGGATGCCTGGCCTTGCTGGTCCTACTCGAACCACGACACCGTCCGGCACGTCACGAGGTGGCGTCTTTCCGACGCTGCCGCAAGGGCATATGCGACGCTCCTCATGTGCCTGCGCGGCTCCGTCTGCCTTTACCAGGGCGAGGAGCTGGGCCTGCCCGAGGCCGAGGTCGCCTACGAGGACCTGCAAGACCCCTACGGGATCGCCTTCTGGCCCGAGTTCAAGGGCCGTGACGGGGCGCGGACTCCCATGGCGTGGGAAAACTCCAACCAGAACGGTGGCTTCTCGAGTGTCAGGCCGTGGCTTCCCGTCTCGCCTGCGCACCTTTCCATGGCGGTCGGAGCGCAGGACGACGAGGAGAGCTCGATGCTCGGGCACTACCGTCGAGCGCTGGCCTTCCGGCGCCGCCATCCCGCGCTCCGCACCGGCGCCCAGTCGCCGATGATGGCGGCCGACGACGTGGTGGAGTTCGTGCGGATCGGTGGAGGAGAGCAGGTCTTCGTCGCCGCCAACCTCGGCGATGGTACCGCGCGGGCCGTCCTGCCGCCGGGTGAATGGCGAGTGGCCGGGCAAGGCCTCGGCGTCGACGTGCCCGAGGGCGCCACCGAGGTCGCGCTGGGTCCTTGGCAGCTCTGCCTGATGGTGAAGTCGGAGATCGCCTAGAGAGCGTCCTCCAGCGCGCCGTCCGCGCTCATCTGCGCGTAGAGCAGACCTTCGCGCAGCCCGCGATCCGCCACCGACAGCCGGTCGGTCGGCCAGAGCCGCATCAGCGCCTGCAGGATCGCCGAGCCCGACATGATGAGCTCGTGCCGATCCTTGCCGATGCGCGGATCGGCGCGCCGCCCCTCGGGCCCGAGCGCCAGATACTCCTTCACCACGGCGTCGATCTGGTCCGAGGTCATGCGCAGCCCGTCCACCTTGGCGCGGTCATAGCGCCGGAGACCCAGGTGGGAGGCGGCGACCGTGGTCACCGTGCCGGAGGTTCCGATGATCTGGAATCCTTCCCGCGCCTGCATCGTCGCGGATGGGGCGAAGCCCGCGAGGTTCTCCTCGAAGTACCAACTCATCAGCGCGTAGCGGGCGGAGTCGTCCTCCACGTCCTCGAACTGGTCGCGCAGCGTGGCGACGCCCAAGGGGACGCTGATCCAGTCCACGACCTTGGCGACCGGAAAGGGCCCGGGACTTTGCCGGAAGCCTGCGTGGAGCCGCATGATGGCCCGGGGCCGCTCGCGCTTCGGCACGGCCGTGAGGTCGATCCATACGAGCTCGGTCGAACCGCCGCCGATGTCCACGACGAGGAGTTGCTCGGTTCGCGTGGACACGAGCGGCGCGCAGGAGATGACGGCGAGCCGCGCCTCCTCCTCCGGCTGGATGATCTCGAGCGCGAGGCCCGTCTCGCGCCGGACCTGCTGGAGGAACTGCGCGCCGTTCCGCGCCCGCCGGCAGGCCTCCGTCGCCACGAGGCGCATCCGCCTCACGTCGTGCCGCAGGAGCTTCTGCTTGCAGATCCGAATCGCGCCGATGGTCCGCGACATGGCGGCACGGGACAACCGTCCCGAGGCCTCCAGCCCTTGGCCGAGCTGGACGGACTTCGAGAAGCTGTCGACCACATGGAACCCCGAGCCCTTCGGCTGGGCGATCAGCATGCGGCAGCTATTGGTCCCCAGGTCCAGCGCCGCATAGAGCGTCGCCGGGTCCGGGGGTTGGGGCGCGGGCGATTCGACCGCGATCGGGAACGCGCCCGCGCTCTCGGGACGCCTGGGCGCCATGGTCGCGCCCTCCAATCTGAACTTGCCTTCAATGTAGCCATGCCACCCCCGGCCGCGCAAGCGTCGCGGTCGCGCGATGCACGGGACATGTCGAAAACCGGCATTGCGGGTGTCGCAACTTGCCCTAGAAGCGGGGCCACGAGCTAGCTGAGGACCCCATGCCCGACGTGACCATCGTCTACTGGCGCGACATTCCGGCCCAGGTCATCGTCGGCCCGGGTCGCAGGGGGTCGAAGGTCCAGCTCTCCGAGCGGTTCGAGCAGGCCATCGACCGCGCCGCGATGAAGGCCGGCGCCCGCGAGACCGACACCTATCTGGCGGAATGGCGGAAGTCCGCGCCCTATCCCGTGGAGGGTGAGCCCGCCGAGGTGGCCAAGGGCGAGGCCCAGCGGCTCGAAACGGAATACGACACCGCGCGCCTGAAGGCGCTCATCGACAACCACGGCCGGGCGTGAAGCCCCTGCGCCTGACGGAGGCTCTCATGTCGCTCCTGCCCTTCCTGCGCCGCAAGCCCGAGGCGCCCACCACGCCCAGCGAGGCGACCTCCCGCTTCCTGAGCGGCTGGTCCATCGAGGTGATGCCCCGCACCGCCGAGAAGGTGGAGGACTTCCGCGCGATCCTGCCGCCCGGCACCCGCGTCTACATCGCCCATATCGACGGCACCGCCATCGAGGACATGGTCGCCACCGCCAAGCGGATCGCCGGGCAAGGCTTCGAGGTCATGCCGCACTTCCCGGCCCGCTCGATCGCCGATCGCGCCATGCTCGCCGACTGGATCGCCCGCTACAAGGGCGAGGCTGGCGTGAAGGAGGGCCTGATCCTCGCCGGTGGCCGTGCCGACCCGGCCGGGGAGTTCACCTCCTCCATGGAGCTCATCGAGACTGGCCTGTTCGACGGGTTCACGCGGCTGCACTTCGCCGGCCACCCGGAGGGGAACAAGGACATCGACCCCGATGGCTCCGACCGCATGGTGATGGAGGCGATGCGCTGGAAGCAGGCCTTCGCCGCCCGTACCGATGCCAAGGTCGCCCTCGCCACGCAGTTCAGCTTCGACGCCAAGCCGGTGATCGCCTGGGTGGACCGCCTCCAGGCCGAGGGGATCGACCTGCCGGTGCACATCGGCATCGCCGGCCCGGCGAAGCTCCAGACGCTCATCAAGTTCGCCATCGCCTGCGGCGTCGGCCCCTCGCTCCAGGTCCTGCAGAAGCGGGCGCTGGACGTGACCAAGCTCCTCCTGCCCTACGAGCCCGACGACGTGGTGGACCAGCTCGCCGCCCATAAGGCCGAGAACCCCGCCTTCGGGATCGAGCAGGTCCACATCTTCCCCCTGGGTGGCATCTCGACCGCCGCCACCTGGGCCAACACCCGGACGGGCCAGACGCCCGCCCTCGCAGCCAACGGATAATACATGACCCGCACCATCGTCGAATCGCAGACGAAAACCGCGATCATCGGCTTCGACCAGCCCTTCTGCGTGATCGGCGAGCGGATCAACCCCACGGGGCGCAAGAAGCTTGCCGCCGAGCTCGAGGCTGGCGACTTCTCGACCGTCGAGTCGGATGCTCTCGCCCAGGTCGCGGCCGGGGCGACCATGCTCGATGTGAACGCGGGGGTGGTCTACAATTCCAACCCCAACCCGAACGAGACCGAGCCGCCGCTCATGACCAGGATGATCGAGCTGGTGCAGGCCCTCGTGGACGTGCCGCTCTGCATCGACTCCTCGGTCCCGGCGGCGCTCGAGGCCGGGCTCAAGGTCTGCAAGGGGCGTCCGCTCCTGAACTCCGTGACCGGCGAGGAGGAGCGGCTCGAGTTCGTGCTGCCGCTCGTCAAGAAGTACAACGTGCCGGTGGTGGCGATCTCGAACGACGACACCGGCATCAGCGAGGACCCGGAGGTCCGCTTCGAGGTCGCCCGCAAGATCGTGCAGCGCGCGGCCGACCATGGCATCCCGGCGCATGACATCGTGGTGGACCCGCTGGTGATGCCGGTGGGCGCCATGGCGACGGCCGGTCTTCAGGTCTTCGCGCTCGTCCGCAAGCTGCGCGAGGAGCTGGGCGTCAACACGACCTGCGGGGCGTCCAACATCTCCTTCGGGCTGCCGAACCGGCACGGGATCAACAACGCCTTCCTGCCCATGGCCATCGGTGCCGGGATGACCAGCGCGATCATGAACCCGGTCGCGCTGCCCATCACGCAGAAGGCCATCGCCGAGAAGAAGGCCGAGGTCGCCGCCGCCGGGATCGTGCTGCCCGAGGGCATGGACGACGAGACCTTCGTGACCCTCTTCGGCCTTGGCTCCACCAAGTCGCGTCCGGGCAAGGAGATGGAGGCGATCCGCGCCGCCAACTTCCTGACCAACAACGACCCTTCGGGCGGCGAATGGATCCGGTTCAACCGGCCTCCGCAGGCCGAAGGCGAAGGACGCCAGCGCCGCGTGGGTGGACGGCGGCGCGCCTGAGGCTGGGGCCGGCATCGGGCGTCCTTGCCAAGCAGGGGCGTCGTTCCGGCGGACGATGAGCTTCGATTCGTGAAAGGGCATGATGGATCCTGGGCTGTTGGAATCAGCCTAGGGTCTGCCAGTTAACGATCGGTTACCTATGCGAACGGTGGGGAGGGGCGACGCAACACCCCCACCGACTGTGCTATGGGCCGCGTCGCCGAGTGATTCGGGTTCCCTTCCGCCTGAGCGTGACCCATATAGCCAGCCTGGAGGCATGGGGCGCAGCATGGGCAAGACACCCGCCAAGGGCACATCGGGACGCGGCCAGCGCGACCTCACGGTCAAGGTCAAGACGGCCAAGGGGCGGAAGCTCTCCTCGAAGCTCTGGCTCGAGCGACAGCTCAACGATCCCTATGTGAAGCGCGCCAAGGCCGAGGGCTATCGCGGCCGCGCGGCCTACAAGCTCCTGGAGCTCGACGACAAGTTCCATTTCCTGAAGCCTGGCGTCCGCGTCGTGGACCTTGGGAGCGCGCCCGGGGGTTGGGCGCAGGTGGCCGTGCCGCGCGTGAACGCCCTGGGCGAGAAGGCCGGCAAGGCGCAGGGCAGGGTGCTCGGACTCGACCTGCAGGAGGTCGATCCGGTGCCGGGCGCAGAGATCCACCAGCTCGACTTCCTGAGCGACGGTGCGGACGACAAGGTGAAAGAGTGGCTTGGCGGACAGGCCGACGTGGTGATGTCCGACATGGCCGCCGCTGCGTCGGGCCACAAGCAGACCGATCACCTCCGCATCATCGCCCTCTGCGAAGCCGCTGCCGAGCTCGCATTCGACGTCCTCGCCCCGGGCGGCACCTTCGTGGCCAAGGTCCTGGCCGGGGCGCCGAGGGGAGCTGCAGAAGCGCCTGAAGCTGGCCTTCGCCAAGGTCGAGAACGTGAAGCCCCCAGCGAGCCGGTCCGATTCCTCCGAGAAGTTCGTGGTCGCGACCGGCTTCCGGGGACGTCCTGCAGAGGCGTGACCCCTTGCGCGAATCCAGGGTCATGGCGACAGTCCGCTGGCCATGACCCACATCCTCGCCATCGACCAAGGCACGACCTCCTCGCGCGCGCTCCTCTTCGACCGGGACCTGCGTCCCGTCCGAATCGCGCAGGAGGAATTCCCGCAGCTCTTCCCCGCCTCCGGCTGGGTGGAGCACGACCCGGAGGCGATCTGGGCCACGACCCTCGCCACCGCGAAGAAGGCGCTCGACGGACTGGCGCCGGGCGAGATCGCGGCGCTCGGCATCACCAACCAGCGCGAGACGACGCTGGTCTGGGACCGCGACACCGGTCGGCCTATCCATAACGCCATCGTCTGGCAGGACCGTCGCACGGCATCGTTCTGCGAGACGCTGGCCCATGAGGGTTGGGGAGAAGCGGTCGCGGATCGAACGGGTCTATTGCTCGACCCCTACTTCTCGGGGACGAAGCTCGCCTGGCTCCTCGACAACATGGAGGGCGCGCGCGAGGCGGCCGAGGCGGGGCAGCTCCTCTTCGGGACGGTGGATTCGTTCCTGATCTGGCGTCTCACCGAGGGGCGGGTCCATGCCACCGACGCGACCAACGCGGCGCGGACGATGCTATACGACATCCGCCGGGGGGTCTGGGATGAGGAGATCTGCGCCCGGCTCTGCGTTCCGATGTCGATGCTCCCCGAGGTGCGCGACTGCGCGGGGGACTTCGGGACGACGGCGCTCCTCGGCGGCCGCCTCGCGGTCCGAGGCGTGGCAGGCGACCAGCAAGCGGCCACCCTGGGGCAAGCCTGCTTCCAGCCCGGCATGATGAAGAGCACCTACGGAACGGGCTGCTTCGCGCTCCTGAACACCGGGACGGACTTCGTGCGGTCGCGGAACCGGCTTCTGACCACCATCGCCTACCGGCTCGACGGCGAGGTGACCTATGCGCTCGAGGGGTCGATCTTCGTCGCGGGCGCCGTGGTCCAGTGGCTGCGCGACGGTCTCCACCTGATCGGCAAGGCGGCCGAGACGCAGGGCCTTGCCGAGGCTGCCGACGCCGCTCAGGACGTCGTCCTCGTGCCCGCCTTCACTGGGCTGGGGGCCCCCTATTGGGATGCGGAGGCCCGGGGAGCCATGTTCGGCCTGACCCGCGCGACCGGCCCCGCCGAGATGGCCCGCGCCGCGCTGGAATCTGTCGCCTTCCAGACCCGCGACCTTTACGAGGCGATGCGTCGCGACTGGCCGGGCGCGCAGGAGGCCGTGCTGCGGGTGGACGGCGGCATGACGGCCTCGGACTGGACGATGCAGCGCATCGCGGACCTCCTGGCGGCGCCCGTGGACCGACCCCGGGTGCGGGAGACGACGGCCCTCGGGGCGGCGTGGCTTGCCGGGGTCGCTTCCGGCGTGGCGCCGGGGCCTGCCGGCTTTGCCGAAACCTGGGCCCTGGAGCGGCGCTTCACGCCGGAGATGGACGCGGGAGAGCGGCGTCGCCGACTGGGGCTGTGGGACGACGCCGTGCGTCGCACGCTGAGCCGTCCCGCCAGCACTTGAGGTCGGGACAGGTTGCCGGACGTGGTGGGGCCATGCCGTTGCCGACGTCGAAGGGGGCCGCGCCTGCCGCCCCCTGGCGAGCTCGCGTCGTCAGGCCGCCACGAGGATCATCTGCCAGGAGTGGGGTGGCAGGGTCACGACGACCGTCCCATCCTCGATCCCGGCGCCTTCGCCCGCGCGGGGCTTCACCCGATCCGGCTGCTCCATCGTGTTGGTCGCGCGCAGGTCCGAGTTGGTCATCACCTGGTGTTCTAGGATCCGGGGAGCCGGGCCGAAGCCCTGAAGCGCGATCCGCGTCGTCATCGACTCGGCCGGGTGCCGGTTGACCGCGAAGAAGGTGACGGTGCCCGCCTCCTCGTCGCGCACCCCGGCGATGTCGAGATAGGGCACGTCGTCCGCGATCTCGCCCGCATCGTAGAGCGGCGAGTCGACCGCGAGCTGCAGCGCCGTTCCCCGGCCGTGGACCGAGGTCAGGTAGAATGGCCAGTAGGTCGATTGCCGCCACGCCGGGCCGCCCGGCTCGGTCATGATCGGCGCGATGACGTTCACGAGCTGGGCGATGCAGGCGATCCGCACCACGTCCGACCGGCGGATGAAGGTGTTGAGCGTCAGGCCGACCTGCAGCGCGTCCTCGAAGTTGTAGATGTCCTCGAGGAGGCGCGGCTCGTGCGGCCAGCCCTGCATCCCCTGGAGGATCGCCTTGTCCTGCTCGTGGCTATGATACCACACGTTCCACTCGTCGAAGCTGATGGTCACGTCGCGCTTCGAGCGCTTGTTGGCCTTCACGAGCCGGATGACGGAATGGATCGTCTCGATGTACCGGTCGAGCTTCTCGCTCAGGGCCAGGTAGTTGGCCGTGTTGTTCGCCTTGTTGTGCGAGTACATGTGGAGCGAGACGTGGTCCACGGCCTCGTAGGTGTGCTCGAGGACGATGCGCTCCCATTCCGGATAGGTCGGCATGTCGGCGTTGGAGGAGCCGCAGACCACGAGCTCCAGCTTCTTGTCGAAGGCCCGCAGCGCCTTGGCGGTCTCGTGGGCGAGGCGGCCGTATTCGTGGGCGGTCTTCTGACCGATCTGCCAGGGGCCGTCCATCTCGTTGCCGAGACACCAGAGGCGGCAGTTCCAGGGGTCCGCGCGGCCGTTCGACTTGCGCAGGTCGCCCCAGTAGGAGCCGAGCGGGCCGTTCACGTATTCGACGAAGTTGCGCGCCTCCTCCAGCCCGCGCGAGCCGAGGTTGACGGCCAGCATGGGCTCGGTCCCCACGCGCTCGCACCAGTCCATGAACTCGTGGATGCCGACCTGATTTGACTCGGAGGTGTGCCAGGCGAGGTCGAGGCGGGTGGGGCGCTTGTCGCGCGGGCCGATCCCGTCCTCCCAGTTGTAGGCGGAGACGAAGTTGCCCCCCGGGTAGCGGACATGAGGGACCATGAGCGGACGGACGAGGTCGATCACGTCCTGGCGGAAGCCGTCCTTGTCGGCCGTCGGGTGCCCGGGCTCGTAGATTCCAGTGTAGATCGCGCGGCCCAGATGCTCGAGGAACGCCGAGTAGAGCCGGTCGTCGATCCTGGCGATCGTGTAATCCCGATGCGCGGTGACCCGGGCCTCCAGGCCCTGCCGTTCGTTGCCGTGCTGCGTGCTGGTGCCCATGGCCCTGACGTCCATGACGATCCTCCCTCGGCGGCGCGCTTATGGGGCGCGTCAATATCACGATCCTGGATACCTATCAGGAACGTGGATAGCCCCGTCAAGGCGAAATCCAGTCTAGCGCTGGGCGGTGAGCCTCAGCACGATATCCTGGTCGTAATTGCCGAAGCCGCGTCCGAAGATGTTCAGGCCCCCCGGATGCCGCGCGTCCTCGCGCACCGCCACGGTCAGCCGGATCGAGCGATGCTCGGAGAGGTTGAGGTCCTTTATCGTCACGGACGAGATCTTGACCCCGTCCACGAAGGACCCTTCGGTCGTGACCCGGAACCCCTTGAGCTTGCCGTATTGGCTGCCCTTCAGCTTCCACCAGTCGGGCGTGTAGACGCCGCGCTTGTCCCCGAAGTCGCCGGGCGAGGTCCAGGTTCCGACCTCGACGTGGTTGATCGAGACGGTGATGTCCGACGGCCAGTCGGCCGAGGTGCCCGGCACCTCCGAGGACAGCTCCATCGAGACCTCCAGCGCCGCCACGTCGCCTCCGAGGAGCCTGGCGTTGTTGGGGAACTGGTATTCCACGTAGCCGCGCGTGAACCATATCAGCGCCGCGCCCATGCGCCCCGGGTCGAGGAAGGTGTCGGGCACGTCGAGGAGCCCGATGATCCCCTGCGGGGAGCAGAGCCCGCATGGCGCCGTGACTTGGCAGCTCGTGTAGAGGCCGAGCGGCATGGAGGTCTCGATGGTGCCCGAATCGGTCGCATGGGGCTCGTCCTTGAAGGTCACGAGGACCTCGTCGAATAGGCTGTGGCAGACCTTCTGGTTTCCCTTCCGGGCGCGCTGGGTCTCGGTCCGGATCAGGCCTGCGTCCTCCAGCACTTGCACGTTCGCCGAGACGCTGGACTGCGGCAGACCGAGCGCCGCCGCGATCTCGTTGACGTTGAGCGGACCCTTCCGCCGCAGGAGCCGCAGGGCCCTGACCCGAGCCGGTGAGGCCAGGGCACGGAGGACGTCGATCCCATCCTCCGGGTCCACGATCAGGAAGTTGCGATCCATCGGCTCGCCTGGCCACCTCGATGCTCGCCCGATGTGTATCAGAACTGCTGATACGCACAAGCAAAGAACCGCAAATCGGGCCTCGGAGCGGCTTTCCGATGAACTCCTGCCCCTTCAAGCCTGGCGAAAGCGATCGGCTGATCTCCCTGCGCACAGCCCGGACCACAGGGAGAGCATCTGATCCGATTACGATTTCTTGGCCACCCTGCCGGATGGTTCGATTGGATGGGCTGGCTATCCCGATTTCGGATACGTATCCACGAGCATGTTGACAGGCGCGGCTCGCGCTTCTTAGGCTCCATCCGAGGCGGAGCGGTCCGGGGCGTGGAACGGCATGGTTCCCCGCGCGGAACGGCCCAGCCGGGATGATGTCCGGTCCGCAGGCGCCAGCGGATGCGGATCGCATGGAAGGCGCGAGGGCCGTGAGAGCCCGTGGGAGGATTCGATGTTCGCAAGGGCCTTTTTCGCGGCGCTGATGTCGTCCGCGTTCATGGTGAGCGCGGCGCAGGCGCAGGAGGTCATCGAGTGGTGGGACTTCCTGGGCGGCGGCGACGGCGTCCGCATGAAGGAGCTCATCAACCGCTTCAACGAGGAGCATCAGGGCCAGATCCAGATCGAGGCCACCACCCTCGAATGGGGCACGCCCTTCTACACCAAGGTCCAGACCTCGGCCGCCGTGGGCGAGGGGCCGGACGTGATGACCTATCACCTCTCGCGCCTGCCTCTGGGCGTCGAGACCGGGACGCTGTCGCCCATCACCGAGGAGGACCTCGCCAACGCCGGGCTCGCGACCTCGGACTACCAGCCGGCCAACATCGACGCGGCCTCGGTGGACGGGCAGCTCTATGCGGTGCCCTTCGACATCCACTCCATCGTCCTCTACTACAACAAGGACGCGCTGCAGAAGGCGGGCCTCCTGGGCGAGGACGGGCTGCCCACCGGGCTTGACGGGGCCGACAACTTCGCCGCCGCTCTCAAGAAGCTGCAGGAGGCGGGCTACCAGCAGCCGCTGTCGATCCACGACGCCGCCGGCGACTCGATGTGGCGGATCTTCTATTCGCTGCTGAACCAGCAGGATGGCAAGTTCCTCGACGACAATGGCGAGTTCCTGTCGGGCGACAACCTCGACAAGGCCGTCGCGGCCACGAGCCTGATGGCCTCCTGGGTCGCGGACGGCTACGCGCCGCCGAACACCGAATACGCCGCGTCGATCGCCCGCTTCACCGGCGGTGAGGCCGCGCTGCACATCAACGGCGTCTGGGAAGTGCCCACGATGACCGACCTTGCCACCAAGGGCGAGCTCTTCGACTGGGGCGCGATCCAGCTCCCGACCTTCTTCGACCACCCGGCCACCTGGGCCGACTCCCACGCCTTCGCGATCCCGAACAACCAGGGCAACGAGATGACGCCCGAGCATCGCAAGGCCGTCATGGAAGTGATCGGCTGGATGGCCAAGAACTCCACGTTCTGGGGTTCCGCCGGGCACCTGCCCGCCTACAACCCGGCCCGCGAGGACCCGGAGTTCCAGGCGATGCAGCCCAATGCGACCTACGCCTCGCTGGCCGAGACGGCGGCCTTCGACCCGCGCTCGCCGCTCGCCGGGGTGGCCTCGCCGGTCTATGATGCGGCCGGGAACTACCTGATGCCCGCCGTCAACGGCGAGCTGGAGCCGCAGGACGCCATGGAGCAGATGCGCGACGACCTTCAGGGCCAGGCGTACTGAGATCCTGACCACCAGGGACCGGCCGGTCTGGCCGGTCCCAGCCCCGGCACTCCCGAGGATCGACCGATGCTGCGCACCCGACGCTCCGAAATCCTCACGGCGTTCGTCCTCCTTGCCCCATTCATCGTGATCTACGGCCTGCTGTTCGTCTGGCCGACGATCCAGATGGTGATGCTCACCTTCACCAAGGCGCCGCTGATCGGCGCGGGTGACTGGGTGGGCCTCAAGAACTACGAGAGGCTGTGGGGCGACCGGCTGTTCTGGACGGCGACCTGGAACACGCTCTACTTCGTGCTCCTGACGGTGATCCCCTCGACGCTCCTGGGCCTGCTGATCGCGCTGGGCGTGAACCGGCTCAAGGGCTGGGCGCAGAGCCTCGTCCTCGCGGCCTTCTTCATCCCTTACATCCTGCCCGTCTCGGTCGTGTACCGGATGTGGGGCTGGATGCTCGACAGCGAGTTCGGCATCCTCCAGCATCCGATCGCCGCCGTGTGGGGCGAGAACGTCCCGATCTTCCGCACGATCCCGCTGTTCATCCCGGCCGTGGCCTTCATCACCGTCTGGTGGCTCATCGGCTTCAACATCCTCCTGTTCATCGCGGGACTTCGCAACATCTCCTCCGAGATCTACGAGGCGGCCGAGCTCGATGGCGCGACGCGGTGGCAAACCTTCCGGCGGATCACCTGGCCGCTGATCTGGCCCATCACGGTGCTCGTGGCGACGATCCAGCTCATCCTGCAGCTCAAGATCTTCGACCAGATCTACCTCTTCGCGCAGGGCGGGCGGGTGGACGCGACGCTGTCGCTGGTCGGGCTGATCTACCGCTCCGCCTTCCAGAAGAACCAGGGTGGCTACGGGGCGACGGTGGCGCTGGTGCTCTTCATGCTCATCGTCGTGATCTCGGTCCTTCAATTCCAGCTTCTCCGGGCGAGGGGGCAGCGATGACGGCCACCATTCCGATGACGGCGGCGCGCGCGACGCGAATGCGGCGGCTGAACCTCGCCGGCGGCATCCTCACGGTGCTGACGGTGCTCGGCGCGATCTTCTGGGCCTTCCCGCTCTACTGGAGCATCGTGACCTCGCTGAAGTTCGAGCAGGACGTGGTGCGCCCCGGGGTGCATCTGGTGCCGGAGCGCTGGACGCTCGACGCCTATACCTTCGTCCTGCTCAACACGCAGATCGGGCGCTGGTACCTCAACTCGCTCATGACCTCGGCGGCTGTGACGATCATCGTGGTGATGATGAGCGCGGGGCGGGCTACGCGATCTCGCAGCTCAACTTCCCCGGCCGGCGGCTGATGTGGTGGATCATCCTGGCCTCGTTCATGGTGCCGATCCCGGCGCTGGTCGTGAACCACTTCGTGCTGATGTCGCAGTTCGGGCTTCTCAACAGCCTGACCGGGGTGGTGCTGCCGCAGCTCATCGCGCCGGTGACGGTCATCATCTACAAGCAGTTCTTCGACAGCGTCCCCCGCGACTTCCGCGAGGCGGCCGTGATGGATGGGGCGACCGAGTTCCAGCTTCTCTGGCGGCTCTACCTGCCGATGAACTGGGGGATCACCACGGCGCTGGCGATCATCACCTTCATCGGGGCGTGGAACTACTTCCTCTGGCCGTTCCTCGCGATCACCTCGCAGGACAAGATGAACATCACGGTGGGCATCACGCAGGTGAACGACGCTTTCGGGGTCCGCTACGCGCGGCTGCTGTCGCCGGCGATCCTCGCGGCGCTGCCCGTCACCATCGTCTACCTCCTCTTCCAGCGGCGCGTGACGCAGGCGATCATGCTCACCGCCGGCATCAAGGGATAAGCGTCCATGTCCTCCGTCGAGCTCCACGGCATCACCAAGCGCTTCGGCAACCTGGAGGTCATCAAGAACCTCGACCTGAGCATCGGGGATGGGTCCTTCACGGCGCTCCTCGGGCCGTCGGGCTGCGGCAAGTCCACGCTGCTGCGCATGATCGCGGGGCTGGAGCAGGTCAGCGAGGGGCAGGTCCTGATCGGCGGGCGCGACGTGACGCTGGCGCCCCCCGGCCGAGCGGCGGGTGGCGATGGTGTTCCAGAGCTACGCGCTCTATCCGCACCTGACGGTGGAGCAGAACATCACCTTCAGCCTCTCGCTCGCCCACGCGCCCAAGGCGGTGCAGAAGAGCCAGGCCCAGCGGGTCGCGAAGATGCTGCAGCTCGAGCACCTGCTGGACCGGCGGCCCGCGCAGCTCTCGGGTGGGCAGCGGCAGCGGGTGGCCATCGGTCGGGCGCTGGTGCGCGACCCGGAGGTGTTCCTCTTCGACGAGCCGCTGTCCAACCTCGACGCGCTCCTGCGGGTGCAGATGCGGCTGGAGCTCGCCAAGCTCCACCAGGATCTGCGGACGACGATGATCTACGTCACCCACGATCAGGTGGAGGCGATGACCCTGGCCGACCGGATCGTGGTGCTGGACCGGGGGCGGATCGCGCAAGTCGGATCGCCGCTGGAGCTCTACAACGCGCCGGCCAACCGCTTCGTCGCGGGTTTCATCGGCAGCCCGGCCATGAACTTCCTGCCGGTGACGGTGGCGCGAGAGGGAGCGGGGCAGGTGGCCCGGCTTTCCAGCGGGGGGCAGGTCGCCTTGCCGGCCCGGGCGCTGCGCGGGGGCGGCGGGGAGGCCGAGCTCGGCATCCGGCCGGAGCATCTGCGCTTGTCCGACCCCGGCGAGGCGGACCTGTCGGGCACCGTCTCCGTGGTCGAGAACCTGGGCAACACGGCTTATGTCTACCTCGAGACCGCGGCCGGCACTCTGGTCGTGGAGGGCGATCCGGCGGTGCGGGTCGATCCCGGCATGAACGTCGGCGTCCGCTTCGACCCGAGCCGAGTCCATGTCTTCGACCGTGAGGGGGAGGCCCTCCCCCTGGCCGCCTGACGCTGCCGCGCCGACCCCGCCCGGCGCGCCGGAACATTTGCCCAAGCGGCCGGTTTCGCACGCATCATGCGTGACGATATCGAGGATCTCGCCCGTTCGGTCCTGGAGCGACGGGCCATTCTGTTCGTCGGAGCGGGCGTTTCCATGGTCGTCGGCCTGCCGTCCTGGCAGGAGCTGATCGACCATATGATGGACGAGCTCGGCCTCGAGATCGAGGGCGAGCAGGGGCGGGCGCTCGGGCATCCGATCCTGGCCGAGTATTACCGCCTCCGGCACGGCAGCATCGGCCCGCTTCGGAGCTGGATGGACCGGGAGTGGAAGGTGTCGGAGGAGCGGGTGCGGGATTCCCGCATCCATCAGCTCATCGTGGAGCTGGACTTCCCGATGATCTACACGACCAACTACGACCGCAACCTCGAGGTCGCCTACGAGCTCGCCCAGCGGCCCTTCGCCAAGATCGCGAACGCCCGCGACCTGACCTTCGTGAAGCTCGACGACACGCAGATCGTCAAGTTCCACGGGGATTTCGACGACGACGACAGCCTGGTGCTGACCGAGTCCGACTACTTCTCGCGCCTCAGCTTCGACAGCCCGCTGGACGTGAAGTTCCGCGCCGACGCGATGAGCCGGACGCTGCTCTTCATCGGCTACTCGATGCAGGACCTGAACATCCGGCTGCTGCTCCACCGGATCTGGGAGACCTGGACGCGCTCCGCCTATGAGCGGAGCCGGCCGCCGAGCTACGTCTTCCTGCCGCGGGCAGGGCCGGCGCAGGAGGCCGTCCTCAACCGCTGGGGCATCACGGTCCTGACCTCGCGGATCGCCGACCCGGAGGGCGCGCTGACCGACTTCCTCGAACGCCTGGCGGCGCGGGTCGGGGAACTCCGGTCGGAGCAGGCCGGCGAGCGGATCGGGACGGGGGCGCGGAAGGCGCGGTCTCAGGGATAGAAGAGGACGGTCGAGTCCATCGGCACGCGGGCATAGAGATCCACGATCTGGTCGTTGATGAGGCGGACGCAGCCGTTCGACACCGCGGCGCCGATCGTCTCGGGCTTGTTGGTGCCGTGGATGCGCATGAAGGTGTCGCCCCTCTCGGGCGTGAAGAGGTAGAGCGCGCGGGCGCCCAGCGGGTTGTCCGGACCGCCCGGCATCCCGTCCTCGGCATAGGGGCCGTAGAGGTCCGGCTGGCGCTCGACCATGCCGGGGGTGGGCGTCCAGGCGGGCCATTCCTTCTTGGCGCCGATGTAATAGGTCCCGGGCTCGTAGAGGCCGGCGGCGGCGATGCCGACCGGGTAGCGGATGGCGGTCTGGTCCGGCAGCGTCCAGTAGAGCGCGAACTCGTAGGGGACGACGTGGATCTGGTAGGGCGCGAGTCCCGGCTGGATGGGCACGATCTGCGGCGCCCAGCCGGGCGGGAGGGCCGAGACGGTCTGCTGCGCGGAGGCACGGGTGGAGGCGGCGCCGAGGGCGGCGAGGCCCGTGGCCAGCAGGTGACGACGCGACAGCATGATGGCTCCCCTTCCTCCGGTCCGCTCGTGCGGGACTAACGGCGAACGGAGCTTGCGGGTCCATTCCAGTAGCGATGTTCGTGCGGTGGAGGCCTGCCGGGCGGGCGGCGAGGCGGGTCGTCGGGCCGAGGTCCATGCGTCGTCTCCCTTTGGCTGGCGTGGCGGCTGGGGGAGCAGATTCGCAGGAATGGATTAACGATCCGTGGCAGTAACGAACGGCGCGAATTTTGTCGCGCAACGCCCTGGCGGACACAGGCCAGCCGATTCGGCGCAGGGGCGCGACTTGACCCCGGCGGCGCACCTCTGAAGAGTGCCGGCCGACGCGGGAGAGGAGACCGGGGATGGGTTCGGAGATGCAGGTCGTGCCGGCGCGGCGCGGGCGGGCCGTGCGGCTGAAGGCGGGTCAGGCGATCCGCATCGTCAACACGCATGGGAGCCAGGTGGTGGACACCTGGGCCTTCAACGCCGACGACATGGGCGAGTTCATGTCGATGGAGCACCTGCACGCGACGCTGGGCTCGGTGTTCCCGGTGACGGGCGGGGCGCTGGTGACGAACCGGCGGCGGCCGATCCTGGTGCTGGAGGAGGACAGCTCGCCCGGGCGCCACGACACGGTGATCGCGGCCTGCGACGTGCACCGCTACGCGCTGCTCGGCTGCCAGGGGTATCACGACAACTGCACGGACAACCTCCACGCCGCGCTCGGGATGCTGGGGCTCAGGTCGGGGGAGACGCCGGCGCCGCTGAACCTGTGGATGAACATCCCGATCGGCGCGGAAGGACGGATCGAATGGGGCGAGCCGCTGAGCAAGCCGGGCGACCATGTGGTGCTGCGGGCCGCGATGGACTGCATCGTGGCGATGTCCACCTGCCCGCAGGACATGATCCCGATCAACGGCGCGAACTGCACGCCGACCGAGGTGCATTACGAGGTGCTCGGCTGACCCCGTGACCCGGGGCCGCAGGCGGAGGACCCTTGGCGCGGGCGCCGCTTGGTGCTTCCGTCAGGCCGGGCGCGGTCGGCATGGAGGGGGCACGCCATGATCCTGGCGATGATCGTTTCGGCCGTGATGGTCGTGATAACGGTCATGATGTTCTACGAGGCCCTCCGCCTCACCTCGAACCACCTGTCGGACCTGCCGATCCCGCCTCGAGCGCGGATCATCGTCGTGGTGCTTGCCGCCTTCGGCGGGCACACGGCGGCGGTCTGGATCTACGCAGGGGCCTACTGGCTCCTGGCGATCTGGGGTCAGGTCCCGAGCTTCGCGGGCGTGCCCGTGGAGGGCTTCCCCGACTGTCTCTACTTCTCGGTCGTGTCCTACACGTCGCTGGGCTTCGGCGACCAGGTGCCGCTGGGGCCGGCGCGGCTCATCGCGGGGGTGGAGGCGCTGAACGGGCTGCTGCTGATCGGCTGGTCGGCGTCCTTCACCTACCTCGCCATGGAGCGCTACTGGCCGCTGCACGGTGAGGACTGGCGCCGCGACCGACCGGCCGGCGAGGCCGAGCCCGAGGGGGATCGGTCCAAGGACGCGGCCTGAGGGCGCTCAGGCGGGCTGGATCGCAAGGGCGAGGTCGGTGGCGACCGAGGCCTCGATCCGGAGGGCGCCGCCTTGAGCCTGGGCCTCGGACGTGGCCTGCCGGCGGCCCTCGCGGGTGTTCCAGGCGACGACGCGGTAGCGGCCGTCCCGCATCGCCGGCAGATCGACGGTGACAGGGAGGGCCTGGGCGTCGGGGCTGAGCTGACCGGAGGGCCTCGCGACGGAGTCGGTGCGGAGGAGCCAGACGACGGCCTGCCGTCCGTCGGCGCAGGAGAAGGCGCGGACTGCGGGGGTGGAGGTGCGGACCTCCTCGTTGAGGTTGCGGCGGCGGAACCGGGGCCAGTCGATGAGCGGCAGGAAGCCCGCCAGCGCCGACTGGGCGCGGCGCATCCCGGGAGTCAGGGTGTGCGGCTTGCGGTTGGGCCAGCGCATCCCGCCGCCGGCCGCGCCCGAGGCGAGGTGCGCCCATTGGATGTGGCGGAAGTATTCGTCGTCGAAAGGCTCGGGCAGGGTCTTCTTGAAGTCCTTGAAGGTGTGGATGGGCCCGTGCTCGCTGTCGAGGTAGGGCCGGTCGGGCGGAGCGTGGCCCAGGGCCTCGCGGACGAGGCGGCCCACGGTGATGGCCGGGTCCACCGTGTTGCGAGGATGGTCGATGGTGCCCTCGGCGTAGAGGTGGGTGCTCGCGAAGTCGAGGAGGGGGTGGCGGAAGATGGTGTCCGCGACCTGCGGGTGCGTGTCGAGGATCGGACCGAAGAGCGAGATCGTCTGCGGGTGGGCGCGGCCGTGGAGGCGGAGCTCCAGGGCGCGGACGTGCTCGCTCAGTTCCGTGGCGACCGGGGCGAAGCGCGACACGTCGTTGCCCATGTGGGCGGGGTGCATCTCGTTCCAGAGGTCCCAGGCGAAGAGGGCGCCGCTGCCCCCCCAGCGGGTGGCCATGAAGGTGAGGCGGGCCTTGGCGGCCTCGATCATGGCGCGGTCGGTGAGCCACTGGGAGGGCTTGGCGCAGGGGCCGCCGTTGGCCTTGTTGTAGGGGTGGTGGCGCCAGTGGAGGAACATCCAGAAGGTGTCGAAGGGAGTGAGGAGCAGGCGCAGGCCGTGCCGCTCGCAGAGGGCGAAGAGGTCGTCCCAGAGCTGCACCATGGCAGGGACGAAGCGGCCGGCGGGGCGTTCGAGGTAGCGGTGGCGAACCTGGGAATACTCGATCATGACGCGCAGGCAGGTGACGCCGTGCGAGGCGAGCCAGGCGAGGTGCGCGTCCACGGACAGAAGGTCCTTGCGGCGGAAGAGTCCTTCGAGCTCGGGCCAGGTGATGGCGTCGTTCTGGCCGATGGGGGTCCAGGGGGCGCCGTCCTCGGTGACGAAGTAGGGCGCGCCGGAGGCGACCTGGACCCAGGGGAGGGAGGAGGCCGTGGGCGTGCCGAAGGACGCGGCCAGGGCCGTCAGGTCGTTCGCCATGGGCGTGGTTCTCCGGGCAGGGGCTCGACCGATCCAGCTACTTGGCTGGATCGGTCCGGAGTTCAAGCGGGCCGTGGGGTAAGGCTCAGGGGGCCAGCGCGAGGTCGAGGAGGCCGTCCCAGAGGGCGGTCGCCACGGGGTCGGCGTCGAATGGGTCGCGCATCAGTCGGAAGGTCGAGATGACGAGCTTGCCCTTGCCCAGGCGCTTCTCGATCACGAAGGCGGCGGGGCGGTGGACCCAGCCCACGACGGTGCCGGCCTGGACGCGGCCCCGGAATTCCCACGACCGCTGGTGCGTGAGGACCTGATGGGGGATCACCCGGGCGAAGCTCAGGTCGAGGAGGGGGCCGCCGGGGATGTGGCGGAAGGCGCCGTCGCGCCGGAGCCAGGGGAAGTTGCCCACCCAGTCGCCGCGCCAGATGGAGTTGTGCCGGTTCTGGAGCGAGTAGCCGGGGAAGCTGAAGTAGGATTCGGACCGCGTTCCGCCGGGGGCGTCCTCGATCTGGAGCGTCATGGGCCCGTCGCGGGGGGAGGTGTCGTCGCGGAGGCGGCGCTGGCCCTGCTCGACGATCTGGAGGTAGCGGGCGCCGGCGTGGATGGCCTCGATCCGGGGACCGTCGAGGACGTCGGTGATGAAGAGCTCGGCGTCCTCGGCCTCGGTCTCCTCGTGGCCGAGGACGAGGAGTCGCTCGCCGACGAGGGGACGGTCGGTGCGGAAGCGGATGCGGCGCTCCGGGGTGGGGCGCTCGGGATAGAGGGCGACGGCTTCGCCGTTCTGGGCGATGCGTCGGCCGTCGGGGGCGAGGACGGCGAACTCGATGCTCGCCAGCTCGGATTGCGGGAGCTTGGGCGCGCGGAGGGTGAGGTTGGCGCCGACGACGGCCATGGGACCGGCCTCGGGGAGGGCGACGGTGCCACCGTCCTCGCCCAGCGTCCATTCGAGGCGGGCGCCTTCGGGGAGGGTCTCGCCGCCGGTCGCGACCTTGAGGTCGAGGGCGATGTCCTGGCCGGCGCGGGCGGCGTGGTGGCGGAGGTTGGGGGCGACCACCACGTCCGTGTTCACATGGGCGAGGGCCTGGGCGAAGACGCGGGGGTTCCGCGCCATGTCCATGAGGCCGTTCCCCTCCCAGTGGACGTCGGTGAACTCGGTGATGACGTAGCCGGCGATGGGGGAATGGGAGCGGATGTCCTCGATCTCGAACTTGAGGTTCATGAACTGGTGCCACTGCACCTTCTCGATGAACTGCGTGAAGGTGCCGAAGACCTGCTCGAGGCCGAGCTCGTGGAAGCGCTGCTCGATTCCCATGGGGAGGGCCACGCCGACGGCCCAGGTAGCGCCGTAGGGCATCCACCAGGGGTCCTTGCCGTCCGTCCGGAGGTTCGCCGGGTCGGGGAGGCCCCAGACGCCGAACTCGGAGAGGATCAGGGGCTCGTCGCCGCGCCACTGGGCCTCGGGTTGGGGGGAGAAGGTCCAGCTCGCGGCGCCGGCGAACTCGCGGGAGAGGGCCTCCCACTCCTCGCGGCGGTCGAGGGCGGTGCGGTAGTAGTGGAAGTCGTTGATGTCGGTCTTGACGTGGTAGTTCGGGAAGCAGGCCGAGTTGTCCACGACGAGGCGCAGGGGGTCCTCGGCCTTGAGCCAGTCGAAGAGCTCCACGATCCAGGCGCGCTGGTCCGCGACCTCGCGCAGGCGGGTGCCCCAGTCCTCGTTGACGAGGGTCCAGATCACGATGGAGGGATGGTTGCGGTCGCGGGCGAGGATGCCTTCCATCGTCGTCCTCAGGCGCTGGGCGCTTTCGGGCGTGAAGGTCTCGATGTTGGGGATCTCGGTCCAGATCAGGAGGCCGAGGCGGTCCGCGACCTCGTAGTAGCGCGGGTCGGGGACCTTGATGTGGCAGCGCAGGCAGTTGAGGCCCATGGCCTTGGCCTTGCGGGCCTGGTCCTCCAGCAGCTCCAGCGAGGGGGGCGTGCCGAAGCCGTCGGGGTAGTAGTCCTGGTCGAGCGCACCACGCAGGTAGAGGGGCTGGCCGTTGAGGTGCAGGACGCCATCCTTGGCCTCGATGCGGCGGAAGCCGAAGGTCTCGGAGCGTGTGTCGAGGTCGCCGCCGTCGCCGCGCAGGGTGGCGCGGAGGGTGTAGAGGGCGGGGGTCTCGGGCGACCAGGGCTGGAACTCGGGTAGCGTGACCGCATGAGCGAGGGTGGCGTCGGAGACGTGGAGCGTCTCGGTGTGGACGAGGTGGCCGTCGGGGGCGGCGATCTCCAGGGCGATCATGCCGGTGCAGGGTCGGGCGAGGGTCAGGCGGAGTTCGAGGCGGCCCTCGGGCCAGTGCGGGTCGAGGCGGATCGAGGCGACGTGGTCGGGGGGCTCCGGGCCTTCAGGTGGACGGACTGCCAGATGCCGCCTTGGGGGCCATACCAGCTCTGCTTGCCATGGGGGATCTCGGCGAAGTCAGATTCAGCGTGGTGGGCGTCGGGGAGGTAGGCCTCGACTTCGAGGAGGTTGTCCTCTTCGAGGAGGTCGGCGGGGAGGACGACCTCGAAGGGGAGATAGCCGCCTTCGTGGCGCGCAACCTCCTGGCCGTTGACGCGGACGGTGGCGGTGTCGCTGACGGCGCCGAAGTGGAGGGCAAGCTCGCGGTCGCGCCAGTCGGCGGGGATGCTGAAGTGACGGCGATAGGTCGCGCGGCCGAAGCTCCAGGCGAGGTCGGGGAAGCTCTGCCAGGGGGAGGGGACCTGCGTCTCGCGCCAGGCGGAGTCGCTCTCGTGCCGGAAGTCCCAGGTGCCGTCGAGGGACTGGGTCTGGCGTTCGGCGGTGGCGAGATTGGGCGAGGCGTCCATGGCGGGTCCTTGGAGGTTCGAGCGGTTGGTGCGGACGTTATCGAACGGATTCGGTTAAGCAATCGTAACCGCTGCGTTCGGTGCCTTAACCCGATCCTAACGGATCGTCAGGACGGGGTTGCGAATCAGGGCTTCGGGGGCTCGGGCGGGCTCGCGTCCGAGAAGGCGATGAGGCGCGCGAGGTCGGGCGGGCCGGAAGTGAAGGTCTCGCCGGTGTCTAGGGCGGTGACGTGGACCTCGGCAGGGCTGAAGAAGCGGCTGTCGATTCGGGCGAAGTCGCCATAAGCGGCCTCCCAGACTTCGGCGAAGCTCCGGCCCCAGTCGGGGGCGGTGCGGCTGGGGAGGCGGCGGGCGAGGGCGCGGGCGCGGCTCGGAGCGCCGGTCACGAAGAGATGGGCGCGGCCGGCGTAGATGATGGCGTCGTTCGCGCGGCCCATCGCGGCTCGGGTGTCGGGGTGGGGCGGGCACACGGGGGCGGTGGCGATGGCCTCGGTCAGGTCGGCGAGGGGGAAGTCGAGGAGGCGCGCCTTCTGGACGGCGCATTCCACCACGCGGGCGGCGATCTGGACCATGCCGGCGGGGCAGCCGGTGGGGGCGTGGAGGAGGGTCAGGGCGGAGCGCGGGAGGCGGCAGGCCTCGGCGGCGGCCCGGGCCGTCCCGTCAGTGGGCGGGGCGTCGCCTTCGAGGACGAGGACGGCGCGGGTGGCGTGCTCGTCGTGGGGGAGGTCGTCGAAGAGCGGCTCCTTGCGGGCGAGGGCGCGGGCGGGGCCGGAGACCATGAGGGGAGCGTCGCCCGCGCCGGGGAGGTGCCAGCCGGCGTATTGGCTGCCGAGGCAGGCGAGCCAGGGCTGCGAGGTGCGGACGAGGACGCTCCAGGGCAGGGGCGCGAGGCCGGAAGGGACGAGCGAGACCGAGGCGAGGCCCGCCATGCTGATGCGGGCGAGGTGGAGGCCGGCCTCGGTGCTGCCGGGGTGGCGGTGGCCGCAGTCGATCAGGGTCTCGCCGCCGGGGCCGTGGCTCACGCCGATGCGGAGGGCGGGCGCCTCGGCGATCAGTGCGTCGGCGAGGACGGCGGCGCGGGCGTTGAGGGACAGCGTCATGGGAAGGGCAAGCGCGGTGGCGGGGGAAGGTTCCCGGCGACGTTTGCCGGCGAGGGCCCCGGTGCTAGCCTCGGGGGGCGGTCGTGGCGTGGGGCGGGCAGGAGAGGTCCGGAGATGACTCGGATGGGGGCGTCCCTGATCGCGGCCCTGGCGCTGCTGGGCTGGGCGGTCGCGGCGCAGGAGGGGCCGGGACGGACCACTTCCAGCCCGCTTCCGATGGTGGCGGAGGGACGGGCGGTCGAGAGCTGCGCCGACCCGACGGCGATCGAGGCGGAGGGCGGGTGGACGATGCTCTGCACCTCGGACCCGCTCTGGGCGGGGGACCGGTATCGGCTGCTGCCGATGTTCCGGTCGGAGGACCTCGTGCATTGGAGCCATGCCGGCGACGCCTTCGACCGGGACGAGGGGACGGCGGTGGGGGAGCCGCCGGGCTGGGCCTCGCGGCGGGCGATGCTCTGGGCGCCGGAGATCGAGGAGATCGGAGGGCGGTTCTACCTGTTCTTCGGGGTGACGGATGTGAGGACCGGCGGGGAGCCGGCCTGCGATTCGGACGGGGCCATCGGCTATGCGGTGGGGGAGACCTCGGTCGGGCCCTGGGTGGTGGCGGAGGCTCCGCTGATCGCGCCGAGGCGGGCCGGGCCGGGCTGCGACTTCCTTTGGACCTACGACCCGGAGGTGGTCGCGACGCCGGAGGGGCGGCGGTTCATCTACTACGGGAGCTACTACGGCGGGATCGAGGCGCGGGAGCTGACGGTCTTGCCGGATGGGTCGCTCTGGGCCGACCCGGGCACGGCAGTGCCTGTCGCGGTGGCGGGGCGCTACGAAGGGGCCGAGGTGGTCGAGAGGGACGGGGCGTGGTGGCTGTTCGTCTCGTCGTCCAACTGCTGCAACGGGCCGCAGACGGGATACGCGGTCTTCGCGGGGCGGGCGGATGGGCCGCTCGGGCCGTTCCGGGACAGGGACGAAGCGTCGTTCCTCGATGCGCGGGCGGGTGGGACGCCGGTGATCGTGCAGAACGGGAACGGCTGGGTGGGGCCGGGGCACGACACGGTGCTGCAGGACCGGGCGGGGCAGTGGTGGACGATCTACCACGCGGTCGAAGAGGCGCGGCCCTGGTTCGGAGAGGAGGTGGGGTTCACGCGGCGGCCGGCGCTTCTCGACCGGCTGGACTGGGTGGACGGGTGGCCGGTGGTGGTCGGTGGGCCTTCGGAGGGGGAGAGGGCAGCGCCGGCGCTCGAGGCGGGCAAGGGAAGCGGCCGACGTGCCGGCAGTCGCGGCGGCGGAGGTCGGGGCGCCGCTGCCCGAGTTCTCGGACGAGTTCGACGGGACGATGAGCCCCCGGTGGCAGCTGGGTGCGAGAAGCGCCGGAGGCCGGGGTCTCCGAGGGCGTCCTCCGGCTCGGGACGACGGACACGGACCTCTACGAGGACAGCCACGACGCGCCGGTGCTGCTGGAGGGGGCGCCGGAGGGGGACTTCGTGGTGGAGGCGAAGGTGGCGCTGGACGTGCCGGAGGGGTGCTGCTTCGATTACGTGCAGGCGGGAGTCGTGCTCTACGGGGACGATGACGATTACCTGAAGCTGGTGGTGCTGTCGGCCGGGGCGACGCGGCAGACGGAGTTCGGGCGCGAGATGGGGGCGGTGCCGGAGGGGTGGCCGCGCTACGGCAGCTCGGTCGTGGGGCCGCCGGGGGAGGAGTGGACCTGGCTGCGGCTGGAGGTGCGGCGCGGCGAGGATGGGGAGAAGGTCACGGCGCTCACCAGCCGGGACGGGGTGGACTGGGCGCGAGGGGCGACATGGACGCATCGCCTGGGCGGGGGGATGCGGATCGGGCTCGTCGCCATGGGCGGTCCGGGCGGATTTCCCGCCCAGTTCGACCATCTGCGCGTCCATCGGCCCGGGGCCTGACCGACCTCAGAGCAGGGCGAGCTCCTGCACGTCGTGCCAGCCTTCCCAGATCATGCTGAGGGCGACGTAGAGGATGATGAGGAGCCCGACATAGGCGATCCAGTGAAAGCGGCCGATCAGGCGAGCGATGAAGCTGGCCGCGACGCCCATGAGCGCGATGGAGAGCGCGAGGCCGATGATGAGCACCACCTGGTTCTCGCCCGCCGCGCCCGCCACGGCGAGGACGTTGTCGAGCGACATGGAGACGTCCGCCACGACGATCTGCCAGGCCGCCTGGGCGAAGGTCTTGCGCGCGATGTTGCCGGCCACGCGGCCGTCCGCATCGAGGTCCATGCCGGCGAGGGCCTCCTCGGCGGCGAGCTCCTCGATCTCGTGGCCGGCGCGGAGCTCGCGCCACATCTTCCAGCAGACCCAGAGGAGGAGGACGCCCCCGACCACCAGGAGGCCCGCCACCTGCAGGAGATTCTCGGCCAGCACGGCGAAGATGATCCGGAGGACGGTGGCGGCGATGATGCCGACGGCGATGACCCGGCCCCGGTCCTGCGCGGGGAGGCCGGCGGCGGCGAGGCCGATGACGATGGCGTTGTCGCCAGACAGCACCACGTTGATGAGGACGATCTCGATCAGGGCGACCAGGCTGTCGTAGGTGAAGAAGTCCATGGCGTCCCTTTCCGCGACCTCGGGCGAGGCGGGTGCATCACAGTTCGAGGCCAACCACAAGGGAGCGGCCGTTCCCGGCGGAGCTAGGGCGCTCGGGTCCCGGCGCCATTGCGGCGCGCGGGCCGGGCGGGCATGACGGGACGGCCAATGGAAAAGGGAGAGTCGTCATGGAGATGGTGACACGGGAGTTCGGGCGCGCGGGCTGGCGCGTGGCGGCGGTGGGCTTCGGCGCCTGGGCCATCGGCGGCACCTGGGGCGAGGTGAGCGAGCAGGACGCCCGCGCCGCCGTCCACGCCGCGCTGGACGAGGGGGTGAA
Organism: Rubellimicrobium mesophilum DSM 19309; assembly: GCF_000600335.2. Classification (GTDB taxonomy): domain Bacteria; phylum Pseudomonadota; class Alphaproteobacteria; order Rhodobacterales; family Rhodobacteraceae; genus Rubellimicrobium; species Rubellimicrobium mesophilum. The sequence continues at coordinate 3,530 of NZ_KK088521.1, read as the reverse complement.
CTTCCTCGACACGGCGGACGTGTATGGGGACGGCCGGTCCGAGACGATCATCCGCGAGGTTCTGAAGGAGCGTGGGGGCGAGCGGCAGCTGGTGGCGACCAAGGCGGGACGGCGGCTGAACCCGCACGTGGCCGAGGGCTACACCAAGGCGAACCTGAGCGGGTTCGTGGAGCGGAGCCTCAGGAACCTCGGGGTCGAGGCGCTGGACCTCGTGCAGCTCCACTGCCCGCCGACGGAGGTGTTCTACCGGCCCGAGGTGTTCGGGGCGCTGGACGACCTCAAGGCCGAGGGGAAGATCCGGCACTACGGCGTCTCGGTCGAGAAGGTCGAGGAGGGGCTGAAGGCGCTGGAGTATCCCGGCGTCGTGTCGGTGCAGATCATCTACAATATGTTCCGCCAGCGGCCGGAGGAGTTGTTCTTCCCGCAGGCCAAGGCGAAGGGCGTCGGCGTGATCGCGCGGGTGCCGCTCGCCTCGGGGCTGCTGACAGGGAAGATGTCGCGGGAGTCGACCTTCGCGGCGGACGACCATCGGGCGTTCAACCGCGAGGGGCAGGCCTTCGACAAGGGCGAGACCTTCTCGGGCGTGCCCTATGACGTGGCCCTGGATGCGGTGGAGGCGCTGAGGGCGGTGCTGCCCTCGGACGTGCCGATGGCGCAGGTGGCGCTGCGCTGGATCCTCATGGAGGAGGCCGTGTCGGTGGTGATCCCGGGCGCGAAGAACCCGGATCAGGCGCGGTCCAACGCGGCGGCGGGACGGCTTGCGCCGCTCGACGAGGGCGTCATGGAGGCGGTGCGCGACATCTACCGGACGCGGATCGCGCCGCACGTCCACCAGCTCTGGTAAGTCAGGCCTGAGCGCGGACGCCTTCGTCCACGTCCGGCTCCTCCTCGGCCTCGATGCCCTGGTCGAGCCTCCGCTCGACCTCGGCCATCTCGGCGGCGTCGTCGGGGCCCGTCCCGAAGCGGGCAGCCACGTCGGGCGCGTAGCGGAGGAGGTCCGTCTTGAGCTTGAGGAGCGAGAGGTCCTTGGTCTTGCCCTCCAGCATCACGTCGAAGTCCAGCCCCTCGGCCATCCGCATGAAGGTCGCGAACTCGAAGGGGTTGGTGAAGTCGGCGTGGCCGGTCCAGATCGGCGGCACGAGGACGGTCTTGATCCGCGAGGTGGGCTTGAGGGGGGCGCCAAGGAGCTGACCCTTCAGCTCCTTCCCGGCGGCGAGCGCCTCGCGGTCCTTGTCGGTGACCTTCTTCTTCAGCTCGCGCATCTCCGTCCGGGGAGAGGAGAAGTGGATCTTGGGGCGGACGCCGTCGGGCCAGGTCTGGACGAAGCGTTCCAGCATCGGGCGGAGGTCCAGCCCTTCGGGGTTCAGGCACCAGAAGTGCTGGTAGTCGAATACGCAGCGCACGCCGCACTGCTCGTGGACCCAGAGGACATCGGCAGCGGAGAAGCGGATGTCGTCGTTCTCCAGCACGAGGCGGCGGCGGACGTGCTCGGGGCACTGGGCGTAGCCCTCGACCCAGCGGGCGCGGCTGGCCTTGGTGTCGCCGTAGACGCCGCCGACGTGCGTGACGAGGACGGCCTCGGGGCCGAGGCCCATGCGGTCCAGCATCTCGGCCTGGGAGGAGAGGTCCCAGATGCTCTTCCGGGTCAGCTCCGGGTCGGGGCTGTTGAGGAGGACGTATTGGGACGGGTGAAAGCTCAGGCGGATGTCGAGGTCGCGGGCCTTCCTGCCGAAGGCGGCGAGCTCGGCGTCGGACTCGGCCACCATGGCGTGGAACTGCGGCATGTCGGGATGGGTCGCGTAGGGCGCAATGTCCGAGGACATGCGATACATATCAATCTCGACCTGCACGAGGTAGTCGAGGATCGCGTCGAGATACTCGAGCGAGGTCCTGAGGTGCGGGCCCTTGCGCCAGCCCCGGGTGTCGTTGCTCTTGAGGTCGGGGCGGCCCATGACCTTGACGGGAAAGCCGAGCCGGAGGGGGCGGGTCATGGGGGCACCTGTTCGTCGGGAAAGCCGAGGCCGGCGATGAACGCGTTCCAGTCGGTGGGGCGGAGCGCGCCGCCGGTCGCCTGCGCGTGGCCGGAGCCGTATTCCGCGCCCGCGCCCGAGGGGCGGTGGTTGGCCAGGAAGCGGATGAGGTCCGTGCCGGTCGCGGTGCGCGCGGCGAAGTGGACCCAGCCCTCGCGGTAGCCGGTGTTGGCGGCGAGGACGACCTTGTCCTTGAGTCGCCCGCGCCACTGCTGGGCGATCAGCGGGTGGATCTGGCAGGGTGAGGCGAAGCGGATCAGGGCGATGTCGCCGCGGACCTTGGGGGCGACCCGCTTTGCGGAGTCGAGGGCCGCCGCGACTTCGGCCTTGGCCTCGTGGAGGAGGGCAGTCTCGGGGTGGCCGCCCTTGAGCAGGTCCTTGGGGGAGTCGCATCGGAGGAGGAGCGCCAGGGCCGGGGTGGGATCGGCCTGGGCCGTCCGGCGCGGCGCGTTGACGAGCGACACGGCATCCCGCAGCGCGGTCTTGCCGTAGCGGGCCTGCGCCTCGGACAGCTCGGGGAAGCCGGCGCCCTCGGCCATGTCGCCGATCAGGCCGAGGGCGGCGAGCCAGAGAAGGTCGCCGGCCTCGCCGAGCGCTTGTGCGCACCAGTAGGCGAGGAGGGCGGAGGTGGGCTCGGGCGTCCAGCCATGGCCGGAGATGACGGTGGCTGCGCCGGGAGCGCCGGTGGGGACGTGGTGGTCGATCAGCACTGTGGGCGTGCCGGGGAGGACATCCCCTTCGCGCACGCCGAGGTCGGCGACGAGGAGGCCTCCGGGCCGACGTTCCTTCATCTCGGCGCGGAGGGCAGGGGACCAGGGGTTCTCGCCCTTGCCGGTGATCCGGACCTCCGTGGGCCGGTCCGCGCGGTCGAGCGCTCTCTTCAGGATGGCGACCGCGGAGAGGCCGTCCGCGTCGAAATGGCCGAGGATGAGGGCCGACCGCGCAGGGTCGAAGCGGTCCAGCGCCGCCCGGAAGGCGGGGGCCACGTCTGCGGGGTCCTGCGGGCGCGCGTCGAGCATGGACCGTCAACGAGCGAGCGGACCGTCCGGTTCACGGGGTGATGACGGGCCCGGCCTGTCCCGGCTTTGCCCTTCTGCCGGAGTTGCCCATCCTCGCTCCTCGACGCGGGCCGCCTACCCTCTGGGCGCCTTTCGCGGGTGCCGTTAGGTCAGGCGAGAGGGCGCACAAAAAGCTCTTGCGCCTCCCCGAATCTATGTCTAGAAGCCCACTCCACGGTTCGACGGTGACGACGCGGCGACGCGGGGGTGGCGGCGGACTGGACCATGGTGGCGGCGGGCTTCGGGATGTGCTCAGGAAGATGGGCGCTCCTGGAGGAATTGCTGTCCGGCGTGGGTGCTCTTTGACATTTTGATGCATTGAAGGGATATGCGGGCGGTTCTGGTTTGGTCGGTCTGATCGACGGAACGGAGCTTTGCATATCGGGACCTCTAGGCTTCGGCCGATGATGGGGTTTGTCAGCTTCACTGTTTTGGTGGGACT